>JBJLDS010000013.1:0-78882 GCA_045567035.1 Candidatus Pelagibacter sp. | reverse complement strand
TTCTTATTATTACATTTGGAGTATAGGTCCCGTAATAACCCATACCAATAAAATTCGAATAGATTTTATTTTGTTTTGATATAGCTTTCAATTTTCTTAAAGCTTCATATTCTGAATTTGGTTCACCAATATTTAACTCTCCTTTAAATAAAATCTTCTCTGGCACGGTTTGCTTAATTAATTCGCTTAATGATTGATAGCCAAGCTCCTCCAACATATTCTTTTCATCTTTTTTAGATGGGCCAATATGACGTTTTATAAAATCTTTTTCTGAGTTGTGTAACATTAGCTAGCACTCTCCTTTGCAAATTTATCATATTCGTCTCTGTTCATTAAGGTACTCATCTCATCAGGATCTTTTATTTTAAGTTTAAAAAACCAACCATCACCCTCAGGATCAGAATTAATTTTCGAAGGATCGTCAACAATTGATTGATTGGTATCTAAAACCTCTCCAGATATTGGGGTATATACGTCGCTAGCAGCTTTGGTTGACTCAACAACACCAGCTGTAGCATCTTTATTTACACTCGATCCTTTCTCTGGCAATTCCGCGAAAACTATATCTCCTAATAACTCAGTAGCATGTTTAGTGATCCCAATAGTTGCTATATCTCCATCAACTGTTATCCACTCATGTTCTTTTGAAAATTTAACTTCTGACATTATCCTCTCCTCCTTTTACATAGTTTTTTTTATAAAATGGCATTTTACAAATGCTTCCAGGTATTTTTTTACCTCTTATTTCTAAAAATATCTTAGTATCTATTTTAGAAAAATTTTTATTAATATAACCCATCGCTACAGGTCCATTAACACTTGGGCCAAAAGTTCCACTTGTAACTTTTCCAATTTCATTATTTTTTTCATCAAAAATTTTTGTAGACTCTCTAGCTATAGCTTTTGTGTCTGGTTTTATTCCAACTCTAAGTTTTGAAACACCTTCATTATATTGCTTTTTAATTAGTTCTGATCCTGGAAATTCATCATTAATCCTATTTTTTGAGATTGCCCACTTAAGGTTTGCTTCTATTGGACTAGTATTTTCATCCAGATCATGTCCGTATAAACATAGTCCGGCTTCAAGTCTTAGAGTGTCCCTAGCACCTAATCCAATCATCGATGATCCATTTTCGATTAGTTTCTCCACGAAATTCACCACAATTTTATTACTAATTGAAATTTCAAAACCATCTTCACCTGTGTAGCCAGACCTTGTTATATAAATATCTGAATTGGTATATTTAAATTGGTTACCATTCATAAATTTAAGATTTACTACACCTGGAACAATTTTTTCTAAAACATCTTTTGCTTTGGGACCTTGTATAGCTATTAAGCACAAGTTATCTGACAATCCTACGTGATATTTTTCACTTAGTTTTGTTCTTAAAATTTGGAGATCCCCTTCCTTACATGCTGCATTTAGTATTATCATGTAACCATCTTTTAATTTTGTGATAATTAAATCATCATAAATTCCACCATTTTCTTTCATCAAAAAAGAATATTTGCTTTGATTAGTTGATATATTCATCAAATCTATTGGAAATATTTTTTGTAAATTCTTGGTTAATTCGTCGTTACCTTTTAAAAATAATTGACCCATGTGAGATACGTCAAATATACCTGAGCTATTTCTTGTAGTTATATGCTCTTTGACAATGCCATCCCTATATTGAATTGGCATTTCATATCCAGCAAAATGGACAAACTTTGCTCCATATTTTTTGTGAAGATTGTACAGAGGCGTTTTTTTCATAATAATATTAACTCTTAACCCCCTCTGTCTGTGTGCCTGAGAGATTTGCTCCTTCGGCGAGAAACTTCCTCTTTCCAGAGTTAATATTCACGGTCCTTTTGCCTGAGAGTTTCCGGGGTGGTTGCTCCTTCGGCGCCACATTGAAGTGGTCTCTCCCGTAGGTTTATTAATACCATAAATGAAAAAAAAAGATAGCTTTTTAAGATTTTAATGAAGTCTTGTTTTTTTGCAATATAGGTAAAAACTGTAACAAAACTGAAATAATTACAATACTTCCTCCAATTAGAACTATCAATGGTGGTTGTTCATTAACAAATAACCATGCCCATAACGGACCTAATACCGCCTCTGTTAACATTATGATTCCTACTAATGCCGAAGGTGTACGTCTTGCCCCAATGGTAATTAATATAAATCCAAAACCTAACTGAAAGAAGCCAGCTAGAAATCCTAAATAAACATCATATAAAGAGATAAGAATTTTTCCTGCAAACAAGTAACCAATTATCATTGCAACTATTCCTGCGATTAGTTGTAAAGGTACCATATCTACATTTGGATACTTTCTGATGATTAATATTAAAATTGCAAAAGATATAGGCATAATAAAAGCTGCAATATTACCTGACATTTGTCCTGGTGATAGGGATGAACCAACCATTAGAATTATTCCAGAGATTGCCAAGATAATTGAGACTAAGGTAATTTTTGAAACTTTTTCTTTTAAAAACAAATAACCAAATACTGCCAGAAATATTGTTTGAGTTTGAATTATAAAATTTGTATTTGCTACTGTGGTATTATACATTGCGAAGACATACCCACAAAATCCTGTAGATAATATTAAGCCACCTATCAGTCCAGGAAATCCAGATTTTACAAAAGCTTTTAAAACATTTTTTCTGTAAGTTATTGTTAAAAAAATACTTACAACCAAAATAAAAAAAATCGATCGCCAAAATAGAATTTGCCATAAATTTGCCCCTTCAAAAGACTTTACAATTAGTCCACCAAAACTGAGACTTAAAGCTCCTAAAAAAACTAATAAAGGTCCAGGTAATTTACTTATTAAATTCATTATATTTGATTTAAAAGATTTTCCGTTTCCATTTGATATAATTTGTGAAGTTTCTCTGCTTCTTTCAATTCAATTAGCTTAAATTTTAATTTTTTTCCAGGTGGAGTTTGAATTAATTTATCATAATCAGCACTTATAACTACTGCAATTTTTGGATATCCCCCAATAGTTCCATGATCTGATAACATTATAATTGGATTACCATCCGGTGGAACCTGAACCACCCCTTTTACCAAACCTTCTGATCTAATATTTGTCTCTTTTGAATTTTTAATTTCAGGTCCTTGAAGCCTCATTCCCATTCGATCAGAAAGTTTAGAAACAGAAAATTCTTTACCAGTTAATTCACTTGTTGACTCTTTAGAAAAATAGTTAAAGTTTGTTCCCTTTAGCAATCTTATATATTCAATCTTTGAGTTTAAATATTTAAGATTTTTTTTAATTTGTTCATTTTTCTGGTTTTTAATTAAAAAAGTTGTATTTTTTGAAATTTTATTTCCATTATTTGGTCCAACATTTGCTCTTACTGTTGTTGAAAAACTACCAAAATTTTTTTCTATATCAAAACCTCCGCTTACTGATAAATAACCATAAACAGAGTTATTGGTTGATATAATATCTATTTCATCATTCTTTGATAAAAAATATGTTTTATAACATTCTCCATTTAATATTCTGTTACCTTTTTTAATATTAAATTTAATATCACCTGATATTGCAAAATTCACACTACCGTCTTCAACTTTAATTATAGGTCCCTGATAGGCGAACTCAATTACGGCCTCATTATCCCTGTTGCCAACCAATTTGTTAGCAATTAGGTAGTTTCTTTTATCCATTGCTCCACTAAATGGTAAGCCAATATGGTAAAGGTTATTTCTTCCTAAATCTTGAAACGTTGAATTAATTCCTTCTCTTAAAATTTTAATCTTACTTTTTGTCATTAAATTTTAGATATTCAATTTTACTGATTTGATAAAATGATACTTTGTCACCAGCGCTAATTAATATTGGTTGATGTTCTTTTTTATGATCAAAAATTGTTGTTGGTGTTCTACCTAAAATATTCCAACCACCAGGACTTTCAAAAGTATAAATATTTGCAAATTGTTCTGTAATACCAACAGACCCTTTTGGAACTTTAACTCTTGGTGTTTCTAATCTTTCTAATCTTATTTTTTTATGTATATCACCTAAAAAAGGCATTCCAGCAATAAATCCTGTCATATAACAAAAATATTCTTTATCTAAATATTTATCTAAAATTTCTTTTTTTGTTAGATTTAATTTTATAGAAAGCCTTTGTATATCTAATGCAAATTCATCATCACAGCACATTGGGATTTGAATTATTTTTTGATTTATTTTAACTTCATCTTTAGAAATATCAATATCTTGGACCTGTTTTTTAAGATCAAGGAAATTTACTTCATTAAGATCAAAGGAGATTACAAGTTTATTATATGAAGGAGTTAAATTGATTATTCCTTTAATTTTTTTATTTTGAATATTCTTAAAATATTTAATTACATCAGTATTTATTTTTTGATTAATCTCTTCTCCGAAATCACAATATAAAGCCGCGTCTCCAAGATTTGAATATTTTTAATCATGAGATGTTATACTTTAACTATGAATACTATGGAAATTAATATTAATTGTGATTTAGGAGAAAAGTCTAAACATCATTCAAATATTAATGACCCAAAATTATTACAAATTGTTAATTCTGCAAACATAGCTTGCGGCTATCATGCTGGCGATGAAGAAACCATGAACAATACTATTTTAATTTCAAAGGCAAATGGAGTGAGTATTGGTGCACATCCATCTTTTAATGATCCAGAAAATTTTGGTAGAAAAAGACTTAACCTCTCTAAAAATGAGATAGAAAAATTAATTAAAGACCAATATGAAATTCTTCAAATAATTGCTGAAAAACATGGTGAAAGTGTAACACATATGAAACCGCATGGAGCTTTAAATAATATGGCTTGTGAAGATATCAATCTAGCATCCACTCTTGCAAATGTAATATATAATTTAAATAAGGATTTAATTTATCTTGTACCAACAGGATCTAAAATGGAAAAGGCTGCAAAAAAATTAAATATGAAAATTGCTTGCGAGATTTTTGCTGATAGAAATTATGAAGACGACGGAAACCTTGTTTCACGATCTAAAGCAAATGCATTAATTACAGATCCACATGTTGCAAAAAAAACACGTGCTATTAATGGTTAAAAATCAAACTATAAATTGCTATTCAGGGAAACAAATACCATGCGAAATCGACTCCATTTGTATTCATGGCGATAACAAAAGTTCTCTAAATACAGCTCAGACTATAAGAGAAAATCTTTTAAATAATGATCTAAGCTTAAAATCACTTAATCAAATGAAAAAATTTAATTAATGAAAAAAATTTTTTTAATCATCCTTTATACTTTTTTTGTGATCGTAATATCATTTAAAGTATATTCTGCTGGTACCAAAGCTTATGAAAGTCTAGGTAAAGACGGACCACCACCCGCAGGACCATACAGACTAGGATTTAAAGAACTTCAAAGAGCTCTCAAAACTGAAAATAAAGGTAAACTTAAAAAGGCAAAAATTAAATACGAAAAAGCCTTAGAACATCTTTTAGAAGCAAATGCAGAAGACCCAGCAAATCCAGATATATTGAATTATCTTGGATTAACTAATGCAAAGCTAGGTTTTAATGAAAATGCTGAAATTTATTATCTTTTAGGTTTAGAATTGAATAATGAGCATAAATCAATAAAGCTAAATTTAGGTATTTTTTATTACAATAATAACAAAATAATAAAAGCCAAAGAAATTTTAGTATCTTTAAAAAATTGTGGGTGTAAGGAGTATAATCAACTAAAAGCTTATATTAATTAAATGATACTTTGATGCTAAATTGTCTCGAGTCAATTAATTCAAGTTGTGATTTTAAATTTAAATTCTATATATATCCAATGATAAAAAAATTTTGTTTAGTTTTAATACTTATAATAGGAACATCTCATAGTGCATTTTCTGCAGGAAGTGAAGGTGGGGGTGATAATAATAATGATGGAGGAAATGAAGGGCAAATTTCTAAATATACCAAAGGTCATCGTCTTGTCATGTCTGGTAAATATCTAGAAAAAAAAGCGGACAAACTTCAAAAAAAAGGAAAAATTAAAAAGGCTGAAAAAAGTTTAACCAAAGCAAAAAAAAAGTATGAAAAAGCTTTTAAACTATTAATAGAGTCAAATAAGGAAAAGCCAAATACACCAGATACACTAAATTATTTGGGCTTTACAAGTAGAAAACTTGGAAATTTCGATGATGCTGAAAAATATTATTTATCAGGTCTCAAAATAAAACCAGATCATAATGGAATTAATGAATATCTCGGAGAACTCTACTTAAATACAAATAGAAGAGATAAAGCAGTTGAGCGTTTAAATATTTTAAAGAGTTGTAACTGCAAAGAATACACTGAACTTAAAGAGATTATAGACGGTAAAAGAGCATCTAAGTATTAAAAATAATTTTTAATTCTTAATATTGAAAAAATTTTTTTTTATAATATAAATTAATTTTGATTGAAGAACTTGTAATATTAACCCAGATTATATTTATTGATATAATTTTAGCTGCTGACAATGCAATTATAATAGGATTAATTGCGTCTAATTTTGTACCTAAAAATAGGAGACAAATAATACTCTGGGGTGTTGCTGGGGCGTTGGTATTTAAAATAGTATTTGCCTTATTCGCAACTTATTTATTTAAGTTTTATTTTATAAAAATTCTTGGTGGTCTTTTATTAATATGGATCGTGTATGATCTAAAAAAAGATTTATTTGAAATAAAGAAATTAAAATCACCTACAAAAAAATCGAAAGAACCATCTTATATACAAAGTATATATAAAGTACTTTTTGCCGATATAACAATTAGTTTTGATAATGTTATTGGAGTAGTAGGAGCATCAAAGGGACATTTTGGTTTTATGATATTTGGTTTAATCTTATCTGTAGTGTTAACTGGTGCGCTTGCTACAGTTTTAGCAAACTATATTCAAAAGCATCTATGGATTGCTTATGTTGGCTTAGGATTCATTCTACTAGTTGCGCTCCAATTAGTTATTGGAGGTTTAGTAGATTTGGAAATACTTTCAATTAACGAGAGCTTTAAAAAATATTTTTAGTAAGAATATTTTTTTGTTGGATATTTTTTGGATTTAACCTCATTTTTAAATTTTAATAATGCAGAATTTATAATTTTTTTAATATTTACGTATTTTTTCACAAACTTTATCTTTGCATCAGTTAAACCTAAAATATCGTCTGTTACCAAAACTTGACCATCACAATGAACCGAAGCCCCTATACCAATAGTGGGAATTCTTATCAGTTTTGTAATTTTTTTAGAGATGTCACTATAAACACATTCTAAAACCATTCCAAAAGCTCCGCTTTCTTCCAGGGCTTTAGCATCTCTAATTAATTTTTTCTTTTCCTTTTCTGTTTTACCTACAGATTTGAATTTTCCTTTTACTGTTTGTGGTGTTAATCCAATGTGACCTAAGACGGGTATTTTATTTTTTACTAAATGACGAACTATATCTCTCACTCTTACTCCTCCTTCCACTTTAACGGCATCACAATTTGTTTCTTTGATTGCTCTTTTTGAATTTTTTAGAGCCTCAGATTTATTTCTGTAAGTATTATAAGGAAGGTCAATTACTAAAATACTTTTCTTTACTCCCATTCTCACACTTTTTGTATGTTCCAACATCATTTTAAGATTAACTTTTCTAGTTGTGTTGTAATTATAAAGTACTGAACCTAAAGAGTCTCCTACAAGAACTATATCAGCATGATTATCTGCTATCTCTGCAATATTTTTTGAATATGCAGTTAAACAAACAATTTTTGATTTATTTTTTTTATTTATAATTTTTTTAATTTTATTATTCATTATTCTAATTCGATTGTACTAGGCGGTTTAGATGTTATGTCATAAACAACCCTATTAATACCTTTTATATTATTTATTATTTTGTTTGAAACAAGCTGCATAAACTCTTTTTTAAAGTTGAAGGTATCCGCTGTCATTCCATCTTCAGAAGTAATTGCTCTGAGTAAACACATATATTCGTATGTTCGATTGTCACCCATAACACCTACAGTTTTTACAGGTAATAATGCAGCATATGCTTGCCATATATCTTTATATAAATTGTGGTCTCTTAATGCATTTATAAATATATCATCAGCATCTTTTAAAATTTTTACTTTATCTTTTGTAATCTCTCCAGGTATTCTTATTGCAAGACCAGGGCCTGGAAATGGATGTCTTAAAACAATCTCTTTTGATAATTTAAGTTCTAAACCTAATTTTCTTACCTCATCTTTAAATAATAGCTTTAATGGCTCGACCAGTTTTAATTTCATTTTTTTTGGTAAACCACCAACATTATGGTGAGATTTAATTTTAGAAGTTTGACTACCGGTTACCGACTTGCTTTCAATTAAATCTGGATAAAGGGTGCCTTGGGCTAAATACCTAACATTCTTAATTTTTTTTGCATATTTTTCAAAAATTTTGATAAATAAATTTCCTATTATTTTTCTTTTTTTTTCAGGGTCTTTAACATTTTTTAATTTGTTTAAAAAAAAGTTTTTGGCATCAACATAAATAAGATTAATTTTAAATTTTTTTCTAAATGTTTTTACAACCTGTTTTTCCTCATTTTTTCTTAACAATCCTGTATTAACAAAGATACAAGTAAGTTGTTTGCCTATTGCATTATGGATTAACTTTGCAACAACGCTACTATCAACACCCCCTGATAAAGCACAAATTACTTTTGATTTTCCAACATTTTTTTTTATATCTTTTACTAACATTAATCTTTGATTTTTTAATGACCAATTTTTTTTTATCCTACAAATAGAAAAAATAAAATTTTTAAGAATTACTTTTCCATTTTTAGTATGTGTTACCTCTGGGTGAAACTGTATTCCATAAAATTTTTTTATAGAATTTTCAACAACTGAAAACTTTGAGGTTTCAGTTTTTGCAACTATTTTAAATCCTTTAGCTAATTTTATAACTTCGTCTGAATGACTCATCCAAACGTTATTTAATCCATTTTTATCAAAAAAATTATCTGTAAGTTTACACTCTCTTATCCTTTTGAGTTTAGCTAAACCAAATTCTCTACTCTTTGCTTTTTTAACTCTGCCGCCTAATTCTTTAGAAATAACTTGATGACCAAAACAAATTCCCAATATTGGGATTTTCCATTTAAATATATCTTTTCTAAACTTTACCTTTTTGGATTGATAAACATTTAAAGGACCACCTGATAAAATTATTCCTTTTACGTCTGCTTTATTTAAATTTGAACTCAATTTTTTATGGCTAATTATTTCTGAGTATACTCCTAACTCTCTTATTCTTCTTGCTATAAGTTGTGTAAATTGTGAACCAAAATCAATAATTAAAATTTTATTTAAATTATTGTTAAGATCCATTTTTTGGTTCTATATCTGCTAATGATTTTTCTATTTGATCAACTTCTTTACAAAGTTTTTTACAAATTAATAAAAAGCTTTCTTTAAGGTCTTTTACTTTAGCATAATTTGATTTTTTAAGCTCAAAATTTATCATTAAATGCATTGCTTCTTCATTAGTAGGATCTAACAATAATGTAGTATTTAAGTTTTTAATTTCTTCTTTTTCATTTTCTTCATTTTTATAAATTTTTGCTAAATATAAATAAGATTCTGCATCTTTTGGATTAAATACAATATTTCTTTGAAACAAGAATTTAGAATCCTCATATTTTTTTTGATCAAATTTTTGTTTAGCTTCAATAAAAAAGTTTTTTGATTGTGAATGGCTTGTAATAAAAAAAGTGTATACAAGCGAAAATATAAAAATAATTATTTTACCATTAATACTTTTCATCTTTTTTTACCTCATCTATATTATGTACCATACTTTCATAGAAACCTGCTTTTGTAATTTTAACAAATTTAGGTTTATTTCTTAAGTTTAAAACTTTTTTAGATCCTAGGTAACCCATTGATGATTTTAAACCCCCTATTAATTTAAAAATTATTTTATCTACTGGACCTTTAAATTTTACAAAACCTTCTACACCTTCTGGAACATATTTAGATTTATCTTTTTGTTTAGATTGAAAATATCTATCTGCTGAGCCTTTGTTCATTGCACCTATAGAGCCCATACCTCTGAAAACTTTAAACATTTTTCCATTTTTTTTTAAAATTTTGCCTGGTGACTCAATACTTCCAGCAAATAAAGAACCAATCATTACTGCATCTGCTCCTGCTGCAAGTGCCTTTGCAATATCTCCAGAAAATTTTATACCGCCGTCTGCGATTATTTTAATTTTTTTATTTTTTAAACCTTTTTTAACATTAATTATCGCACTTAATTGAGGGACGCCAATTCCTGCAACAAGTCTTGTTGTGCATATGGAGCCAGGACCAATACCAACTTTCACTATATCTACACCCAAATTTGCCAGAAAATTTGCAGCTTCAGCAGTTGCAATATTTCCTGCACATAAAAGTGTTTTTTTATTTTTGTTTTTTTTAATCTTTTTTATTATTTCTTTTACCTTTTTTGTATGTCCGTGCGCAGTATCAACAACGATCATATCAACTTTTTCTTTAAGGATCGCAAGAGCTCTTTTTGACTCTAGATCCCCAGCACCAACAGCTGCGCCAACTTTTAAATTTTTTGACTGAACTTTTTTTATTTCTTTTATTTGATTATCAATTGTTAAGTTTCTATGTATAACGCCTATACCACCTGCTTTAGCTATGGCTATAGCCATTTTAGATTCAGTTACAGTATCCATTGCGGAAGATAATAAAGGAATGTTTATTTTAAAGTCATTTCTTAAATAAGTTGATGTATCTACTTGTGATGGCAAAATTTCTGAATATTTTGGTGCAAGTGTTACATCATCAAAAGTAAGTGCTTCTTTTATGATATCCATAATCTTATATATACGATTCTTATAAAAATAAAAGAGGACTTAACGTAATATCTTACAAATTATAAAACTTTCTTTAGAATCTTTTCTACTCGATGGCGGTTTAAAAACTCTTACTTCTTTAAATGTTTTTTTAGCCTCAAAGACTACTTCATTAAAACTAGAACCCATAAATAACTTAGATATAAATTTCCCCTTATGATTTAGCTGATTTTTTGCAAAAATCATCGCATCTAAGCAAAGCTCTCCTGTTACAATGGAATCAAGGTTTTTATTTCCTGTGGTGTTAACTGCCATATCTGAGATAACTAAATCCACTTTTTTATCGAAGTGTTCTATTATTTTTTGCTTAGACTCTTCCTTTGAAAAATCACCAATTATTTGATGCACTTTGTTTATTTTTTTGAATTCTAATAAATCAATTGCCAGTATTTTACCATTAAGTATTTTTTCAGAAAGATATTGAGACCAGCTTCCTGGAGCAGCGCCAAGATCAATCGCCGTGTGAACTTCTTTTAAGATTTTAAATTTTTGATCTATTTCCTCTAATTTATAAATTGCCCTTGATCTATAACCTTCTATTTTTGATTTTCGAACATATATGTCTCTATGTTGTTTATTTATCCAATTTTTTGAAATTTTATTTTTTTTCAACTACTGACCAAATCTTAAGCTCTTTGATATGTTCTTATTTTCTAAAGTTTTAACTTGAATTTTAACTGAACTATCTACCCTCATATCTTTTTTGTTGTCCCAAATACCTGCTGCAAGATGCATAATTCCAATTTTAGTATTTGGCAAATAAGGCTCTACAAACATACTTTCTTTTTCATCAAACTTCGGCAATAGATTACTTGCAATCCAATTACAATTTAATGGAAGAAATTCTGTCTCAACATTATCAATATAAATGCTCATATTAATTGCTAAACCTTCAGAACCAAATATTTGTCCAGATTTGAGTGTAGTTTTTAAATTTTTTTGCCAAACATCCCAACAGCTTGAGTTTTTCTGTAATGAAAAAACACCTATATTAACGTGGGGTGCAAAAGCAAGTTTTCTTGCAGCATCCATGCCTATTTTTGAACTTATCGCGTGTTTAAAATTTTGTGATTTAATTACTGCTATTTTACCAAACAACCAATTTACTTTAGACATTATTCTGTAACCTGGACCTATTGTTTGAGTAATACCTAATTTCCCATTTTCACATGCTTTAAAATATAGATCTACAGCATTCCAATCATTTACCCAGGCATCACAATCTATCCAAAGATATTTTTCATAATTTGGAAAGTATTTTGGTAAAAAAGCTCTTGAAACTTGGCTCTTTAACCATTCTTTTCCTCTAACTTTTATTGAAGAAACTTGAATATCCCATTCAGCATTTTTAATTTCATCCACTTTAGATGAAAGTTCATTTAATTGAGCTTTTTCTAGTCCAGCATCTAAAATACATATTGCAACAGAATTGCTTTGATCAAATTGTTTAATAGAATCTATTAATTCATTTAATAAGTTAAAATAATTTGAGTCAGCAAGAGAAACTATTACATTTTTCTTCATTTATAATACGTCTTCAGGCTCATCTTCTGCTGGTAGTTTGTTTGCTAATGAACCTTTTTTCAACTTATTGTAATGAAAAATACTAAAAGGTAATGCAAGAAGATAAATTGTAGAACCTAAGGCGATAACGTTAAAAGGAAATATTAATAAAAGCCCAAAAAGTGAAACTATTCCTAAAAGTAGAAAAATTGTTGTACTTCTAGGTACCACAATTTTTTTAAACGAATAAGAAGGTATCTTGCTTATTAGCAAAATTGAGACAATTATAAAAAGAACTGGGGTTATTAATTTTAGATCAAAATTAAATATATTTAAACCACTCTGTTCATAAACTAGAGGGCTTAATACTAATATTCCACCTGCAGGTGATGGAACACCCTCAAAAAAGTTATCTCTCCAAGAAGGTTCCCCACCTGTATTGATATTAAACCTAGCCAATCTCAAGGCAACACAAACAACATAAATTAGCGAGATCAACCATCCTATTTTTCCTAAAGAATTTAAAGTCCAAAAGTACATTATAAATGCTGGTGCAACTCCAAAACTTATTATATCTGTTAAAGAGTCCAGTTCCTTACCAACTTTTGATGTTCCTTTTATTAATCTTGCAATTCTACCATCGAGTCCATCTATAATAGCAGCACACACAATTGCTATAATTGCAAGTTTGAAATTTTGGTTAAGAGCAAAATTTATAGAAGTCAAACCAATACATACTCCAATCAATGTTAAAGTATTAGGTAATATTACTCTTGCACTTTTATCTGTTACAATTTTAAATTTTTTCCTTGGTTCATTCATTTTATCTTTTAGCTATTAAAGTTTCGCCTGCTCTTGTTTTTTGATTTACTTTTATAAGTGGTTTGTAATTCTCAAAGTATAAATCTGCTCTACTTCCAAATCTAATCATTCCAATTCTTTCCCCTTGTGTAAGATCAGAGCTTTCTGAAGTTTCTGTTACAATCCTTCTTGCAATTAATCCTGCAATCTGCACAACAATAATATCCTCACCTTTTGAATTGGTAATTTTATAATAATTTCTTTCATTTTCCTCACTCGCCTTATCTAATGAAGCATTGAAAAACTTTCCAGGCTTATACAAAATTTCTGACACTTTTCCAGAACAAGGTGATCTATTCACATGACAATCAAAAACATTCATGAAAATACTAACCTTTGTGAATTTTTTATTTTCTAGATTTAACTCTTTTGGACCATCATTTTCCTGAACTTGTAATACTAAACCATCAGCAGGGCTTACTAAATAATCATCATCATCAATCGAATATCTTTCAGGATCTCTAAAAAAATAATAACACCAAATCGTTAGAACCAATCCAATCAGTCCTAAGAAACTGCTTATTAAGTATAGTATAATTGTTGCAACAGCAAAAATTACTAAAAATTTATAACCTTCGTTATGAATCGGTGGAAAAATTTTGTCTATCATAATTCTATAATTGGCAATATGGTCCTAATATGTATATTAAACTCCAAAATTCAATTATTAAGATATATACTCTAATATGAGCAAAATTAAGGTTAAAAACCCCGTCGTTGAGTTAGATGGTGATGAAATGACAAGAGTGATATGGGATTTTATCAAGAACAAGCTCATACTTCCTTATCTTGAACTAGATATTAAATATTACGATCTTGGAATAAAAAGTAGAGACAACACGTCAGATAAAATCACTATTGATTGTGCGCATGCAATTAGAAAATATGGTGTAGGTATTAAGTGTGCCACAATTACCCCTGATGAAGCAAGAGTTGAAGAATTTAAATTAAAAAAAATGTGGCGATCGCCTAATGGAACTATTCGAAATATTTTAGGAGGAACTGTTTTCAGAGAACCAATACTTTGTAAAAATATTCCAAAGTTAGTACCAAGCTGGGAGAATCCAATTTGTATTGGAAGACATGCGTTTGGAGATCAGTACAGAGCAACAGATTTTCAAGTTCCAGGAAAAGGTAAATTAGAAATAAAGTGGACGTCAGAGGATGGAAAAGATAAAAAAGAATTTGAAGTTTTTAATTTTCCTGGTCCAGGAGTAGCTCTTTCAATGTATAACTTAGATCAGTCTATTATAGACTTTGCAAGATCTTGTATGAATTATGGTCTAAATAGAAAATGGCCAGTATTTCTATCAACTAAAAACACAATATTAAAAAAATATGATGGAAGATTTAAAGATTTATTTCAAGAAGTATATGAAAAAGAATTTAAAGAAAAATTTAAAGAAAGAAAGATAACTTACGAACATAGGCTTATCGATGATATGGTTGCATGTGCAATGAAGTGGAATGGAAATTATATATGGGCATGTAAAAATTATGATGGAGACGTTCAATCTGATACTGTTGCTCAAGGTTTTGGTTCATTGGGTTTAATGTCTAGTGTGTTAATGAGTCCAGATGGAAAGACTATAGAAGCAGAGGCTGCTCATGGAACTGTCACAAGACATTATAGATTACATCAACAAGGAAAAGAAACTTCTACCAATCCTATTGCATCAATTTTTGCGTGGGCAAGAGGTCTTTATCATAGAGCAAAACTAGATAATAATGAGGATTTAAAAAAATTTGTAAAAAGCCTAGAGAAGACGTGTATTCAAACAGTCGAATCAGGTTCAATGACAAAAGATTTAGCAATTTTAGTTGGTCCATCAACTAAATATTTAACTACTAATGAATTTTTAGATGTAATAGATGGAAATTTAAAAAAAAGACTAAATCAAAGCCTTTAAACTTTTTAAAGCATCATCAATTTTATTTTTATTTACTCCACCTGCTTGAGCAAAATCTGGTCTTCCTCCACCACCTTTACCTCCGATAATCTCTGAAGCATTTTTAACAAGTTTAACAGCATCATATTTATTTTTTAATTTATCTGTGACACCTACGGCTAAACCTACTTTGTCATCTTTACTTGCAAATATAATAACTATCCCTTCACCAATTTCTTTTTTTCCGCTATCAATTAATCTTCTTAATTCTTTGGGTGGAAGCCCGTCAATTTTTTGCATTCTTATGAATACTCCATTAATTTTTTCATCTTTAATGATATTTTTAGATTTATTATTTATAATTTCATTAATTGATAACTTTTCTAATTCTTTATTTAATTCTTTAATTAAATCTTTTTTATTTTCTTTATTTAAATAAAACTTTCCACCGAGTTTTTTAATTTCTTCAGATAAAATTTTAATTGTTTCATCATCCTTTTGTTCAGAAAGACTAGATTGTTTTTCTTTATTTTTTAAAAATTCATCTAATTGTTTATCTCTTAAAGCTTCAACTCTTCTCACACCCGCTGCTATAGCTGATTGACTAACTACTTTAAAATTACCAATATCACTGGTATTTTTTACATGTGTTCCACCACATAATTCAGTAGAAAAATATTTATTTCCTTCTTCACCCATAAAGACAACTCTAACTTCATCCCCATATTTTTCTCCAAATAATGCTAATGCACCATGAGCTATACCCTCTTTTGGTGTCATAATTCTTGTTATTACCTCAGATTTTTTATTTATTATTTGATTCACATATTGGTCTATTTTTATCATTTCATCTGCTGAGATTGGCTTCATATGACTAAAATCAAAACGAAGTCTATCAGGCGCTACTAATGATCCCTTTTGCATAACATGAGTACCAAGTATCCGTCTTAAAGATTCATGTAATAAGTGTGTTGCTGAATGATATGCTTTTACATTTGCTCTTCTTTCAGTATCAATTTTTAATTCTACACTATCCTTTAAATTGAAATTCCCCTTTTCTACCTTTCCATAATGAACAAATAAATTACCAAGTTTTTTTTGAATATCTGAAACTTTAAATATATTTTTACCATTTGAAATTGTACCTAAATCTCCGACTTGTCCTCCAGATTCTGCATAAAAAGGTGTCTGGTTTAAAATCATCATACCTTCATCACCTTCTTTTAAATTCTCAGATTGTTTACTATTTTTTATTAGACTTAGAATTACTCCCTCTGCTTGATTAGATTCGTAACCTAAAAATTCCGTTGAACCTATTTTGTCCTTAATTCCAAACCATATTTCATCAACTGAACTATCACCAGATCCTTTCCAGTTTTTTTTTGCTAGTTCTTTACTATCCTTCATTAATTTATGAAACTTGTCATGATCTAATCCAAGTGATTTGTTTTTAAGAATGTCCTCTGTTAAGTCTAATGGAAAGCCATAGGTATCATAAAGCTTAAATGCCACTTCCCCTGGAAGAAGTTTATCTATTTTTTCAATCTCATCATCTAATATTCCCATTCCTCTTTCTAATAGAACTAAAAATTTCTCCTCTTCCATTTTTAGAGTTTCTTTTATTAAAGATTGTGCTCTTTCTAATTCAGGATAATTACTAGACATTTCTTTTACTAAAGTTTTAAAAATATTATAAAAAATTGGTTCTTTTGCTCCTAGAAGATGCGAGTGCCTCATGCCTCTTCTCATAATCCGTCTTAAAACATAGCCTCTGCCTTCATTGGAAGGAAGAACACCTTCGGCTAGTAAAAAAGAACTTGCTCTTAAATGATCAGCAATAACTCTAAAACTAGATAGATTTGCATCAGAGGGTTTTACTTTTACTGTATCGGAGATTGAATTAATTAATTTTAGGAAATGATCTGTTTTATAATTATCATGCGTTCCTTGAAGCAAAGCTACTATTCTTTCTAAACCCATTCCTGTATCAACAGATGGCTTTGGTAAATCAATTCTTTTTTCTTTAGTTATCTGTTCATATTGCATAAAAACCAGGTTCCAGATTTCTATATACCTGTCACCATCTTGATTTTTTGTACCAGGTAGTCCTCCTTGAAGATGATCACCGTGATCATAAAATATCTCAGAACACGGACCACAAGGGCCTGTTTCCCCCATTGACCAAAAGTTATCTGAAGTTGATATTCTAATTATTCTATCCTCACCAAAACCTGTGATTTTCCTCCATAAATTAAAAGCTTCATCATCCTCATTAAAAACTGTGAAATAAAGTCTATTCTTATCAAGTCCAAAATCTTTTGTAATTAAATTCCAAGCTAGTTCAATTGCTCTTTCTTTAAAGTAATCTCCAAAAGAAAAATTTCCCAACATTTCAAAGAATGTATGATGTCTTGGCGTATAGCCTACATTTTCTAAATCATTATGTTTTCCACCTGCTCTTACACATTTTTGAGAAGTCGTTGCTCTTTTATAATCTCTTTTTTCAAGTCCAGTAAATACATTTTTAAACTGAACCATACCTGAATTAGCAAACATTAATGTTGGATCGTTATTTGGAACGAGATTGCTCGAGTCAACAATCGAATGACCATTTTTCTCAAAATATTTTAAGAACGAAGTTCTTATTTCGTTTAATGATTTGTCAGCCATATTTTAAAAATACAGCTTTTTTAATTGATGTCTAGTAAACAGTAGGGAAAAAAGGCGCTTAAAATAAGCGCCTTTTTAGATAACTAAAAGTTAATTCTTTTCAGGAGTTGTTTCTTCTTTTGCTTCTGCTTTTACTTTTTCTTGATCAATGGGGTTTCCCTCAATCTTTTTTGAAATTAAGCCTGCTTTTTCTCTTATAGCCATCTCAATTTCTGCAGCAGCTTTTGGATTTTGCTCAAGGTAAAGTTTTGCATTTTCTTTTCCTTGTCCTATTTTTTCACCTTTGTAAGCATACCATGCGCCAGCCTTTTCAACTATTTCTGCTTTAGCACCAAGATCTATAAGTTCTCCTGTTTTACTTATTCCTTTGCCATACATTAGATCGAATTCTACTACTTTAAAAGGTGGTGCAACTTTATTTTTAACAACTTTTACTCTTGTTGCATTTCCTATGATCTGTTCTTTATCTTTAATTGCACCTATTCTTCTAATATCCATTCTAACAGATGAATAGAATTTAAGCGCATTTCCTCCAGAAGTTGTTTCTGGACTTCCAAACATAACACCAATTTTCATTCTTATTTGATTAATAAAAATTACCATCGTGTTTGTTCTAGATATAGATCCTGTTAATTTTCTAAGAGCTTGACTCATCAGTCTTGATTGCAATCCAACATGATGATCGCCCATTTCACCTTCAATTTCAGCTCTTGGTGTAAGTGCAGCTACAGAATCAACTACTAGAACTGACATTGAACCAGATTTTATTAATGTATCTGTAATTTCTAATGCTTGTTCACCAGTGTCTGGTTGAGAAATTAATAGTTCTTCAGTATTTACACCTAATTTCTTAGCATAAACTGGGTCTAATGCATGTTCAGCATCAACAAACCCACATATACCACCTGCTTTTTGTGCTTCTGCAACAACTTGCAACGCAAGCGTTGTTTTTCCAGAAGATTCTGGACCATAAATTTCAATAATTCTTCCTTTTGGCAGACCACCAATTCCTAAAGCTAAGTCTAAACTTAATGAACCTGTTGAAATAGACTCAACATCCATTGCTTTTTGTTGGCCTAATTTCATTACAGATCCTTTGCCAAAATTATCTGTAATTTGACTGATTGCAGCTTCTAAAGCTTTGTTCTTTTCTTTACTTTCTGTATCTTTTTCTTTTGCGGATTTAACCACTTTTAAGTTGTTTTTAGTCATTTAATGCCTCTTTTTTTTGCGTTTTTATCACTCGAATCATGATATTAAATGTACACATTTTGTTCTCATTGGCAAGAAATTAATTTAATTAATCGAAAATACACAAAAATAGCCTATTTATTGAGACCTAAGTAGTCAGCGCTTAAAATACCAGCTGATTGAAGTAATTTAAATTTTGATAATAAGAATTCTCTCTCAGAATTAGCGAGGCTAATCTGAGAATTTAATAATATAGAATTTGATTGGATAACATCTAACGTAGATCTTCCTTTGCCACTTTCATATTCAGCTGTAATTCCTTCATTTGCAATTTCTGCCGCATTAACTTGTAATTTAACAGACTCTAGCATGCTAGCATTAGATTTCATATTTGACCAAGCGGTAGTAACTTTAGTCTCATTAATTCGTATGGCATTATCTAATAATAATTTTTTTCTATTTCTCAAGTTTTTAGATTTATTTAAACCAGCGTAATTTTTTCCTCCAGAAAAAATTGGCCACGACACTGTCGCTTGAACAGTTTCTTTATCCTGTTGATCAAGTGTAGAGCTTAAATCATCTGTCTCTTTTGACTCAAATGACAAAGTTGCAGAAGGTGATAAATCAGATTGCGAAATTTTTACATCTTGTTCTGATTGCTCATACTCTAGTTTTGCAATTATAAGTTCTGGATTTTTGGTTTGAGAAATATTAATCGCATTTTCTAATGTCATTGGAATTTTAAT
Source organism: Candidatus Pelagibacter sp. (assembly GCA_045567035.1). Classification (GTDB taxonomy): domain Bacteria; phylum Pseudomonadota; class Alphaproteobacteria; order Pelagibacterales; family Pelagibacteraceae; genus Pelagibacter. The sequence continues at coordinate 59,102 of JBJLDS010000013.1, read as the reverse complement.
GTTAAGATCGGATTTTTTGTTTAAACTAAAAGTATCTTGAATTGGACCAATTACATTTTCGTAATTAAGTCTTGCAGTTATAACTCCATTCTTTGCTTGAATAAAATTTGCTTGAGCCTCGGCTAAAGAGGATTCTGATTGTGCAAGGTCTGCTACACTTACTTCACCTCTATCAAGTCTAATTCTATCAGTTTCAACTTGTCTTTCTAATAGGCCAACATTTCGCTCATTAATTGAAAACTTTTCGTTGGCTAAAATCATTCCGGAAAAAGCTTCAACTGCTTTAAGTAATATTTCTTGTTCAGATTTAAGCAATTTAGCATCAGCTAAATCTAAACCCAATTTGCTTTTTTTAAAATCAGCAACACCACCAAAACCTTTAAATATTTTTTGCTCAATTTTAACTGATCTTGTTTCAGGATTAACGTCAGTAATTGTAGCACTTGTACCATCTTGGTTGGTCAACTTAGAGGTGTCCTCGGAACTTTTAGAACCTGATAGCGTCACAGAAGGTAAAAAATCACTTCTAGAGATATTAAGATCAGATTTGGAAACTTTGATATTCTCTCTTTCAGCATTTAGTTCAGGATTATTCTGATAAGCTTCTTTTAATGCTTGAGATAAATTTATTGCAAAAGCACTTGAAGAAAAAAAGTAAATTGACAATAAGATTATTAATATTTTTTTCATTTATTATATTTAAGTTTTGTAATTTGATGATGTCCATTTAATGACATCACAATTGATGAGTATTTTGTTGCAGTTTTAAACATGTGTTCTGTAATTCTTTGATATGTCATCATAAAATTTAATACTTCTTGTTTATTCATTACTTTCAAATTTTTTTTATTTTTATTTATAATTTTAAGTTTTTTCTCTTGGACCAATCTCCACTTCCTTAATAAAGCAAAATTTTCTGCTTTCAAATACAATAAGCAATCCATCATACTATGAAACTTTTTATACTTGTTTTTGAGGTTTAAATTTACGTATTTTCTCCATTTCATAGATTGATCATTTAATCTTTCTAAAGAATTGATTGGTTTTATAAGTTGTTTTTTGCTTTGTGATTTTGCCCCAACACACCAACCCTCAAATATTACAATATCTGGTTTTGATTTGATTTTATACCACTTATCTTTTGAAACTCTATCATCGACTGATTTATCAAACTTTGGCAAAGATAAGGCTTTAACTTTTTTTGCTTTTACTTTTCTAAATAAATTTAACATCATATCAATATCATGAGTTCCTGGAACTCCTCTAGTTTTTAACAATGGATGGACTTTTTTAGACAAAATAATTCTTTCTTTTCGTGTTTTATAAAAATCGTCAATCGAAATTTTAAATACATTCAATTTGAAGTACTTTTCTAGTATTATTTTAATAATAGACGAAATTGTTGTTTTCCCTGTTCCTTGACCCCCTGATAAACCAACAATCATAGTTTTGTTTTTTTTCACTTTTTTAGCCATCCAAAAACAAACTGGGATAAGGAAAGACCTTAACATTTTATCTTTATTTTTAAATTTTTCGCTAGAGATTTCCTGAGTTGATATAAAACTATAACAAGGTTTTTTGACTTTATTTAAACATGCAGAAATTTGGGACATTTTATTTTTTATCTAAAGGATGATTACGACCATCATTTACAGCTACATCTTTAAATTGAAAAACATCGATATCATCTATACAAGCAACATTTATTCCATAAATTTTTGGATTTATTCTTGGTCTATTATGTGTATGAATTCCGCAGTTCATGCAAAAATAATGTTTAGCAGTATTAGTATAAAATTGATAAAGTTTTAAAGAATCTTCTCCTTTAGTTAATTTAAAATCATTTTCACCTAGTACTCCAATTACATATCCCTTTTTTTTACAGATAGAACAATTGCATCTCATTATTTTTTCAATTCCATTTTCAGGAATATTTACTTCAGCTTCAACATTTCCACAGTGGCATTTTAATTTTTTTATCATTATTTTTTCCTATCTAATATATGGTTATGTCCATCATTTATTCTTACTTTAAATTTAAATAACTCATCTTCTGTTATTCCATTTAAACATCCTACATTTATACCATATGTATTAGGATTTGCTCTTCTTTGATTGTGTGTATATATTCCACAATTAGTACAAAAATAATGTTTAGCAACGTTTGTATTGAATTGATAAAATTTTAATAACTCTTCTCCTTTTGTCACCTTCAAATCTTTTTTATCAATCACAGTACTTATTGCTCCCTTCCTTTTACACATTGAACAATTGCATCTATAAAGATCTTCTAAACCTTTAGTTAAATTCACTTCAATTTCAATCTGACCACAATGACAATTCAATTTTTCCATAATTTATATCCAAGCAATCTATCCCTTGTCTAAGTTATCCACAATCCAACAAAATGTAGTTTAGATGTTCACGTTTTGATTCACTTTTGATTCAGTTCCAGACTCAAAATACAACCTATTTGACACTATTGAATAAGTGTTGTACTAATGAGAACAAAATAAGAACATTTATTATGAAACTGACTATACCTTACTATTTACACAAAGCAGGAGCTGGTTTTCCATCTCCAGCTACCGATTACATAGAAGAAGATATAGATCTAAATATCCATTTAATAAAAAATGTTCCTGCAACATTTATTATTAGAGTTCAGGGTAAATCAATGGTCAGCGTTGGGATTAATGATGGTGATTTATTGGTAGTTGATAAAAGTTTAAAGCCTAAAAATTTTTCAACTGTTATAGCAAATGTTCATGATGAACTTGTTGTAAAAAGTTATGTCAAAGAAAGAGACAACGAGTTCTTAACATCTGGCTCGAAAAAATTTGAGGATAGAATTTTAATTAATGAAGAAGCGGATATTTTTATTTGGGGGGTTGTAACTTATGTCATTCATTCAGTACACTAAAAAAATAGCATTAGTCGATTGTAATTCTTTTTACGTATCATGTGAGAGATTATTCAATCCTAAAATTAGGAAAAAACCAGTTGTTGTTTTATCTAATAATGATGGCTGTATAATTTCAAGATCTAATGAAGCAAAAGCTTTAGGTATTAAAATGGGAGAACCTTATTTTAAAGCAAAAGAAATAATACTTAAAAATAATGTTCAAGTGTTCTCTTCTAATTATTCTTTATATGGTGATCTATCTAGAAGAGTTATGAGAACTTTAAAAAGATTTAATGTAGATATAGAAATTTATTCTATAGATGAGGCATTTTTAGATATGACTAATTTTTCTGATAAAGAAGTAGAAGAAGTTGGAAAAGAAATTAGAAGTACTATTTTACAATGGACGGGTATTCCAACTAGTATTGGAATCGCTCAAACCAAGACTTTAAGCAAGGTAGCAAATCATATTGCTAAGAAAAAAAAGACAGGAGTAACAAGTTTAATAGGTCTTGAAAATATAGATCCTATATTAGAAAAAGTAGAAATTAATGATGTTTGGGGAGTTGGAAGACAACTAACAAAATTTTATAATAAAAATGGAATTTATAATGCAAAACAATTAAAAAATAAATCTAATACCTGGATAAAGAAAAATTCTAATGTTTTAGGATCTAGAACTGCAATGGAATTAAGAGGTGTTCCTTGTATTGATTTAGAAAAGACTCCTTCAAAAAGAAAAAGTTGTGTTGTATCCCGTTCATTTGGAAAGAGAGTAGAAAAACTTCAAGAAATGAAAGAAGCAGTAGCAAATTACTCTTTAAATGCTTCAGAGAAAATAAGATCAGAGTCATTAAATGCAAAATCTATAACAATTTTTATTAGAACAAGTCCTTTTCAAAGTCGCTTTGGATATTACTCAAACTCAAAAACTATTGATTTTCCAATAGCTACAGACAATAGTATTGAAATAGTAAAAGCTGCTATAGAAGGCTTAGAAAGTATTTTTAAAAACGGATATCGTTATCAAAAAGCTGGGATAATGTTAACAGGCCTATCCAATTCGAATGAAGGAGAAAATTTATTCTCTTCTGAAAAAGACAAGAAAATAGGTAACTTAATGAGATCTATTGATAAAACTAACTATAGATATGGAAGATCCACTTTAAGCTTAGCAAGTGCTGGGATTCAGAAAAGATGGAATATGAAAAGAGAATACTCTTCTAAAATAGATACAGCAGATTTTTATTCATTACCAAAAATAAGAGCTACTTAATTGACTCTACGCTATCTACATTAGATAAAGAATTATTGAGAGCATTAATATCCTCTCTTCCAGAAATTCTAAGAATAGTAATTGCAAAAATTACTATTAAAGCCAAAGGAATAGCAGTAATGAAAGTAATATTATTTGATATTAAAATCAAATAGATCGCATAAAACAAAATTGAACGAAGAATAACTGTGGTCTTAAAAACTGCAATTATTGAAAATGAATGAATCAAAAGATTTAAAAAATTCATTTTTGAAGGTCCAAAATATCTTAACCCTCTCTCAGAAGGTGAAGAAATTAAATTCTTTTCTAATTTAGTTAAAGATCCAGAAAAACTACTCCATGTGGATTTATCATTGATGAGTTTATAAACAGTATTTTTTGGAAGACATGAAAAATTTCCAAATTTTATAGATTTTCCAGTAAGTACAAATGTAACAATTTTATGTATAAAATAGTTTATTTTAAAAATAAGACCTTCAGATCTTTTAACTCTTTTACCTACTATAGGTGCATTAGAATTTTGATTAGCTAAATTAATAAAGTTTTTTATTTCCTCAGGTCTGTCTTCTCCATCTCCATCCATAGGAATTACATAGTCAAATTCAAAATTTTCGTAAACATATTTTAGTCCTGTTGCAATACAACGGGCATGACCTAAGTTATTCTTAATATTTATTATTTTAATTGATAAAAATTTTTTAAAATCTTCTTTAATTATCGGTGTTTCTTCAGTAGAAGCATCATTTATAATAAAAATTGTTATTTTGTTGTCATTGTCCTCTAACTGTAAATTAATATTTTCAATAAGTTTCAGAACTGATTTCCAATCATTATAAATGGGAATTAATATGAAAAATTTCATTAATTCAAAGAATTTAAAAATCTTATTAAAGAAGCAATTATTCCGTGACCTGAAAATTCAATTAGGAGAATTATTCCTACAAAAAAAGCTATTTTTTTATTTTTTTTAAAAAATTCATTCATAAATTATTTACAACCAGGATAAACAACAAAAATATTAAGTTTATCATTTTCAAGCCGTTTTTTTTCTAACTTACAGTTAAAAAATTTAATCTTATTCATTTCATCTTTTAAATAAAATAAGTTTTTATCATTATATTGCATGAAAGATGCATTTATTTCATGAAGATCTTTTTCTATCAAAATAACACCATAATTCATGATTTCTGATAAGGATTTAATATCTTTATTTGCATACCAAAACTCCATATCTTTATGAATATATAAATATGGCCTATCTTTTAAATGATAGGATAAATTACCTCCATACCATTCATCACCGATTACGTACATAATCTTTTTATTTGAAATTTTATTCCATTCTTGTTGAACAATCTCAGAAATTCTTTTTCCCTCATATAAAACTCTCTTTTCTCTGGCATCTTTTGTTCTATTTTTAGTATAATCCGAGTAAAATGATCCTAGAAATATTACTGGATTTAATAAATATAAAAAAATAAATAAAATTAATAATTTTTTATTTTTTAAATCAAAGAAATAATAAGTAATTGCTAAACAAGATGTACTATAAAATGGCATTAACCAAGCTGTTCGAATTTTAGATCCTGTTATTATTGATGTAATCAAAATTAAAACAAATGGAACAACAAAAATACATATTAGAAAAATACTTTTTTTAGAAAAGAGATTTTTTGAATTAAAACTAAATTTAAAGAAAATAAAATGAAATAAAAATAAAATAAAAAAGAAAATTAATTGCTTTAGGAAAAAAATAAGTGATTGATAAAATTTTGAATAAGCACTCACACGCCCAAATGCATATTTTATAGTTTCAAAATTATTTTCTATAAGCCATAGAATATGAGGTGAAATAATTACTATGAAAACAAATAATGAGATAAGGATTTTAAAATTTATTTTTTTTTCTTTTGCAAATATAAAAATCAAAAAAACTATTATTCCAAAAAAAAGATAGGCAATAATATATTTTGATAAAAATCCTAAAGCACAAACTAAGCCTAATAGAGCCCAATCTTTATTTTTATTTTTTTCAACAGATTTAAAAGTATAATATATTGCTGAAGTCCAAAAAGGTAATATACAAATATTTACATTAAATTCTGTTGATGACAAAGAATAGTAAAATATTAACGAAGTTAAGAAAACGATAAAAATTTGGGTTCTTTTTTCATCAAAAAAAAATTTTGATAGTTTATAAATATATATGAAGTTAATTAAGATAAAGGTCTGACAAAGTAAGTAATATGCAAAATCATTAGTTTTAAATATTGAGTAAATTAATTCTGGAAAAAAAATGCTAAGTGGTGGATGTTTATTATTACCCCATTCGATACCATTTCCCCATACTAAAGCCTCAATTGTGTCTAGAGGAAGATTCTCATATACAAAGGTTGGAATCAATGTCCATATAGAAAAATGAATTATAAGAAAAATATAAAGCAAAGTTGAATTATTATTCTTATTTATCAACATAAAATAATTTTTACATAAATTTTCATATATTGACACTAATATATTGCTGAATATACTCCAGTCGTCAAAATATTGTATGGTTAGAATTTCTAAAACTTATGTGCCAAATTTAAAAGAAAAATATATGTGCGAAAAGCATAAAGTTTATTTTAAAAGAAAACTACTAGACTGGAAAACTGAGATTATTAGAGCCAACAATGAAGCTCTTAATAACTCCTTTGATGATAACAGTGCCTCTGCAGATATCGTTGACCAAGCAAGCTCATATACAGAAAAAAATGTTGAAATGAGAGCCATCAATAGACAAATAAAATTAATATCTAAAATTGAACAAGCTGTAAAAAAAATTAAAGATGGAACTTACGGATATTGTGAAGAGACAGGTGAACCAATTGGAATTAAAAGATTAATTGCAAGACCTATTGCAACTTTGTGTATTTCTGCGCAAGAAAAACATGAGAAAGAGGAAAAAGTTTACGCTGATATCTAAGACTTAGGAATATCGCCTGCTCCCATAAAATTATATCCTTTTACTACCGCATCTCTTTCTGAAATAATATTGTACCATTTGCATAAATTATTATATTTTTTTAATCCAATATCATGCCATTCATGTCTTGCAATCCATGGCCATGTAGCTATGTCTGCTATCGTATAATCATCGCAAGCTAAAAATTTTGAAACTGACAATCGATCATCTAAATTTTTATATAAATCCTTGGTAATTTTAAAATATCTTTCTTCTCCATATTTGCTTTTTCCTTTATTAAATCGATAAAAGGAATGATACTGGCCAATCATAGGTCCAATTAATCCCATTTGCGCCATAAGCCATTGATCAATATCCAATTTATTTTCTTTGCTATAAAATTTTTTACTTTTTTCAGCTAAATAAATTAATATAGCTCCCGAACCAAATACACTTTTATTATTATCTTTATCTTTTATAACTGGAATTTTACTAAATGGACTTATTTGCTTAAATTCTTCTTTAAATTGATCGCCCCTATCTAGTTTTACAGGTATAACTTTATATGGAGACTTAATCTCCTCAAGCATTATACTTATCTTTTTTCCGTTAGGTGTATCAGATGCAAATAACTCGATCACTCTTTAACACCAAGTCTATTCTTTAATGATTTAGAAGTTGTTGTAAACTCAAATCTATATTTTTCATCAGGTCTAGCGTATTTAAAACAACCTCTGGCTGCTAATGCTCCTTCATGAAAACCTGACAGGATTAATTTAAGTTTACCTGGATATGTACAAATATCTCCTATTGCAAAAATCCCTTTTTGATTTGTCTCAAAATTTTCAGTATTTACTTTTATAGTTTTTTTATCAAAATTTAGACCCCAATTTGTAATTGGTCCAAGTTTCATTATTAATCCAAAAAAGCCAAGGAGAAAATTTGTTTTAAGAGTTTTTATATTCCCTTCTTCATGCTTTATATTGATTGAATTTATAGCTCCATTTCCCTCTACAGAGTCTAATTGATACTGAGTATGAAGCTCTATTATACCATTCTTAGCTAACTCTTTTACTTTTTGCACACTTGCTTCAGCTCCTCTAAATTCGTCTCTTCTATGAATTAATTTTACATTAGAAGATTTTGAAAATTCAATAGCCCAGTCTAATGCTGAATCACCACCGCCAAAAATTGAGATGTCTTTTCCTTGGAAAATAGATTTATCTTTTATTGAATAAAAAATACTTTTATCTTCATATATTTCTGAGTCTTTAACTGAAAACTTTCTTGGTTCAAAAGAACCAACTCCCCCAGCTATGACAATGTTTGGAGTTAAAAATTGTTTCTTTTTACTAGTTATTATTAACCATTTATCATCTTTTTTTGTAACTTCTTCTACTCTTTCGTTAAGGTGAAAATTGGTTTTGAAAGGTTTAATTTGTTTTATTAATTGATTAGTTAATTCCTCTCCTGTGCATTCAGGTATTCCTGGAATATCATAGATTGGTTTATCGGGATAAAGCTCAATACATTGTCCTCCAAGTTTATCTAAATTATCAACCACTTCACACTTTAAACCAATAAGACCTAACTGATGAACGCAAAAAAGCCCTGTGGGACCTGCGCCAATAACTAATGCATCAGTATTTATCATTACGACTGTTTCGCTGGAACATTGACAACCAGTCCTTCTAATTCATCAGAGACAATTATCTGACAACTTAATCTGCTAAATTTATTTGGTTCAAAAGCCATATCAAGCATATCATCTTCACCATCTTCTTTTTTAGGCATTTTATCAAACCAATTTTCTTTTACATATACATGGCATGTTGCACATGACATGCCTCCACCACAATCTGCATCAATACCTGGGATATCATTTTGAATTGCCCCTTCCATAACGGTTAATCCGTTTTTTACATCAACTGTATGGGATTTTCCTGAGCTTTCTATATAGGTAATTTTTGACATACAATTAATATAGGCACAAAAAAAAATAGGGCAAGTGGCATATGCCCCTCGCCCTATTTATTAAGTACAGAATACTTTTATTATGCTCTGCTTCTGCCTGAGTTAGCAACTGCGCAAGACCAGATAATAACACCAAATGCGATCTTATTAACAAAGTCAGCTAAGTTGTAAATCACGTTAAGTGCTGCATCATCTATTCCACCTGTCAAATATCCGAAGATATAACCTAGTGGGTAGATAGCCCAACCAACTGTAACGATCATTCTCAACGCACTAAATGCTGTAACAAGAGACTTGTTTCCTGATTTAGCCATTGACTTACCAGCTTCTCCAGAAAAGATTTCATAAAGAATGTAAATCCATCCAGCCATACCGATTACGAAACCAAGCATTGGGTTGATGAATCCAGCTTCTCCACAATATCCACCAATTAACATTACTAAAGAACCGATTAAAATTCTCCAGAATATTCCTGATGGAACTTTTCTAACTGCAGATAATATTAGATAAAATTCTACTAATTGTAATGGTACTGTAATTAACCAATCAATGTATCTGTAAACAGTAGGTGTATCACCTGTTTCAACCCAAACTGCTCTCATGTACATATAATGGATAAATGCTATACCAGTAACTAGTCCAGCTACGTTTACTGATTTTCTCCACTGAGCTGCAACATTTGCTTGCTCCATAAAGAAAAACGCTGTAGCTGCAAGCATTCCCATAGAAATTAACCAAAATGAAATACCTACGAAATCATCAGTGGCTAGGAATACTTCTGCCGCATTAGCAGCTGTTGAAACTCCAATTAGAGCTACAAAAGCTATTGCTAACGTTTTTAGTTTATTCATAACAAACTCCCTTTTTTTGTTAGTCTTATTTTAGTTTATATAAACTATGGTTCTCACTAATTAAGAACCATAATGACGGTTAAATAACAAATTTGAATAGTTATTAGAAGAGTTATTTGTCTTAATTAAGTATTGATTTTACTTACTTTTTAAATTTAAATACAATTTTTAATTTAATATTAACTAATAATCGAAAAAAAGAATCAACTTTCATGTCAAAAAATTTTAGCGATATTTACTCAAAATCAATCAAAAATCCTGAAGATTTCTGGCGTGAAATAGCAAATGACATATTTTGGTTTAAAGAACCTACTAAAATTTTAAACAAATCTAACCCCCCTTTCTATAAATGGTACGAGGATGGAGTTACAAATACATGCTACAACGCCTTAGACATACATATTGATCAGGGAAGAGGAGATAAAATAGCTCTAATTTATGATAGCCCTATTACAGGCAACAAGAAAAAATACTCATACAACGAATTAAGACAAAAAGTATCTAAATTTGCCGGAGCTTTGACAAAACAAGGAGTGATAAAAGGAGATAGAGTAATCATTTATATGCCTATGATACCTGAAGCAGTTATTGCTATGTTAGCATGTGGTAGAATTGGAGCAATTCACTCCGTGGTATTTGGGGGTTTTGCCTCAAATGAGCTTGCTAGTAGAATTGATGATAGCAAAGCTAAAGTTTTGGTTACTGCCTCATGCGGATTTGAACCTGGAAGAACAGTTGAGTACAAACCATTAGTAGATGAAGCTATTAAAATGGCATCTCATAAAATTGAAAAGATGATACTTTTTCAAAGATCTGGTCATGAAGTCAAATTATCCGCTCCCAAAGAGATAAGTTGGGACGAATCTTTATCAAACGCTAAAGAGGTTGACTGTGTCGAGATGAAATCTAATGAATTTGCCTACATACTTTATACATCTGGTACAACAGGTATACCGAAAGGGATAGTAAGAGATATTGGTGGTCATATAGTGGCATTGAAGTGGACTATGAAAAATATTTACAATATTGATACTGGCGATATTTGGTGGTCAGCAAGTGATATTGGATGGATTGTTGGTCACTCTTACATAGTTTATGCACCTCTTTTTAAAGGATGCACCACAGTTCTATTTGAAGGTAAACCAGTGGGTACTCCAGATGCTGGTGCTTTTTGGAAAATAATATCGGATTATAAAGTTAAATCTCTTTTTACTGCACCAACAGCTTTTAGAGCTATAAAGAAAGAAGACCCTGATGGAAAATTTTTTAGTAAGTACGATTTAAGTTCATTTGAGTCTTTGTTTTTAGCTGGCGAGCGAGCTGATCCTGATACAATTAAATGGGCAGAGAATTTACTAAATGTTCCTGTAATTGATCACTGGTGGCAGACAGAAACAAGTTGGGCTATTAGTTCCAATTGTACTGGAATTGAAATGATGAAAACAAAATATGGTTCTGCCTGCAAAGCAGTGCCAGGTTATGATGTTAAAATTATAAAATCAGATAACTCAATTGCAAAACCAAATGAAATGGGGGATATTGTTGTCAAACTTCCACTGCCTCCTGGGACATTTCCAACACTTTGGAATGCTGATGAAAGATACAAAGAAAATTACATGAGCAACTATGAAGGATATTATCAAACTTATGATGCGGGTCATATAGATGAAGATGGATATATTTGGATTATGTCTAGAACTGATGACATTATTAACGTTGCAGGACATAGATTATCCACCGGTGCAATTGAAGAGGTATTATCTGAACATCAATCTGTTGCTGAATGTGCAGTGCTAGGTATAGCCGACAAACTTAAAGGACAATTACCAATAGGATTAGTTGTTTTAAAATCAGGTGTAGATAAAGACAACGAAACTGTTTCTAAAGAGTGTATTCAAATGGTGAGAGATAAAATAGGGCCTGTAGCTGCATTTAAAATAGTAATTGTAATTAAACGTTTACCAAAAACAAGATCGGGTAAAATTTTAAGGGGAACCATAAGAAAAATTGCAGACAAAGAAGAATATAAAATACCAGCTACGATCGATGATCCAAAAATTTTAGATGAGATAAAAGACGATTTAATTCAAAATAATATCTTAAAATAACTTTAGGATTTAACTTCAGTTTTTGATGGTAATACTACAGCCAATATTCCCCCAATAATAATCATGGAACTTCCTAGTATTTCACGCCAACCAAATGGTTCGTCAGTAAGTAGACTTGAGCTAATTACACCAACTAAAATTTCACTCAAGAATAAAATTGAGCACAATCCTGCACCAAGTTGAGTTGGGGCCCAAAGAATAACTATTCCAGTTGGAATAAAATAAAATACCGATAAAAGAATTAAAAAAACTGACATAGATACAAAAGCTTGAAGTTCAGGTACAGCTCCTAGATAATCTGACAAAAAGAAGCCTGCCACTATATTAAATAACGCTCCATAGAAAAAAAAAGAAAATATTATTGGAAAAACACCATCTATCTTAACACTCTCTAATCTAATCATTCCTCCCGCAAACATAACTCCACCAATTAAAGCCAAAAAGTCTCCAGCATTTTGTGGTAAAGGAAGAAATGTAGTTTGACTGAAAACAACCCACAATCCACCAAGAGCTAAACTTAAAGTCAAAACTCTTTGCCAACCATGTTTTCTCTTTAAAAATATTATTTCAAAAATCGTTGTCCAAATAGGTGTCATATAAAATAATATTAACGCCTTGATTACATCAGTTAAAAGAAAACTTAATGCATAACATATAAAGCCCCCACCCATTAACAAGCCAACTACTGGAAGTTCAAATCCAGTTCCTCTTCCTTTAACAAGTCGCCAAATAGCAATTGGAGATAATAATAAAAATCCAATAACCATTTGTGAGATTGTTCCCCATCCACCTGTCAAACCTCCATCTTCTAAAATTCTTTGTGGTAACCAATATATTCCCCAGGCTCCAGCAGAAATAGCTAATGCTATAGAAATTCTATAATGATGTGGATGTCTCATATTATTATTCACTAAATCTTAAAGGTTTGCCTGTTGGATCCCCGATTATTTTTCCATCCTTCATTTTAATTTCTCCATTGATAATTGTTGCAACTGGTGTTCCTTTGAATTTATTTCCATTAAATGGTGACCATCCACATTTACTCTCTATATTTTCATTTTTTATTTCAATAGTTTTGTCAAGATTTACAAGGGTAAAATCAGCATCATAATCTTTTTTAATATACCCTTTATTTTTTATTCCAAATATTTTAACCGGATTTTCGCAAAGTAACTTTACTAATTGACCTAACTTTAATTTACCATCATTAACATGATTTAACATGACAGGTAATAAAGTTTGAACTCCTGGCATACCTGATGGTGAATTAGGATATTCTTTATCTTTGTTTTCTTTTAAATGAGGAGCATGATCAGATCCTATGGTATCGTTGTAATCATTTCTTACAGCATACCATAATCTATCATAATGAGATTTATCTCTTATTGGAGGATTCATTTGAGCATAAGTTCCTAACTTATTGTAACAATCTGGAGCATAAATTGTTAAATGCTGTGGAGTTATTTCAAATGTAATATTTCCTTTATGTTGTGATAAAAAATCAATTTCTTGTTTTGTAGTAACGTGAAGAATATGTGCTTTTTTATTATATCGTTCTGCAATTTTAACTATTCTTCTTGTTGAAGACATTGCACATTCTTCACTTCTCCAAATAGGATGTGAATGAACATCGCCTTTTTTAATTAATTTTTTATTAATATTTAAAATAGCTTCATCTTCTGAGTGAACAGCAACAACTTTTGAACTATTTTGAAATACTACTTCAATATCCTTTTCTTCAGCAACTAAAAGATTACCAGTTGAAGAGCCTGCGAAAAGTTTAATTCCACAACATCCCTCTAAGTTTTTTAAATCTGCTAAATCATTTGCGTTGTTGGCTGTAGCACCAAAATAAAAAGCATAGTTTGAATACATTCTATTTTTTGCAAGGTCTAATTTTTTTTGAAATTCTACCTTATTTGCCGTAGGAGGATTTGTATTTGGCATTTCAAAAAGAGCTGTGATACCTCCTACAATAGCAGCTCTACTTCCAGAATGAAGGTCCTCCGTATCAGTTGAGCCTGGCTCTCTAAAGTGGACTTGAGTGTCTATACATCCAGGTAAAATAATTAGATCTTTGGCATCAAATATTTCTTTTGCTTCGGAAGCAATTTCACCAATACTATGAATTTTTCCATCTTTAATAGAAATATCGTGTTTCTCTAAGGAACCATTTATAAAACATGTCCCATTTTTAATTATTAGATCTAACATTTATAATAAAAGTAATTATATTATAATCAATGTTCAATCAAATATGAATTTAGAAAACTTATACATACTGGAAGATAGAGGTATTCTTTATATAAATGGGAATGACGTTACTGAGTTTTTACAAAATCTTATATCAAATGATATTAATAAAGTTACAGTCGAAAATACTTGTTTTGCCTCCTTGTTAACACCTCAAGGTAAATATTTATTTGATTTTATAATTATAAAACATAAATCTGGTTTTTTGATAGATTGTGAAAAAAGCCAAATTGATAGGCTATATACTACTTTAAATACCTACAAACTAAGATCGAATATAGAAATTATAAACCTATCTAATGAATTTACAGTAGCTGCAATTAGCCAAGAAAAATTTATGACTTTCGAAAAAGCGCAAAACCTTCCTGGGAATACAATAAATTATAATGAAGATTGTATATTCCTTGATCCAAGAAATGTAAAACTAGGAGGTAGAATTATAATGAATTTAGAAAAATTAGAGCTATCAATTAAAAAACTTAATTTAAAAAAATCTAGTCCTGAAGAATATTACAGACACAGCTATGAGATGGGAATTCCACAAATTAACATGAACAATCTTAATAATAAAATTTTTGGAATTGAGTGTAATTTTCAGGAACTTAATGGAATAGACTTTAAAAAAGGTTGCTATGTTGGTCAAGAAAATACTGCTAGGATAAAACTTAAAAATAAATTATCCAAAAGACTTTTGCCATTGAAATTAGTTGAAGGAAAAATATCAATTGATAACAAAATTAGAAATAAAGAGACTGAAATTGGAAAAGTTATAATAGATAATAAGTTTCCATTTGGAGTAATTAAAATAGGAAATGAAAGTCTAGATTATAATAAAATCTATGAAACTGAAGAAGGTAAGATAAAAATTTCGATGCCTGATTGGATAAATTAATTATTCCCAGTCAAAACGAGGAAATGAATTAAAAATTTTAAATATTCCATCTGACCACTGATTGCAAACCTTGGCATAGTCATCATCAGTTGGGTTTAAGCATTTTAAAGCAGCAAGTTTATTTTCATCTTTTTTATAAACTGCAAAATCAATTGGTGGTCCTACTGTTAAATCACTTTTTAAAGTAGAGTCCATAGATATTAGGGCACATCTAGAGGCGTCACCTACAGATACATTGGGATTAATAACTCTATCAAGTATTGGTTTTCCATATTTAACTTCTCCAATAACTAAATAAGGTTTGCTGTCTGCTGGCCGAATATAATTTCCCTGGGAGTATACAAGGTAGAGTTCTTGATTTTGACCTTTAATTTGACCACCAACGATAAATGTTGATCCTAACAAAACGTTATCAGTATTAATTCCTTGCGGTGATGAATGTTCAATATTTAAAGAGCCAATATAAGAAGCTATTTGTTCAAAATCTTTACACGTATTTAAATTCATTTTTCCTGATGGAGAAGTTAAATCTTTTTCAATAGACTTATAAACTGCTTGAGATGTTCCAAGATTTCCAGATGTAACAATAACTACTGTTCTATCTCCAACATCATGAGTGAACATTTTTGAATATATATTTACATTATCCAAGCCTGCATTTGTCCTGGAGTCTGAGGCAAAAACCAGACCATCATTAGTTTTAATACCAACGCAATAAGTCATAAAATAATATGTATTTAAAAATCAGGTAATTTACAAATTATTTATGACATATCAGGTATCAAGATTCTGCATTTGCATAATCTCTTTAAGTATTAAAAAATCATAAGATGTCTAAACTTTGGAAAAATTACGATTCAAAGTCAGCTTATGATGGTTATTTTACCAAAGATAATAAGCTACGAAAACACGCAACTATAATTTCAAGTATATTAGAAAGATACGGTAAAAAAAAACTTCAAGAGATTGAGAGTAATTGTCAAAGTACAATTAGTGCTCGAGGGATAAACTTTAGGGTATATGCCGCAAACAATAGAGCTGAAGAAAAAAAATGGCCGCTTGATATTATTCCAAGAATAATTCCTAAAAAACAATGGAATAAAGTTACCAAAGGACTGAAGCAAAGAGTAAAAGCTTTAAATCTTTTTATTGATGATGTTTATAATAATAAAAAAATATTTAAGGATAATATAGTTCCAAAAGAAATAATTTTTAAATCTCCGTATTATGTTAAAGAATGTGAAGGCTTTTCTCCAAAATATAAAGCATGGTCAAATATTTCTGGGGTTGATTTAATAAGAAATAAAAATGGAGATTACCTAGTACTTGAGGATAACCTTAGGGTTCCTTCAGGAGTGTCATACATGCTTGAAAATAGAATGGTTATGAGAGATGTATTTCCAGAACTTTTTACGAGATACAAAGTTTCTTCAATACATCAATATACTAATAAACTTTATAATTGTATGTGGGAATGTATACCAAAGAAAACTTCTAATCCTCACATGGTAGTTTTAACACCTGGCATTTATAATTCAGCCTACTTTGAACATTCTTTTTTAGCAGAACAAATGGGAATAGCATTAGTTGAAGGTAAAGATCTTTTTGTTGAAGGTGATATTGTTTATATGAAAACAGTGAAAGGACCTCTAAAAGTTGATTGTATTTATAGACGTCTAGATGATAATTTCCTAGATCCAAAAACTTTCTACAAGGGCTCTCTTATTGGAGTTCCTGGACTTTTCAAAAGCTGGCGAAAAGGTAATGTAGGAATATTAAATGCTATAGGAACTGGAGTTGCAGATGATAAAGTTGTTTACTCTTATGTGAATAAAATGATTGTTTATTATTTAGGAGAACAACCAATATTGAATCAAGTAGAAACATATTTATGTCATGAAAAAAAACAAAGGGAATATGTAATTGATAATATTTCAAAATTGGTTGTTAAACCCGCTAATGCATCAGGTGGATACGGAATTATGATTGGTCCAAAAGCTGATAAATCTGAAAGGGAGGAAGTGATAGAAAAAATTAAAAAAAATCCAAGAGAATATATTGCACAGCCCCTAGAAACTCTATCCACTGCACCAACAATCACAAAAAATGAAATTGAGCCTCGTCATTTAGATTTGAGACCCTTTGTTTTAAGTGGAAAATCTACCTATGTAACTACAGGTGGATTAACGAGAGTAGCTTTAAGAAAAGGAAGTACTATTGTCAACAGCTCTCAAGGTGGCGGTTCTAAAGATACATTGGTTGTAGATGATTAATTTATATTGGTGCGGCCAGAGAGACTCGAACTCTCATGGGGAAACCCCCACTTGGCCCTCAACCAAGCCTGTCTACCAGTTTCAGCATGGCCGCTTCAGTGCGTCAGATTAATTGAATGACAATTTACTTTCAAGTTGATAGATTTAATTATGGAATTTACATCTGAAATAAGAAAAGCAACTGACCCTATTTATAAAAAGATTTCTAAGGCAATGCCGGAAATAGAATGGTCTACACATGCCCCATATATTTATGAAATTAATAAGCTGAAAAAAGAAAAGAATGCAGTAATTCTTGCTCATAATTATCAAACTCCAGAAATTTATCACGGAATTTCTGATTTTTCTGCAGACTCTTTAGCATTAGCAGTCGAAGCAGCAAAAACTAAAGCAGATATAATCGTTATGTGTGGAGTTCATTTTATGGCTGAAACAGCAAAACTGATGAGTCCTAAAAAAAAAGTTCTATTACCTGACATGAGTGCAGGATGTTCACTATCATCATCAATTACAGGTGATGATGTAAGAAAGTTAAAAAAAAAATATCCAGGCGTTCCTGTGGTGTCTTATGTTAATACATCTGCAGATGTAAAAGCTGAAACAGATGTTTGCTGTACTTCTGCTAACGCAGTAAAAATAGTAAATTCACTCAAAGTTAAAAAAGTAATATTTCTACCAGATGATTTTTTAGCAAAGTATGTCGCTTCTCAGACTGATGTGGAGATTATTTCTTGGAAAGGAACGTGTGAAGTTCACGAGCAATTTAATGATGAGGAAATTAATGAAATTAGAAAAAATAATCCTGGAATCAAGATTATAGCCCATCCTGAATGTCCTCCTGATGTAATAAAAGCAAGTGATTTTGCAGGATCAACAAGTGGAATGATAAAATATGTAAAAGATCATCAACCAGAAAAAGTAATGATGGTTACAGAATGCTCTATGAGTGATAATGTTCAAATTGACAATCCAAATGTTGAATTTATTAGACCATGTAATTTATGCCCACACATGAAAAAGATTACATTGCCAAAAATATTAGATTGTCTAAAAAACGAAACCAATGAGTTATTAATGGATCAAGAAACGATTGCAAAAGCAAGAAAATCTGTGGAAAGAATGACAGAAATTGGCAGATAAACTCTGTGTTAAAATTAAATAAAAATTTCGTAAGAAATATTTGCAAAAAAGCTTTAAACGAAGACCTCTATCCTAATGGAGATATAACTTCTGCATTAATAGATAGAAAAATAAAAAAAAAGATTAAACTAATTTCAAATCAAAATGGAATTATTGCAGGATTAGATTTTGCAAAAGAAACCTTTGGTTTGATTGATAAACAAATTAAATTTAATACTAAAAAAAAAGAAGGATCAGTAGTTAAAAAAAATGAAGTCATCGCAACTATTGAAGGTAGAGTACAAAATATTCTTATAGGAGAAAGGGTTGCACTTAATTTTTTAAGCCATATCTCAGGTATTGCAACTAAAACTAACCTTTTTGTAAATAAGGTGGGAAAGAAAACTAAAATTTGCTGTACTAGAAAAACAATACCAACTTTAAGATACGCTCAAAAATATGCAGTAAAAGTTGGGGGAGGATTGAATCATAGGTTTAATTTGAGTGATGAGTTTTTAATTAAAGATAACCATATTGCTATATCTGATATTAAATCTTTAATTTTAAAAGCCATAAAGAATAGAAAAGGTAGAAAAATAACTGTCGAAGTTGATAATTTGAATCAACTTAAAAAAATAATTGGCCTAAAATTTAATACTGTTCTTCTGGATAATATGAATACAACTGCTCTTAAAAAAGCTGTTAAATTAGCAAAAAAATATTATAAAACTGAAGCCTCTGGAAATATTAACTTAAAAACTGTTAAAAAAGTTGCACAAACTGGAGTAGATAGAATTTCTATAGGGAGTTTAACTCATAGCTCCTCTGCATTAGATTTAAAACTGGAAATATAATTATTTTTTTAGTTCTGCCTGTGCTGCCGCTAATCTTGCAACTGGAACCCTATAAGGTGAACAAGATACGTAATGTAAACCTGTTTTTGAACAAAAATGTATACTCTTTGGATCACCACCGTGTTCTCCGCATATTCCTAATTTAATTTTTTTATTTTGTTTTCTGCCCTTTTTGGACGCTATCTCAATCAATTCGCCTACTCCCTCGTCTATAGATATAAAAGGATCAATATCGAATATTTTATTTTCAATATAATCATTTAAAAATTTACCACTGTCGTCTCTACTTATTCCAAATGTTGTTTGGGTTAAATCGTTTGTACCAAAACTAAAAAATTCAGCGTGCTTTGCAATATCTTGAGCTTTTATAGCTGCTCTTGGCAATTCAATCATGGTTCCAACTAAAAAATCAACTTTAGTTTTGCTTTCTTTTTGGACTTCCTTAGCTACTCTTATTACAAGATCTTTCATAATTTTAATTTCCGCTTCAGTAGAAACTAAAGGAATCATTATTTCAGGAATTATTGATTTAAATTTTCTTTTTTTGCACTCTACTAGTGCTTCAAATATAGCTCTACATTGCATCTCATATATTTCTGGGAAAGATATTGCCAACCTACAACCTCTATGTCCTAACATAGGATTTTGTTCATGAAGTTCAGATATTCTTGTTTCAACATCTTTTGAATTGAGATTTAAAGATTTTGCAACATCTAAAATTTCATTTGAATTTCTAGGAAGAAACTCATGTAAAGGAGGATCAAGTAATCTAACTGTAACTGGAAATCCACTCATAATTTTAAATATTTCAATAAAATCATTTCTTTGATGGGGTAAAAGTTTTGACAAAGCATTATCTCTATTTTCTCTAGATTTCGATAAAATCATTTGCCTTACAGAAAGTATTCTTTCTTCATCAAAAAACATATGTTCTGTTCTACATAATCCAATTCCTTCTGCACCAAACTCTCTAGCTATTTTACTATCTGCGGGTGTTTCAGAATTTGTTCTAATTTTTAGTTTTCTGTAGTTGTCTGCCCAGCTCATTACTTTAGAAAAATCTCCTGACATTTCTGGTTTGATAGTTTTTACTTCTCCTAATATAACTCTACCAGTTGAACCATCTATGGTAATTACGTCTCCTTCTTTAATTTCATAATTTTTTGTTTTAAAAATTTTTTTGACGTAATCAATTTCGATTTCGCTTGAACCTGATACGCAAGGTCTTCCCATGCCTCTTGCAACGACTGCTGCATGTGAAGTCATTCCCCCTCTTGATGTTAAAATTCCTTTTGCTGCGTGCATACCGTGTATATCTTCTGGAGAAGTTTCTATTCTAACTAATATTGTATTTTGCATCATATCGTTAAGTCGCTCTGCTTCATCAGATGAGAACACCACTCTTCCACTAGCTGCTCCTGGGGAAGCTGGTAAACCATTTGCAATAACCTCTATTTTGCTTTTTTCATCCAAAGTGGGGTGTAACAGTGTATCAAGAGAACTTGGTTCAATTCTCATAATTGCTTGTTTTTTAGAAATTAACTTTTCTTTAACCATGTCTACAGCAATTTTTACTGCAGATTTTGATGTTCTTTTTCCAGATCTTGTTTGTAGTATCCAAAGTTTTTTATTCTCAATAGTAAATTCAACATCTTGCATATCTTTATAATATGTTTCTAACTTTTTTAGATTTTTTACTAATTGTTTAAAAAGTTTTGGCATACTTTCTTCTAAAGATTTTTCATTTGATTTAGATTCGTTTTTAGCTTTTAATGTGATGTATTGTGGAGTTCTTGTTCCAGCAACGACATCTTCTCCTTGCGCATTTATCAAATATTCTCCATAAATTTCATTTTTTCCATTAGAGGGGTTTCTTGTAAAAACTACTCCAGTCGCGCAGTCATTTCCCATGTTTCCAAATACCATTGACTGAACGTTTACTGCCGTTCCCCAAGTCGAAGGAATTTGGTTTAGTTTTCTATAAACTTTTGCTCTATTGCTTTCCCAAGACAAGAATACGGAGGAAATTGCGCCAAGTAATTGTTTAGATAGATCTTGTGGAAATTCCTTTTTTGTTTCATTTTTAACTAAATCTTTAAAATCTTTTACCAAATTGCCTAAATCATCTTCATCAAGATCAGTATCTAACAACACACCTTTTGTAAGTTTATAATTTTCAATAATTTCCTCAAATTTATAATTTTCAATACCTAGAACTACTCCTGAATACATTTGAATAAATCTTCTGTAGCTGTCATTTGCAAATCTAAAATTTGAAGTTTTTTTACCTAATGCAATAGTAGTAATGTCATTAAGACCTAAATTTAAAATAGTATCCATCATACCAGGCATAGACACACGTGCACCAGACCGCACAGATAGAAGCAAAGGATCTTTCTTATCTCCCAATTTCTTCCCTAAGTTTATTTCTATTTTTTTTAATTCCTTAAAAATTTCCTTAATAATATTTTTATTGAGTGATTTATTATTTTTATAAAATATTTCACAAACTTCCGTCGAGATTATAAATCCTGGTGGGACTGGAAATCCCAAGTTTGTCATTTCAGAAAGGTTAGCTCCTTTTCCACCCAAAATATTTTTTGAGTTCTTGAAACTAGAAATTCCTTTTGTATTAAAATTAAATATAAATTTTTTCATTAGCCATTATCAATTTTAGAAAAATTAAAATAATTATTAAATGTGGCACACAACATTTGTAATAATCCTAGCCTATTAATTCTAATTGCATCATTTTCATCATTAACAGTTACATTATCAAAAAAATCAGTAACCTCTTTTTTTGAAGAGGCTAATTCTATTAACATATTTTGATATTCATTTTCATTAGCGACATTTGTAAAAAATTTTCTAATTTCATGAATTTTTTTATACAAATTTTTTTCCATTTCATTTTTAAATAATCCTGGATCAGCATTTGACATTTGCTCTAACTCTTTTTTTTTAATTGGTTCAGAAATAATATTTGAAGCTCTTTTATATATAAATACTACATCCTCACCAATTTGCTTTTTTATCACTTTGTTAAAATTAAGTGCTTTTTTGTAAGTGTCCAAAATATTATCAATCCCATTGTTTCCAATAGCGCTCTCAATAATATCAGTTCTAATTTCTTTTTCTTTCATATAATTCCTTAATCTATCAACTAAAAATTCTCCTATTTCGTGTTGTAAATTACCATCTTCAATTTTTAATTCTTGTTGATTGTAAAGATTAGCTGAGTAATTAATTAAATCCCTGAGCTTAAATTTCATATTGTTTTCGATTATTATTCTTATGATGCCTGTAGCTGATCTTCTCAAGGCGTATGGATCTTTTGAGCTAGTAGGTTTTAAATTTTTTCCAAAAAAACCAACTAGAGAATCTAATTTATCACTTAAAGATAAGGCAACACTGTAAGGTTTTTTTGGAATTTTACTATCGATTCCAATTGGAAGATAATGCTCACTAATTGCTAAACATACATCTTTTTCAAAACCTTGAGCGTTTGCATAATAACCTCCTAAAATTCCTTGGAGTTCTGGAAATTCACCAACTAAGTCGGAGAGCAAATCAACTTTACATATTGATGAGGCAATTTCTATTTTTTCCTTACTAATTAAAAGTTCATCAGAAATTATACCACTAAGTTTTCTGATCCTTTGAACTTTTTCAAAGTAACTTCCAAGTCCTTTAAAAAAATTTACTTTTTTTAGCTCTGAAACTTGTTTTACCATATTTTGTGATTTATTTTTCCTCCAGAAAAATTCTGCATCCCTTAAACGAGCTTCTATGACACTTTCATTTCCACTTTTTATGTATCCATTAGAATCCTCATTATCAGAAACTACAAAAAAATTATTTGTAAGTTTTCCATTATTATCCAAAATTGAAAAATATTTTTGATGATATTTCATAGTTAAAATAATTATTTCTTCAGGTATCTGTAAAAATTTCTTATCAAATGAGCAAAATAAAATTTTTGGTTTTTCTACTAAATCTGTTACTTCTTTTAGTAAACTTTTATCAACCTCTATTTTTAGATTTTTTCTTAAAGATATTTTTTTTAATTCGTCATATATAAATTTTTCACGAAAATTATTATCAATTATAATTTTTAATTTTTTAAAATAAGATTGATACTCAGAAAAACTTTTGAATAATTTAGTTTTTTCTTCTAAATTTTTATCAATATATGTTGTGTTTGAACTGTTTAAATGATGATATTTAAACTTAAGTGTTTTTCCGTCTAAAACTGCTAGAATTGATTTTAATGGTCTTCCCCAATAAAGCTGATGCTCTCCCCACCTCATAGATTTATTCCAATTAATACTATTTAATATAATTGGAATATTTTTTTCTAAAATATCGTGAGTTTTTAATTTGATTTTTGGTTTTTTAAAGAAATAAAATTCTCCCTTATCTGTCTGTTTTTTAAATATATCTTTTTTTTTTATATTGTTTGATTTAATAAACCCTTCAATTGCGATATCCGGGGCTTTGGTTTTTGGCCCTCTAATTTCCTCAGCTTTTTTTATGATATCTTTTTTAATTTTATCAAAATGTATAATTAGCCTATTAGGTGTTGAATAAGCTTTTTCTTTACCATGTGTCTCTATGCTCTCTCTTTCAAAAAAATCTCTAAATAGTTTTAATAAATTATTCCTTGCTGATGATTGTAATCTCGCCGGAATTTCCTCCGTAAAAACCTCTAAAAAAAATTCTGACATATTAACTTTGGCTTTCTAACCAGACTTTTCCTGCATCTTTTACTATATCCCTTATTCTTGAGATATACTCAGCTCTTTGTGCAACGCTAATTACTCCTCTGGCATCTAATATATTAAATATATGACTTGCTTTTAAACATTGATCATAAGCTGGTAGTGATAATTTTTGAATTGCTAAGTTTTTCGCCTCACTTTCAGTCATATCAAAAATTTTAAATAGATTATCTGTATTTGCTATTTCAAAATTGTATTTTGAAAATTCTTTCTCAGATTGATGGTAAATATCTTTGTATAAAATGCCTTCATTATTCCAAACCAAATCAAAAACATTTTTTTTTGATTGAGTAAACATACACAGTCTTTCTAAACCATAGGTAAGCTCCACAGATACTGGATTACATTCTATTCCTGCCATTTGCTGGAAATAAGTAAACTGTGTTACTTCCATTCCATCACACCAAACTTCCCATCCTAATCCTGCTGCACCAAGTGTTGGGCTCTCCCAATCATCTTCAACAAATCTAATGTCATGGTCTTGATAATTAACACCAATCGACATAAGACTATTTAAGTAAAGTTTTTTAATATTACTTGGGGATGGTTTTATAAGAACTTGAAACTGGTAATAGTGTTGTAATCTATTTGGATTATCCCCATAGCGTCCATCAGTTGGTCTTCTTGAAGGTTGTACATAAGCTGCTTTCCAAGGTTTTGGTCCAAGAGATCTTAAAGTTGTTGCAGGATGAAATGTTCCAGCTCCCACTTCCATATCGTAAGGTTGAAGAATAGAACATCCATGTTTAGCCCAAAACTTTTGTAAATTAAAAATTGTATCTTGAAAAGTTTGAATTTTTTTTTTTGGAATTTTTTTTTTAGAAACCATATCTTTGCCAAATTGATCTTTCTTCTAAAATAGAAACCAATTTATCTGCTTGATCCTCTGATGATGAAAGTTTTTTAGCTAACCATCCCTTTGATTTTTCAAATTTTTTAATTACCACATCATCTCCAAATTTTTTCTTTAATATTTGGTCTGCATTACCTAAATCATCAACCAGTCCTAATTCTTTTGCTTTTCTTCCTGACCAGAATTCACCAGTGAATAATTCTGTATCTCCCTCTTTTTTTAATTTATTTCCTCTACTCTCTTCTACAACTTCTATAAAATCTTGATGTAGTTCCAATTGAATTTTTTTTAACCTATCAATATCCTCTTGTTTTTCATCTACAAAAGGATCTAGAGTGCTTTTGTTTTTACCAGCGGTATAAATTCTTCTTTGTACTCCTATTTTTTTAATTAAATCTTTAAAACCAAATGAGGAATATATTACACCTATTGAACCAATTATAGAGCTAGAATTTGCATAAATTTCATCTCCAGCACATGCAATAAGATATCCCCCTGATGCAGCTACGTCTTCAGCAAAAACAATTACTTTTTTTTTATTTTTTTTTGCTAACTCTCTTATATATCTATAAATTAGGTGTGACTGCACTGGAGACCCTCCAGGAGAATTAATTGAGATTGCCACAACCTCTGCTTTTTTTATAGAAAATGCTTTTTTTATTATTTCTTCTTGTCCGTTAAAATCTATGCCCTGTTTAAATTTACCTACATTACCAATAACGCCACTTAACCTAATATAAGGCACAATTTTTTTCTTTTTAAAAAATGAAAACATAATAAATCTTATAGATCTTTTATTAAAATATAAAATCTCCTTATAGTTGTAGATTAAGGTGCGTCAATTGATAAGTATGATAAAAGTCTAATTATACTAGTTTATTCATATGGGAACAGTTGTTCAGCTAAAAAAGCACATAAATAATTCATATTCGGAATTAAAAGACTCTGTTGATGATAAATTAGCTTTAGTTGAGGAAAATATTAAAAATAGGTTATCAAGTAGAGTTGAATTAGTCGATGAAATGACAAAATACCACGTAAAAACTGGTGGTAAAAGACTAAGAGCATTACTTACCCTCGGGTCTGCTAAATTATCTGGATATGTAAAAGGTGGTAGGGATATAAATTTAGCAGCTTGTGTAGAATTAATTCATGCTGCAACATTATTGCATGATGATGTAATTGATAATGGAAAAATAAGAAGAGGAAAAAAAACTCTTAATAAAATTTGGGGTAATCAATCATCAATACTTGTTGGTGATTATTTGCTTAGTAGATGTTTTGAAATGATGGTTGAAGATGGAAATTTAGAAATTCTTAAATTGCTATCATCAACTTCAGCAGAAATTTCTCAAGGGGAAGTTTTACAGCTTCAACACAAAGGTGAGATTGATATGTTAGAGGATACTTATCTAAAGATAATTTCTGCAAAGACTGCATCTTTATTTGCGGCATCTACTAAAGTTGGAGCGATATTAGCTAATCAAGATAATAAAATTAAACAAGCTTTAGAGGTTTATGGTAAAAATCTTGGTTTAACATTTCAGATAGCAGATGATACTTTAGACTATAATTCAGATTTAAAAATTTTTGGAAAAGAAATAGGAAATGATTTTTACGAAGGTAAAATTACTTTGCCTATAATTCTAGTTTATCAAAAAGCTAGCAAATCAGAAAAAATTGAACTTAGAAATATATTTGAAAAACAAACAAGAGACACAAGTGATTTACAAAAAGTTCTTAACTTGATTAAAGATTATAATATTATTTCAGAATGTTACTCAAAAGCAGACTATTTTGTAAATCTTGCATCAAATGCATTAAATATTTTTAAAGAATCTAAAGAAAAAAATATACTTAAAAATCTAACTTCATTTAGCTTAGAAAGAACATTTTAAGGACTTAATAAAACTTTATCCCAAGTATTATTTTTTTTAATATATTTTAATCTTTCATGAATTCTACTTTTGCCATCTAACCAAAATTCAATAGAATCAGGATTTAAACACCATCCAGACCAATGACTAGGTCTTGGGACATTATTTTTATCTGGGTATTTTTTTTCATATTCTTTAATTGAATTATATAAGTCTTGCCTATTTTTTAAAATCTTACTTTGATCTGATGCCCATGCACCAATTCTACTATCATATCCTCTACTGTTGTAATATTTATCAGCTTCTGCATCAGAAACATTTGAAACTTTTCCACTTATTCTAATTTGTCTTAAAATACTTTTCCAATGAAAACAAATTGAGACTTGAGGATTTTTTTTTATATCTTCACTTTTTTTACTGTTTAAATTTGTATAAAAAACAAATCCTTTAACACTAAAATCTTTAAGTAAAACCATACGAACTGATGGAGCGCCATTTTCATCTACAGTTGCCACTGAAAGAGCATTTGGATCATTTATTTCAGTTTTTTTGGCCTCTGCATACCATTCTTTGAATAGATCTAATGGATTATCAAGATCTTTAAAGCAATAATCTAGACCTAATGAGTTTTTTTCATTCATAATTTAAACAAAATAATTTATATAATATTAATAATGTCATTTAATACTTTTGGAAAGTTATTTCGTTTTACAACATGGGGAGAATCGCATGGACCGGCTATTGGTTGTGTTGTAGATGGTTGTCCTCCAAATATTTCTATCAAAGAAAGCGATATTCAAATTGAACTAAATAAGAGAAAGCCTGGTCAATCAAAATTTACTACTCAAAGAAAAGAGGATGATAAAGTAAATATTTTGTCAGGGGTGTTTGAAGGTAGATCAACCGGAACACCAATTTCTCTAGTTATTTATAATAAAGATATGAGATCAAGGGACTATGAAACTATTAAGAATAAGTTTCGACCTGGTCATGCAGATTACACTTATTTTAAAAAGTACGGAATAAGAGATTATAGAGGTGGAGGTAGACAGTCCGCAAGAGAAACTGCCTCAAGAGTGGCGGCAGGAGCAATAGCTAAGAAAGTTTTAGAAACTAAACTTGGTAAAAAATTCAAGGTGGTTGGAGCTGTAACACAACTAGGTATTTTAGGTTGTGATGTCAGCAAATGGAATGATAATTATATTAAAAAAAATCAATTATTTTGTCCTGATAAATCAATAATAAAATTATGGGAAAAATATTTACTAAGTGTGAGAAAATCTGGTTCTTCTTGTGGAGCAATTATTGAAGTAAGAGCAAGGGGTGTTCCTCCTGGTCTAGGGGCACCAATATACTCTAAGTTAGATATGGACTTAGCAGCTGCAATGATGAGTATAAATGCTGTCAAAGGAGTAAATATAGGATCGGGAATGAATTCTGCTCAATTATCCGGTGAACAAAATTCTGATGAAATATTTAACAAAGGAAAAAAAACTAATTTTAATTCAAACAATGCAGGTGGAATATTAGGTGGAATTTCATCAGGACAAGAAATAGTAGTCTCATTCGCTGTCAAACCAACTTCTTCTATTTTGTCTTCAAGAAAAACCATTGATAAATTTGGAAAAAATACATCAATATCAGTTAAAGGACGTCATGATCCTTGTGTAGGAATAAGAGCTGTTCCTATTGGAGAAGCAATGATGAATTGTGTTTTATTAGATCATTACTTAATGCATAAGGCTCAATGTAAATAAAATTATTTTAAATTTATTTAATAATTTTTATTCCTGATCTGTTAAATAAAATCAACTCTATTTCTTCTGTTATTTGTTTTGAATTTAAACCTGCTTGGTCGTACATTAAATCTGGTTTATCTTGATCAATAAATATATCAGGTAATATCAAGGATCTGAATTTTAATCCTTTGTCAAATATACCTTTGCTAGATAATAAATGAGAAACATGGGAACCAAAACCTCCTATTGAACCTTCTTCAATAGTAAGCATAATTTCATGATCTCTTGCACAACTTAAAATTAAATCTTGATCTAAAGGTTTTGCAAATCTCGCATCAATTATTGAAATTTTAATTCCTTTGTTTTCAAGTTCTTTAGCTGCCGTTAAACATTCTTGAAGTCTTGCTCCAAAATTTAAAATACAAACTTTATTACCCTCTGTTATTATCTTACCTTTGCCTATTTCAAGTTTTGAGTCTATATTTGGTATTTCAACTCCCATACCATTTCCTCGGGGATATCTGAAGGCACAAGGTCTATCATTTATATCAACAGAAGTATTAATCATTTTAACCAGTTCAGCCTCGTCACTAGCTGCCATTACTATAAAATTAGGTAGTGTAGATAAATAAGTAATATCAAATGATCCTGCATGAGTAGGTCCATCTGCCCCAACTAAACCAGCCCTATCAATCGCAAATCTAACTGGTAGACTCTGAATGGCTATGTCATGAACGACCTGGTCGTATGCTCTTTGTAAAAAAGTTGAATATATGGCTGCATAAGGCTTAAAACCTTCAGTTGCTAATCCCCCAGCAAATGTAATGGCATGTTGTTCAGCAATACCAACATCAAAACTTCTTTTTGGAAATTTTTCTGAAAATAAATCAATTCCTGTGCCTGAAGGCATAGCAGCTGTTATACCGACAATTTTACTATCTTTTTCTGCATGTTTAATAAGAGTATTAGCAAAGACTTTTGTATATGAAGGAATTTTATTATTACTCTTGGTCTGTTCACCCGTTTTAACATCAAATTTAGTAACTCCATGATATTTATCATCTGCTTTTTCTGCAAATGAATATCCTTTACCTTTTTGAGTTTTAATATGTATTAATATTGGTCCATCACTTTTGCTCTCTTTTGCATTTTTTAATGTCGAGACCAATAAGTCAATATCGTGTCCATCAATAGGACCCAAATAAGAAAATCCTAAAGAATTAAATAATGTTCCACCAGTTACAGCCGCACGTAAAAAGTCTTCAGCTTTTGAAGCTTTTTTACTAAATCTTTTTGAAAATGATGATAAAATTAATTTTATTGTATCTTTTAAACTAAAATAAACTTTTCCTGATAACAGCTTTGCTAGATAAGACTTAAGCGCTCCAACTGGTTTTGCAATTGACATATCATTATCATTAAGAATAACAATTAATTTAGTCTTAGATGCACCAGCATTATTCATTGCTTCATAAGCCATTCCAGCACTCATTGCTCCATCTCCGATAACTGCTATCACATTGCATGATTTATTTGATAGTTTGTTTGCTGTGGCTATTCCTAGAGCTGCAGAAATTGACGTAGAACTATGAGCGGCACCAAATGGATCATATTCACTTTCAGATCTTTTTGTAAAGCCTGATAAACCTTTGCCTTGTCTTAAAGTTCTTATCTTTTCTTTTCTTCCAGTTAAAATTTTATGTGGATATGCTTGATGTCCTACATCCCATATTAATTTATCATTTGGTGTGTCAAAAACATGATGAAGGGCAACTGTTAGCTCAATAACTCCTAGTCCTGCACCAAGATGTCCTCCTGTTGTTGAAACTGCGCTTATAGTCTCTTCTCTTAATTCTTTGGCCATTAATTTTAACTCGCTTTCAGGAATTTTTCTTAAATCAGATGGAAAGTTTATCTCATCTAAATATTTATATTTTTCTTTTGTCATTTAATCCTATTTGCTATTAAATTTATTGTTTGCTTAAATTTTTTTGAACGGTTATCATAATATTTAATTTGTTTGCTAATTTTTCTAACTAATTGCATTTTATATTTAATAGCATTTTCATATCCTAGTAAACCTATAAGTGTCGCCTTTCCTTTTTTCTTATCTTTCCCTGTTTCTTTTCCCGCATCTCGAGTTTTTCCCTTTAAATCTATCAAATCATCTGAAATTTGAAAGAGTAGACCAATCTCGTTGCCTAAAGATTGAAATTTTCTTTTAACTAAATTATTCTTTTTTGCGAGAATTACTGGTGCAACACAGCAAAAACTAAAAAGCATACCAGTTTTTTTAATTTGCATATCTATAATTTTTTTCTTGGAAATATTTTTTTTCTCATAGTTTAAATCTAAATATTGACCACCAGCAACACCTGTATGACCAGAGCACTTTGATATTAAATTAATTAACTG
The DNA here is from genome assembly GCA_045567035.1 of Candidatus Pelagibacter sp. Classification (GTDB taxonomy): domain Bacteria; phylum Pseudomonadota; class Alphaproteobacteria; order Pelagibacterales; family Pelagibacteraceae; genus Pelagibacter. The sequence goes on along the minus strand of JBJLDS010000013.1, from coordinate 27,988 downwards.
ATTTTTTACATTATTTGATATTTTGAATTCGTCATCACTTAAAATTTCAAATGCTAATGTTAAAAGAGAATTTCCAGCAAGAATCGCTGTTGATTCTCCATAAACTATATGTGCTGTTGGTTTTCCTCTTCTCAATTTATCATTATCCATACATGGAAGGTCATCATGAATGAGAGAATATGCATGTATACACTCAATCGCCGCCGCTATTCTAATCAAATTTTTATAATTAATATTAAATATATAACCTACATCTACTAATATTTTTGATCTTATTTTTTTTCCACCAGGGAATAATCCATATTTAATTACTTCTAAAAGTTTTGTATTTTTTTGTTTTTTTAAAAATTTTTTTAAAAAAATATTTGTATCTTTAGCAACCAACTTTAATTCTTTCATATTATTTCTTTAAAATTTTATTTATTTTATCTTTTACATCCTTGGTAATATTTTGAGATTCCTTAAAAAACTTTTTTTCTATAATTTTATTTAACTTAACCAGTTCTTGATAAGATAAAATGGAATTCTGTAAATTCTCATCTTTTTCAAGTTTATTAATTAATTTTTGGGCTTCCTGCGTTAATTCATCTAATGTTTTAGAATTAATATCGTCTGGTAAATTTTTTTCATTCATATATTAGTTAGTGATAATACATGAAAATGAATCAATCAAATATCAAAAAAGCAAGTAAATACCTTGATAAAAATATGTGTGTGGCAATACCAACTGAAACTGTTTATGGTTTAGCTGGAAATGCTTATTCTGACATAGCTGTTAAAAAAATTTTTAAATTAAAAAAAAGACCACTAACAAACTCATTAATTGTTCACTATAGTAATTTAGATCTTTTAAAAAATGATTGTATTTTAAATAACAATTTTTATCTTCTTTACAAAAAATTTTGTCCAGGGCCCATAACTTTTGTATTAAAAATAAAGAAAAATTCAAAAATTTCTAAATATGTGAATAACAAAAACAAAACATTAGCAGTAAGATTCCCTAAACATAAAATAACGCAAAAATTACTGAATAAATTAAACTATCCAATAGCAGCTCCAAGTGCCAATATTTTTTCAAATCTAAGCCCTGTAAGTGCTTCAGATGTTGAAGAAGAATTTGGAAAAAAAATACCAATGATATTAGATGGTGGTATTTGTAAAATAGGGCTAGAATCTACGATAATAAGTTTAGTAAATAAACCTGTAATATTACGACTTGGTGGTTTAGATAAAAATAAAATTTCTAAAACTTTAAAAAAAAATTTAAAAACAAAACTGTACTCTAAGAAAAATCTATTGCCTGGGCAATCTAAATTGCATTATTCTCCAGGAATACCAGTAAGAATGAACGCAAAAAAAATTAAAAAGGATGAGGCATTTATAAAATTAAAAAAATATAAAAACTGGGGTAAAGACTATTTTTATTTAAGCAAAAAAGGAAAAAAAAATGAAATTGCAAAAAATTTTTATAGCACAATGAGAAAAATTAAAAATAAAGGCTACAAATCGATTGCAATTGAAAATATAAATAATATAGGTATTGGCCTAGCGTTAAATGACAGATTAAAAAGAGCTTCAAAAAAATGATTAATCCAATAGAAGTAAAAAATATTTATAAAAACTACTCTGATAAAAATGCAGTAAATGGAATAAATTTTTCAGTATCAGATAATGAAATCGTAGGATTACTAGGGCCTAATGGATGTGGAAAAACTACAACGATAGCTATTATGCTCGGATTGTTGAGAGCATCATCCGGTCAAGTTTTTATTAAAGGAAAAGATATCGAAAAAAATAGAATTGAACTTCTGCATAAGATGAATTTTATTTCGCCATATATTGAGCTTCCAAAAAAATTAACAGTTAAAGAAAATTTAATTGTTTATGCGAGATTATATAATGTAAATAAACTAAATGATAGAATAGATTATTTAGTAGAAACTTTAAATCTAAAAAATTTTATAAATCAAAAAACTGGAGAATTATCCTCAGGTCAGAAAAATAGAGTAAGTTTAGCAAAATCTTTAATTAATACTCCATCAATTTTATTATTAGACGAACCCACTGCTTCACTCGACCCAGATACTGGAGATTTTGTTAGAAGTTTTCTTGAAAAATACATAAAAGAAAATACAGTTTCAATATTACTGGCCTCCCATAACATGAATGAGGTCAAAAGACTTTGTTCAAATGTTTTAATGATGAAAAATGGAAAAATAATTGATGAAGGCACCCCAAATCAATTACTTAAAAAACATGGTCAAGATAACTTGGAGGAAGTTTTTTTAAAATTATCAAGAAATGAAAAATAGTTTAAATAGAATGTATGGCCTTTATTTAAGGCACTTTTTTTTAATTAGAAATTCTTTTCCAAGAGTAATGGATTTGATCTATTGGCCAACTATTCAAATTACTCTATGGGGATTTATTTCAAAATTTTTTTCTATGTATAGTGACTATTACAATAATACTGTAGGCGTAATACTAACTTGTGCAATACTTTATGACTTTCTTTTCAGGTCAAGTATTAGCTTTAACATGCTTTTTTTAGAAGAAATTTATAGTAGAAATTTTACAAATTTATTCATTGCCCCAATGAAAATTAGTGAAATAATAACATCTTTAATATTAACGGCTTTTTTAAGAACAATGATAGGTTTAGTTCCTGCAATTATTTTAACAACTCCGTTATTTGGAATATCAATATTAAACTTGGGCATCCCGCTGTTCTTTCTATTTTTAAGCTTGTATATCTTTGGAATGACATTAGGGTTATTTGTGTCATCAGGTCTTCTTAGATTTGGTCCTGCATTTGAAAATATAGCTTGGTCAACAATGTTCTTGCTCGCTCCTCTTGGTTGTATTTATTATCCAATTGAGATATTGCCGGATATACTTCAAACAGTTGCAAAGGGTCTTCCACTAGTTCACATATTTGAGGAAGCAAGACATATACTCGTTGAAGGTACTGTGGATTATAAAAATATTTTAAATGCTTTTTATCTAAATTTTATATATTTTTTCTTAGGAGTTTTATTATTTTATTACTCATTTAATCAAGCAAGAAAAAAAGGATCTTTAATAAATGTTGGTGAATAGTATGGTGCGCCTGGAAGGAGTTGAACCCTCAACCTCCTGATCCGAAGTCAGGCGCTCTATCCAATTGAGCTACAGACGCATATAATACTATTAATATATTTTATGAAAAAATTCATTAAATTAAATGTGAAAGATATTAATAATTATTCAAGAGTAGATAATTACCTCAGCGTTAAATTAGATGATTTAAGCAGAAATAGAATTAAAAATTTAATTTTAGATGAGAAATTAAAAATTAATAACTTGGTTGTAAAATCGCCTTCCAAAAAAATATTTCCAGATGATAAAATCATCCTAGAAATACCTGATCCGAAAAAAGCTTCGTTAAAACCGTATGATTTTAAACTTGATATAGTATATGAGGATCAAGACTTATTAGTATTAAACAAACCATCAAATATTTCGATGCATCCAGGAGCTGGTAATTATGATAATACTATTGTAAATGCCTTAATGAATTATTGTGGGAACAAACTATCAAATATTGGAGATGAGCTTAGACCCGGCATTGTGCATAGAATAGATAAAGACACATCAGGCTTGATAGTGGTTGCTAAAAATAATTTAAGTCACGAAGATCTTTCAAATCAATTTAATAAGCATAATATCGATAGAATATATCAATTATTAATCTGGGGAAAATTAAGGCCTTCCTCTGGAAAAATAAATACTTTAATCACAAGAAGTAAAAAAAATAGACAGTTAATGGAAGTTGGAATTAGTAAAGGAAAAAAAGCTATTACAAATTACAAAACTTTACATATTTTTGAAAATGAAAATGTTCCTACCCTAAGTCTTGTAGAGTGCAAATTAGAAACTGGAAGAACTCATCAAATTAGAGTTCATATGAGTCATAAAGGAAATAATATTGTTGGAGATAAAAAATATAAAAAAAAATATAAAAAATTAAAAAATATTGATCATAAATTAGAGATAATGATAACTAATCTCAATAGACAGTTTTTACACGCAAAAACTTTAGGTTTTATGCATCCAGTAAAAAATAAAAAGATGATTTTTTCATGTAATTTACCAATAGAGCTTGAAAGTATTTTAAAAAGACTTAAAAACCTTAGTAAATAAATGATTGTAAAAACAAAATTATTTATTAAATAAATACTGCTATGCCTAAAACAATAAATAATAATGTTCCTGCGCTATCCAATGAAGGTGGCCTTGGTGAATATTTAGCTCAAATTAAAAAATTCCCAATGCTTGATGCAGAGGAAGAATATTTGTTAGCTAAAAACTGGAAAAATACTGGCAACGTTAAGTCAGCAGAAAAATTAGTAACAAGCCATTTAAGGTTAGTTGCAAAAATAGCTATGGGATATAAAGGATATGGCTTGCCTTTAAATGAAATGATATCTGAAGGTAACGTTGGATTAATGCAAGCAGTTAAAAAATTTGAACCTGAAAAAGGCTTTAGACTGGCAACTTATGCTATGTGGTGGATTAAAGCATCTATTCAAGAATATATATTAAGATCATGGAGTTTAGTAAAAATAGGAACTACAACTGCACAAAAAAAACTCTTTTTTAACTTAAAAAAAATAAAAAATCAGATTGCACCTAAAACTGAAGGTGATCTTAAAAATGAACATGTTTCAGAAATCGCAAAAAAACTAGATGTGAGTGAAGATGAAGTTGTCTCAATGAACAGAAGATTATCAGGAAAAGAAAAATCCCTAAATGCACAAATTGGGGAAGATGGTGATGAATGGCAAGATTGGTTGGTTGATAAAGAAATGGATCATGAGTTAAGATTTGCTCAAAATGAAGAAATGGAACAAAGAAAAGATTTACTTAAAGAGTCTGTAAAAATTTTAAATGATAGAGAAAGAGAAATATTATTTTCAAGAAGATTAAATGATGAGCCAAAAACATTAGAAGAATTAAGTAAGCTTTATAAAATTAGTAGAGAGAGAATAAGACAAATCGAAAATAAAGCTTTTGAAAAAGTTCAAAAGTACATGTTAAATTCTGCTAAATCAAAAAATTTGTTACCAGCAAACTAGTTCCAAATTAAAAATTAAAAGGATTTTCTAATAAAATAGTATCTTCACGTTCTGGACTTGTTGAAATACTTGATATTTTAGTTTCGATAAATTTTTCAAGTTCTTTAATATAAACTTTTGCTTTATCTGGTAAATCATCAAACTTCTTAATTCCTTGTGTGCTTGATTTCCAACCAATGAAAGTTTTATAAATTGGCTTTACTTTAATTTGGTCTTCCACAGCAGCTGGTAAATAATCAATTTCTTTTCCATTTAATGAGTAAGCTGTACACATTTTTATTTCTTCAAATTCATCTAATACATCTAGTTTTGTAAGTGCTATGCCATCTATACCTGAAATTTTAATAGTCTGTCTTACCAGAACTCCATCAAACCACCCGCATCTTCTTTTCCTGCTAGTTACAGTTCCAAACTCTTTTCCTCTTTTTCCAAGTTTTTCACCTAAATCATCCAATAATTCTGTTGGAAAAGGTCCTTCACCAACTCGAGTTGTGTATGCTTTAGTTATACCTAAAACATAATTTATAGAATTAGGCCCACAACCAGAGCCAGTAGCTGCAGAAGAAGCTACCGTATTTGACGATGTAACAAATGGATACGTTCCATGATCAACATCAAGCAATATACCCTGAGCTCCTTCAAATAATATTTTTTTTCCTTCGTTTTTAAATTGATCTATCTTTTTCCATACTGGTTGTGAATATTTCAAAATAATTGGTGCTATTTCTAATAGTTCTTTTTTTAATTTATCTTTTTCAAAAATAGGTCTTCCAAGACCTTTTCTAATAGCATTATGATGTGATAAAACTGTAACTAACCTTTCATCCAAATTTTTCTCTGAAATTAAATCCATTACTCTAATTGATCGCCTACCAACTTTATCTTCATAAGCAGGACCAATTCCTCTACGGGTTGTTCCAATCTTTCCTATGCCAGCTGAATCTTCTCTTATTTCATCTATTTCTTTATGAAAAGGCAAAATCAATGTAGCAGTTTCTGAGATTATTAAATTTTTTTCAGTTACTTCAACGCCTTTATTTTTAATTTCTTCAATTTCATCTAAGAGCGCCCACGGATCTATAACAACACCATTTCCAATAATAGATATTTTATTTTTTCTTACAATGCCAGAAGGGAGCAGTCTAAGCTTGTATGTTACACTATCAATAACGAGTGTATGACCAGCATTATGTCCTCCTTGAAATCTAATAACAACATCAGCTTCACTTGATAACCAATCAACTATCTTTCCTTTACCTTCGTCTCCCCATTGCGACCCTACTACAACTATATTTTTCATCTAAATTTTTTCTTTATATTAAAACTGTTTAAATGGTTTATAGGACCATGTCCTTTTCCAATTATGATTTTTGATCCAATAGCATTATTTACATATTTAATAGCCATCTCACAAGATTTCTTTAAAGTTTTTCCACAAGAATAATAAGAAGTTATTGCGCTAGATAAAGTACAACCAGTTCCATGTGTATTTTTTGTATTAATTTTCTTATTTTTAAAAATTAATATTTCATTATTATTTACAAGTACATCTTGCATAATTAATGTGGGTAAATGTCCTCCTTTTATTAATACATTTTTAGCACCTTTTTTTAGTAAAATATTAGCTGCATAAATCATATCTTCTTTACTATTTATTTTATAAGAGGTTAATATTTCAGCCTCAGGTATGTTAGGAGTAATTAAATCTACTCTGTCTAAAATTTTCTTGATTAGTTGAATAGAGTTATCGTTGATTAGTTTTGCACCACCTTTTGCAACCATTACAGGATCAAGAATAATCCTTTTTGCATTTATTTTTTTTAAAGATTTAAATACAGTTTTAATAACTTTTTCAGAATGTAACATTCCAATTTTTATTGCATCTGGTTTTATATCTTTTGCAGTAAACTCAATTTGTTTAGAAATTTCTTTAGGTGAAACAGTTTCTATTGAAAGAACCCCGGAAGTATTTTGTGAAGTAATTGCAGTAATTGCAGTCATAGCATAAGAGCCTAAAGCTGTAATTGTTTTAATATCAGCTTGAATTCCAGCGCCTCCTGAAGAGTCTGATCCTGCTATAATTAATATTTTTGAATTGGGTTTCAATTTATTTCAATGTTTTTTTTACAATTTTTATACACTTGATAAGTAAATTTTTATTATGTGACTCCCCCATAATTCTAATTAATGGCTCAGTACCAGATTTTCTGACCAGCATTCTTCCCTCTCCAGAAATCATTTTATTTGCTTTTTTTATAGCTTTTTTACATTTTTTTAAATTAATTATATTTTTATCTTTAACATTAATGTTTTCTAAAATTTGAGGAACTAAACTAAAAATATTAAATAATTCACTAGCTTTCTTTCCTTTTCTCATTGAGAATAAAACCTCTAGAGCAACTAAGAGTCCATCTCCTGTAGTGGCGAATTTACCCAAAATAATATGCCCAGATTGTTCACCTCCTAAATTGAATTTATTTTTTTGCATAATTTCTTTAACATATCTATCTCCAACATTTGCCCTGACAAATTTAATTTTTTTTTCTTTAAAGTGTTTTTCTAATCCATAATTAGACATTAATGTACCTACTACACCACCTTTCAAAATTTTTTTCCTATCCCATCTATTTGCAAGCATCGCAATTATTTTATCACCGTCAATAATATTACATTTTTCGTCAACTAAAATTATCCTATCTGCATCACCATCCAAAGCTATACCGATATGAGCTTTATATTTTTTTACCAAACTTTGAATTTTATTAGGATTGGTGGATCCACACTTATAATTTATATTAAATCCGTTAGGTTTTGTTCCAGTGGTATAAACTCTAGCACCTAAAGATTTTAAAAGATTAGGAGCTGACTTATAGCCAGCTCCATTAGCACAATCAATGGCTATTTTAATCTTATTTAATTTAAAATTTTTTGGAAAATTATTTTTAAGAATCTTTATATAATTTTCATTTGCATTTTCTAATCTTTTAACTCTACCTAAAACTTTAGGATTTAATAAATTCTTTCTAAATTTAGAATCTATCAATTTCTCTATCCTTTTTTCAATTTTATCAGATAATTTTAATCCATCTGGCCCAAATAGTTTTAAACCATTATCATAATAAGGATTATGTGATGCTGTAATCATAATTCCCAAATTAGCTCTCATTTTTTTTGTCAACATTGCAAGACCATTTGTTGGGTGGTCCTAGTGTAAATACATGCATTCCAGCCGAAGCTAAGCCTGATACAAGCGCAGGCTCTAAAGTGTAACCAGATAATCTTGTATCTTTTGCAATTATAGCTGTCTGTTTTTTTTTATTTAAATTTCTAAAATAAGTACCAACTGCTAATCCAAATTTAAAGAACATGTCACCATTAATATTTCCACTATTAACCCTTCCTCTTATCCCATCGGTTCCAAAATATTTTTTTGACATTTTTTAGTTTAGTGATTTGAACACTTTAATTGCCTGATTAACTTCGTTGACATCATGCACTCTTAGAATTTGAACTCCTTGCATCATTGAACTTAAACAAGATGATATTGTGCCTCCCAATCTTTCTTTGCTATCATTATTTCCAGAAATATCTTTTATAAATCTTTTCCTTGAAACGCCTAACATTACAGGAAAGCCCAATGAGTGAAAAATAGAAATGTTATTAAGAATGGTAATATTATGTTTCAAATCCTTACCAAAACCAATTCCAGGGTCTAAAATTATATTATTATGTTTAATACCATTCTCTCTTAATTGTTTAATTTTTCTCTCAAAAAAATCATAAATTTCCAAAACTACATTTTTATATTTTGGTTTTTTTTGCATATTTTCTGGAACTCCTTTCATGTGATGAATCACAAAAGGGCTATTTGACCTTTTAAGTAAATCTATTGTATCCTGATCGTGAGATAAACCAGAAACATCATTAATTAAACTAATTCTATAATTTAAAGATTTGCTCATTATTTCACTTTTTCTGGTATCTATAGAGATAAATTTATTTAATTTACTTAATTTTTTTAAAATAGCTTCTATTCTTTTCCACTCTATATCTATCTTAACTTCTTTTGATCCTGGTCTAGTTGATTCACCTCCAATATCTAAGATATCACAGCCTTTATTAAATAGATAAATGGCACGTGTATATCCACTCGATTTATTATTATACATTCCTCCATCAGAAAAACTATCAGGTGTTAAATTTAGCACTCCCATTATAATGGGCTGATTATTTAAATTTAGTTTTTTAAATTTTTTTTTTTTAATAACTAATTCAAGATCTTTTTTTACTTTTATTTTAATATCATGTCTAAGATGATTAATTTGATCTAATTGAAAAATTTTTTTTTTTGCTTTTGTTATTAATTCAAAACTATCAAAGGAGATTAATGGATTACCATTTAAAGGTAATGATTTCTTTTCTTTTATTTTTTTTAATGATGATTTACCAAAATAAAAATTACACACTCTTGTGTAATATTTTGGCATAAACCTTAATGAACTATTTTTGGTTTTAAGCCAATAGAACCTAAAGCCGAATCTTGTTTATCATCATCTGTTTTTAGATCTTCTTTATTTGACGGATAAATATTTTTGTTCACTAAATTTTCAATTTCATCGCCTGTTAAGGTTTCATAAGTTAAAAGCGCTTTTGCTAATTTGTGCAAATCGTCTATTTTTTCTGTTAATATCTTCTTTGCTCTATCGTATCCTTTATCTACTATGAGCCTAATTTCAGAATCAACTTTTCTTGCTGTTTCCTCTGACATATTTTGTTGTCTTGCAACTGATCTACCTAGAAAAACTTCTTCTTCATTCTCACCATATGCAACAGGACCTAGTTCTTTACTTAATCCTGCTTTCATAACCATTGCTCTAGCTCTTTTTGTTGCTTGTTCGATATCACTTGAAGCTCCAGTTGTAACTTTGTCATCACCAAAAATTATCTCTTCTGCAACTCTACCACCCATAGCAATAGCCATTTGAGCATGCAATTGTTCTCTTGTTTGCGATAATTCATCTCTTTCAGGTAATTGCATAACCATTCCTAAAGCTCTTCCTCTTGGTATTATAGTCGCCTTATGTATAGGGTGTGCCGCTTTCTCATTAATTGTTACAATTGCATGGCCAGCTTCATGATATGCTGTTAATTTTTTCTCTTCCTCAGTCATAACCATTGATCTTCTTTCAGCTCCCATCATAACCTTATCCTTGGCTTCCTCAAATTCATTATAAGTAACAATTCTTTTATTTTTTCTAGCAGCTAAAAGCGCTGCTTCATTTACTAAATTTGCTAAATCTGCACCTGAAAAACCTGGAGTTCCTCTTGCTATTGTTCTTAAATTCACATCTGGCGCCATTGAAATTTTCTTTACGTGCACTTTTAATATCTTTTCTCTACCAATTATATCTGGATTGGAAACTACTACTTGCCTATCAAAACGTCCTGGTCTTAATAAAGCTGGATCAAGAACATCAGGTCTGTTAGTTGCTGCAATTATAATTACACCTTCGTTAGTATCAAAACCGTCCATTTCTACTAATAATTGATTAAGAGTTTGTTCTCTTTCGTCATTTCCTCCACCTAAACCTGCTCCTCTACTTCTCCCTACAGCGTCAATTTCATCTATAAAAATTATACAAGGTGAATGTTTTTTTCCTTGTTCAAACATATCCCTCACTCTTGATGCACCAACACCAACAAACATTTCAACAAAGTCTGATCCTGATATTGTGAAGAAAGGTACTCCTGCTTCTCCTGCAATCGCTCTAGCTAAAAGAGTTTTACCAGTTCCCGGAGGTCCAACTAATAGACACCCTCTAGGAATTTTTCCACCAAGTCTACTAAATTTTTTTGGATCCTTTAAAAATTCAACTACTTCCTCTACTTCTTCTTTAGCTTCTTCTACGCCCGCTACATCATTAAAGGTTACCTTTCCCTTCAACTCATTCATCATTTTTGCTTTTGATTTTCCAAATCCCATGGCTCCGCCTTTGCCACCTTGCATTTGTCTCATAAAAAAGATCCAAACCGCAATTAACAACAACATAGGAAACCAAGATAATAAAACACCAAATAGTGATGGCATTTTTTCATCTAGTGGTGAAGCAGAAATACTTACACCTTTGCTCGTAAGTTTTTCAATTAAATTTGGATCATTTGGAGCATAGGTTATAAAATCCTTACCATTTGAAAGTGTACCCTTAATATTATTTCCCTGAATTTGAACTTGAGTAACTCTTCCATTATCAACTTCTGTCAAAAACTGAGAAAATATTATCGTATCAGAACTTCTGGTTGAGTTTTGCGGTCCTTTAAACATATTGTATAAACCAATAGTCAAAAAGACTATTACTGCCCACATAGCTAAATTTTTAAAATTCATATATTTATAAGATAAGAGTTATTATTGATTTAACAAGTGTCATAATGATACAGATAAATTAAATTAAGCCCTTGTTTCCTTGGTAATTATTACAGTTTTTTTAATATTTTCAATAATGCACCCGCCTATTGTCATTTTTTTAACTTTTTTAGAAATTAGATTTTCAATGGCAAAAATTATATTTTTTCCCCTTGGAGGATAAAACCTTCCACTTACTTGGTTAAGTATGATTAATAAACTCCTTAAAACAATTTCTTTTGGCTCATAAAAAAAAGTGTCTTTAACAATATAACAATTTCTACCTTTTAAAAATTTCGAGTTATTTTCAATATTTTTTTCAACATAGTAATTTATTGCTAAATCTGAAGATTTTAAATTATTGATAGTCAATCTCAATTTTTTTGAATCTAAACCTTCTTTTATAAATTCTGGAATAAGTTTTCTCATTCTAGATCTTTTAAATTTAATATCTAAATTATATGGGTCAGATACATAAAATTTAAATACATTTTTCGAAATATAGATTAGATTTTCTTTGCTAAGCCCTATCATAGGTCTTAAAATAGAAATTCCATTGAAATTATTATTTACCTCTCCAAAAGAAGATAAACCTTTTAAACCGCTTCCTCTAAATAATCTGATGAAAAAATTTTCATATAGATCCTCCTCGTGATGACCAATTAACAAATTTTTTGTGTTTATTGATTTGCATGCTTTAATTAATAATCTTAATCTATTTTCCCTAGCAACTGCTTGTACATTCTTGAGAGGTTTTTCTGAATTCCAAATTAAAATTTTTGACTTTAATCCAATTTTACCTAAAATTTTTTGAACTTGTTTTGCTTCTTTCGATGACTCTTTTCTTAGTTTATGATCTACAATAAAAATACTCATTTTGCAGTCATTTTGTATTGCATAACATTTTGATAGATATGCTAAGGAAAGACTATCTGGACCTCCTGAAACAGCCACAGAAAAGCTTTTATTTTTTAATCTTTTTTTAAGAATCTGATCTAATTTTTTGAATGCTGATAAAATTTTTTTATCTTTAAGATAATGAAAAAAAATATTATGAGTTTTCTTGCTTACATTGATATTTTTTCTCTTCATATTTTGCTTTTTGAAGAACAGATTGATTTGCTTCAGGATACTGTTTTTCTACTCCTAAAATCATTAAACATCCCTGATCTTTTTCTCCTATTTGTACTAATGATACACCAAGTTTTAATAAATTTATAGGAGCCTTATCACTAGTAGGATATTTTTGATATCCTTCTAAATAAGCAGTGGCAGCATCAGTATAAAGTTGTCTTATTCTAAAAGTTTCTGCATACCAATATTGTGCGCTACCTGCTAAATCATGATCAGAATTTACATTTACAAATTCTCTAAATGCTCTTTCAGCAGTATTATAATCTCCAACTTTCAAAAAACTTTGAGCAAATTCATATTGCTTTTCTTCTGAGGCATCAGGCAATATTTTTTCTACAGTTTCAAAATTTTCCATGACTACTGTTGATGTTGTATCTACAGATTGAGTTTGTTGAGTCTCATCAGTTGTTAGAGTATCAGCGTATGAAATAGACCCAAGATCCTGTGGTTGAGATGAACCAGGTAGAATTTTTTCTGGTGCTTCTGTCACACTTTGATTTAAATTACCTTGACCGGGAAGATTTACCATTCCTTCCTCAAGCTGTTGGAACCTTAATTGGTTATCTGCTTGTACTTTTGACAATCGAGTTGATAATTTATCTAATTTGAAATTTATTTCCTCAAATCTATTTGTAATATCCTTAAACTGATTTTCAATTTCTGTTAATTTTAAAAGATGTCTAGTTAATACATCTTCAGAATTTTGATCTAATTCATTTTGGGTATTGTTAGAATTATTTGACTGATCAGAATAAACTGCCCTTTCAAGTGTTTTAATATCATTTTGGAGTCTCTGAAGTGTATCATAAATGCTCTCATCTTCTGAAAATGCAATATTTGGTAAAACAAATAAAATTAAAGCAATTACATAGGAAAATAAATTTTTAATAATAATCATTAATTTTATTAGTATTTAAAATGATGGCAAAAAAAAGACCCTAAAATTAATATTCTAGGGTCTTTAAATTGTAAATATTTTTAGTTTGCTTTTACTGTTACTGATCTTCTATTTTTTGACCAAGCTAATGTATTTGATCCAGAGTCTACAGGTCTCTCTTTACCGTAACTTATTACAGAAATTCTGCTTGCTGAAATACCATATGTCATTAGATAATCTTTAGCTGCATTAGCTCTTCTCTCACCTAATGCTAAGTTGTATTCTCTAGTTCCTCTTTCGTCGGCATGACCTTCTAATACAATATTCATGCTAGAATTTTTTCTCAAATATTCAGCTTGTTTTCTTAAAGTCTCTCTTGATGCTGTAGTTAGAATAGATTCATTTGTTGCAAAGAAAACTCTATCAGGAACTCCTGGTGCTAATTCTTTTACTGTATCAGTTCCTGTATAAACGTCACCTTGCATTTGTGATCCACTAGTTACAGTTTTCTGAGTTGCGCATGCAGAAAGTAATAAACATGCTGAAATTAATAATAAAGTATTCTTTAAAATTTTGTTTAAAGTCATTCTCGCTCCTTAAGTTGCTTATACTCTTTCACAAGTAAATAGATGTTTCAAGTTAAAAAATCAAGAAATTTAATCATTAATTACTTAATAAAGAGGACCATGATGGGTCAGAAGCATCAGTTTTTGTTGGAACCTGCCTCTCATTATAGCCTGTCAAATCAATTGACCATAGTTTAGCAGAAAAACCCTCTCCTTTATCATTAGTCTTAGTCTCTCTATAAAAAACTAAAACCCTACCATTTGGTGACCAGGATGGGGCCTCTTGATAAAAGTTCTCTGTTAACAATCTTTCCCCTTCTCCATCAGTTCTCATAACTCCAATATAAAACTTTCCACTATGTAATTTTGTAAATGCAATTAAATCACCTCTAGGGGACCATACAGGTGTTCCATACAAACCTCTTCCAAAAGAAATTCTCCTTACATTAGATCCGTCACTATTCATTATGTAAATTTGTTGATATCCACTTCTATCGGAATTAAAACAAATATATTTTCCATCAGGCGAGTAAGATGGAGAAGTATCAATTGAAGGATGATTTGTAATTCTTTCAACAACTCTATTTTCTAAATCCATAGTATAAATGTCTGAGTTACCTCCTGTTGCGAAACTCATTATGATTTTTTTACCATCTGGAGAAAATCTTGGAGCAAAAGTCATACCAGGAAAATCTCCTACAACTTCTTGAATTCCAGTTTCAATATCTAAAAGATATACTCTTGGTAAATTTCTAAAATAAGATAAATAGGTCACCATTTGATTTGTTGGATTAAATCTCGGAGTTAAAACTAACTCATTTCCTAAAGTAAGATATTTAGTATTAAAACCATCTTGATCCATAATTGCCAATTTTTTTATTCTTTGGGTTTTAGGCCCTTCCTCAGCAACATAAATTATCCTAGTATCAAAATAACCTTTCTCACCAGTCAATCTTTCATAAACTTTATCTGTAATGATATGTCCTACCCTTCTCCAATTTGAAGGAACGGTAGTAAAAGCTAAAGCCATTATTTCTTTTGCAGCTAAAACATCCCACATTCTAAATTCTACTCTTAATTTTTCGTCTATATATTCAACTTTTCCAGTAATTAATGCTTGTGCCTTAATTAGTTTCCAATCCTCAAATCTTGGCTTGAAGTGTGCAATATCTGGTTCTTGTAAAAATGAATCTTTAGGAAGAGGATTAAATAATCCTGATGTCATTAAATTATTTTCAACAACTTTTGAAATTTCTGCTCCAAGATCATCTACTTTAACTTCATTTTTAAATTTTTGTTTAGAATCTTTATCTGTTGCTAGTGGAGAAACTGCAATCGGTAAGGGATTCAAATTTCCTCTAGTAATATCAACTTCAATTAAAGAATAAGATTTTACCTGAAAAAGAAAAAAAATAATTATAATTTTAAGTATGTTCATCTATCCTTGCAGCATTTCTTTTGCGTCAAAATTTAATTGCAAATCTTTCCATCTTTCATAACCAGTTGATGGTACTCTTAATGGTTGACATAACCTTACAGCTCTTAAAGCACTTTCGGCCAACACTCTATAAAATCCTTGTCCAGGTTTATTCATTCTAGCATGATCTAAAATTTCAGATTTAATAACAGTGCCATCAGGTTTTAATTGTAGTTTAATTCTCACAAGTAAATTTTCATTATATGGTAAACCAAGTGGTATGCTCCAACAACCAAAAATTTGTGCTTTTAATGCATCCTCTTCACTTAAGGTTAAAGTGCTGTTTGTCATGCTGATATCATCAGATTGAGTTATTTTATTTGTTTTTTTTGTAGTTTCTGCCAATTCTTGTTTTGACTTGTCTATTAGTGCCGCAATCTTATTAGTATCAAATATCTCATCTTTCTCAAATTCAGATACTTGTTTTACGTCAGTATCTTCTTTGACAGGATTTTGTTTTTTCTTCTCAATTTTTTTCACTTTTTCAATTTTTTTATCAGGTAATGGCACTGCGTCTGGTTTTTCTTTTTTGACTTTTTTTGGTGGTGCCTGCTCTGAAACTAGTCTTTCCTTTTCTCTTTTTTTAACTTTTTCAATTATTTTTTTTGCTTTTGGTGCGAATGGAATATTTGTTTGGTCAGTAATTTGAATAAGTTCCACTGATACAATCGGAGGTAAACTTATTGGTTTTTTTCCAAGAAAAGGCAAGCTCATTGTTGCTATCAATAAGATTAATAAATGTAAACCTGATGAAATGATAATATTTTTTGTCACAAAGGTTATCTCTCTTTATATGGTTCAGAAATTAGGGCAACTTTTGTAAACCCTGAACCAGATAACATTCCCATTACTTCTAAAACTCTTCCATAATTTATAGTTTTGTCACCTCTTACATATATCCTTGTATCTGTCCTATTCTTTGAAACTGCTAAAATTTTAGCTATAATTTTATCGTAATCTACCTTAGACTCTTGAATAAATATTTCACCTTTAGAATTGATTGTTAATGTCAAAGGTTCTTGCTCCTCCGGAAGCGAATCTGCCGAAGTTTCAGGAAGGTCAACTTGTACTCCTACGGTTAACAATGGAGCTGTAACCATAAAAATTACTAAAAGAACAAGCATTACATCAACGAAAGGTGTAACATTTATCTCGCTCATTGGATCTCTTGATGAACGTTTAAATTTAAATGCCATTTTAAATTATTGATAATAATCTTTTTGAAAAATTCTCAAGTTTTTGAGTATATTTTTTTGAGTCGTTATTAAATTTATTAAAAGCAACTACTGCAGGAATGGCTGCAAGCAATCCAAGAGCAGTTGCAAATAAAGCTTCTGCTATTCCTGGAGCAACTATTGCTAAACTTGTATTTCTTGAAATAGCAATTGATTGAAAAGAATTCATAATACCCCATACAGTTCCAAATAAACCAATGAAAGGTGCTGTTGAGCCAACTGTAGCTAAAAAAGTATAGTTTTTTTCTATTTTCTCTATCTCTTGCTCTATATTGATTTCTAACATTCTTGACATTTTTTCTTGTAGATTAGGGCTTCTTTTGGATTTAAGTAAAGTTTTCATAGAATTTTTAAAAACATTTGCCATTGGGTCTTCTGTTTTTTCTGGAAGACTATTATAAAATGTTTCAGCAGATTTTGATTTCCAAAAATTTTTTTCGAACTGTTCAGTTGATAAGTGGATTTTCTTAAATAACTTAATTTTCTCAACTATAATTGCCCACGAATAAATTGAACACGCAATAAGTATTAAAATTACACTTTTAACTATAAAGTCAGCTCTTAAGAATAATTTCCATAAAGAAAAATCAGTGTTACTTGCTAAACCAACTGCTTGTGTAGTTATATCTGCTTCCATGTTTGATAATTGTCATTAAAATGTGTCATGATTTGGGCTTATTATCAGATTAAATATCTGAAATTAATACATCATAGAAAAAACTAGCAATTAAAATTGCATCTGCTTTATTAGAGTCTTTCTTTTTTGATAAATTCGACGAAAAATAAGGAAAAATTTCAATTGCTTTAGTTCTGCTAGCATCTTTTGAGGTATTTATAAGATTAAAATGTTTTTTCCATTTAGCTGGTCTTATAAAATGAGTAGACAATTGAAGAGCAGAGCAAATACCTTTTAGTACACCAAAGGATTGGCCAAAGTTAAACATTGATGTTACACCCTGTCCAGGCATTGCAGCAACTTGTTCAATTACCACCTTAATCTCATCATGTTTTTTATTTTCTATTTTTTTTTTAATTTCATTAGAAATTTGAGCTCCATTTACTTGTCTTTTATTTTTTTTGCCTTCTGACATACTTGGCATATCTATTACGTCAATAATTTTTCCGTCCTCAAAAAAGCATAATGCACCACTTATACCAGGATCTATACCAATTATTAGCATTAATTATCTTCCATCTTTAAATTAGTAAAAACATTTTGAACATCATCTTCTTCTTCTAGAGTGTCTATAAATTTAATTGCAGAATCAAATTTTTCTCCAGTAATTACAACTTTATTTAACGGTAACCACTCAACAGTTGTTGAAATAAAATTACTGATATTTTTTTCAAGTTTTTTTTTAATATTGTAAACTTCATTTGGATTACATACTATTTGATGAATTTTTTCGGAAGAGTAACAATCTTCTGCCCCAGCATCTAAAGCATATTCAAATATTTTATCTGCTGTTACTTCCTCCTTATTTATTTTTATATTGCCAACTCTTCTAAAATTATGTGATGATGACCCTTGTGTACCTAAGTTACCACCATTTTTTTGAAATATAGTTCTAATAATTGAAGCTGTTCTATTTTTATTGTCAGTTAATGACTCAACTATCACAGCTATTTTATCTGGTCCAAAGCCTTCGTACCTAATATCCTCATAATTTGTGTTTTGATTATTTTCAGACTTATCTATCGCTCTACTAATATTATCTTTGGGCATATTTGATGATCTGGCTGTATCAATTGCAGCTCTTAATCTAGCATTCATCTCAGGGTCCTTGCCTCCTAATTTAGCAGCTACAGTAATTTCTCTTGATAATTTAGAAAATAAACTTGATCTTAATTTATCAGCTTTACCTTTTTTGTGTTTAATACCTGCCCAATGAGAATGTCCTGCCATAATCAGTCTGAACCCTTTAATATTCCACCTTGAATAAACTGTTTAGCATTTTTTGCTAGACCTGTCTCTTCATCACATTCAACTATTACACCACATAAACTTGCTTCTCCTTCAGCAGGAAAATGTTTTTTAGAATCTTTTTTAAAAAACTTATTTAAAGAGTTATATTTATTCATTCCTATAACAGAGTCATAGTCACCACACATCCCAGCATCAGTTTGATATGCAGTTCCTTTTTTTAAAATTACCAAATCTGACGTCGGAACATGAGTATGAGTACCAACAACTAATGTTGAATTTCCATCAAAAAGATGTCCGATTGCCATTTTCTCACTTGTAATTTCTCCATGCATATCAACTATTAAAAAATCATAATCTCTTTTTAATTTATTTTTATTTAAAAATTCTTTAGAAACATCAAAAACATTATCACATTTTTTCATAAATATATTTCCCATTAAATTTAATACTCCAATTTTATATTTATCTTTGCAGTTATAAATTTTAAAACCTTTGCCAGGAGATGGTTTGATTAAATTTTCAGGTCTAAGTAATCTATCTTCTTTTTCTATATGTTCGACAGTTTCTTTCTGGTCCCATACATGATTTCCAGTAGTAATAACATCAACCCCATTCTCAAAAAAAATATCAGAAATTTTTTTAGTAATTCCAACTCCTTCATCTGCAGAATTTTCTCCATTTACTATTGAAAAATCTATTAAATTATCTTTAAGAATTTTTGGAAGATATTTTTCAATTGCATCACACCCTGATTTTCCAACAACATCGCCTAAAAATAAAATTCTCATTGAAAAACTTTTTTATTTGTCACTATAAAATCTAATTTATAATCAAATTTATCTATAGGAATAATTTTAACCTCTTGAAAATGAAAAGCTAAACCAATTGTTAATAATTTCTTTTTTTTTTTTATTTTAGCTATAGCTCTATCATAATAACCTGCTCCATAACCAATCCTGTTTAAATTTTTATCAAATCCAACTAAAGGAACTAATAATACATCTGGTAAAACCTTTTTATTGGCCAACGGCTCTGGTATTCCGTATTTGTTTATTTTTAAAACATCATTGGTAGAGAATTTATAAAAATCCATTTGAAAATTTTTTTTAATTTTTGGTAAGCAGATTTTAAAGCCGTTTTTTTTCCAAACGAGCTAATATTTGAATGTCATCTATTTCGTAATTTACAGGATAATAGCCTCCTACTATTTTTGAAGATTTTTTATTTTTTTTAATCAAAGAAATAATTTTTAAGAAATCAATATTTAGATCATCTTTAAAATTTATTTTCCTATTATTTATGTTTTTTTTTCTTATAAGCGATTTTTCCACGGAGATTATTGTATCTTGCTTGTCTCACCTGTTTTTTCCAGGAAATTTTCAATCTGATCTGCGGTATCACTAATTATTTTTTCATATTCAATTTTATTTTTTTCAATTTCGTCTTTAAAATTTTTGTGTTCATTGCTTAAAAAATTAATTTCATCCTCTTTATTTTTTTTATAATCGTAAACTAATGATTTTAGCTCTTTAAATTTTTCAGTAAGTTCTAGTAACTCCTTTTTTCTATTATTAATATTTTTTTTAGTTTCAAAATACTCATCCATTATTTTTATTGAAGTAATTAATAAAAGTTTATTTTCTCCAATATTTCCCAAATCTTTTTTTAATTCTTGAAATTTATTATTTATTTGCAAAGATAGCTCCTCTAGATGCTCCTCTTGTCCATCATCACATGACAGAAGGAAATCTTTTCCATTGAATTTTATATTTACATTTGCCATTTATCTATTTCCTCCAAAAGAGTATCAGTCTCTTGATTTAATTCATCTATTTTATTTGAGAATTCTGTCTCTTTTGATTTTTCAGTTTGCAATTTTTCTTTATATAAATTGAGTTCATTTTTAATTCTATTATGCTCTGCAATTAAATTGGTATATTTTTCGGATATTTCTTTTTTTTCAATTTCTAATTGATTTTTTTGTTTTTCTAAAATGTCAAAATTAGAGTTGGAGTTATCGGTCTTCACATGAAAATTTTTTAATCTTGTTAGAGCATCATTAAGTTTTTTTTCTTTTTCAAAGCTAGTTTTCATATATATATATTCATAATATAAAATTGAGTCTTCTTAGTCTAGTTAGGATAATATTTGAGCGCACAAAATAAAGATTTAGCAAATGCAATAAGGTTTCTGTCCATAGATGCAGTGCAAAAAGCCAATTCTGGACACCCAGGGATGCCAATGGGTATGGCCGATGTTGCAACTGTATTGTTTAAGTATTTTTTAAAATTTAACCCAAAAAATCCAAATTGGATAAATAGAGACAGATTCGTCTTGTCAGCAGGTC
Source organism: Candidatus Pelagibacter sp. (assembly GCA_045567035.1). Lineage (GTDB taxonomy): Bacteria > Pseudomonadota > Alphaproteobacteria > Pelagibacterales > Pelagibacteraceae > Pelagibacter. The sequence goes on along the minus strand of JBJLDS010000013.1, from coordinate 6,905 downwards.
ACGGTTCAATGCTTTTATACTCACTTTTATATTTAACTGGTTATAAAAGCGTTTCATTAAATTCAATTAAAAATTTTAGAAAACTAAATAGTATATGTGCAGGTCACCCAGAATATCATCCTGGTACCGGAATAGAGACAACGACAGGACCTTTGGGACAAGGTATTGCAAATGCAGTGGGTTTTGCAATTGCTGAGGAAAAATTAAAAAATAATTTAGGAAAAAAAATAATTAATCATAAAACATATGTTCTTGCAGGAGATGGCTGTCTAATGGAAGGAATAAGTCATGAGTCTATGAGCTTAGCTGGCCATTTGAAACTTAAAAACCTAATTATGTTATTTGATAATAACTCAATATCAATTGATGGACCTACTAGTCTTGCAGTTTCTGATAATTATAAAAAAAGGTTTGAAAGTTATGGTTGGGATTATATTTTAATTAATGGCCATAACTATAAAGATATATATAAGGCATTAAAAAAAGTTCAAAATGCTAAAAAACCTACTGTAATTTCTTGTAAAACAAAAATTGGGTTTGGATCTCCAAACAAGTCTGGTAAAGCCTCATCTCACGGAAGTCCTTTAGGAGTAGATGAAATTAAACTGGTGAGAAAAAAATTAAATTGGAAATATAAACCCTTCGAAATTCCAACAAAAATAATTAATAGTTGGAAGCTAATAGGTAAAAATGGAATTAAACTAGAAAATAAATGGAATAAAGAAAATAAAAATAATAAGAATAAAATAAAGAAGATTTTTGAAACAAAGTTTATTAATGCTTTAAAAAAAGAGAAAATTGAGGCTTTAAAAAATAATAAAAGTCTTGCCACAAGGAAATCATCTGAATTAGCTTTAATTACCTTGACTAAAAATAATAAAATTTTAGTTGGTGGATCTGCTGATTTAGCAGGATCAAATAACACGAAAACAAAATTTCAAAATGTAATTAAACCAGGTCAATTAGGAGGAAATTATATTCATTATGGCGTAAGAGAGCATGCTATGTGTGGGATAATGAATGGTATTTCTCTTCATAGCAAATTAATTCCTTATGGTGGAACTTTTTTAATTTTTTCTGATTATTGTAAACCATCTATTAGACTATCAGCTATTATGAAACAAAGGGTAATTTATGTTATGACACATGATTCAATTGGACTGGGAGAAGATGGACCCACACATCAACCTATAGAACAATTATCAGGATTAAGATCAATTCCAAATTTAAATATATTTAGACCAGCTGATAGGATTGAAACTATCGAATGCTGGGAGTTAGCTTTGAGAAATACCAAAACACCAAGCGTCTTGTCTCTTACTAGACAGAATTTGGAACCAATTAGAAATAAATACTTTAATACAAATAAATGCTCGTATGGAGCTTATGAAGTTTTAAGAACAAAAAATAAGATCAATTTAACAATAATTGCTAGTGGATCAGAGGTTGGTATAGCAATAGATGTTAGCCATAAATTGGCCAAAAAAAATATATATACAAAAGTTATCTCAATGCCTTGCCAAGAAATTTTTGATTTACAAAAAAATTCTTATAAAAAAAAGATTTTGGATGAAACAAAAAATAAAGTTTCAATTGAAGCATCAACAACAAATAATTGGGATAAATATGTTGGTAAATATGGTAAAAAATTTGGTATAAATGATTTTGGAAAAAGTGCACCTTATAAAGATATTTATAAGTTTTTTGGCTTAACTAGTGAAAACATATCAAAGGAAATAACTAAATTAATTAACAAATAAAAATGAAAATTAAAATTGGAATTAATGGGATGGGCAGAATTGGAAGATTAGTTCTACGCTCAATCATAGAAAAAAATTATAAAAACTTTGAAATAATGCATGTCAATAATAGAACTGGACCTGATGTGGTTTCTGCTTTAATTAAACATGATTCAATTCATGGTGCTTTAAATGCTAAAATTTCAAATACTAAAAATCAATTGATAATAAATAAAAAAAAAATTTCATACTCTCAAGAGTCAAATATTGAAAATATAAAATGGAATAAGTACGACGTTGATATAGTTTTTGAGTGTACTGGTAAATTTAATTCAAAAGAGAAAGTTTTAAACCATATAAGAAATGGTGCAAAAAAAGTTATAGTATCTGCGCCATGTAAGAATGCTGATAGAACTATTGTATATGGAGTAAATGAAAAAAAAATTACAAAAAGTGATAAGATAATTTCTGCAGCTTCATGCACAACTAATTGTCTTGCTCCGGTTGCTGATGTTTTACATAAAAATTTCAGAATAAAAAATGGATTTATGACAACAATTCATGCTTTTACCAGTGATCAGAGAATTCTCGACAATTCTCACAAAGATCCTAGAAGAGCGAGATCAGCTAATCAATCTATTGTACCTACTTCAACTGGTGCATCAAAAGCTATAGCTGAAATTATACCTTCTCTTGAAGGAAAACTCGGTGGAGTTGCTATGAGAGTACCAACTCCCAACGTATCTTTGATAGAATTAGTATTTAATACTCACAAAAAATTGAGTGAAAAATTAATAAATAATTCCTTTAGAAAAGCTAGCAAAAAACACCTAAAAGGAATTTTAGAAATTACAGACGAAAAGCTAGTTTCAATTGATTTTAATCATAATTCATCATCGGCAATAATAGATAGTTCACTCACAAGTGTTATCGGCGATAAAATGGGTAAAATTTCAGCTTGGTATGATAATGAGTGGGGGTTTTCAAACAGAATGTGTGATCTAGCTAAATATCTTCATAAAATTTCTTAATGAAAAAAATAAAAGATCTGGGAGATCTAAATAAGAAAATAGTTTTACTTCGAGTTGACTTAAATGTACCTCTTCAAAACAATAAAGTTTTGGATGCCACTAGAATTAAAAAAGTTATTCCAACTATTTCACATCTTTTGAATGAAAATGCAAAAATAATTATAATTACTCATGTAGGAAGACCTAAGGGTAAAAAAATAATTGAATTATCACTTAGGCCAATTTGCGAATATTTAAAAGATGAGTTGAACGTAAAAATTAAGCTTATCACTGAAAATTTAAATAATTTAAATAAAAAAAATATTTTTAGTAATGATGATGAAAAAGTTTTATTACTTGAAAATATAAGATTTTATCCTGAAGAAGAAAATAATGATATTGAATTTGCAAAAAAACTAGCGAGTTTGGGGGACATATATGTTAATGAAGCATTTTCTTGTTCACACAGAGCTCACGCATCGGTTTCTAAGATAACAAAATTTATACCATCATATGGAGGACTACATTTAAGCAATGAAATAGATGCTTTATATCAAATAACTCATAATATTGAAAAGCCAGTAAGTTGTATTATTGGCGGCTCTAAAATTTCTACAAAAATTAAAGTAATTACAAACTTAGCAAAAAAGTATGACAATATTATTGTTGTTGGAGCAATGGCAAATAATTTTGTAAAATATAATAATCATAATATTGGAAAATCAGTTTTTGAAAAAAATTCAGAATTAATAGTCAAAGAAATTTATGATTCTGCAAAGTTTAATGATTGTAAAATAATATATCCTACTGATTTTTTAGTAGGTAAAAACATGACTGATTTCTCAAATAATAGAAAAATTAATGAAATTAAAAATGATGATATAATATTAGATATTGGTTTGGAAACAATTAAATCTATAAAAAACATTATTAATAATTCAAAAACTATTTTATGGAATGGCCCAGCTGGATATTTTGAAAATGAAAATTTTGCTACTGGAAGTTATGAAATAGCAAAAGAGATTTCTGTCAAAACAAAAAATAGTAAACTGTTTTCTGTAATAGGTGGAGGCGATACAGTTGCTGTATTAAACAAATTAAATTTAATTAATAATTTTAGTTTTGTTTCAACTGCAGGTGGAGCTTTTTTAGAATATCTTGAAGGAAAAGAATTACCTGGTATAAAATCGTTAAATTAAATGTCTGATTTAAAATCAATAGTAAATAAGATTGTCTCATCCGGTAAAGGAATATTGGCTGCCGATGAAAGCACTGGAACTATGACAAAACGATTAGAAAGTGTAAATGTAAAATCAACGTCAGATAATAGACTAAACTTTAGAAATACACTTTTTACCTCAAGTGCTATGAAAACGTGTATTGGTGGTGTAATTCTATACGATGAAACAATAAGGCAAGAAGATAATTCAAAGAAAATTCCTGAAATTATTTCTCAAAATGGAACAGTTCCAGGCATTAAGGTTGATACTGGTGCAAAAGTACTTGCAAATTCGTCTGAAGAAAAAATTACTGAAGGTTTAGATGGTTTAAGGGAAAGATTGAAAGATTATTATAATTTAGGTGCAAGATTTACAAAATGGAGAGGCGTTTATTCAATCTCAGAGAAATACCCAAGTAAACTAGCAATATCATCTAACGCACATGCTTTAGCAAGATATGCCGCTCTAGTTCAAGAAGCTGGTATGGTTCCAATTATTGAACCAGAAGTTTTAATGGATGGAAGTCATTCTGCTGAAATTTGTTACACGAAAACATCAGAGGTAATAAAAAAATGTTATGAAGAGCTTATTTCATTTAAAATCGATCTTGAAGGGACTATTTTAAAACCAAATATGATTTTACCAGGCACAAATTCTGACCAAAAGATTTCGAGCACTGAAATAGCAGAACTCACGCTAAAATGTATTAAAGAAAGTGTGCCTAATGAAGTTTCTGGAATTGCTTTTTTATCAGGAGGTCAAACGGAAATTCAGGCTACTGAAAACTTAAACCAAATTAACTTAATGAATAAATCAAATTTTATATTTACTTATTCATATGGCAGAGCCTTACAACAAAGTGCTTTAAAACACTGGTCAAAAAATATTAATGATACAACTGGCACTCAAGATGTTTTTAATCATAGGGCTAAAATGTGTACGCTAGCTGCAAAAGGTGAATGGACAAATAACCTTGAGAAAAATTAAAAAATTTGTTTATTTAATTTCTCCAAATAAAATTAAAAATACAAATAAATTTCTATTTAATTTAAAAAATATATTCAAAACAAATTGTATTTCATATTTTCAATTAAGACTTAAGAATTCAAATTTAAGATATAAATATAAACTATCAATTAAAATAAAAAAAATTACTAAGAAATTTTCAATTAAATTTATAGTCAATGATGATCCTTATTTAGCAAAAAAAGTTGGTGCAGATGGATGCCACTTGGGACAAAGTGATATGGATATTGTTAAGGCAAAGAAAATAATTGGAGGAAACAAAATCATTGGAATAACATGTCACAATTCAAAGAGTTTGATTAAAAAAGCAATAAAAAATAAAGCAAATTATGTAGCGCTGGGAGCATTCAATAGATCATTAACAAAAAAAGTAAAATATAGAGCTCAAATATCAATATTGAAATGGGTTAAATCTAATTATAAAACAAAAGTAGTAGCAATTGGTGGTATTAATGACAAAAATTATAAAAAACTGCTATTGAATAATGCAGACTTTTTGGCTATCTCAGATTACATTTGGAATAATAAAAAATTAAATCCACAAGAAGCTACAAAGAAATTGTTATGAAAATATTAGGTAATGAAATTAAGCCAGGTATGTTAATTGAACATAAAAATGATCTATGGGAAGTATTAAAAACACAACATGTTAAACCTGGTAAAGGTGGTGCATTTAATCAAGTTGAAATGAAAAGTGTAAACAAAAATACAAAACTCAATGAAAGATTTAGATCAAGTGACTCTGTAGAAAAAGCAACCATTGATGAAGTTGAGTTTAATTTCCTTTATAGTGATGAGAATGAATATTTTTTTATTGATCAAAAAACCTTTGAACAGATTTCAATTAAAAAAGATATAGTAGGTGAAAAAGGTAAGTTTCTCAAAGAAGATTTAAATGTTTCAATCTCCTTTCATAACGAAATTCCCTTAAAAATTGATCTACCAAATCAAATATCTTGTAAAATAGAAAGTACAGACGTTGCTTTAAAAGGACAAACTGTTTCATCCTCATATAAACCTGCAACTTTAGATAACGGTATAAAAATACAAGTACCTCCTTTTATAGAAAGTGACGATGAGATATTAGTAGATACTAGAACCTTAGAATACGTTAAGAAAGTATAATAAATTTATGAATTCAATATCTCCAAATCTTAACATAATGATTAAGGCTGCTGAAAAAGCCTCTAAAATTTTAATAAGAGATTTTGGAGAATTAGAGAACCTTCAGGTTTCTAAAAAAGGACCAAGAGATTTTGTGACTAATTCAGATAAAAAAGCCGAGAAAATTATTATTGAAGAATTATTAAAATCAAAAAAAAGATTTTCAGTTTTAAGTGAAGAGACTGGAGAGATAAAAAATAATGATTTAGAAAATACTTGGTTGATAGATCCGATAGATGGGACTTTAAATTTTCTTCATGGGTTACCACATTTTGCAATCTCAATAGCTCATAGATGTAATGATGAAATTTTGTCAGGCTTAGTTTTTGATCCAATTAAAAATGAAATGTTTTATGCTGAAAAAAATAATGGTGCTTTTTTCAATAATCAAAGGATGCGTGTATCGAACAAAAAAATGATTGATGAATGTCTTTTTGCTTCGAATGAAAAAAATATAAATACATCTAATTTATCAGTTAGAAACTTAGGAAGTGCTGCTTTAGATATGGCTTATGTTGGTTCCGGAAGATTTGATGGTTTCTTTCATAAAAATTTGAATTTATGGGATATTGCCGCAGGCATAATTATAATAAAAGAAGCTGGGGGGGTAACTAACGAAATAGATTTACTCTCAAATTCAAAGATAAATATAATGGCTGGTAGCAATGCTATATACGAAAATATGGTTAAAAACCTTAACAACTTTTAATTGTTTTATTAATTTCATTTGCTATAAGTCTCGATAT
>JBJLDS010000012.1:0-92130 GCA_045567035.1 Candidatus Pelagibacter sp. | reverse complement strand
ATATTCCAAGACCTGCTGTTACTAACCCACCTGGGCTATTTATGTACAAATTAATATCTTTTTTTGGATTTTCTGATTCTAAAAATAAAAGTTGAGCCGTTACTAACGAAGCTACTGTGTCATTAATTGGTCCTACAACAAATATTATCCTCTCTTTTAAAAGCCTAGAGTAAATATCGTAAGCTCTCTCGCCTCTATTAGATTGTTCTACAACCATAGGTACTAGATTATTCATGTATTCAGAAATTTTATTATTCATAAACTGATTCTTATGACTTATACAACTCTTGGTTACTTTTTGCTAACTTTTTTTTTCTTAGTAACCTTTTTTGGCTTTGATTTAGATGTTTTAGGGGTTGTTTTTTTTGTTTCAGTTTTCAAAGATTTTTCAGAATTTGCTTTTTTCTCTTCATGGATCTTTTGTTCAGATTGGATTAATTTTTCAGCTTCTTCTTTAGTCACCTCTTTTTTAATTAGTTTTACCTTTGATTTAATTAAATCAATAATTTTATTTTCATAAATTTGACCTCTTAATCCATCAGTAGCTGAAGGATTCTCTTTGTAATAGTCCATTACTATTTTTTCTTGACCAGGCATCATCGCAAGTTGTTTTTGAATTTCTGTTTGAATTTCTTTTTCATTTACTTGAACTTTGTTTTCTTCACCAAATGCATTTAGAATTAAACCTACTTTAATTCTTTGTTTAGATCTTTTTTCAAGATCTTTTTTGTTTTTATTTACCTCATCTTCTTTCATTCCTTGTGATAATATTTTTACTTCTTGATCAACTAAATTTTGAGGTATTTCCTCTACTTTGAAATTTTCTATTTCTTTTAAAATTTTATTTTTTGTAAGTGTATCTAGTGAGTTTTTATACTCAGCATTAATTTGATTTGAAATTAATTTTTTAAGATCGGCTAAATCTTTAGCTCCAAGGTTTTTTTGCAAATTTGTCATCTATGATTGTTTCTGCTGGTTCTTTAACTGATAAAATTGTGCAGTCAAATTTTGCTTTTTTATTTGCATATTGTTTTTGTGGGTAACTTTCAGGAAGTGTCACATTAACAATTTTTATATCTCCTTTCTTAACTCCTTTTAATTGATCATCAAAACCCTTGATAAATAGATCTTTACCAAGAACTATTTGAGTGTTTTTTCCTTCATTATTTTCAAATGGTTTATCGTCAATGGTAGCTTTATAATCAAAAGCAACTAGATCACCCTTATTTGAAATTTTATTTTCAATTTCTTTAAAATTACTTTGGTTCTTCGCTATTTCCTGAATTCTTTTGTCAGTTTCCTTTGGATCTATTTTAACGTTGTAGTCTTCTACTTTTATGTTTTCTATTGATTTTAATTCTACTTTTGGAAGTTGAGTTACAGATATAACGTATTCTAAATCCTTGTCTTCTCCAAAAGTTTTTAAATCAATTTTAGGTTGCCCCGCAGGTTTAATTTTTTTATCTTCTAGAACTTTTGTTGAAGTTTCTTTTAAAACTTTATCTAATACTTCGCCATAAATTGATTTTCCAAATTGCTGTTTAAGGATTGACTTTGGCACTTTTCCTGGTCTAAAACCCTTTATGACAACTTTATCTTTTATCTCATCATATTTTGCATTCATTTTTTCGTCTATTGAAGATTTGTCAATGAATACCTTTATATCTTGAGATAAACCTTTTTTATTTTCAATTGTTATTTTCATAATTTTAAATGGTAGGCGAGAAAGGACTCGAACCTTCACAGTTTGCACTATTGGTTCCTAAGACCAACGCGTCTACCAATTCCGCCACTCGCCCACAAATTAAAGGTTTTATATATGATTGAATGAATTTGTCCAATTAGAATATTTATGCAATTATGTATATAATTATAAAAAAATGACAATTTCTCCTTGTATAAGCATATGTAAAATGGATCCCATTACAGGTTATTGCTATGGATGTGGAAGAAGTACAGAAGAAAAAATTAAATGGAAAGCTGAAACTACAACAGAAGAATGGAAACAAGAAAATATTAAAATAATTGTAACAAGATTAGATGGTTGGCAACTTAAAAGTTTTAAAGAGTCTTACAATTATAAAATAAAAAATGGAATATCAATTTTTAAGGAAAAAAATAAAAAATGAAAAGACCAACTATAGTAATAATAATTTATATACTCGGAATTTTATTTGGAGCTCTATTTCTTGGTGTCTGGGATTATGATAGTGGTTTTAAAGCAATACTAGCTATGATTTGGACAGCTATTTTTCTTGCTGCATATGTTTATGCTTAATAAGTAATTTATTCAATGCAACTTTCTGAACTAGAAAATAAAATCATAAAATGTAAAAAATGTCCACGACTAGTAAAATTTAGAAATAAAATAGCAAAAGAAAAAAGGAAACAATATATGAGTGAAAATTATTGGGGGAAACCTATTACAGGTTTTGGAAATTTAAATGCTAAAATTTTAATAGTAGGTCTAGCACCTGCGGCTCATGGTGGAAATAGAACAGGCAGAGTATTCACAGGAGATAAATCATCTGATTTTTTATATAAATGTCTATTTAAGGCTAATATTTCAAATCAATCTAATTCAGATAATAAACATGACGGACTTAGACTAAAAAATACCTACATCACTACTGCATTAAAATGTGTACCGCCAGGAGACAAGCCGCACCCGTTAGAATTAAAAACATGCTTCAAATATTTCAAAGAAGAAATTAATTTATTAAATAAATCAAGGGTTATAATTGCATTAGGAAAAATAGCTTTTGATGCTTGTGTATCTTTTTACAAAAGTCAATATAACCTAACTAATCAAAAGTATAATTTTAGTCATGGAATTAATTATATACTGCCTGATAATAAAATTCTTATTGGTTGTTATCATCCAAGTCCAAGAAATGTTAATACAAAAAGAATTAATATAAATAAAATGGTAAAATTATTTAATAAAGCGAAAACAATGATCTAATGACAGTATATCTTTTATGGTTGTTATCAGTAATATTGTGGAATTTTGGTTTCCCAGAGGCAGAACCTGTTTATGATGTTATAGCTGCAGTAATACTTGGTTTCTGCTCTAGTAAATTAAAAAACATAATTAATGATTCTTCTATTTTGAAGAAAAATAAATATTTTGGTAATAACAAATAGCTGTTTTTTTTGAATTATCAGTATCTGTCATAATTGCTATCCCATTTAGCTCAGATAAGTCTAGATCATGAAACTTTTTAAAATCATTTTTAACATTTGATTTTACAGTAACCCATTCATTAAGATGTTGCTTAGTTGTCGACAAAACAAAATCAATAGATTTTTTTGTATAAGGACTTGGCCAATTTAAACCTTCTTCATTATTACTTGAAAAAACATAATTTACTGCTCTATTTGACAATGGTGTTGCACCTGTTTTTTTCACAGCAAAAACTCTACAGGCAAAATCATGACCTTTTTTTGTATTTTCTTTGATTCCAGATAAATCTTTTTCTACTTTCCAAGTTATATTTAAAAATGGTGTCTTGTTTAGGTTTATTTTTACCTCTTTTCCAAGACCTGATGCTGCATTATCAGCATGCGCTTTTAGGAAATTCATCTCATTTTCATTGCCTACAGAATATTTAGTATTGTTGTCGGCGCCACGAACTTTTCTTATTTTAAGGTTTTCTAATTCATTATTTGTAAATTCAAAAACTTTACTTATTTCTGCTTCTAAATTCACAGATGTTAAAAATAATATAACTAGTGATGAAATTATATATTTAGACATTTAGTTTTTGTTTGATAAAAGATAGTAAACTAAAGAAGAAGTAATTGCACCTACAAACCAAGAATAAGAGTGTAAAAATTGTAATTCTAAATTCCAAATTGTTGCAGCTGAAAAAATAAATCCAATTAATAATGCATAAAGAGCTTTTATGTGCCATCCATTAGTAAAATAATATTCTGCAGAACTCTCTAATGAATATAAATCTTTATTATTAACACTTTTATTTTTTACATAAAAATAATCTATTATTATAATACCAAAAATTGGGCCAAAAAGAGAAGCTATCGTGTCTATTAAAGATAATATTCCACTTTGACTTAAAAAAACTAACCATGTTGATCCAATTATTAATCCAATCACACCAATAATTAAACTTACATTTTTAATATTTAGTACCTTTGGAGCAAGGTTTATAAGCGTGTTTTGAGCTGGTATATAATTTGCAATCAAATTTGTTGAAAAAGACGCAATAATTATAAAAATTAAAGATATAAAGCTTAGGTAAAGGTTATCAAATTTTCCAATTATATCCATTGGGTTAGTTAATATTTTATCTAATCCCCCAAAATAGTTATCCGACATTACTACGATAAATATTGAAAAAATCGAAAATAAAATAATATTTAAAAGTAAACTTAAGTTTCCTTTTTTTAATTCACTATTATTTTTAACGTATCTTGAAAAATCACCAAAATTTAAAATTAAAATAGAAAAATATGCAAACATTGTGCCTGTCACACTGATATAAGGAACAATATTTTTCATTGAAATTAAGTTTTCAAATACAAACAAATTATGAAATATCGTCATTGACATCTCTGGTGTTTCTGAAAATATAATAAGCGAAAATAAAAATAATCCAAAGTAAACAAAGTAAGCAGAAAAATTTATTATTTTTTTATTATATAAATGCCCAATGCTAAAAAAAATCACCTGTAAAATAATTGTAAGAAATAACGAAAACCAATCAAGAACGTTCATTCCCATAAAAAATAAAAGAAATAATTCATTATCTAGTAAACCATCATCTATTGAAAAAAATATAACTCTAAATAAAAAACCAATTGCTTTTGATACAAAATAAGTTTGAATACCAAACATTATTAACGCAACTATGCCTCTGCTCATTGCTACATATTTTGCTGCTTTAACACCCATAGATATTCTCAGAATAGCTGGAAAGGGTAAACCATGCTTTTGTGATATTGAACCAATTATATTGGAAAAAATAATGACTAAAAAACCGGCGCTCAATAAAGAAGCAAAAACTAATACAAAATCAAGATTATACAAAAGATATAATGATGCTACTAACGAAAAACCAATAATGCTTTGAAGGCTATTACCCCAAAAACAAAATAGATCTTTCCAGTTCCATATTTTATTACTTGGGTTTACAGATACTAATTCCCAATTAGTAAGCTGATTGTTACTTTTTTCTTGAATCACATTATTTATATTAAACTAATAAAGTCTACTGTCTATATAAGAGGTAAAGAAGCCTAAGAATAATTTTAAGGAAAAATATAATAATTTTTAATCCAAGTATTTAAATTACCATGAATTGCATAATTCCAGGATAGATATTCTTCGAATCCTATTTGGTAACAACATCTTTCAAAAAATATACAGATATGATATTGAATTATCATTAATGGAAGAACAAGTAGCAATATTTATTCAAATCATTTTAATTGATTTAGTTTTGGCAGGTGATAATGCAATTATTATTGGAATGGTTGCTTCTCAATTTGACGCCTCTCAAAGAAAAAAAATAATTTTTTGGGGTATTGGAGCTGCTGTTGTATTAAGAATTATATTCACATTAATAACAGCCTACTTATTACAGATAGAAGGTTTAAGACTTATTGGAGGTTTGTTGCTTTTGTATATCGTTTATAAGCTATATACAGATGTCATACGAGATTCTTCAGATGACAAAAAAATTAAGATTGATAAATCGAGTTTATCTAAAGCTATAACAACAGTGATTATTGCAGATGTTACAATGAGTTTAGATAATGTTTTAGGTGTAGCTGGTGCTGCAAAAGATCATTATTATCTGTTGATATTTGGACTAATTTTATCAATAATTTTAATGGCTACTGCAGCAACCTTGATTTCTAAATGGATTAAAAAATATAGATGGATTGCATGGGCTGGATTGATTGCAATACTAGTAGTAGCAATAGATTTAATCTATACTGATATTAAATTGTTCATATAAATGTTCTTAAAAAAATACAACTTAAAAAATAAAACCGCATTAGTTACAGGTGCGGGTAAAGGTTTGGGAAGAGCTTGTGCTATTGCCCTTTCGGAGGGAGGTTCAAATCTAATTATAATAAGTAGAACTAAAAAAGATTTATCTGAAGTATCTAAAATTATAAAAAAAAATAAATCAAAATGCAAAACCTATGTATGCGATTTAACAAACTACAATGAAATTAAAAAAATAATAAATGAGCAATCAAGAATAGATATTTTGATTAATAATGCTGGTAATAATATTCCTGAACATTTTACAAAAGTAAAAACAAAAAATATGGAAAACCTTGTAAAAATTAATACTATAGCTGCATTTAATGTTGCACAACTATGTGCTTTAAAAATGATAGAATTAAAAAATAGAAGAAAAATTGGAGCTTCAATTATAAATATATCGTCACAAATGGGACATGTTGGTGGTCCTATTAGAAGTGTTTATAATATGAATAAATTTGGATTAGAAGGTCTAACAAAAGGCATGGCTATAGATCTTGCTAAATATAATATAAGAGTTAATTCAATAGCTCCTACTTTTGTTGTTACACCTATGACCAGAAAATTTCTAAAAAATAAAAAATTCAGAAAAGAAACTTTAAATAATATTCCATTAGGAAGATTTGCTGAAATGTCAGAAGTATCTTCAGCGGTAGCTTTTCTTGCATCTGATGCCGCTTCTATGATTACAGGAACTTCATTACTAGTCGATGGTGGATGGACAGCAAAATAATAAAATATCTTTTAATAATTCTTTTTAGCTGCTCTAAGTCTATAGCAATAGAATTTTATGGAAGTTTTATACAAGGTTCTTTTATTGTTGGCAAAACCAATCCTGATAACAAAATAAAAATTGATAAAAAAAATATACGAGTTTCAAATGAAGGTTATTTTGTTTTTGGTATAGATAGGGATAGGAACTTTGATATAAAAATTTTAAAAACAAGCATTACACAAAGTGAAACAATAATTAAAAAAGTTTTTAAAAGAAAATATAAAATTCAACGTATTGATGGTCTACCTGAGAACAAAGTTACACCACCACAAGAAGTATATGATATAATTAAATCAGAAAATAATAAAATTGGTGAAGCAAGATCAATAAATTCAAACTTAACTTATTTCAAAGATAAATTTATTATGCCAGTCGATGGAATAATAACTGGGGTTTATGGTAGTCAAAGAATTTTAAATGGAAAACCTAAATGGCCTCATTATGGGATAGATATTGCAGCAAAAAAAGGGACCAAAATTAAATCTTCTGCAACAGGAATTGTTACAATGGCTGAAAGAGATTTATATTATACTGGAGGAACTATTATAATGGACCATGGACATGGTATTTCGACTATATATTCACATTTACAAAATATTTATGTAATAAAAGGTCAAGAAATTTCTCAGGGTGATATAATTGGTACTGTTGGCTCAACTGGGAGATCTACAGGACCTCATTTAGATTTCAGAATTAATTGGTTTCAGGTGAGACTTGATCCAATGACGGTGATAAAAAAATAGATAATTTTTATGGCAAAAATTTTTATTCTAGAATTAAATGAATTTAACCTAGATATTCTTAAATATTATTCTAAGAAGTATAAACTTACTAATATTAAAAAAATACTAAAATTTCATTCGACAAAAACTTTTACAAAAGACAGGTATCTAGGTAATAACAATCAATTTGGCTATTTAGACCCATGGTCTCAGTGGGTTTCTATACATACACAGAAAGAGGCAAAAATTCACAAAATAAAAAACTTAGGAGATATACCTTCATTAAAGATAAAACAAATTTGGGAAAAAAGGCACGAAGATTTTTATATATGGGGACCAATGAATGCTTCCAAAAAAAATGCTAAAAATGTTAAAGTTTTTTTTCCTGATCCATGGGTTTATTCTGAAAAAGCTTATCCAGTTGAATTAAACAAATTATTAAAACCCATAAAGCAAATTACTAAATCACGCGGTGTTTTACCTAGTTTAGAAAAGATTTTCATTATAACTAAATTGATTAAAAACTTATTAAATGTTGCTGGATTTAAAGTTTTAAAGAACTATTTTTATGACTTATTAAAAGGATATTTTAAATTTGGAAATAAGCAATTTGTTCAAATTATTGCTTGGGAGAAGTTGGCATTTAAAATATTCATTAAATATTTTAAAGGAAAAGATAAATTTTTATCAATTTACTTTTTTAATGCACTAGCTCATGTACAACATCATTACTGGAGTCAAAATAAAGTCTGTAAGGAAATTATTTATTGTTTAGAAAATCTTGACACAATCATAAAAAATATACTTGCTATTGAAAATACTGAGTTAATAATTTTTAACGGTTTAAGTCAAAAAAATTCAGAAAAAGATGGACTTTACCTATACGAGCAAATTAGCCATGAACTTTTTTTAAGGTCGCTTGGAATTAATTTTAAAAAAGTAGAAAATTTAATGACAAATGATGCTCATATATTTTTTTCATCAAAAAAAGAAACTCAAAAATGTTTTAAAATACTTAGATCTATATCATTTAAATCACAAAAAATCTTTTATGTTGAAATTATTGAGAAAAATAAAATTTTTTATAAGACAAATTACATAAAAAAGGTCTCTACAAGAGATAAATTAATCATAAATAATAAAAAAATAAATTTTCTAAAGCATTTTAAACTTATAACTTTAAGAAGAGGTATTCACTCCCACAGTGGAAATATTTTATCTCAAAAAAATAATTTCCCCCGAAAAATACAAAATCATTACTTTTTTAATTATATATAATGATTTTCTTTCTTGGTTGCATATCAGTTGTTCAAATACTTTTTATCCCTGGAATAATTATAAAAAAATTATCACGTATAGATGATACAAAAATTTTTAATCTTATTTTTATAATTCTGACAAGTATATTTGCAAATTATTTTATTATTACTTTTTTAATTTTTTTAAAAATTTATACACAAGAGGTGTTAGCTATAATTATTGCATTTGAAATAATATTTGCTCTAATTTTATTAAACTACAATAATCAAATTATTAATACGAGAATTACGATTAATATAATAGTTGTAATATTTGTTTTTTTATTAATTTTATTTGCTCTAATAAAAAATACTGGGAATGTATTTTACTCATGGGATGCAGTTGTTTCTTATAATGAATGGGCAATAAATTTTTCAAATAATGATTATCCTCAAAGTATGATCAGACCATATTTAATGCCTAAATTATGGTCGTTAACTTATGTACTAACCAATTCTGAAATTGAATTTTTTGCAAAATTTACAACGGCAGTTTTTCCCATAATTATATTATTAATATGTCTTGATAATATTTTGAAACATAAAAAAATTTCAAATTACATTTATTTATTTTTATTTTGTTTATTTTTTTACTTTCAAAGAAATTTTATTTTGACAGGATATGTTGACACTCCTTTAATTGCTATTGTTACTAGCTTTTTTTTCTTTTCTAGTAAATCTGAAGATATTAAAAATATTACCCCTCAAATTATTTCTATTTTATTATCTTTTGGTATTAAGATATCGGGAATTTTTATTCTTTTCTATTTTATTTTTGTAACAAAAAAATATTTTAAAATTAAGTTTTTTATTATTGTAATATTATCCTTATATTTTTTCTTATTATATTTTAATACATTCAATAATTTTTTTAGCTCAAATATATTTAATGAAATGGGACAGCTAGACAATTTCAACTTTTTGAGAAGTTTAAACTATTCATTATATTTATTAAGAGAGAATCATTTATTAATTTTTTTACTCCTTGCTTTGTTTGGAGCTTTTCTTATCGAGACTAGAAAAATTTTATTTTTATTTATAATTCCCAGTATGATTTACTGGGTAATATTTTTGTCTTATGATATAAGAAACATGTTATACGTTATACCAGCCATTTTTCTTATTAATTCAATTATAATTGAAAAGATATTATTAAAATTTAATACATTTAATAAATTGTTTAATAAAATTTTATCAATTCAAACAAATAAAAATTTTTTATTTATAATTAACAAAAAATTAATTTACTTAACATTTTTATTTTTAGTTATAGTTTTTTCTTATATTTTTAACGATGAAAAGATAAAATATAATAATGTTTTAAAAAAAAATGAAATGAGAGGTAATTATGAAATTAATCTAGAAATTGCAAAATTAATTAAACAAAATAAAATTAATACTGAAAATTTCATGACAGATTTTCAATTAATTTTTTATACGCCAATGTTTGACGAAATATTTAGTTGGGACAAAAATTATATAAATGATAACAAAAATTTTAATAATTACGATTATTTTTTAGTTTATGGTCACCAGAAAGAGTTAAGAAATTTTATTAAAAAAAAATTAAATAACAATGATTTCAAAATTATTAGGGATATCAATAATTTTATACTAGTTGGAAAACAATAAAGATACGTAAAATCTTCTTATTGAGTTAAGTATTTTAGCTGTGTCTTTAAAGCCTCTAAATCTTGATTGTTTATTTTTCTTAAAATAAATAGTTTTGATTGGAATCTGAATTATTTTAAGTTTTTTTTTATAAATAAAAAAATTCATAACATTATGAAAATCAAATCCGTTCGCTTTAATTTTGAGAAATTTAGTTCCAAAATGCATGCTATAAAACCTTAATCCAGTTTGTGTGTCATATAACTTATTTTTTGTAAAAATGTTATAAATAATACTGCTTAATTTATTCCCAATATATGATTTTATTGGTGTTTTGCTAAAATTTAATTCTCGTACTCCAAAAATAATACATTTATTTAAATCAAAGTTATTTGATATCTTTAATATTTTTTTAACATCCTTTACGTGATGTTGTCCGTCATCATCCATAGTACAAATATAATTATATTTATGCTTAAATTTTTTTATGCCTTCTTTAATTGATCCACCTTGACCTAAATTTTTATAATTTTTTAAAACATTAATATTTTTAAACTTTTTTTTTATTTTTTTAATAATTAATTTAGAATGATAATTTGATTTATCATCTACAATTAATATATCATTATTTATTTTATTATTTCTTAATTCATTAATTACTTTAAAAAACTTTAAAGTACAATTATGTGAAGGTATTATAATTAAAGTGCTTTTCATAATTTAATGTAACAGGAATTTTTCAAAATTTAAATTTTTGTATTAATATATAAGTAATTTAAATTTATTAATTTTAGCCAATTAAGGTTTTTTGAGGCTTCATGTCTTTTTTGCTTATTCCAGCAACTTCAACTGGCTTTTTCATTGCATCTCTTCTAAATGGCTCACCTAATTCTTGATTTAAAATTATCTCGATAAAAGTAGTAATTCCTTTTTTTTGATCTTCACAAGATTGTTTGATTGCTTGGGTTGTTTCTTCCATTGTTTTTACTTTAACTCCTTTTAAGCCACATGCATTAGCGAGTTTTGCATAACTTAATTCTGGATCAAGTTCTGTTCCAACAAAATTATCATCAAACCATAAAATTGAATTTCTTTTTTCTGCACCCCATTGGTAATTTCTAAAAATTACCATTGTAATTGCTGGCCATTCTTCACGTGCACAAGAACTCATTTCATTCATGCTAATTCCAAATGCTCCATCTCCTGCAAAACCGATAACTGGTGTATCTGGACATCCAATTTTTGCACCTAGTATTGATGGAAATCCATATCCACAAGGGCCAAATAATCCGGGTGCTAAATATTTTCTCGCTTTCTCAAATGTTGGGTATGCATTTCCAATTGCACAGTTATTTCCAATGTCGCTTGATATAATTGCGTCGTCTGGAATCCCTGCTTGAATTGCTCTCCATGCTTTTCTGGGAGACATTCTATCTTTATCTCTTTCTCTTGCTTCCTTATTCCAAACTGTACCTGGATCATCATCTTCATGATCTAAACTTGTCAGAGTTTGTAACCAAGCAGATTTAGTTTTATGTATTAAATTTTTTCTATCCTCACGACCTGAATTACCAGCATCAGGTGAAAGTTTTTCTAAAATTTGCTGAGCTACCATTTTTGCATCTCCACATATTCCAACACTAACTTTCTTTGTTAAACCAATTCTGTCGGGATTCATATCCACTTGAATTATTGAAGCATTTTTTGGCCAATAATCAATTCCATATCCTGGCAATGTTGAAAAAGGATTTAACCTTGTGCCAAGAGCTAATACTACATCTGCTTTTGAAATTAACTCCATTGCAGCTTTTGAACCATTATATCCTAAGGGACCTACTGCTAAAGGATGACTTCCAGGAAAACTATCATTATGTTGATATCCGCTACATACTGGTGAGTCTAATTTTTCTGCAATCTTTTTACAATCATCTATGGCATCTCCAATAACTACTCCAGCGCCTGATAGAATTACTGGGAATTTTGCATGAGATAAAAGTTTAGCAGCTTTTTCTATTGCTTCTTTTCCACCACCTTGTCTTTCAAATCTTACAATTGGTGGTAACTCAATATCTATTATTTGTGTCCAAAAATCTCTGGGAACGTTTATTTGAGCTGGAGCAGATCCTCTGAATGCTTTTTCTATTACTCTATTTAAAACTTCTGCCATTCTTGAAGGGTCTCTCACTTCTTCTTGATAACAAACCATATCCTTAAACAAATTCATTTGTTCTACCTCTTGAAATCCACCTTGACCCATTGTTTTATTTGCAGCTTGAGGAGTAACTAATAATAATGGAGTATGGTTCCAGTATGCTGTCTTTATTGGGGTCACTAAGCCTGTTATTCCTGGTCCATTTTGTGCAATTACCATAGACATTTTACCTGTTGCCCTAGTATATCCATCAGCTATTAAGCCACCATTTGTTTCATGAGCTACATCCCAAAATGTAATACCAGCCTTTGGAAATAAATCTGAAATTGGCATAAATGCTGATCCGATAATTCCAAACGAATGTTCTATTCCATGAATCTGAAGAACTTTTATAAAAGCTTCTTCTGTGGTCATTTTGGTCATAATAAAAACTCTCTTTTAATTTTTTATTTGTAAGTAAGAGATTAATATATAAGATCTTGTAAATTTCAAATAAAGAAATCGTCATAATGAGTAACACTGATATAATAATTCACGACGAAAAGGATAATGTAGGTGTAATAGTCATTGATAAAGTCATTCCAGAACAGAATTATGACTGTTGGATTATGGAAAACGATAAATCAGCAAAAATACAAGCAAAAAATGAGATACCGTTGGGACATAAAATAGCTATGAGTGATTTAAAAGAGGGTGATACAATTATAAAATATGGTCATGATATAGGTAAAGTAGTAAAATCAATTAAAAAAGGTGAACATGTACATGTTCACAATGTAAAAACTAAAAAGTGGTAATATGGAAATTCCAAAGAGTTTTTTAGGCTATAAAAGAGAAAATGGAAGAGCTGGTACTAGAAACCATGTAATAATTTTGCCAGTAGATGATATTTCTAATGCATGTGCTGAAGCAGTAGCAAATAATATAAAAGGTACAATTGCTTTACCTCATTCTTATGGAAGACTGCAGTTTGGAGCTGATCTTGAACTCCATTTTAGAACTATGATTGGAACAGGTAAAAACCCAAATGTTGCAGCTGTAATTGTTGTAGGCATTGAGCCAAAATGGACAAAAAGAATAGTTGATGCGATAGCAACAACTGGAAAACCTGTTGAAGGTTTTAGTATTGAAGGAGTGGGAGATATAGACACAATTGCGAAAGTTTCAAAAAAAGCTCAAGAATTTTCAATGTGGGCATCTGAAAAACAAAGAGAAGAATGTCCAATAAGTGATTTATGGATATCAGTTAAATGTGGAGAGTCTGATACTACATCAGGATTGGCATCTAACCCAACAGTAGGCAATTTAATGGATAAATTAGAACCACTAGGTGTACATCTATGTTTTGGAGAAACCTCAGAGTTGACTGGGGCAGAGAATGTCTGTGCAAAAAGAGGTAAAACTCCTGAAGCTCAAGTCAAGTTTATTAAAACTTGGAATAGTTATAATGACTTTATATTAAAAGAAGCGACTGATGATTTATCTGAAAGTCAACCAACAGCAGGTAACATAGCTGGTGGATTAACAACTATTGAAGAAAAAGCTTTTGGTAATTTTCAAAAAATTGGTTCTAGACAATTTATAGATGTATTAGAACCAGCTGAAGAACCTACTAAAGGTAAAGGTTTATATTTTATGGATACATCTTCTGCTGCAGCTGAATGTGTCACGCTCCAAGCGGCTGGTGGATTCAATATTCATCTTTTTCCAACTGGACAAGGTAACATAATTGGAAATCCAATTGAACCAGTTATTAAATTAACTGCTAATCCATTAACATGTAAAACTATGAGTGAACATATCGATGTAGATGTTTCAAAAATACTATCAAGACAAATGAATTTAGATCAAGCAGGTGATGAATTAATTAAAGCAACTATAAGAGTTGCAAATGGAAGACTAACTTGTGCGGAAAGTTTAGGTCATAAAGAATTTGTAATGACAAAACTATATAGAAGTGCCTAGGTAAATAAACTGCAGATAAAAAACTCTATAAATGTAATTCCTGGGATAATTTTAGCATTTGTACTTTATTCACTATCACAAGCTATAAATAATGTTATCGGTGTTGAGATATTAGGATATGAAAAAAGTCCAATATCAACAGCTATGTTAGCTATTATATTTGGATTAATTTTGGGAAATTTTTTTAAAATTAGAGAAGGTTTCTTAATTGGATTAAATTTTACTCAAAATTATATTTTAAAATTAGGTATTATTTGTCTTGGTATTCAACTTAAACCTTTTGAGTTTTACAGCTTTGGAATAATTGCAATTCCATTAATTATTATTTGTATAATTAGTGCTTTATTAGTTATTAAAATATTAATTCAAAAACTAAAAATATCCAGACCAATGTCATATTTAATTGCAATTGGTAGTACTGTTTGTGGTACAACAGCTATCATGGCGACAGCCCCAGTAATTAATGCCAACAAAAACGAAGTTGCGTATGCTATAGCAAATATGACTGTGTTTGGTGTCATCGCTATGTTATTTTATCCATATTTTGTAAATTATTATTTTGGTGGTAACGAATTATTTTCTGGTTTATTTTTAGGAACAGCTATTCACGAGACTTCTCAAGTTGCTGCTGCTGGATTAATATATGACCAACAATTTGATAGTCCTGAAACCTTAAATATAGCGACTGTTACAAAATTAATAAGAAACACATTTCTTGTTATAATGATTCCATTATTTGCATTTCTATACAATAGAGGACGTAAAGTAGAAAAAAAATATTCAATAATTAAAATTTTTCCATATTTTGTAATAGGCTTTATTTTATTAATAATAATAAGAAATTTGGGAGATTTTTATTTTGTTAATTATTATGCTCAAAACAATAACTTTTGGTTAGAATTTGTAAATATCGTAGGATCTTCTGCTAAAATTTTCTTAAGCATGTCAATGGCTGCAGTGGGCTTATCTACTAATTTAAAAGATATAAAATCAATGGGCTTTAAACCTTTTATAGTTGGTTTTGTATCTTTATTAACAGTTGGTTTGGTAAGTATTTTATCAATAGAATTTTTATCAAATTTAGTTTCTTAAGATTGTTGAGCTTTTTTTTCCAATTTTTGAAAAAAAAATGCCTAATCACAGCAGCACCTACACCTAAACCCAAAGCAAGTACAATTGAAAACATTCCATAAAAAAATGGTTGATCCTCAGACAAATCTTTAACAAATTGAGAAACAGGTCCCAAATTTTCCACATTATTTAATGATATTTGTTTTGATGCTTCCTCAGCAAAAAATGTATCATAAGCAGCTATCGCAATACCAACTAATAATAATAGTACTGCTAATATTGTTTTAAATTCTGAACTATCAACCTTCTCGCTTATTTTCTGTCCAAATTGTACACCAAGTATTGAACCTAATATTAAAACAGTTACTAAAATTAAATCTATTGTTCCATAATTAAATGCATGAAGAACGGTAACAATTGCACTTACAAATATTGTTACAAATAATGATGTACCAGGAATTAATTTTGTTGGCATGCCAATAATATATATCATTGCGGGTACTAATATAAAAGCACCACCTATTCCCATAATTGCTGCAATAAAACCTACTATTAATCCTATTATTATTGGTGTGAATGCGCTCTCATATAACTTAGATTTTTTAAACTTCATTCTTAATGGTAGGCCATGTATCCAATAATGTGAATGAAGTTTTTTTCTAATTACAATTTTTTTTCGCGCTCTATCAATTTCTGAAACACCTTGAACCAACATTAATGTTCCAATAATTGCTAAGATGTACATATAAGATAAAGAAATTACTATATTAATTTTTCCAATATCTTGAAAATAGGTAAAAGTATAAATTCCAATTATTGTTCCTGCGGCTCCACCAACTACAATCATTAATCCCATTTTATAATCTAAAGTTCCTTTAAGATAATGAGTTGTTGATCCTGAAATAGATGTGCCTAAAATATTATTTGCCTCATTTGGGACTGCATACACTGGTGGAATTCCTAAAAATATTAAAAAAGGTGTCATTAAGAAACCTCCCCCAACACCAAATAAACCTGATAAAATACCAACAGCAAAACTTAGGAAAAATATTACAGGTAGGTCAATACTAACGCCTGCAATTGGAAGAAAAAAATCCATTACTACTAACTATTATTCTAAAATAGCAAAGTCAATGATATGATTTTTAATTAATAGCTAAAAACGTACCTAAAATAATTGCGCTCCAATAAGCAGTTAAACCAACATAAACAAATATTTTTGAAGATATAAAGGAGCTATTTGAAATAATATAATTTGTGATTTTTTTTATATTTTTAGACACTAAATAGCAATTACACCCAGATATAAAAGTTTGCAAGCTTTAAATTGAAAACATGAAAAAAAATTAAAAGATAGTTGCTCCAAAAACTTTGACTTCGTTATCCTCTTCCCCAAGAACTAGTCTTCCTAGAAAATCTCCTGGTAACTTGGTGCTGGTCTGTTTAAATAATATTGTTATGTACAAGCCCCTTCTCAAACACCCAAAAGCACTATATTTATCCGAGAGATTTGAAATTAGTTCATTACCTGCCCATTGTTTGCCCAACTCAACTTCGTTTGCGCCGTAAAGCATTTGTGTTGAGAAGTCACGTGTAAAACCTCCATAATCTTTAATATTGGAGGATTTAACAAGATTATCCCAAATAGGTTTTGCAATCTTAATGATCTCGTCGTCAGGTTTGTCAAGTAGGCTCATTTAGTGGGATAGGCTTACGAAGCTTCCTTTTTTTTCTCGTTTTCGTCAACGATATGGTAAACAGGGACTTTTTCCATATTAAATTTGCCAGTTTTAGGATCACGCCTTGAAACAGTTAAGCAATGCCAGTTGTCATCATCTAATTTCATATGATCACCTCTATAGTAGTATCCAGGCCAACGAGTTTCTTCTCTGAACATTGTATGTTCAGTAACACATTGTGAGGTTAATGCTCTGTGCTTTAATTCCCATGCTCTCATTAATTGGTGGTAATCCTCTGCACCCACATTTTCTAAGTCCTCTTCAAGCCATTTTAATAACTCTAGACCTTTGGTAAGCATATTTTTATTAGTCATGTAATTGGTTGCAATACCACCAACATATTCATCCATTATTCTTTGAAGTCTTTGTAGACCTTGTATCGGCGATATATAGCTTGGTGAAACTGTTCCACCAGTGATCTCATTTCTACCTACTGTGTAGTTTTCTAGTGGTTTGTATACAGCGGTTTTAAAATCTTCGCATTGTTTTTCGCTAACGTTGATACCATTAGCTTTTTGATCCTCAATATATTTAACAGCTGCTTTGGCGGCTAGACGCCCTTCAGTGAATGATCCAGATGAAAACTTATGTGCGCTACCACCTACTGTATCACCAGCACCAAAAAGTCCATCAATTGTTAACATTCTATTATATCCCCAGAAGTATTCAGGAGGAGATAAATCTTCAGGTCCACTTACCCAGGCTCCTGAGCATGTAGCATGTGAACCCATCACATATGGTTCTGAAGTGGTAAGTTCTGGATTAGTATATTTGGGATCAATATTTTGTGACGCCCATACTACTGCTTGCCCAACTGTCATTCCTAAAAAATTTTCCCACCCAACAGTTTCCAAGTGTGGGTCTTGAAATGCTTCTGTAGTAACCATGTGGATTGGTCCTCCACCTGCCATGGTCTCTTGAATAAAAGCATGATTTCTTAGACATGTAGGAGTTGGATGGTGATCTATATACTCACCAACTAATTCTTTAGTTTGTTCATACCATTTTTTTTCATAGTTCTCACCATTCGCATTTTGTGTATATGTTTTTAAATGTAAAAAATAAGCTCCAACTGGTCCGTAACCATCTTTAAATCTACATAGCACTATTCTGTTTTCCATTTGGGTCATTTTAGCACCTGCAGCTATTGGTAATGCATAAGCAGATCCATTACTCCAAGGTGCATACCACGTTCTACCCATTCCCTCACCTACTGCTCTTGGTTTAAAAATATGAGAAGCTCCTCCAGCAGCTACAATTACTGTCTTTGATCTAAACACGTGAAAGTCGCCTGTTCTCATATTAAATCCAACAGCGCCTCCTACTCTATTATTTTGATCTTCATCCATTAATAAATGAGTTATCATTATTCTGTTATAAATTTTATCGGCGGATTTCTTTGCTGCCTCAGCTACAATTGGTTTATAACTTTCTCCATGTATCATGATTTGCCATTTGCCCTCACGCAAGTATCTTCCTGTCTCTTTATTTTTCATCATGGGTAATCCCCACTCATCAAACATATGTACTGTTGAGTCTACATGACGAGCCATATCGTATCCTAAGTCTTCTCTTACCATTCCCATTAAATCATTTCTTGCGTATCTAACATGGTCTTCAGGTTGATTTTCACCCCATTGCATTCCCATATAACAATTTATTGCGTAAAGACCTTGTGCAACTGCGCCACTTCTATCAATATTTGCTTTTTCCACACAAACGATT
Source organism: Candidatus Pelagibacter sp. (assembly GCA_045567035.1). Classification (GTDB taxonomy): domain Bacteria; phylum Pseudomonadota; class Alphaproteobacteria; order Pelagibacterales; family Pelagibacteraceae; genus Pelagibacter. The sequence goes on along the minus strand of JBJLDS010000012.1, from coordinate 73,050 downwards.
TTTAAATCTCTTCCCCAGTGTCTAGCTTCAAATGCAGCCCCAGTTCCAGCCATTCCTCCACCAACTACTAGAACATCACAATCTTCATAATGAGTTTTGTGTTTAGCCATTAATAATAAACTCCTTTTTTAAATGAATCTTTTGGTACTACTGGTAATTCTTTTTTTGTATTTAATCCCTCAGGCTCTAAATAAAGTCGCTGAGAATTAATTTCTCCTTGATTTGGTTTATCTCCTTCAGCAAGATTGGGAATAAATTTCCCCCACGGTTTAGTAGTTATCGGAGATACAAAATCTTTAGTAGTTCCATTTCTAAATTTGATTTTCCATGAGATTGTTCCTTTTTCTTCTTCTCTTCTTACTCTAACACTGTGGCCCATAGGAGCAAAATCTGCATAACCTCTTACATCTATTGCATGATTAGGACATGCCTTAACACATGAATAACATTCCCAACAAAAATTTGGCTCAATATTTTTTGCTCTTCTTATTGTTTCATCAATATGCATTATATCTGAAGGACAGATATCTACACAATGACCACAACCATCACATCTCGTCATATATACAAAAGTTGACATAATTTATTTTATTCCTTTCTTAATTTTTATCATATTAATAATGTTTTGGAACCTCACGTTTTATACCTAATCCAAACTGCTCTGGAGCATCTGCTTCAGGAGGTAGATTATCTCTTGATCCATCTGCTTCTGCTAAATTTTTTTGAATTGCTGCGCCTGGTTTATAAAACATATGTGCAAATTTAGACCAGTAAACTCCACCAAATAAAACTAAATTAGAAACAATATATAAAACTAAAAAAACTTTATCATCCCATCTGTCTCCAAGTGTTAGTGATTGTAAAAATGACCATATTAATCCAAATAACGATGTTGCTATTAAAGCAAGTACAAATAGATCTGCTTTAATAATTCTGTACCAAGGTTGTGCTTCAGAATAAACATCAACTCTTAAAAAGAACCAGAACCAGCATCCACCTAATACAGTCATAATTCCTCCAACATGCCAAACTATTGGCCAAACATTTGGGGTACTAGACATCGATGAACTATAAGCAAATATCATAACGACTGAAGCTATCCAAAATAATATAGTGCCATACATACCTAGTAAGTGAGCCGCTCTCCTTTTGCCTGCTCCAAGTTCAGATGTTGTACCAACATCGTAAACAACTGTTTTTGCTATAATTGCTGCTCTTTCACCAGATCCAAGTTCTCTAGTTGCTGATTTTTTTGCTTTCTTTGCATTTTCAAAAAAATATTTAACATTTTTTTTATGTATAATGTCAACCAAAGTTCCAATAACCACAAGTGCAATCATAAGAATTACAAAAGATTGTAATAACAATGGAGATATTGAAGTTCCTAATAATTCAAAAGGGTTTGTAGTTAAAAAGTTCATCCACATTATTTTTATATTGTAAAATGTTCTAGTACAGATGTTTATATAGATCAACTGCGATAAAGACCCAGTCCACAACTAATGGTAGTCAAATTTTATTTGTTTTTTCTTATATAATGCTGTTTTGAGGGTATAACAGCCCTTACACCACCTTGTGGATTTAAAACGTCGTCTTTTCTTCTGGGAATCAAATGAATGTGACAATGCATTATAGTTTGACCAGCAACCTTTCCACAGTTGGTACCAATATTATAACCAATAACTGATTTATCTTTTCTTTCAATTTCATTTTTAATTTTTAGAATTAGTTGATTTATATCAAGAAGTTCATTTTCTGATAAATTAAAATAATTATCTATATGCCTTTTTGGAATAATTAATGAATGAAATTTAGAAACAGGGTAGCTGTCATAGGTAGCGTAAACAAGATTATTCTCAAATACAATCTTTTGTCCTTGAGTGTCACAAAAAATGCATGGATTATTTGGGTCGATCATTTTATTTTCTCATTTTCAAGTGTTTTATAAAGTTTATTAAAAATTTTAAAACTGCTTCTTTTCCAAGAAGAATCTACAATCTCTTTTACTGAAGTAACACCTTTGCCTGACCCAACTAAAATTATTTCGTTATACTCTTTTAAATTATTTTTTAAAATATTAGTAAAATTTATTTTATATTTTTTTTTAAAAAATTTTAAAGTATTTCCAATATAACAATTTATTTTTGGTGTATAAATTTTATTCTTTTTAACAAAAATCAAATTAGAGGTTCCACTTTCTAAAATTTTATTATTTTTATATAACGCAATATCAAATTTTGATGTATCAAGTTTTCCCAAAATTTTTAATATTTTTTTATACTTTAAATTTTTATGACTTGCATCTACTCTTTGATAGTTTATTAACTTCAATCTAAAATTTTTTTTTGGTTTAGGTCTTTTTCGAAGAGAAATTGATATGATTTTTTTGTTAACTGCCACACGAAAAAGATGATCATAGCTCTTACCATTATCTAAATTTTCATTGATTAAAAAATTTATTGTTTTTTTTAAATTTTTTATATTTATTTTGTATAATTTTAAAGATGCAACCAGGTTATTTACATGATTATTATAATGTAAAATTTTATATGGCTTTCCAACAACATTCATCGTTGTAAATATTCCGTATAAATTCCAAAGATCATTAAATTTAATCTCTTTGAAGTTTTTATGCAGATAAGATTTTTTTAATAATAAAGTTGCCATTTTCTGTTAAAAAAGATTCAGGATGAAATTGAAATCCAAATATTTTATTCTTACAATCTTCTATTGCCATAGCAATATTAGATTTTGAACATCTCATGGATATTTTGATATTTTTAGACTTGAAAGGCTCATATAATTTAAGAGAATGATACCTTCCAACCTTGAATAACATATTTTTTTTAAAAATTTCACTCTGGTTAGTTACCTTTACTTTAGATTGATATCCATGATAAATATTTTTTTGTTGGCCAATAATGCCTCTTTCATTATGAAGTATCAATTGATAACCAAGACATATACCTATAATTTTTTTTTTTCCTTTGTATTTATTGTATATTTTAGATGTCAAAGGATAATCCTTAGGTGAACCAGGTCCAGGAGAAAAAACTATTACATTTGAATTTTTTAATTTATTTTCATTTATTTCAAAATAGTTTGTACAATAAACTTCATCAAAATTTGAAAATTGATGCTGCACATTCCAAGTAAAAGAATCTTGATGGTCAATCAAATAGATCATTTATATAACTCCAATAGTGATTTGGCTTTAATATAATTTTCGTTAAATTCTTTTTTGGCAGCACTATCAAGCACAACACCTGAAGCTGCAGATATTTCTGAAAAATTTTTATAATTTAAAATTGATCTTATAATTATATTAAATCTCATATCTTTATTAAATTTAATGTACCCAAAACTACCAGTAAAAATATTTCTATCTTCCTTCTCTTGTTTGTTTAACAATTCTAAAGTTCTTATTTTAGGACAGCCAATTACAGAACCACCAGGCATCATGGATTGAATAATATTTTTGATGCTTATATTTTTTTTGATAACTCCTTTAATGGTAGTTACATAATGATATAGGTGTTTATATTCTTCAACATATTTTTTTTTGGATATAATTACTGAGGATGGCTCACAAATTCTAGATAAATCATTTCTTTCCATATCGACTATCATATTATGTTCTTTAGTTTCTTTGTTATTATTTTTAAAATACTTAAGTGCTTTTTGTTTATTTAGTTTTTTAGTTTTTCTCAGAGTGCCTGCGATAGGTTTCGTGAATATATTATAACCTTTTTTATCTAATAAGGTTTCTGGGGAACAACTCACAACTGAAAAATCTGAATCTCTTATCAAAAATGATTCAGGCGAAGAGTTTACTTTCATTAATCTCCAAAAAAAATTTACTGGGTTTATCTTTGATTTGTTTTTATATTTTGTGCAAATTTTAATTTGATATGTTTCGCCTTGTTTTATCTTTTTTGAAAATATGTTAAAAATTTTATTATATTTACTAAAATTAATATTAAGCTTAAAAGGACTTAATATTTTAGTTTGAGAAAAGTGATGAGTAAATTTATGATTTTTAATATTTGAAACTATTTTAATATTATCTCTTATTTTTATAATTGTTTCAGGTTTATAAAATATACCTTTATAAAAATTTTGAGTTTTTTGATTTCCTACTTTTAATTTCAGTAAATTGCAGAGTAATTTATATCCAAAAAATCCAATATATAGATCTGTTTCTTTTTTATATTTTTTATTTGAAATTTTTTTAAAAAATTTATCTATGTTTTTCTCAGTTAACACAAACTTTTCTGAAAAATCCGTGTAGATATTATAACCATTGTTTACTTTATAAATAACAATTGGTTTATCAGATTGATAAAGCTTTTCTAAATACGGATTAAATCTAAATTTATGCGTTTTGTAATCGTTCAACTGGTCTCTCTTTTATTGGAAGGTGTATTAAACCTGCAAATATAGATAATGCAATTGCCAAATACCACGCATAGTCATAAGAGCCGTGTATATCATAAAAGAGTCCACCAAGATATGCCCCAAAAAATGATCCTATTTGATGACTTAAGAAAACTATTCCATATAGAAGTCCAAGATATTTAGTTCCGAATATATGTGCTACTATTCCACTTGTTGCTGGCACTGTTGATAACCACAAGAAACCAAAACTTGCTCCAAAAATTACAGAGCTTAGAGTGCTGGCAGGAGTGAAAATGAATAAACAAATTGAAACTCCTCTTAATAAATATATGGCACTTAATATTATTTTCTTACTTATTTTTGTGGACAAATATCCACTTAACAATGATCCTATTATATTAAAGAGACCAATTAACGATAAAATCATTGCAGCTGTCCAATCCTCTAGACCCCTATCAATTACATATTTTGGAACATGAGTGCCAACTAGTGTAATATGAAATCCACATACAAAAAACCCTGAAGTTAGCAGAATATAACTTTTATTTTGAAAAGCCTCTTTTAAAGCTCCAAAAGTATTTTGTTTACTAACTATCTCGTTTGAAGGGTTTATATATGGGGATCTAACAAAAAATGCAATTATCAAACCAACAGATAAAAAAATCATGAAAATAAATAATGTTCCAACCCAACCATTATTTATCAATGAATAATTAGTGTACAAGGGTGACAAGAAATATCCAAAAGATCCTACGGCTGTAACTAAACTCATTGCAATTGTTCTATTTGATAAAGGAAAATGCTTTCCAACTATTGACATTGGTATACTTATTGCAGTACCTCCACATCCAATACCTATCAGTACACCTAAACTTAATTGAAAATAAATACCTGTATTAGGGCCCGCATACAAAAAATAAATACCAAGTATATAAAACATAAAAGCTAAAATAATTGCTTTATGTCCTCCATATTTATCAGCTATGGCTCCAAATATAGGTCCTGATAAACCCCATCCTAACATTTGAATTCCAATTGCTAGGCCAAATTCTGTATTGGTAATGCCTAGATCAATATTAAAATCCATAAAAAACATACCAAATACTTGACGCACACTTAACGATATTAAAACAACTAAACATGCTGCTATTGTTGTTATTAAAGCAGTTCTAGTTTGAAAAAATTTTTGTGAAATCATTTAATAAGCTTTAAAGATTCTTTTAGATCATTAATTAGATCTTTTGAATCTTCTAAACCTATATGCAGTCTAACAAGATGTTCATTTTTTGCAAGATTTGTAAATTTTCTTTTTTCCCTTAATACAGACTCTTGATGGAGAGCAAGGCTTTCAAAACCTCCCCAGCTAAATCCATATCCAAACAATTTTAATGAATTTAAAAACTTCGTAACTGAACTCTTTTTACATTTAATTTTCAAACCCATTAAACCTGATGCTCCTTTATAATATTTCTTCCAATTTTTATAATTTTGAGAACCTTTTTTAAAGGGATACAAAAGTTTGATTTTTTTATTTTTTGATAAAAAACTACTTACTTTTTTTGCATTTTCTTGATGCTTGTCTAGCCTTACATCTAACGTTCTTAAACCTCTTGTGATTAAATATGCATCATCTGGACTAAGTCTAAAACCAATTATTTTATTAGCTCTTTCAACATATTTAAATGCTCTTTTGTTTACAGCTAAAGTTCCACCCATCACATCAGAATGACCAGAATAATATTTGGTTGCTGATACAATTGACATATCAAATCCAAGTTTAATTGGTTTTAAAAAATAAGGGGTTCCCCATGTGTTGTCAATTGCTGTGAATATTTTATTCTTTTTTGCAATAGAAACTATTTTAGACAGATCTTGAAATTCAAAAGTATTACTACCAGGGTTTTCAACATAAATTAATTTGGTTTTTTTTGAAATCTTGCTCTTTAAATCATTAAAATTTTTTGGATCATAAAAAATACTTTTTATATTAAATTCTTTTAAATAATCTTCTGTTAAAACTCGCGTAGGTGAATATAAAGGGTCAGATATCAAAATCTCATCTCCTGGTCTTACTATACTAAAGATTGACAAAAAAATTGATGCAAAGCCAGTAGGAGTTAAATATACTTGATAGCTCTCTTCTAGTTTTCTTAACATTTGTTGTAAAATATGAGTTGTTGAAGTACCTTGTCTGCCGTAGTCAAAGTGACCTCCAATTGGATTTTTTTTATAGTTTCTTTGAGTTTTTTTAATATCATTCATTGATTTGAATATTATTGTAGAAGCTCTTACTATTGGGGGGTTTACTGACTGATTATAGAAGTCTTTTGCAGTATGTTTTAAGAAAGTTCTAATGGATTTTCCCATAAAAAATTTGAAATGTTTCAAAGACAATGCTATATCCCAAGTCTTACGTCAATAAATAAATTAGGAGTTGTATTCAATATGGGTTACCCCAAAAAACACCGTGGTAGAAGAAAAATGGGTTCAAAAAAAAGAAGAGCTCGAAAGAAAAATAAGAAAAAATAAGTTAAACTCCGTACCAAAACATGCGATTAAGCATGTCTTGGAGGAATTGACTCGTCGTTCATGCGCTACCGCCAAGCCACATTTACCCCACAAGTTTAGCGCTACATTGCGGAGCTTTCTGCCCTTTAAGCTTAATCCTCTCGGACTTTCCTTAAATGGCCAGTTAAGAGTTGCCTCTTAATTAACTAAACAATATCAGAAGTAATAAATTAATGTATCACTTTTTGGTTGATTTAATTTTCTAGAGATTTAGCTGTGAATAGCGTGGATAACTTTTTTAATAAATTAATTTTTTGATATCCATCCACCGCCCAGTACTCTCTCACCTATTTCATCTTTATGATAAAAAACACATGCTTGACCTGGTGAAATTCCATATTCATCCTCAAAAAGCTCAAGCTTAGCTTTTTTACCATCAAATTTTAGCTTTGATTTAATAAGCTTTCCAGTTGATCTCACTTTTACTAAAATTTCATTATTAAAAATTTTTTTATCAGATAATAAATTTAAATTTTTTAGTAAAATTTCTTTTTTTAGTAAATCTTGTTTAGATCCAACAATAATTTCATTATTTTCCTTAATAATATCTACCACATAAAGAGGTTCTTTTGCTGCAATTTTAATACCTCTTCTTTGTCCAATGGTAAAATTTACTATTCCATTATGAACACCTAGAACTTTTCCTTCAATATTTTTAATATTCCCTTTTTTAAAAACTTCTGGTCTAATCTTTTCAATTACTGAAACATAATCACCATTTGGAACAAAACAAATATCTTGGCTGTCTGGTTTATCTGCTACATTTAAATTTAAGTTTTTCGCAATTTTTCTTGTCTCATCTTTGTGCATACTACCAAGTGGAAATCTTAAATAATTTAATTGTTCTCTCGTAGTATTAAATAAGAAATAACTTTGATCTCTATTTGGATCTACTGCTCTATACATTTCGGCTGAATTTTCTTTTATAACACTTTTTACATAATGACCTGTAACTAATGCATCAGCGTTCAAACTTCTTGCCTCTTCAAATAAATCAGTAAATTTAACAGTTTTATTACATTGTATACAGGGTACCGGTGTTTCTCCATCAACATAGCTATCAATAAAATTATTTATAACTCCTTCTTTAAATTTGTTTTGAAAATATAAAATTTTATGATCTATATTTAGTTTATTTGCTACTCTTTTGGCATCCATTATATCTTGCCCAGCACAACACTGCTTGGCTTGAGAGTTCTGCTTACTATCATCATATAATTTCAATGTTATGCCAGTAACATTGTAACCTTCTTTTTTCATTATTCCAGCTACTGTGGATGAATCTACACCACCAGACATAGCCACAACTACTTTCGTATCTTGTGGTTTTTTGTCTATACCAATTGAATTTATTTTTTTAAACATACTGATGGTATATATACTTTAAATATATATAAATTAAATTAAATGTTTTTAGATTACGATCCAGGTGACAAAGTGATAAATCCACTTAAAAAAGAGTGGGGAATTGGTCAAGTTCAATCTATTATAGATGATAAAGTAACTGTAAATTTTGAAAATGCTGGTAAAAAAGTGATTAATGCTAAATTAGTTTCGCTAATAAAATATAAATTAAATGAATAAAGAAGAAAAAAAAATAATCATTCAAAAATTACTTCCTGCATTTATTGATGGAGGTAATCTCTCATTAAAATTAAGAAAAGAAGGTTTGATTAAAAATTTAAAATCAGACAATACTCCAGTTACAAATGGTGATATTGAAGTTAATAATATTTTAACAAAAGCTATAAAAACTTTAACACCTAATATTCCAATAATATCAGAGGAAACATCAGATAATAAAAATAAAATTAACCTTAGTAATTTTTGGTTAATAGATCCTATTGATGGGACATATGATTATGTGAATAATGGGGATGAATTTACTCTAAATGCAGCTCTAATAATAAATAATAAACCTTCTTTAGGAATAATTAACGCGCCCAAAAAGAACAGATTATTCTATTCTTATGATTTTGGAGAAAGTTATGAAATAAATGGAAAAGAAAAAATTAAATTAGATGGTAAAAAAAAAACAAATTTAAATGAAGTTAAGGCTGTGTCGTATTCAGATAATTTGAAACCAGAAATAATTAAAATTCATGAAAAATATAGAGTTACTAGTTTTACTAAAATGAAGAGCTCACTAAAATTTTGTGTTGTTGCATCAAGTGACTTTGATCTCTATGCGGCTGAAGCACGTGCTTGTGAATGGGATGTGGCGGCTGGACATGCTATATTACTTCATGCTGGAGGCTTAATTAGTGATTTTGATGGTAAAGAAATTAAATATGGAAAAAAAGATTTTAAAAACACAAGCATAATTCTTAGAAGAAGTGAAAATCTATGAGTGAACAACTAAGAATAATTTTAATTATTATAGTAAGTGTCTCATTGTTTGGGCTTATAGTTTTTATATTTGTTAAAAATTATATTAAAAATAAAATTAATAATTTAATCAAAAATAAGAATTCAAAGTAGATTTATAATTCTTTTATAATCTTCTTGATCTAAATCCATAACTTTTTTAGATGTTTCAAAATCAAATCCAGATCGAGCAAGAATTCCAATATCTTTTTTATAAAATAACTCCCTGTTATTTTCATTTCTAGAAGGTCCAATTCTTTTTTTTTTACAAATCTTAATTGCTGAAAAAAAATCTTGATCTTCATTTTCTTCCTTAATTTTATCAATTGTTTCTTTGATATATTTATCCCTAATTCCCTTTGAATATAAATAATTTCTTATTTTATTAATTGAACTACCTCTTTGTATTAATGATTTAGCCTTACTGTTTGAATAAAATTTATCATTAATAAATTTTGCATTTTCTAAATCTTCTAAAACTATGTCTATTAAATTTGATATATCTCTTTTGTTAATTTGAAGTGAATTAAGTTTAATATACTTTTTTAATAAATATGTTCTTAATTGCTGTTTAGAAGGGGCATATTTTTCAATATAAGCAAAACTAAAATTTTTCATCTCATCAACAGTTACTTCTAAGGTTTTTTTTTTATTTTTTATAGGAATCATTTTTTTTATAATATAATATAACAAATTATGATTGAGCAAATTTATACGTACTTTACAGTTGAAATGATATATTTGTGGTTGAATATTGGTATTATTCCTTTTTGGCTAATGTTAATTTTTTTACCTCAATCTAATATAGCTAGATTAATCGTAAGATCTATTTTTCCAATTTTTTTGCTAACTTTAGTTTATGGTTATTTAATTTTTCGTTTTTATTATTCGGATTACGAATTTAGTAAAAGCTTTGCGCTTTATTTAAGTTTTGAGAACCTTATGGATTTATTTTTAGTCAAAGAATTTTTAATTTTATTTTGGATTCATTTTTTAACTATAAATCTTTTTTGTGGATCTTGGATTGTAAGTGACGCAGAAAAACTAAACATGAATAAGTACATTGTTGCGTTACCTTTAATAATTACATATTTTGTAGGACCCATAGGATTATTCGTCTATTGGTTTGTGAGAATTTTCTTTGCTAGAAGAATGAGTCTTTACGATTAAGTTATTTTTTTATTTTAAATCCTGCTTGTTTCATCGCACCAAAACCACCATCAACATGAGATACATTGCTAAAGCCCATATCTTTTAAAGTTTTAGCAGCTAAAGCAGATCTTCCACCAGCAGCACAAAATAAAACAATATCTTTTTTTGTATCGATAATATTATTTTGTATTAATGCTCCATTTGGATTTAAGGAAAATTCTAATAAGCCTCTTGGGATATGTGTAGAATTTTCAATTACTCCAGTATTATTTAATTCTCCCTCTTCTCTTAAGTCAATTAAATTAGAATTATTATCTTTAGACATTGTTAGAGCCTCTTCAGCTGAAATTGTTTTAATTTCTTGATTAGCTTCTGCGATGAGAGTTTGTGGTAATTTAATTGTCATATTAATATAAACATTATAATAAAATCTTATGATAAAAAATAAAAAAATTAATAAAAAAAGTTTTTTTAAAAAATCATTTATTAAAATTGCTAGAAAAATTGGATATGAATTAATAGATCAAAGTGATTTAACAGTTATCACTAAAAACAAAAATATTACCGAAAATTTAAGTGAAATTAATATTAAAAGTATAACAGTTCCATTAGGTGAAATCAAAATAAAAAGAAAAATAAAGAATTTGTTAATAATCTTTAGATCATTTACAAATGAAAATAAGCTTCTTAGTCAGAATAAAAAAAGAATATTTGAAAAAGAAAAAAAGGAATATACATTTCGTAGTTTAAATTCACTTTGTAAATCAATTAAAGATACGAAAAAAGAGATTAAAAATTTCAAAGTTAAATTAAAAATAATTGATGATAATTCTAATAGAAATGTTTTAAAAAAAATAGAAAATATATGTAAGTTAAATAGTGTAGATTTTGAGCTTAGTAACCTAAATGTAAATCTATATAAAAAAGAATTTAAATTTAAAAATAATAAAAGAATGCAAGCTCATAATTCCCATATATTTGCATCCAAAGAATATGCAATAAAGTCTAATTATGATTTAATTTATTTTGTAGAAGACGATTATTTACATTCTGCAAATGCATTAACTGAAATGATTTTTACTTATCAAAAGTTTTCGACAATACACAATAAAGATATAATATTATGTCCTTCAGATTATCCCTATCTATACTCAAAAAATCAACCAACTAACGTAATCATTGGTCATAAAATTCACTGGAGAAATGTTAAAGAAAGTCTTTGTACATACATGATTTCAAAAAAAATTCTCAAATCATGTTGGTCATTTTACTATGATATGATGATTAATAATTATGATCCCTATGAAAAACCTCTTCATAAATTATATAAAAAATATAATTGTTACTCACCCATACCATCCCTAGCATTGCATGTGACAAATATTAACTCAGTTTACGGATTGTCCCCTGGTATAAATTACAAAAAATTTTGGGAAAATAGTAAAATTAAATGATAAAAAACAAATTAAAGGCGCCAAATTTTAAATTGCTTTCTACTGGGGATAAAGAAATAGAACTTAAAAAACTTAAGTCTAAATATATAGTTTTATATTTTTATCCTAAGGATGATACCCCTGGATGCACACTAGAAACTAAAGATTTTAATAAATTACTAAATAAGTTTAAAAAAGAAGATTGTTTAATATTTGGAATTTCAAAGGATAATATAAAAAGTCATGAAAAATTTAAGAAAAAGTACTCAGTAAAATTTGATCTTTTAGCTGATGAAGATAAAAAAGTGATGAAAACCTATAAGGTATGGGCTAAAAAAAAATTTATGGGTAGAGAGTTTATGGGTACGATTAGAAGTACTTATCTTATAGATAATAATAAAAAAATACTAAATTCTTGGACTAACGTAAAAGCGCTTGGTCATGCTAATGACGTTTATGATTTTTTAAAAAATCAATAAAATATTATTTAATTCAAAAAAAAGGGCCCGATAACGGGCCCTTTTTATTAACTTATAGGGAGAAAGTTAATCTTTAATTGCATAAGCTATTACACCGGTTTCTGTTACATCAGTTCCAGTTTTTTCAGCTTCCTTACTCAATCTAATACCCGTTGTATTTTTCATTATTGCCCAAACTATAAAGGCAACAATAAACACAAAAGCATTTATTGAGACTACGCCAAGTAATTGTGGTCCAAATGATGTATCTGGATTTGTAATCGGAACAGCTAATGTTCCCCAGATACCCGCAAATAAATGGGCAGGTACTGCACCTACAACATCATCAATTTTTAATGAGAATAGTAATTTAGTACCAAACACAACTATTACACCACCTACACCACCAATTAAAATAGCAGCTAGAGGTGACGGCATTAAAGGCTCAGCAGTTATTGCTACTAATCCACCTATTGCACCATTTAGCATTTGTACAACGTCTGTTTTACCAATCATTAATCTTGTTACTATTGCAGCAGCTAATACACCACCACAAGCGGCAAGATTAGTATTTATGAAAATATTTGACACGGCAACTGCATCATCAAATGTTCCCATTGCTAATTGTGATCCACCATTAAATCCAAACCAACCTAGCCATAGAATAAATACACCTATTGTTACTAATGGTATAGACGAAGCAGCAAATGGCTTCATTACCGTTGGTTTACCAGTTTTATCGAATCTTCCTGTTCTTGCACCTAACAAGATTGCACCTGCTAATGCAGCTGAACCACCTGTTGAGTGTACTAAAGTTGAACCAGCAAAGTCAGAGAAACCAGCTGCAGCCAACCAGCCTCCACCCCACTGCCAACCCATTACGATTGGATAGATAATTCCAGATAATATTGCAGCAAATAAGAAAAATGGCCATAATTTAATTCTCTCAGCCAAAGTTCCAGATACAATAGAAACTGTTGTTGCACAGAATACCATTTGGAAATACCAGTCTGAACCATCGGAATAACCAGTGTCTACAGCACTAGCATCTGACCATGGTGTAAAACTACCAATATAACCTCCTTCAGGAATTCCATAAGCAAGATTATAACCAACTAACCAGAACATTATTCCGGCAATTGAGAACAATCCAATATTTTTTGCGCAGATTACAGATACACTTTTCGAAGTTACCATTCCAGATTCAAGCATAGCGAAACCACATGCCATGAACATTACTAAGAATCCACAAACTAAAAAAAGAAAAGTATTAAAAATGAAACCTACTTCAGCAGAAACTGTTGTTTCTGCAAAACCAGCACTTGTCATATTTAGTAAGAAAAATAAACTTACTAATGGACCAACTAGTTTTTTAATAAATTTAGTCATTTGACCTCCCATTGTTAAAGAGATCGTTATAATTTTTCGATTAATAAAAAACTAACGTTTTATAATAAAAAGAGATATGCGGTATTTGCATGGACAAATAGCCTTTACAAGAAATTAATGTAAAGGCTATTAGAGTAAAGAATTACTTATTAAATACTTCTTTAAGTGCTTTAGCAGGTAAGAATTTTACCTTTTGAGAAGCAGCGATTTGAATTTGTTCTCCTGTTCTAGGATTTCTTCCAATTCGAGCTTTTCTTTTAGCTACTTTATATGTACCAAAACCAGCAATTTTCACAGAATCGTCGCCTTTTAATGCGTCTAGAATTGTGTTGGTAATAGTGTCAAAAGTACGCTCAGCATCAGCTTTGCTCTGATTTAAAGAGCCAGCAAGTTTTGCTATTAGTTGTTTTTTGTTCATTTTAGCTCCAGTTTTAAAGGTTAATTACTATAGTTAACAAAATCCTTGATAATTCAAGCTTTTTTTTAGTAGATTAATTATTAAATCATACCAGATATAGTAGTTAAAAAAGTGTTGATTTTACTGACTTTTTTAAAAGCTTAAAAAACCTTTTAAAATAAGCCTAAATCTTTGAGATCATTGAATGTTGCAAAAAACATTAAAGACAACAATAAAAACATCCCGATTCGAAAAAAACCCTCTTGTGTTTTTTGGCTTAACGGCCTTCCTAAAATTTTTTCAAAACCGTAAAACATTAAATGTCCGCCATCTAAAAGTGGAATTGGAAATAAATTAATTAGCCCAAGACTAATTGAAATATAGGCCATCATATTAATAAATGGCAAAATACCAAATTCAGCTACTTGCCCTGATACTTTTGCTATCCTAATCGGTCCACCAAGTTGAGAACTATCACCTTTTCCAACAATAATTGACCCAAGGTAGTTAAGTGAGGAAGATGCAACAAAATAAACCTCATTTAAAGAATAATACAAAGCTTTGATAGGCCCCAATCTTTGATGATTAATTTCATCATTGGGTGGTCTAAGTTTTATTCCAATTAATCTCTTGTTCATTTTATTTCCAAGATTATCAACTGTTTCAATTGTATTGGGAATTACTTTTAAATTAACTTCTTGATCGTATCTTGATAGAATAAATTCTATGTCATCACCAGTGGACATTGTAATTAATTTTGATACATCAAGGATGCTATTAACTGAAGTGCCATCGATTGATAGTATAATATCATTTTTTTTAAAACCTGCTGACATAGCAGGACTATCAATTTGGACTTCATCAATAACAGCTGGAGTGAAATCTTTTCCAACTGACATATACATAAATAAAAAAATAAAGATTGCTAAAATAAAATTTGCAATTGGGCCCGCAGCAACAATTATAGCTCTTTGATAAAGAGGTTTAAGCACAAAAAGTTTTTGTCTTTCTTCCTCATTATATTTATCAAGCATCTCCTGGTGATCGGCCTGACTATATACATTTCTATCTCCGAAAAATTTAACGTAACCACCTAAGGGAATTAAACAAACCTTCCACCTTGTTCCTGATTTATCATTCCAGCCAAATATTTCTTTACCAAAACCAATAGAAAAATCAGTAATTCCTACTCCATATTTTTTTGCAAAGTAGTAATGACCATACTCATGAATGAATACGACAACCAGAATTAGAACAATAAATGGAATTATAAAACTAAGCATAGAAGACAAATATATTGATTTACTTTCAATCTACAAGGCTCAAAATGACCATTTTGTACAATTATAACTCAAAATACATCTAAAAGATTAATTGTATTTATTATCAAAGTATATAAGTGTTAGTTTTATTCTCTTGTATAAAATCAAAAATGCAAAATTTTAATGAACTAAAAATTGATAACAAACTTAAAAACGTAATAAAATATGCAAATTTTGTTACCCCAACTCCTATTCAAGTTAAATCAATACCTGTTGCATTAACAGGAAAAGATATTCTTGGAACTGCTCAGACAGGAACCGGTAAAACCCTAGCTTTTACAATTCCTTTAATTAATAAATTAATTCTTGATAAAAATGCCATGGGTTTAATTGTTTGTCCCACTAGAGAGCTTGCATCCCAGGTAATGAACACTGTAACAAATCTTACATCAAGAGACGTCAAAATAGGTAATGCACTTTTGATTGGAGGTGAAAGTATGCAAAGGCAGTTGCGACAGTTAAATAAGAGAGCAAGGATAATTGTTGGAACGCCAGGAAGAATTAACGATCATTTAAAAAGAAGAAGTTTAAATTTATCAAAGGTAAATTACTTGGTTTTAGACGAAACAGATAGAATGCTAGATATGGGATTTACTCCACAGATAGAGTTGATTTTAAAATTTATACCAAAAAATCATCAAACAATGTTGTTTTCTGCAACATTACCAAACAATATTCTAAAAATTTCAGAAAAATATTTAAATAGCCCAGAAAGAATTTCAGTTGGTTCGCTATCTACACCTATAGAAAAAATAAAACAAGAAACATATCAGATAACTCAAGATAAAAAGTATGAGGAATTAATAAATCAATTACATGAAAGAAAAGGCTCTGTATTAGTTTTTGTTAAAACAAAACATGGTGCAGACAAAATGGTCAAAAAATTAAAATTTGATGATTACTCAGCAGAAGCTATTCATGGTAATTTAAGACAAAGCAAAAGAGATAGAGTTATTAGAGGATTTAGAAATGGAAAAAATAGAATATTAGTTGCTACTGATGTTGCTTCAAGAGGATTAGACATACCACTAATTCAACATGTTATTAATTATGATCTGCCTCAAGTACCTGAAGATTATATTCACAGAGTTGGAAGAACTGGTAGAGCTGGCAAAGAAGGTTCTGCCCTTACCTTTCTAACAAATCATGATCGATACATGTGGCGTGAAATTCAAAAACTAATCAATCCAAACTTTAAATTAGAGGAAAATTTTAAAAAAACTTCTGGTAAAAATTTTAATAAGAGAAATAGATCATTTAAGAATAATTCTGGCAAAACTAATAATAGATTTAATAAAAGAAAAAAATTCAAATCTGATAAAACAGATTCAAGAGATGACAAATTTTATAAAAAAAAGAAATTTAAATTTGAAAAAAATAAATCTGATAGTGTAAATCAAAATGAAAATAGATTTGATAAGAATAAAAACTTCAAATTTAAAAAGAAAAAATTTAAAAATAGAAAAAGACCTAAAAAATTTTCTTTCAAAAAATTTAAAAGAAATTAATTTATTTAATCCTCCAAGAAATAATTGGTAAGAAAGTAGCCACTACAAATG
This sequence comes from Candidatus Pelagibacter sp., assembly GCA_045567035.1. Taxonomy (GTDB): domain Bacteria; phylum Pseudomonadota; class Alphaproteobacteria; order Pelagibacterales; family Pelagibacteraceae; genus Pelagibacter. The sequence continues at coordinate 56,007 of JBJLDS010000012.1, read as the reverse complement.
AGCAAAACAGTAATGATTGTGAGATAAATGCAGGAAATAATTGAGAGGGTAAAATTATTCCAACCAATAGTGATTTTGAAAAATCTGGACTTGGGAATAAAAGAATACCCCCAATTAATCCAATTATAATTGATATATAGGCTTTTTTCTCATTAAATGATTTTGAATAAAAGCTGTAAAATATACTTAAGACTGCAGCACAGCAAAATAGATCTGCTAATAAGAATAAATACAAAATACTTAATCCTTTAGAGGCAACAAAAAATGAAATTAAAGACAATATAATTATTATCTGTTTAGATAATTTTAAATAATCCCCTTTAAATTTAATTACTTTATTGCCATCAATAATAACTAGACTAGCAATTGCATTGATCAGAGTATCAATACTACTTACTGTTAGGGAAATTGCCAAAACAATTACAATTATTGATAACATTAAAGCTTGTTCTTTAAATAACAATGAAAAGAAAGCTAAATCAGGGATAATTGTAGAGTCTTGTGAACTAGCAACAAGTCCACTAAATCCCATAAAAAATACAATTGGAATTATGATTACAAAAGAAATAATTAAACTGTTTGTCAAAACTTTATTATTTTTAGCTGCATAAACTCTTTGCCAATTACCTTGATGAAATAAATTAGTAGCGGCAACTGCTATAAAAAAAGTTAATCCAGCAGTAAAATTTGGTAAATAAGTTGAGCTTAACAAATGAGGTTTATGAATTTTTATAAATTCAAAATTAAATTCATTTGAATTAAATGAAATTAGATATGAAAATGATATCAATAAAAGCAAACCAAATACTATAAATTGAATATTATCAGTAAAAATTGACGCTCTTAATCCACCATACAAAGTATATAGAAGAGAACTAGTAACAACAATTAAGGCTGTAATCCATAAGGCTGTACCTGAAATATAATTTATTAAAATTGATACTGCGGTTACTTCTGCAATTAAAAAAATGGTCATATAAAAAATTGACAAAAACATAATCAACTTAAATAATTTTTTACCAAATCTTAAACGTATTACTTCAATTAAAGATTTACCATTTGGATATGAAGTTCTAAATTTTTTACCCAAATAAATTAGAATAAAAAGTGGAAATGCAGTACCTAATGCATACCCAATTACTGCACCCACTCCACCCCAAGTTGCTGCTGACGCTGGACCAAATAATATCCACGCTCCTAATGCAGAAGCAATTAAGCTTGTGGTTAACGAAAAAGTTCCAATTGACCTATTTGCAACTAAGTAATTATTCAAACCTTGATGTTTTTTTGAATAAATAACACCCACTATTAAAAATGTAAGACTTATAGCTAAAGTTAAAATGATTGCAGATGATTGGCTTAAAATATTTATTTGTTCCATGTTTTCCCTTTCTGAATTACCGGACAGGTTATGAGGGTATAATCTCAGTCAATTACGACACCCCTTTATTGTTTTTCAATATAATTGAAAATACAGTTATTTCATAGTAAATTTTCTAAATAATGCCTACTTATACAGTTACACATTCGAACTTTAAATTACAGACAAAAACCAAAGTTCAAATCGCTAAAGGTATTACAAGAGTACACAACTTAGTAACTGGTGCTAACACATATTTTGCACAAGTAATTTTCAATAAAACCAAAAATAATGATCATTATATGGGCGGTAAAAAAGTTAGAGAACCACAACTTTTTTTGCATGGACAAATCAGGTCTGGTCGTAGTGCTAAAATTAAAAAGAAATTAATTTTAGATTTAAAAAATACCTTAATTAAAAATTCAAAATTAAATGAAACTCAGATATGGGTATATATAATTGATCTAACACCTTCTCAAATGATTGAATATGGTGCAATTTTACCCGAGTCTGGTGGTGAAGCAAAATGGTTTAAAGGCTTGTCTCCTATGTTAAGGAGAAAATTAAAGAAAATGGAATCAAATTAAGACTTATTGATTACAAATCAATTACTAAAGTTTAAATAAACACTTGTTTACAACAATAAACTTAAATTATTTCAAATTGGACACACTATTAACACATTAATAAAGTTTTATTAACTCTTATGTCAATACTTGAAACAATAATAATATTTGAAATACTTTATTTTGCTCACCATATGTTGACGCAATGAAAAAACTTTTAGGGATCATGGTTCTTGGTTTGTTGTTTAGTGGGAATGCTTACTCTAAAATTATAGATCTACACTGCAAATTTATAGCAGGGAACATTATTGAAAAAGTACCTCACCCTGGTCACGAAGATATTAAAAAAAATACAACTTATATTTCAATTAGTGAACACGATGTAGAGGGTTACAATATAAAATTAGACACAACTAATAACAAGATTATTGAAGCACCTATGTTTGAATCAGACGGATCTACACGTATGTTTGGCGATGATTTAATATTTTGGTATGCATCATTAAGTTCTGGGGCAAGGCTTGAAATAAAATTTACATTGAATCGTTATACCGGCCGATTAAGAGAATATCATAAACATTACAAACATGGAGATACGGAAAATAACTATTGGATGGATCTTATTTATGATTGTTCTATAGCTAAAAAATTATTTTAATGAACGACTACTTGATTGGTCTACAAATATGTCCACACTCTAACCACACTTAATATTAATAATTGATAAATATTTTATTTATCAAAAAAAATAAGTGTTGATTTTATTGAGTGATGGCGCCCCGCACGGAGTCGAACCGCGGACCTATTGATTACAAATCAGTTCTAAACTTTAAATTGAGGATTTAACTGCTTCGTAAATCAAAGCTTTTGTTGTTTCGCCAAGACTTCTGTAGATTTCTTTATTGTTTTTAAAAATTAAAAGTGTGGTTTGGTACTGAACATTTAATGAGTTGGCTATTTCCTTATTTGTTACATCAAATGTAAAATATTCAATATTATCAAAATTAATATCAGATAATTTACCCTCATTTTTTGCTTGGTTTAAAATTTTCATTTGACCTTCGCAAGATGTACAATATTTAATCCAAGAACTTACAATTACAATTTTTCCATCAGATTGAGCTTTATCAAACAACTCTTTATTAAAAGTTGTTTTTTTTTCCATAGCGTAAGCATTAATACTGAATAAACAAATTATAATAATAAATAATTTTTTCATTATTTATATTACTATAAAACTAAAAAAATTATTAGATTTTTTCTAAAATATTGTCGCAACCAAAAAGTTCAATTAAAAACAAACAATATGATCAATATGAATTGGTCTTTTAATTCCAAATTTTTCCTCTACTTCATGCTGATGAATATGATGAGAGTGAACAAAAACTGGTATTAGTTTTTTACTAGCTGTTTTTAATGTGTAAATGAAATTAGTACCTCTAAATTTTCTATCAACAACTTCCAATTTTAAATTACTAGTATCATCATGTTCTAGATCTTCTGGCTGTAAAAGTAATTGAACATCAGAGCCTTTTGGATAATGCTTTATAAAATTTCCTTCAATTCTACCTAAATCATCATTTTCAAGACTGTTTTCTCCTGTAACTTTTGCTGGAATTAAAATTCCTCGATTTAAAAAATTAACAACTTCTACTGAATTTGGAAAATGATAAACATTATATGGGTTATCAAATTGTTTTAGTTGACCGTTTATTATTATTCCACATTTGCTACCAAGATAGAAAGCCTCGTATGAATCATGAGTTACAATAATGGTTGTTATTTTTGCTTTTGATAATAGTTGTTTAAGCTCAACCTGTATTTCTTCTTTAAAACTTTGATCAACATTTGAAAGTGGCTCATCTAACAATAATAAATCTGGGTTTGATATCAATGATCTTGCCAGAGATGCTCTTTGTGCTTCACCAGCACTTATTTCATGTGGATATTTATTTAATATTGACTTTAAATTTAAAAAATTAACTATTTCTTTTGAGTTTATTTTTCTTTTTTTTTTAATTTCTCTCTCAGAGCCAATTAGAATATTTTTTTCAACATTATAATGGGGGAACAAACTATTTTCCTGAAATGAAAGAGATATATTTCTATCTTCAGGTTCAACATTAATTTTTTTAGAAGATAGTATTTTATTTTTTAATTTTATGCTTCCGCCGTTATTGATTTTTTCCAAACCAGCTATAGTTCTTAATATTGTAGTTTTTCCAATGCCCGATGGACCTAAAAGACATATTATATCACCTTCATTTTCAATAGAAAATGACATATTTTTTACTTTAACTTTGCCACCAATTTTAAAATCAACATTTTTTACTTCAAAGAAATTTTTAGTCATTTTTATCCCTCAGTATATATTTTGATGTAAATATAATAAAGAAACTTGCAATTAAAATTAAAAATAATGAAGGAACTGCAGCTGCCTCAAGTAAATCTTCTGAGGCTGAGATGTAAGCTGTAGTAGCAAATGTTTCAAAATTAAAAGGTCTTAAAATCAAAGTTATTGGTAATTCTCTGATTATCTCTAATGAAATTAGAATACCAACCAATAATAAGGAATTTCTTAAATATGGAATATGAATATTGGTGAAAGTTTTTCTTTTTGAATATCCTAGTAAATAAGCACTTTCATCAACTGAAATATTAATTTTTTCATATCCAGATTTTATTCCATTAAATGCTAAAGAATAAAATCTTATAAAATAAACTAAGACCAATCCAAGAATTGAACCTATAAATATTTTTTTAATAGATATAAATCCTAAAGTTTTAATAATATTTTCATCAAACCATGCAATAAAAGTAATAAATGCTACTGCTAATATCACACCAGGAATTGCATATCCTGAAATTGATAATGTAGATAAAATATTTAACGTTTTTGTTTTAACAACCCTATTTCCATAGTTTGAAATTAAAGAAAATATTATTAAAACTAAACTTGATAAAATTAGTAAGTAAAGAGTATTCAGCAAAAGGTCTACTGCTTGAAAATTAATTAAATTTTCAGGAAATTTAATAGTCCAGTATAACATTTGACTTAATGGAAATAAAAAACTTAAAAAGAATAAAGTAAAACAAAATATAAAAGCTAAAAAAGATTTACCTCCAGAGAGTTGGATTTTCTCTTTTTGTTTAAATCCACCTTTGGTATTAGAATGATATCTAGCTTTTTTTCTTGATAGGTTTTCTAAGATAAATAATGCAAGTATAAATAATAGAAGGAAAAAAGATAATCTATTAGCAAATGCTAAGTCATCAAATGTTATCCACGCATTATAAATTCCAGTTGTTAACGTATTTATTGAAAAAAAATCAACTGCTCCAAATTCTGCTAATGTTTCCATTGCAACTAATGACAAACCAGCAACTATTGCTGGTCGTGCAGCTGGTAATATTATTGAATAGAAAGATTTAAACTTTGAAAAACCAAGATTCTTACCTAATTCAATTAAATTTTGTGATTGATATAAAAAGGATGCTCTAGCAAGAATATAGACATAAGCAAACAATGAAAATGAAATTGATAAAACTAAACCAAACATACCATCTAGTTTTGGTATATGTTTATTGTATTCTCCCTCACCAAACAAATTTTTAAGTATAGTAAATGCTGTTCCATAATTTTCAAAAAAAGCTATTAATGAATAAGCATAGATATACGGTGGAACAGCAAAAGATAATATAAGCGCCCATTTAAAAAAATTACTTAGAGGAAATTTATAAAATGATACTAAGTAAGCTGATACTGTTCCAAAAATAAAAGTGATTATTAATACGCTAAATAATAAAATTATAGAATTTGAAATATATTCTAATAAAAATGTGTTTTTTAAAATTTCATAATAATTAGATGTATTGTCAAAAAAACTAGTAAATACAGTTATTAATGGAATAACAACAATTGTTGATATTAAAAAAGAGGAGATGTGCCAAGCATTTATTCTCATATTATAATCCGCCTTACAATAATTAAATTAAATGAAGTTTAATTATCAGTGCCCATGCAGGGGAAATCCTGACATGGACACTAATTTTAGAAAATCAAAAATTAAAAACTTTAAAGATGTGCGGAACCTCCTTAGATTTAATTTCAGACAATTTTCTATTATTTATTCTGTTGCTAATTTTTTTACACTCCTCAGCACACGGTGAGCATGCCTTAGAAGAATTATTATAATCTACAACAGAAATAAATTTCTTTTGCTTATTCAAACAAACCTCTTATTTCCAACCTGCTGCTGTCATTACTTCTAATGCAGCTGCTTGATTTTTTCCATAAGTTGAAACTTTTGTAACTAGATCTTGTTTAAAATCTAATCCCAAATTATTTACAACTAATGGACTTGGTGAAACACCTGAAATCATTGGAAACTCAAAAGTGTTATTAGTAAAATGTTCTTGAGACTCTGGTGACAATAAAAAGTCAACTAGAGCAATGGCGTTAGCTTTGTTTGGAGCACCTTTTACTAAAGCAGCACAACTAATATTCATATGCGTACCTCTTCCATCTTGATTTGGAAAGAATGCTTTAACTTTTTTAGCAGCTTCTTGTTGTTCAGGTCCTTTTTTACCAGATAACATAAGAGCTAAATAGTATGTATTAGCTACAGCGATATCAGCTTCTCCTGCTGCTACAGCCATAATTTGAGCTCTATCGTTTCCTTTTGAGTCTCTAGCCATGTTAGCAACAACTCCTTTTGCCCATTCAGCGGTAGCTTTTTTACCGTTGTTAGCAATTAATGAAGCTACAAGTGATTTGTTGTAAATGTTGCTAGATTTTCTTATTACTAATCTGCCTTTCCATTTTGGATCAGCTAAACCTTCATAACTCATTCCTGATAATTCTGCGCCAGTAACTCTTTCTGGTGAGTAGTAAATTATTCTTGCTCTTTTTGCTACACCAACCCAATGTGTTGTTCTAAAGTTTTTTGGAACTGATGATTTAATTGTTGCAGATACCAAACCTGATTGAGTCATGCCTTTTGCTTGAAAAGCTCCACATCTTCCAGCGTCTGCTGTAATGTAAAGATCAGCTTTTGAGTCAGAACCTTCTTCGATCATTCTTTTTTCAAGAGCTCCTGATTTACCGTTGATTAAATTTACTTTAATCCCAGTTGCTGCTGTAAACTTTCCATAAAGTTCAGCATCAGCTTTGTAGTGTCTCGCGTTAAAAATATTTACCTCGTTTGCAATCGAAATTGTTGACGCAAAAAGAGATATAATTAACGTTAAGATTGATATTTTTCTCATTTTTCTCCCTATAGTAGTAATTGTTACCGCACTATTTGAGAATGAGAATTATTATCAATGATAATGATTATCAATCGCACTTATTGTCGCAGATTAGAATTTCCATTCAGAAATTTTACTATAAAGGAAATTTCTAAATGCCTGAACTCTAGCAACATTTTTAAGGGATTGAGGAAATACGAAGTGAGCCTCTGTAATTGGTCCTTCTGTATTAGGTAAAACTTTAATTAAGTTTCTAGACTGAAAAACTAGATAATCAGGTAAAGCAGCTAATCCTACTCCACTCTCAACAGCTAAAAGTAAACCCATGACACTATTTACCTTCATTACAGATTTTCTTTTTTTATTATCCTTCATACCAAGCTTCATAGCCCAATCAGGGTTAAATACAGGTGAAGGCGCTCCTCTTCCAAACGAAATAAATCTATGTTTATTTAAATCATTTACTGTTTTTGGAATTCCATATTGCTCAAGATACTTGTTAGAGCCATAAATATGATAATTAATGTCCATTAATTTTCTTTGAATATAGTTCAATTGTTTTGGTCTTCTCATAAAAATTCCAATGTCAGCTTGTCGTGTGCTTAAATCTAGTTCTTTATCATCAAAAATTAACTCTACTTCTATCTCAGGGTTTAATTTCATGAATTCTTGTATTCTTGGAGTAAGCCAATGAGTACCAAAACTCCTTACAGTAGTTATAGTAATTTTTCCTGAAGGTTTAGATTTTTGATCAATAAGTGTAGTTTCCACTTCTTTTAATTTACTAATCACCTCATGAGCAGTTTTAAATACATATTCTCCATGCTGAGTGAGAGTTAGTCCTCTTGCATGTCTTTCAAATAATTGAACTTTTAAATCTTGTTCAAGAGCTTGAATCTGTCTACTAATTGCGGATTGGCTTAAATTTAAGTTAATAGTTGCACTAGTAAAACTGCCAGCTTCAGCTACTGCATGAAAAATTTTTAGTTTGTCCCAATCCATTATTTGTTTAAATCAACTAAAACTCTTCCAGAAATCTGACCTTTTAAAATTTTTGGATATGTTTCTATTAATTCCTCTAAATTAACTATTGTCGTTGACTTTTCTAGTAAATCAAAATCAACTAAATTAGCTGCTTCTTCCCATATAAAGTTTCTTCTTTTAATACTACAGTTTGCAGAGTCCATTCCCCAAATTTTAATTCCTCTAAGCATAAAGGGTAACAAATTAGTATTTAGTTCGTTACTATTTGCATTTCCACATACTGCTATTATTCCATTTGGTTTAGTTTGTGCGATTGCGTTTGCTAAAATTTTACCACCAACCGTATCAACTACACCATCCCAAAGACCTTTATCTATAGGTCTTGGATCTTTATCAAATTCTGCTCTATTTATAACGTTTTTTGCGCCTAGAGATTTTAAATATTCAGCTTTATCATCTTTTCCAGTTACAGCTGTAACATCATATCCAAATTTGTTTAATATCATTATAGCAACACTACCTACACCACCGGTTGCTCCGGTTACTAAAACATCTTTAACTTTTTCACCTAATAATAACTCTTCTCTTGCTTTAACAGCAAATGCACTCATTAAAGATGTTAAGCCAGCGGTTCCAAGCATCATACTTTGTTTGCTAGATAAAGATTTTGGTCTTTTAACAAGGAAGTCACCATTTACTTTTGCAACTTGAGAATAACCACCGTAATATATCTCACCAACCCTCCAGCCAGTCAAAATTACTTCGTCTCCATTTTTAAAATTAGAGTTTTCACTCTCGATAACAGTTCCTGAAAAATCTATACCTGGGATGTGTGGAAATTCTTTTACAAGCCTACCACCATTCTTTAAAATCATTCCATCTTTAAAATTTAAGTCTGAATATTCAACTTTGACTGTGACATCGCCGTGCTTTAAAAAACTTCTATCTACTTCTTTTACTTCTCTAGTAAAATTTTCTCCCTCCTGATTTATCACCAGGGCTTTGAATTTTTCTGACATTTTTGGTAGTTAATATTATTTTGCTATAAATCTCAAATATCTATTTTGAATACTCAAGTCTTCTTTAAACTCACCTAAAAAATAGTTTGTAACTGTTGTTGCTTGTTCTTTTTTAATTCCACGCATAGTCATACACTGATGAGTTGAATCGATTGAAACCGCAACTCCCTTAGCATCTAAAACTTCCATTAAGGTCTTTGCAATTTGCATATTTAGTCTTTCTTGGGTTTGTAATCTTTTTGAATAAATTTCTACAACTCTTGCAAGTTTGCTTAAACCTACAACTCTATCTCTTGGAATATATGCAACATGAGCTACACCAATAATTGGTGCCATGTGATGTTCACAATGACTTTGTACAGATATATTTTTTTGAATAACCATATCGTCATAGCCGTCAACATCTCCAAAAGTTTTTTCTAATTCTTTTTTTGGGTCTTGAGCATATCCTCTAAAATATTCTTTAAATGCCTTAACAACTCTTTTTGGCGTTTCTAATAAACCTTCTCTACTAGGATCTTCGCCCATCCATTCTAATATCTTTACAAATGCTTCTTCAGCTTCTTGATCAGATACCTTTTGAATCTCATTTTTTTTATTTTCTATGTCTTTTACTAGTTTCATGACGGCTTGTTATACATATAAAATCACATTTTTAAAATATTTAATATATTAATTTATGTGCTACATAATTACCCTATATGTTTAAAAAAAGAGAAAATGTTAAAGATATAGAAGAAGGAAATCTTTTATCCCCAAAATTTGATAATGATGGGTTAATTCCAGTTATAACTACATGTCATAAAACCAAAGAAATATTAATGCATGGTTATATGAATACTGAGGCTTTTAAGTTAACTATTGAAACTAAAGAAGCCCATTATTGGAGCAGATCAAGAAAACAAATTTGGCACAAAGGCAAAACAAGTGGATTCGTTCAAAAAGTTAAAGAAGTTAGAATAGATGATGATCAAGATTCAGTTTGGCTTGTGGTAGATATTGGAGATGGTGCAAGTTGTCATGTAGGTTATCGTTCCTGTTTTTATAGATCAATACCAATGGGTAGAATAGATGATGCAAAAAAAATTGAAATGAAGTTTGAAGAAAATAAAAAAAAATTTGACCCAGATGTTGTTTATAAAGATCAACCTAATCCAACAAAAATATAGATATGAAAATTATTACTCCTTTTGGTCCCAAGATAGGTAAATCAAAAATACCTTCAAATATTGTAAAAAAAATAAATAATGAGATTGATCAAATAATTAAAAATAAAAATAATTTAAAAAAACATGATTATTCAAAAAAAGTAGTTGGACAAGTATATCAAGAAATACAGCTTTCAAAAAATTTTATTAATAAAAATCTTAAAATGTATATTAACAAAAGTATTTCAGATTATTTAAAAAAAACATTAAATAAAAAAACTAAATATATAAATATTAAAAACTGTTGGGTAGTTAGACAATTTAAAAATGAATATAATCCAGTTCATTTTCATGATGGAGATATTTCTGGTGTTGGATACCTTAAAATACCAAAAAAAATTACTTATTCTAAAAAAAAAATTAAAACAAATGGCACTATCGATTTTATTAATGGCTCAAAATCCTTTATGCAAAATAGTGTTCACAACCATGTTCCAAAAATTGGGGATTTAATTTTATTTCCAAATAATTTAATGCATACAGCATATCCTTTTTTAGTTGATGGAGAGAGAAGATCTTTTTCTTTTAATATTAAAATAGATAGTAAAATCTCTAATGTATTCCATGGATAAAAAACAAAAAAATGTTTTAGGAGAGGATTTAGAATTGTGCTCAGCTGATCCTCTAACTGGTTGGATGAGAGATGGCTGTTGTAATACAGATGAAAATGACCGTGGAATGCATACAGTATGTGCAAAAGTTACTGATGAATTTTTAGAATGGTGCAAAGAGGCTGGGAATGATTTAATTACTCCTCATCCAGAATATGGTTTCCCAGGTTTGAAGAGTGGTGATAATTGGTGTGTTTGTGCTAGTTGGTATGCTCGAGCTGTAGAAGCTGACAAGGGTTGTAATATTTATCTTAAAAAAACTCATGAAAACACTTTAAAAATATTGCCGATTGAAGTTCTTAAAAAATATGCAATAGACTTATCTTAAATTACATATTTCCATATTTTGGCCCACCTCCGCCTTCAGGTGTTACCCAAACAATATTTTGTGAAGGTTCTTTAATATCACAAGTCTTGCAATGAATACAATTTTGAGAGTTTATAACAAATTTTGGAATATCATTTTCGTATTGAACCTCATAAACGCCCACAGGACAATACCTTTGGGCGGGTTCATCATATTTCTCTAAAGTATAATCAATTGGTAAATTTGGATTTTTTAGTTTTAAATGAACTGGTTGATTATCTGCATGATTGGTACCTGTTAAATAAACTGAGCTAGTTTTATCAAATGTAATAACATTATCTGGTTTGGGATATTCAATCTTAGGCATTTCTTTTGCAGGTTTAAGTGTTTCATGATCTGCATGCTTATGCTTTAAAGTAAAAGGTAATTTACCCCTAAACAAAATCTGATCAATGCCGGTAAATATTATTCCTAAGATTAAACCCCAACTAAAACTAGGTTTTACATTTCTTGCAGCATGTAATTCATCATATAGCCAACTTTTTTTAAACTTCTCTTCATAGATTGATAATTCTTTGTTATTATTAAAATGTTCAATAATTGTCTCTCCTGCAATAATTCCACTTTTCATTGCGGTGTGAGATCCTTTAATTTTAGGCATATTTAACGTTCCAGCGTCACAACCAACTAATAATGCTCCTGGCATAAACATTTTTGGAAGACTTTGCAAACCTCCTTCAATTAGTGCTCTAGCTCCATATGAAATTCTTTTTCCTCCTTCAATAATTTTTTTAATTGAAGGATGAGTTTTAAATCTTTGAAATTCATCAAATGGAGATAAATATGGATTCTTGTAATCAAGACCAATCACATAACCAAGAAAAATTTGTTTATTCTCTGCATGATAAATAAAGCTACCACCGTATGTATTATTATCTAAAGGCCAACCAGCTGTGTGCATGACTAAACCTTCTTCATGATTTTTTTCCTCCACCTCCCATATTTCTTTAAAACCAATTCCGTATTGTTGAGGATCTTTATTTTTATTTAGTTCAAACTTTTTAATTAATTCTTTTCCTAAATGCCCTCTACAACCTTCAGCAAATACTGTAACTTTTGCATGTAACTCCATACCAGGCTCATAACTATCTTTTTTATTGCCATCTTTATCTAAACCCATGTCTTGAGTAGCGATACCTTTAACTGAGCCATCTTCATTATACAAAACCTCGCTAGCCGGGAATCCGGGAAAAATTTCAACTCCTAAAGCCTCGGCTTGCTCCGCTAACCATCTACATAAATTTGCAAGGCTAATTATATAATTTTTATGATTTTGCTGTACTTTTGGCAAAAGCCATGTGGGCCAACTTAATGATTTTTTCTTGCCTAAAAATAAGAATTTTTCCTTAGTGACTTTTGTTTTTATTGGTGAATTTAATTCCTTCCAGTTAGGAATTAACTCATCCAGTGCTCTAGTTTCAAAAACATTACCTGATAAAATATGAGCACCAATTTCTGTTGCTTTTTCAAGCAAGCATACATTTAAATTAGCATCTAGTTGTTTTAGTTTAATAGCAGTTGAAAGTCCTGAAGGCCCGCCACCAACAATTACAACATCATACTCCATTACTTCTCTGGACATATTGTTATTTTTTTACAGTATTTGTTATTTTTGTATAGTGTTTAATTTGTTCAATTCCTCAAGAAATTGGGGAAGTGCCTCAAAAAGATCGGCTTCTAGACCGTAATCCGCGACACTAAATATTGGCGCTTCGCCATCTTTATTAATTGCTACTATCACTTTACTTTCCTTCATTCCTGCTAGATGTTGGATAGCTCCAGATATACCTACTGCAATGTAAAGATCAGGTACGACAACTTTTCCTGTTTGCCCAACCTGATGATCGTTTGTTATATAACCTGCATCAACTGCTGCTCTTGAAGCTCCAATTGCTGCATTTAATTTATCTGCAACAGCTGTAATAAGTTTAAAGTTTTCTCCACTTTGTAACCCTCTACCTCCTGATATAACTACTCTTGCAGTACCTAATTCAGGTCTATCTGATTTAATTTCTTCTTTTTTAATGAATTTAGATAATGAAGTTTGATCAGCCCCATCTCCTTTAATTATTTCTGCTGAACCTCCAGATGTCGGAGCTGGATCAAAAGAAGTAGGTCTTATTGTTACACATTTTTTTTTATCATTACTTTTCACAGTCGCAAAGGCGTTACCTGCATAAATGGGTCTTAAAAAGGTATCAGGTGAAATCACTTTAATTATATCACTTACTTGAGATGTATCTAGCAGAGCAGCTACTCTAGGCATAAGATTTTTACCAAAGGTATTAGCTGAACAAATTATATGGGAGTAATTATCTGAATTCTTTAAAATTATGGGTGTATAATTTTCAGGTAGATAATTTTCATAAATTTCATTATCAACATGAATTACTTTTTTTACATTTGGTACTTCTGAAACTGCTTTTGCTACGCTGTCAGCTTGATTACCTATAACTAAAACATGTAAATCTTCATCTATCTGTGATGCTGCGGTAATAGCGTTTAATGTAAATGGTTTAAGATCTTTATTGTTATGTTCAGATATTAATAGTACAGACATTTAAATTACCTTTGCTTCATTTTTTAGTTTTTGAACCAACTCAGCAACACTAGATACTTTAATTCCAGCTTTTCTTTTCGGCGGTTCTTCAACCTTAATTTGCTCGATTCTTGGTTTAGTATCTATTGCTAAATCTGACGCATTTAATGTTTCTAAAGGTTTCTTTTTCGCCTTCATAATATTGGGTAAAGAAGCATACCTTGGTTCATTTAATCTTAAATCACATGTCACGATAGCTGGTATATTTACTTCAATTGTTTCAAGCCCTTCATCAATTTCTCTAGTAACTTCAAGAGATTTATCTTTTACTTCTATTTTAGATGCAAATGTTGCTTGGGGCCAGTTAAGCAATGCTGCAAGCATTTGACCAGTCTGATTACAATCATCATCAATTGCTTGTTTTCCCATAAATACTAAATCAGGATTTTCTTTTTCAACAATTTTTTGCAATATTTTGGATACTGCTAATGGTTCAATTGGGCCATCTACTTTAACATGTATTCCTTTATCTGCACCAACTGCTAAAGCTTTTCTCACAGTCTCTTGCGCTTTTTCTTCTCCAATTGTAATAGCTACTATCTCGTTTGCTTTGCCCGACTCTTTTATCTTAACCGCTTCCTCAACAGCATTATCATCAGGTGGATTTGTTGACATTTTTACATTATCAGTGACTACGCCAGATCCATCTTCTTTAACTCTAATTTGAACGTTGTAATCAATAACTCTTTTTACTGCGACTAATATTTTCATTATGCTCTCAATAATTTGTTTTCAGGGTCATATGGACTTTCTTCTAAAATAGTAGCATCGTGCATTTTCCCTAAAATATCAATTTTTAATTTTTGACCAACACTTCCTAACTCAGGTTTAACCATTGCAAGTGCAATTGACTTATCTAATCTAAAACCATAATCTCCTCCTGTCGCTCTTCCTATTACTGACCCATTTTCATATATTGGATTATTACCTAAAACATCAGCATCTTCGATGTTGTGCACTTCAAGTGTAACTAATTTATTTTCAAAACCCTTTTCTCTCCATTTGTTTAACGCATCTAATCCTATAAAACTTCCTTTATTAGGATGAACAAATCTATCTAAGCCACTTTCATATGGAGAATATTCAATAGAAAGTTCTGTACCAACTAATTTGTAGGATTTTTCAACTCTTAAACTATTCATTGCTCTAATACCGTATGGCTTTATTCCTAAATCTTGACCTGCTTCCATCAACTTATCAAATATATGATTTTGATATTCAATTGGATGATGTAATTCCCAACCAAGTTCACCTACAAAATTAACTCTCATTGCATTAACTGGTGCATAACCAACATCTATATTTTTTGAACTTAACCATTTAAAGTTTTCGTTAGAAAAATCATCATTTGATACTCTTGTCATTAATTCTCTAGCTTTTGGTCCTGATACAACTAGTACACCTTTACTATTTGTAAGACTTTCAAATTGTACTGAACCATCTGATGGCATCCACTTTAATATCCAATCGTGATCAAGTCTTTGGAACGCTCCAGCTGAAACTAGATAAAAACTATCTTCAGATTCTCTCATAATCGTAAATTCAGAATGCACACCACCTTTGGTATTTAAGGCATGACATAAATTTATTCTCCCAATTTTTTTTGGTAATTTATTTGCTACTAGCTTATCTAAAAACTCTTCAGCTCCTGGCCCTTTAATTCTACATTTCGCAAATGCAGACATATCTAAAAGACCAACATTTTCTTTTACGTTTTTACATTCCTTATGAATGGCATCAAACCATTTTGATCTCCTAAAAGACCAGTCATCTTTTTGTTCCATTCCGTCAGTTGCAAAAAAGTTTGGTCTTTCCCAGCCAAATTTTTGACCAAATACTGCTCCAAGTTTTTTCATTCTATCGTAACAAGGTGCAGTTCTTAATTCTCTTGCAGCTCCTCTTTCTTCATCAGGGTAATGAACTTTAAAAACATGGTTATAAGCTTCTTCATTTTTTTCCCTTAAATAGGATTTTGAGCAATAATCACCATATCTTCTCGGCTCAACGCCAAGCATATCGACAGTTGGTTCTCCATCAACTATCCATTCTGCTAACTGCCAGCCAGCACCACCTGCTGCCGTGATTCCAAAACTATGCCCTTCATTTATCCAAAAGTTTTTTAGTCCCCAAGCAGGACCAACAATTGGATTGCCATCGGGTGTATAGCAAATAGCTCCATTATAAACTTTTTTAACACCAACTTCACCAAATGCTGGTACTCTATGTATCGCACCTTCAATATGAGGTGCTAGTCTATCTAAATCTTCTTGGAATAATTCATACTCAGACTCTTTTGAGGGTCCATCTACATAACAACATGGAGCACCATCCTCATAGGGTCCTAAAATTAGACCTCCCGCTTCTTCTCTCATGTACCATCTGCTGTCACTATCTCTTAAAACTCCCATTTCAGGTAAACCTTCTTTTTTTCTTTTTTGTATTTCTGGATGTGGTTCAGTAACTATATATTGATGCTCTACTGGTATTACTGGAATATCTAATCCAACCATTTTTCCAGTTTGTCTTGCAAAGTTTCCTGAACAAGAAACTACATGTTCACATTCAATACTGCCTTTATCTGTTTCTACTACCCAACCATCTTTAGTTTGCTTCATTCCAGTCACCGAAGTATTTCTGTAAATTTCTGCACCTCTATTTCTTGCGCCAGTTGCTAGTGCTTGTGTTAAATCTGCAGGTTGAATATAACCATCTTCAGGATGTTGAATTGCTCCAACTAAATCTGATGTGTTGCATAAGGGCCAAATTTCTTTTACTTGATCAGGTGTAAGAAACTTTACATCCACTCCAATTGTTTTTGCTACTCCTGCGTATTGGTGATACTCGTCCATTCTATCTTTGGTACTTGCAAGTCTAATATTTGATACAACGCTAAATCCAACATTCTTGCCTGTTTCTTCTTCCAAAGTTTTATAAAAATTAACTGCATATTTATGTAATTGTCCAACTGAATAACTCATATTGAATAAGGGAAGTAAACCTGCGGCATGCCAAGTTGACCCTGAGGTTAATTCTTTTCTTTCAATTAACACAACATCAGACCAACCTTTTTTTGCCAAATGGTAAAGCATACTCACTCCAACTACTCCTCCACCAACAACAACTACTTTGGATTTAGTTTTCATATTTCTGCTTTCTACTGCATTTTTTTTCAGTTAGAAACAAAATTTTATTATTCATCATCAAGGTCTCTCCAATCTTGTCTGTACAATAGATATGCTGCAATTGTAACACTAATCGTCCCTACTACCATGCCACAATTTATACCTGCTTGCTTTCCAAAAAAATACCAACCAATTTGGGTCGCACCAATTGGTGGTATGCAAAGAATAGCCATTAAAATTGGAATTCTAAGATAAAATGGAGGCTTATTCATAGACAGTTTTTATATAGAAGATCCTAGAGGCATTGGTGCAGAAACGGCAGTTGTTAACCAACAATTTTTTAAAGGACCATCTTTTAAATATTTCTCAACTACCCATTGAAATTGAAAATATTTTTTTTCTTTATCTAATATCTTCACCTCAAATGCGTATCTATCATCTGAAGAATAAACCATAGATAGTTCATGAGAAATGTGATTTAGCAGCATTTTATAACTAACACCATTAATCATATTTATAAAATTAGGTAATGGTCCAGTAGCTTTCTGATTATTAGGGTGGGCAAATTCCCATGTCTGTTTAATACCATCGTTAGAATTAGGATTATTTTTCTTTAATCCATTCAACTGTATTTCTATAACCTTGTCTGGTTCAATTGTATAATTAGGTTTTATAATATCTGCCTTAGTATTTAATGAAAAAAAAATTATAAAAGTAGTTAACAGTATTTGATTTATTCTTTGCATTTAATTTTTTAAAACGGGAAATACTGGATTAGATTTTTGAAATAACTTTTGATATTCTTGTTTTATACATTTATTGGAAATATAAACAATATTCTCTTTTTCAACTATTTCTTTAGCTTCATCATTTTCGATTCCATATTGCAACCAAAAAGTCTTTGCTTTTATTTTAACTGCTTGTGAAGCGAAAGGTGGTGCATCTTTTGAAGGTCTAAAAACATCAACTATATCAATTGGGATATCTATATGATCTAAACTTTCAACTACCTTTTCTCCATTTATCATTTCTCCAATTGCAAATGGATTTATTGGAATTACTTTATATCCAAAGTCCTGCATATATTTCATTACAACATTTGCTGGTTTTCTCTTCAGGTTTTTTGGATCTTCACCTTTTTTTTCTGAACTAACACCTATCATAGCAATAGTTTTAGAGTTTTTTAGTATCTCTTTAATTTCATCGTCACTCATTTATTTTTCCATTTTGGAGATCTTTTTTCTAAAAAAGCAGATATCCCCTCTTTAGCATCCAAAGACATCATGTTTAATGTCATCATTTGACTTGTGTATTTATAAGCTTTAGATAAAGGCATTTCTAATTGTTTATAAAAGGCTTGTTTGCCAATTTTAATAGTAAGATTTGATTTGGAGGAAATTGTTTTAGCTATTTTTAATATTTCAGAATTAAGTTTCGATTTATTAAAGTGATCATTAATCAATCCAATTTCTTTGGCAAATTTTGCAGTTATTGGTTCTCCAGTTAAAAGCATTTTCATCATTCTTTTTCTATTTACTTTTCTGCTAACTGCTACCATTGGTGTACTGCAAAATAACCCTATATTAACTCCTGGCGTTGCAAACATTGCTTCATTAGTACTGTATGCTAAATCACAGCTTGCAACTAGCTGACAACCTGCTGCATAAGCGGCACCATGAACTTTTGCTATTACTGGTTTTTTACCGTTAACAATTTGCATCATTAACTTAGAACATAAATTAAATAAGCTTAAATATTTAGATCTCTTTTTTAATCCCTTTACTTCTTTAAGGTTATGTCCCGCACTAAACCCATTACCTGAACCTTCTAATATTATCACTTTTGTTGAATTATCATTATCAAGTTTTTGAAAAATATTAAGAAGTGATTTTAAAGTAACTGTTGATAATGAATTGTAAGATTTTGGATCATTGATGGTAACTAATGTAATTCCATTTCCTAATTTTTTGATATGAGCATTTTGGATTGATTTCATACTAATAATCTACTTATTTTATCTTATACATCAATCTGTCAAACCGTCAGATCGAGCTTGATTTCTTTCTAAGTGAATTGGAAGTACTTTTCCATATATTGCTTTTGAATGTTCCGGTGTATTAACTCTATATGGGTCTAATACATAAGCAGGAATACACATATATCTTGGTCTTTTTCCCTCTACCTTGGTAACTCTGTGAAGTGTAAATCTGCCTTTAAATATTTGTAAATCACCAGGTTCCAGTTTTAATTGACGAACTCTTGATCTATCTCCATCTAATACTTTTTTTACCTCATCGAAATTTTCATTTCCAGGTTCTCTAATAAAAGGGCAATACTCAAAGATGCCTCCCTTCTCAGGTTTTTGTATCATTAAACTTAACGTAAATTCACAACTATCAAAATGCCATGGCAATATACCTTCTGGCTTCATAACGTTATAAGCATGACATGCTAGTGGGTCTGCCCACCTAAAAATTGGAGATACACCTAAGCAACTTGAAATAAATTTTAACAACTCCTCAGTCTCGTATAAAAATTTCATCTCTGAATTTTTTGGAAAACAATCTGAATTTAAATATCCATTATATCTTTTCATAAAAGTTCTCTTTGGATGATCTTTTGACAAACTAGTATCATCTTTACTATATAAATAAGCATTAATACTTTCTTTAGACATATAAACTTCATCTAACTGATTTTCTAATTCAGAATTCATTATTTCTAATGATTTGGGTAAAATAAAATTAGGTATTGTAGAACAACTGAACTCGTTTAGTTCCTCTTTACATTTTTCTACTAATTTTTTAATTACTGGAGATTCTAAATTGTGGATTGGATATTTTTCTAAATCTACTATTGTTCCCAATCTTTTATTCATTATCGCTATTTAAGTTTTCCTTCTTCTCTTAACTTGGCTCTGATTTTAGTTGCAGATATTTTTTGAATTTCATCTGGCAATACTATTTCTTCGATTTTATAACCTACTCCTCTTCCATAGCTAATATTTGTAATGTTAGGAACTAACATAACTTTAAATTGACCTTGGAATTCAGGATTTAATCTTTCTTCGATATTTTTTTTAACTGTTTCAAAATCAAAAGGATTATCATCAACACCTTGAACATCTCTTATTTGAATACAAACTTGACCGGTGATTTTTACTATCTCTTTAAACAATGCATAATGACCATCATGAAATGGTTGCCATCTTCCAAGCATTTGTGCTGTTGGTTTTCTATTGTCCCATTTATAAGACATTATTTTAAATCCTTAAATATTATTGGTGCCCAATGTTTAGCATTTTGAGATGTTACATGACAGTCAAATTTTTCAGGTTTTACAAACATGGCATTAGTATCATCAAATCTTCCTTTTTTTATTGTATCAACCCAAACTATATAATCAGCAGGAAATAAACTTCTTGCTTCTGGTGTTGGACATATAAAATCTGCTACTACATAATTTCCTTCATCTTTAATTTTTTTTGCAAAATCTGCCATTCTTTTAGATTGTCTTGTTCTTCCCTCTTCAGAAAAATCCCAATCATTTGCTTCTTTCCTTACTTCATCAGCATTTAATCTTTTAGCATTTATCATAGGTGCAAGTTCATTTGCTAATGTCGTCTTCCCAGATCCAGGAAGTCCCATAATTAAAATGATTTTCATTTTATTCTTTCAAGAGGATGGTGAGACATCAATTCTAATCCATTTTCACCAATTAAATATTGTTGTTCTAATTTTACACCTTCTTTACCACCAACTTTGCCAATGTAGCTCTCTAAAGTAATAGTCATATTTTTTTGAAAAATACCTGATCTTTCTCCTCCATCAGTTGGATATCTTATTGCTGGCCATTCATCACACATACCAATTCCATGGGCCATAACTGAATATCTATTCCCGTAGTAATCATCAGGTAACTTCCAAGATTTTTCGGTAAATTCTTTAAAAGAAACACCTGCTTTAATCAATCTTGAATTATAGTCAATTTGTTCAACTGCCATTAAATATAATTTTTTTTGCTCATTATTAAAATGATTTCCACAAACATAAGTCCTAGATATATCTGCACAATAACCATACGGACCAACCATATCAGTATCAAAAGAGACTATTTCACCTTGTTGAATTATTTTGTTACTACTTTCTTGCATCCATGGATTAGTCCGTTCTCCAGAAGATAAAATTCTACATTCTATCCATTCTCCTCCATGCTCAATATTTGTTTTATGCAAGATAGACCAAAGTTCATCTTCAGTCATCCCTGCTTTTAAATCCTGTCTCATCTTGGCAACACCAATTTCAGCTACTTCCATTGCTGCCTTCATGCACGTCAACTCTTCTTTTGACTTTATAACTCTAGCTTGTTCTAAAATTAATTTTGCATCAATAACTTCAATACCAGATTTATTTAAAGCAGAAATTGCAGGTCCATTTAAAACATCAATAGCTATTTTTTTGCTCTTAAAATATTTATTTGACAAATCATTAACTTCATTAATCCATCTTTTTAATTGACGATTTGATTGATCTCCATTGCTAAAATAATCCCAAGTTATGGATGGTCTAATTTCATCGATAAGATTTAGATGTTTGGATAATCCCTCACAATTAAAATACTCATATAATATCGTAGGACCTTCGATTGGTACGAAACAATATCGTGTTAAATTATGCATATTATAGACACTCATGTTAACTGTGTCTAATGCATATCGCACATTTACTGGATCAAACAAGATACATGCTTCTAAATTATTTTTGATTAATTCATTTTTTACTCTATCTAATCTATATTCTCTTAATCTATTAAAATTAATTTCATCTTCTTTTAATCTTTTTTTTGTAATATAGGTTGGATTAAACTTTGTTTCTGGAGCAATTTTTCTTTTAAATCTCATATCAGGTCAAATTTTTTGCTACCCATTTGTGAAAATGGTGAGTCGGATTATCCATAACTGGAGAAAAATTTCCACCATTATATTTAGGTGAATTTCTACCAACTTGCATCCTCTCAATTATATTTACATCTTCTTTTTGAATACTTTCCCATAATTTGTAATTTTGTTTTCTAATAGATTTGAATTTTGATGAACATGCCGCTTCTTTACCAACATAATATATTTCCATGTGCTCTATTGTTTTTTTATTATTAATTGGTTCAAGCCAATATGAATAAAAATGGTCTTTGTGAATACCAAGCATTACATTTGGAAATAAAGAGACATATTCTGCAACATTTTCCTTATTTTTTGGCCAGTTTGGAAAACATGGAAACTTTATTTTACCCTTTAATTTAGGGTTATAAACAACTGTTCCCTGTCCAGCAAACCTATTTGGTAAACCTTGTATATGATAATGGTCCTCTATTTTTGAATACGAATTTAATCCTGGATGGACCCAAGGTAGATGATAACTTTCACAATAATTTTCAATTGCAAACTTCCAATTACATTTTGCGTTTAATTTAAAATAACCATAATTATCAGCATGTATAATTAGTTTTCTATCTTTTTTAGGCCAAAATTTACTCCATCTATCACTTAATGGTTTTATGTATTTTTCAAACGATATTGCATTATTACTAATATTTACCATTATTAAATCAAGCCATACATGTGATCTTACTTCTTTTAAATTACTATTAGATTTTTTAAATTTTGGAGTTTGATGTTTATTCATACCACCAATATGAGGTGTGGCAATTAAATTACCATCATAAGTATAAGACCATGAATGATAAGGGCATCTTATGACATTTTTTATATTCCCAGATTTACTAACTAATTTTAATCCACGATGACTACAAACATTGTGAAAAACTTTAATTTTGTTTTCTCTATTTCTTACTATTAATAACGGTATACCTAATAGATCAAAAGGTTTTACATCTCCAGGATTAGGTACTGAGCTTGCCACACCTATCACTGTCCATTTATCTTCAAAAATTTTTTTTCTTTCAATTAAAGTATATTCTTTGTTGGTATAACACTCGTTTGGTAAGCCATGTGCTTTGTCTATCGGTTTAAGAACTGCATCAAGCTTATCTTTGTTAATTAATTTATAGATTTCTTTCACTTTTTTGTAACTCTATATAAACCTAACCAAGCATTTACATCTTTGCTTGCTATATAATCTGATTTGAAAAATTCGATCTGATGCCATTTATTACTTGAATTAAGTTCTTGAATTTTTTTATCAAACCCATATTCCTCATGAATACCTTCATTGATTGTAAAACAAATAAGACCATTATTTTTTGTAATTCTTATAAATTCGTCTAATGCTGGTGGTTTGACATGTCCATACGTAAAAGTTCCAACGCACATAATTGCGTCATATGTATTATCATTTTCTTTGATTGACTTATTTAAATCAACTTTTTCTAATTTTTTGTATAAATTTTGTGGAACTAAATCTAAAAGCTTTTGAGAAAGATCTGCTCCATAAAAATTAGTGAAACCATATTTTTTTAACTCTAATCCGACTAAACCCGTTCCACATCCAGCATCATAAATTTTTGCGTCTTTATTTGTTTCATATTTAATAAAAACACTAGATGTTTCTTTAGGCCCAGTATAATTCCAATCCTCCATATCTTGATCATATTTATTATTCTCTCCCCATTCGTCGTAATATTTCATTACCTCATTGGTTTCTTTTAATTTGTAAATAGGTACTTTATTTCCAACATCTTTTTGTGCCATTAAATCCTCATTTTATCACCACTTGGATCATAAAGTGGCTCATTAATTTGTGAACAATTGAATAAATCTCCATTTATCTCAACTTGTATTCCTTTACCTGAATTCAATTGATGTGTATCTAAATATGAAAAAGCGATACTTTTATTTATAAAATGCGCAAATCCTCCAGAAGTTATATATCCAATGCTTTTTCCATCTTTTATAACAGCTTCATTATTTGTGACATCAATATCATTAGTTTCAACTATTAAAGGTGTAAGTTTATATTTACTGTTATCTTTTTTAGCATAATCTTTACCAACAAAATCTTTTTCCCAGTTTATGAATATATCTAGACCTGTTTCTTTAGGAGTAAAATCAGGTCTATAATCTAAAGTCCATGCACCCCAATTTTTTTCTAATCTCATTGACATTAAAGCTCTACTGCCAAAAGGCTTAATATCAAATTCTTTACCAGCCTCCATTAACTCCTCATAAAGTTTTATTTGATAGTGCGGTAAAACATAAATTTCATAACCAAGTTCACCAGTAAATGAAATTCTATTTACAATCGCAGGTACAGATCCAACAAACATTCTTCTAGAATCTCTAAATTTAAATTTTTCATTTGTTACATCTTCTCTAACTATTTTTTCTAATACTTTTCTTGAATTAGGTCCTGCTATAGATAAGCCATGATATTCATCTGATCTATTTTTATAATTAACATTAAATTTATCTAAATGGCTTTCAAACCAACGTCTATGCATTTCTTGTGCCGCACCAGATCCAAAAACCATAAATTCATTTTCATCGTGACAGGCAACTGTTAAATCTCCACATAATTTTCCTCTATAAGATAACATTGGTGATAAAGATATTCTTCCAGGTTTTGGGAGTTTACCTGCCATTATATGATCTAAAAATTTTCTTGCATCGGATCCTTTAAATTCATGCTTTGAAAAATTTGCAACCTCAATTAAACCTACATTCTCTCTGACGTTAATTACTTCTTTTGAAACATAATCATGCGATCTAGATCTTTTAATAGTTGGTTCTTCGTGTGCATCTTCTTTATTATTTGCAAACCACAAAACATTTTCTAAACCAAAACTATCTCCCATAACTGCACCTTGATCTACAAACCTATCATAAAGTGCTGTTGTTTTTTGTTTTCTACCTTTTGGTAAAGTTTCATTTGGAAATGTCATAATAA
Source organism: Candidatus Pelagibacter sp. (assembly GCA_045567035.1). Taxonomy (GTDB): domain Bacteria; phylum Pseudomonadota; class Alphaproteobacteria; order Pelagibacterales; family Pelagibacteraceae; genus Pelagibacter. Next base: position 31,020 of record JBJLDS010000012.1, on the reverse strand, counting down.
ATCTTCGCTCATAATTCTCTGAGGATTTAATTGTTCCATAATGTGGTGATGCATAATCTCCGAATCTTGCAACATCCATTGCCCAAACATCTATTGATGGCTCTCCATCAATTATCCATTCTGCAATACATTTTCCAACTCCACCTCCTTGACAAAAACCTGCCATTACACCAACTGCTACCCAGTAATTTTTCATTCCTGGAACTGGACCAATTAATGGTGATCCATCAGGTCCAAAAGTAAATGGTCCGTTTACAATATTTTTAATTCCTGCTTTCTCTAATGCTGGCATTCTCTCAAAACCTATTGCCAATCTATCCTGTATATTTTCTAATTTTGGTTCTAATAACTCATGACCAAAATTCATAGGTGTTCCTTCAACTTTCCAAGGTGTTGATTTAGGCTCGTAAGTTCCAAGAAGCATTCCTTTTCCTTCTTGTCTAAAGTAAATATTTCCCTCAAAGTCTGTTCCTATAGGTAACCTCTGATCGCCCATAGCTTCAATTTCTGGAATAGCATCAGTAATTAAATAATGATGTTCCATTGGCTGAACCGGTAAGTTAATTCCTGCAAGTTGTCCCACTTCTCTAGCCCATAGGCCACCAGCATTAATAACTATCTCAGCATTAATATTACCTTTTTCGGTGATTACATCCCAAGTTCCATCCTCTTTTTGTTTTGTGTCTTTAACGACTGTGTGAGTGTAATATTTACCACCATGAACTTTTGCAGCTTTAGCAAAAGCATATGTAACTCCTGAAGGATCAACTTCACCATCAATAGGATCCCATAGTGCTAGAAGATACCTTGATGGATCAATTAAAGGATTTTTTTTTTTAACTTCTTCAAGAGATATAAACTCTTGATCAAGCCCCATATATCTTGCTTTTGATCTCTCTCTTTTTAAATAATCAGCCCAAACTTCATTTGAAGCTAAATAAAAACCTCCACTAGGTTTGAAGCCAACAGAATGACCAGACTCTTTCTCAATTTCTTTATATAGTCCAATTGTATAAGCCATCATTCTAGAAATATTTGGATCAGAAGAAATTACATGTACGTTTCCAGCTGCATGCCAGGATGAACCAGATGTAAGTTCATTTCTCTCAAGCAGTATACAATCTTTTAAACCAAATTTAGATAAATGATAAAGTATAGAACAACCTACAACTCCACCACCAATTATTACTACCTTGGCATTTTTTTCCATTTAATATTTTATTTCTTTATTTACTTTTTTTAGAGTTTTATCTGTACCATGATGAAAATGTTTACTCATATCTGGCATATATTTCATTGCGATCGGTTTTTTTCCAACAGCAACTGCCATCTCTCTTACATGATGAGCTTCAGCACCACAACAAATACCAATTAAATTTATTTTTTCTTTAACACATTCTTTTGCAAATTCTGCCATTTCAAATCTGTTGCAATACAAATTGTCCAAAGCAACTGGAAAAGCGTTACCTCCTGGAATACAATCACATCCATGATCTGTTTGATTTAAAAATCCAGGTTCTTTCTCAGTTGTTCTGTATGGAACAGGTAAACCAGCAACATGACAAGATACTTTATTTCTTATCTTCTTTAAAAGCTTCATAGTCATTTCAGGTCCTCTATAACAATTTAAACCAACAACATCTGCTCCAAGATCTTCTATTATTTTGCATGCATCCTCTGAGGTATATCCATCTCTAGTTAAATCTCCTCTTGGTATTGCATAATTAGCAACAGCAATTAAACCTTCATCTTTGATTGCTTTAAGAGCAATTTTCATTTCATCAACCCAACTAATTGTTTCTGCTACTATAAAATCTACTCCTGCCTCTTTAGCCCAAAGAACCTGTTCTTCATACATTTTTTGACATTCCTTTAATGTAGATTTATCTTTTGGGTCAAATATATTTGTATTTGCAACATCTCCACAAACCATTAAATCTAAATCTTTAAATTCTGCTGCTGCATCTTTAGCAATTTGTAGTGCATTTTTTTGCATTGGTTCAAGTAAATGTTCTTTGCCTATAATTCTTAATTTTTCTCTATGGCCGTAATAGGTAAATGCTTGAACAATATCTGAACCTGCTCTAATAAATTCTCTATGTAATTGTGTTACCACGTCAGGATTTTCTAAAACTACTTCCGGAACAAATGCTCCTGCAGAGAGATATCCTCTTCTTTCCATTGCAAACAAATATCCTTCAGCAAAAATTACTGGACCATCATTTAATCTAGATATTAAATTTTTACCCATGATAGCTACTTCTAAATTTTAAATATTATTTAAAAAATATTATTATCATTTAATATAGGTATAAAGACAATTTTGACACAACTCATAGTTGAAGTATATTTGCATTTGTCTCTTCTCTGTGTTGAGATGAGTTTCATAAATTTAAATTTATACGGAGATAATATGAAAATAATAAAAAAAGTACTTTTCTCTGCTGCAGTAATTTTAGGCTTAACATCTATGAATGGTGTAGCAAACGCAGCATGTGGAAATATTTCGATTGCTAATATGAACTGGGCTTCAGCAAACTTTATGGCTGAAGTTGATAAAGTAATATTAGAAGAAGGATATGGATGTACAGTTGAATTAGTGCCAGGTGCAACAATGCCAACATTTACATCTATGCAAGAAAAAGGTGAGCCAGATATAGCTCCTGAGTTTTGGGCTAATGCTGCTAAAGTTGAATTAGAAGCTGCTGTAGCTGAAGGTAAGTTACACTCAATCAACAAAGCGCCAATTACTGGTTTAGGTGAAGGTTGGTGGGTATTACCAGCAACTTTAGAAAAACATCCAGAATTAACTTCTGCTGATGAAATTTTAAAAAGACCTGACTTGTTCCCACACCCTGAAGATCCATCAAAAGGTGGATTTCACATTTGTCCTCCAGGTTGGAACTGTGAATTAAGTAACAGAAACCATTTTAGAGCATGGGGTATGGCTGAAAAAGGATGGGCTATTGTAGAAACTGGATCAGCTGCTGGACTTGACGGTTCAATTGCAAAAGCTGCAGAAAGAGGAGAAAACTGGTTTGGTTACTATTGGTCTCCAACTGCTATGATTGGAAAATACAATATGCAAGCTGTTGATATGGGTGAGTACGCAGGAAAAGATAACTGGGATAACTGTTTAAGTAAACCAGAACAAGAATGTGCTAATCCTAAAAAATCTTCATGGGTTAAATCTGAAGTGTACACAGTAGCTACAGATAACTATAAAAATACTGCTGGATCTGAAGGTATGAAGTATCTTGAAAAAAGAACTTACCCAGGACCAGTAATGAATGGTATGTTAGTTTGGATGGGAGATAACCAAGCTGAAGGTGCTGATGCCGCAATTGAATTCCTAAAAACACAAGAAGATGTGTGGACTAAATGGGTTTCAAAATCTGCTGCTAAGAAAATCAAAAAAGCACTATAAAACTATAACTTTATCGAACCCGTTTACTAACGGGTTCGATTTAAGTATAAGGTAATTATGGATTTCTTTAATAAAATTCCTGTAATGGATAGAACAGACCTAAGGGAACTAAAAAAAGGAATTGATTTAAATTTTAAAGAATTTTCAAGAGCGTATGGTGATGCCATTGAGGGTTTCTTTGATCCTCTTTTATATTTTTTAATCTGGCTAGAAAAATTGTTAGTTAATAGTCCTTGGCCAATAGTCATTGGTGTTTTTGCTTTACTGGCTTGGATTGGATCCAGAAACTATAAGTTAGTTCTAGGGACAATAGCTTGTTTTATTGTGATTGGATATTTTGGAATGTGGAAAAATTGTATGGCAACTGTAGCTATTATATCAGTTTCTACTTTGGTTTGTATTGTTGTCGGCATTCCAATTGGTGTTGCTATGTCAAAGTCAAACAGGGCAGAAAAAGCTATATTACCTGTGTTAGATATGATGCAAACAATTCCAAGTTTCGTTTATCTAATTCCAATAATTATGCTTCTTGGTATAGGAAAAGTACCTGGGTTATTAGCAGTATGCATATATGCATTGCCACCTGTAGTAAGATTAACAAATTTAGGGATAAGAGAAGTAGATAAAGAGGCACTTGAAGCTGCTGAGGCATTTGGTGCGACACCAGTTCAAAAGTTAAAATCTGTACAAATACCATTATCTCTTCCCACAATATTTGCTGGAGTAAACCAAACAATTATGATGGCTTTAGCAATGGTAGTTATTGCATCTATGATTGGTGTTAAAGGATTAGGGGTGCCTATTTTGCAGGCAATTTCTAACCAATATTTAGCTCTAGGAATGATGAATGGTTTGGCGATTGTGGCGCTTGCTATTATCTTTGATAGAGTGACCCAGGAGTATGGAAAGAGAATTCAAAAGCACAGAGGTCAAAAAAAATAATTCCTAAAAAAATTTTAATACTCACGATTTTTCTAGACAGTCTTTTTAAAATAAATAAATATCCAGTTAATGAATTTTTCTTTAGAAATAAGCCCTAAAACTGACGTGGATACTGTGCCTTTGGTTAGTGATGTTTATATTACTATGCTACCAGGAGGTGATTATAAAGAGACCGCTCAAAAAGCAAAAGAGCTTGCGGAAAGAGGTTTTAATCCAATTCCTCATATCCCGGCTAGATCTATTTCAGATGAAATACAACTTAAAGACTATGTATTAAGATGTAAAGATACTGGAGTAAAGCAGGTTTTGGTAATTGGTGGTGGTAGAGAACCTGTTGGTAAATTTGATAGCTCAGTTCAATTAATAGAAACAGGTCAATTTGAGGGAATGAAGATAGGTATTGCTGGACATCCTGAGGGGAGTCCTGATATATCCGATTCAGATTTAGAAAAAGCTATGATGGATAAAAAACCTTACGCTGATTATATTGTAACTCAATGGTTACTTGATCCACAACCAATCATAGATTTTATTTCTAAACAAACGGTACCAGTTCATGTTGGAATTACTGGACCACTAAAAATAACTAGTTTAATTAAATTTGCTAATATTGTTGGTGCAAAAAATTCCATTAATTTTCTTAAATCTAATTTTACAAAAGCATTAGATTTAATGAAACCTAAAGATCCTAATGAACTAATTGGTAAGCTGAAAGATCATACTAACTTCTTTCATATTTACACATTTGGAGGCTTAAAGGAAACAAACAAATGGTTAAAGGAGAATGATTATGTCAAATGAATTTGACTATACTAAACTAAAACATGTAACTTCAGTTGATCAATCTGATAGACATGTGCCATATAACTTAAGACAAAGTGGACCAACAAAAGTTGAAATGCTAATATCTACAAGAGTAAGAAAATCACCCTATTGGCATTTGTCTATGCAAGCTGGATGTTGGAGAGCTACTGTTTATAATAGAATTTATCACCCAAGAGGTTATGTAAAACCTGAAGATGGTGGAGCAATGGTAGAATATGAAGCAATTAAAAATCATGTAACTATGTGGAATGTTGCTGTTGAAAGACAAATAAGAGTAAAAGGTCCTGATGCAGAAAAGTTTACTGATTATGTAATAACTAGAGATGCTACCAGAATTTCTCCTATGAGAGCAAGATATGTAATTTTATGTAATGCATATGGTGGTGTTCTTAATGATCCTATACTTTTAAGAATTTCAAAAGATGAGTTTTGGTTTTCATTATCTGATTCTGATATAGGAATGTATTTACAAGGTGTTAATGCTGATGGAAGATTTAATTGCACAATAGATGAAATTGATGCTTGTCCAGTTCAGATTCAAGGACCAAAATCTAAAGCACTAATGAAAGATCTTTGTGGTGATCAAGTTGATTTTGATAACATGCCTTTTTATGGCCTTGCTGAAGTAAAAGTTGGAGGAAGAAGTTGTGTAATTTCGCAGTCAGGATTTTCTGGAGAAGCAGGATATGAAATTTATTTAAGAAATGCCACTTTGTACGCTGAAGATATGTGGAACGCAGTTCTTGAGGCTGGTAAAAAACATAGTCTTATGGTCATTGCTCCAGCTCACCATAGAAGAATTCAAGCTGGAATTTTATCTTGGGGTCAAGATATGGACCAACAACATAATCCTTTTCAGTGTAATTTGGGTTATCAGGTATCTTTATCTGGTAAAGGAGAATGGGATAAGAAATCTGATTATGTAGGTAAAGCTGCATTAGAAAAAATGAAATCAGAGCTTAAAGATGGAAAAAAACCTTATAAACTTCAATTGGTTGGTCTTGAAATAGGTGGAAAACCAATTGAGGAATATGCTCCAGATTTTTGGTTAGTATCTAATGAAGGTGGAGGTGATCCTGTTGGATTCATAACATCACCTTGGTATCATCCAGAAAAAGGACAAAATATTGCAATGGGTTATGTACCATACGACGGAACTATGAATAAAAATGGATTTCCTAAAGGAAAGGTTGGAACAAAATATAAAGTTCATTTACCTGAAAAATATTCTGATAGTCCAGGAAAACCAGTTGATGCGATTGTAGTAGATATTCCATTTACTGAATCGTATAACGCTAATACAAGAGAAGTAGTTGAAGGATAAAATTATTTTGATAATTAATTCACTCTAAATAAATGTTTAGTGAATTCCTTACAATAATAATTAGATCTCTTAAATTAGATAGAAATCTATATAAAGAAAATAAAAATTTTGGTGAGGCTGCAATATATTTTGCTGGCCTCATCATGATATTAGATGGACTTGCTGGAGCTGTTGCAGCTAATACAGTAATGAAATCCCCAATTGCACTTTCAGGTTTAATGTCAATTATAACTTGGTTAGTTTGGGGAATATTTATTTATGTAATTGGAGTTAAATTATTTCCAGATAAAGAAACCAAAGCAACTTTTAAAAAAATTTTAATAGGAGTAGGATACGCGCATGCACCTGGTTTAATTAGATTTTTTGCTGTAACACCAGAACTAGTCGTACCAATAATTTTTTTCACACAATTTTGGATTTTTGCTTCATTAATAATATCAACAAAACATATTTTAAATTTAAAATCAAATTTCAAATCTTTTGGGATTGTATTTCTCTCCTTTTTGATATTTGCATTTTTGTCAGTATCTTTTGTGGTAAGCAGGATGAATTCTCTACCAATCAGTACAATCAGTTAAATTGGAAAAATAGTTTTAGATATTTGACATGATTTACAAAGTTTAAACCCTGTTAGTATTAAATTATTTTTTACACTATCGTCTTCATTTTTGCATTCATCGCAAATATCATTAAAATTATCTAAATCACTCAACGTTTCTTTATCTTTTTTAATTTTAGTCATTATCAGTAAGTCCTGCTCCTGCACTAGTATTTTTCAAACTATCACTTTCATCAACAAAAGTATTTTCTGATAATTTATAAATTTCAGCCCATTCCAATTCACTAAAAGTATCAAAGTTATCAATGATTTTTATACTTATTAACTTGCAATCAGTTATGATTTCATTTTTTAGAAAATTTGAATAAATATTTAAATTAAAATTTAATAAAAAATCTTTATCATCCATTTTAATAAAAATTCTTTTTCCAATAATTTCTGATGCTCTACTTGCAAAGGGCAAAAATAAAAGTGGATGTGATACGTTTGAGAAATTTATATTTTCATATTTTTCAAGATTTTTAATTTGGTCCATCAGACCTATTCCTATAATTATTGGGCAAAGTTGATATTTGTTTGGCTTATTTTGTTGACTTAATAATCTAATGAATTCAAATTTTTTTTTTTGTTTTAATTTGAAGAAATTATTTATATTTTTGAGTCCTGGTAAACCAAATGACTCTAACAATCTAATATTTTTACCAATTTCTTCTGCTTCACCCCAGGTATAACCTGAAGCTTTACTAGCTCTTTTTGATACAATATCTATCTCACTTAAAGATTTCATTTAATTTAAAGTATTATAAATCCATTGATCGTCATAATCTTTTAATTGCTCAGGTAAAGGAGCGCCTTGAAACATGCATATCCTTAGCCATTTATCAGACCTTGGATCAAATTTAATTGCTCCAAAATACGATAATTTTAATCTTAACATATCTATTGGAACTAATTTTGCGCTTATAGTGTTGTCTTGTATTTCTGAATAAGGAAACTTCTCAATTATAAATGCTCTTCGTACTACGTGACGTAAATCAGGGTTATAGGCCAAAAATTTATCAATACTTTGACTGTTTTTTGAAGCATTTAATTTATCATAAAGTCTCTTGATATCCCTTGCTATTGCTAAAGGTTGTTCTAAATGAGAGCCTTCATCTTGAAATCTGTCAGCAATTCTTGGCTCTTCTTTATTTTTTGATATAAACCAAAATTTTTGATTACTTTCTTCTTTATTAAAATCAATCTTTATAATTTTTGGGTATCTATCCTCAATGATAGATCTTAAATCTAGTACTGTTCTTTCTGTAGGAATATTAAAAAATTTTTCTTCCTCAGATTCCATTTTTTTTATTAAAGGATTAACTATGTTATCAAATGGTTCCATCATCATTGAAACTACATATTCAATACATTCCTCGCCGCTATTCTTTTCTAACCAAATGTATAATATGTTAAATGGATTTTCATTCGAAAAATCAAATTCATTATCTAAAAATTTTATAAATTTTTGTAGGTCTAAAAGTAATGACTGAATTTTTTTTTTTTGAAAATTACTTTCTGTATTCCATGAATAAATATTATTTAACGATTTTTTTAGACAATTTAAAAATAAATGACTTTCTGATTTGCTTACCTTCTTAACTTGTCTTATTTCTTTTAAAGCTATTTCTCTAGCATAAATCCAATTATTTAATAATGTTGGATGATTTACAATAAAAGGTGCCATTCCTAATCCTGTTGAATTACCAATTCCTAAACTTTTGCATGTATCTGCACTTAATTTTACCGCCTTTTTAGGATTTTTATGATGAGCTACATGATTAACCTGATCAAATGTAAATTGTCTAACTAAGTAAACCAGCATCATTTCTAAACGAAATGGTCCATAAATTTCGTCTCTATTTTTAATTCTAAATCTATCTGCTAGTCCAAATTTTCCAGATCCATATACTGCAGTGGTACGGTATAAATATCCAACTTTTAATAAAAGATTTTTATCTGGTTGCAAACCTTGACTTAGTTGTTCAACTACATGGTTAAATAATCGTAAAGACTTATTCGCTCTCGATAAAGTTAATTCCTTAAACGATAATCTACCAACCTCTTGTTTTGGGACTTGATTTCTCAATCTATTAATATCTTCTTTAGATGGTATTCCGTCATATAATGTAAATGCTGCATCCCATTTAGTAGCTATAACTCTATCTGATCTTTCATTTTCATTTAATTCATTTGCATAACATATAAGTGAATAAACTCTGTTATTTTTCTTAAATGAATAAATAGCAGTTCCATATCCCATTTCATTTAAATCGAATAAGTCTCTATTATATTCCCAACTTTTAAATTCTCTTAAAAAGCTTCTTAAAAAAGAAAGTTTTGACTGGTGAAAAGAACCAAGTCTAGATAATTTCATAACTATATTTGGATCTCGTAATTTTATATTTATCAATTTATGCCTTTGTAAAAATTAAACCAATTATTTCCTAAAATACCATTCACTTCGTTGTTATTAAAACCAATTTTTTTTAAACCATTCTCTAAGTTTTTAAAACCTCTTGCATCTAAAAACCATTCTGGTTGCTTTGGAAAGCCAGGAATTTTTTTTGAACCTTCTCCAAAGTTAGTAGATTTTGTCCAGGTCCCATTTCGCATCCATTCAACAACTTTATCGGGTTGATGCAAGCATAAATCTGAACCAATACCTATATTTTTTACATCAATTAAGTCGGCAGTTTTAGCGACCATTTCACAAAAACTGTTTAAAGTACAATTTGTACCATCCTTTAAATGATGTGGATATAAGGAAAGACCTATCATTCCTCCACTTTGAGATAAAATTTTTAACAACTTATTAGATTTATTTCTTTTTGCATCATGCCAAAAAGATGGGTTTGCATGTGTAATAGCAATTGGTTTTTCACTTATTTCAATTGCATCAATAGTACTTTTTTCTGCAGAGTGAGACATATCAATTACAATGCCAACTCTATTCATCTCTTTAATCGCTTCTCTTCCAAAGTTGGTAACTCCACTATCATTTTTTTCATAGCATCCAGTTGCTAATAATGATTGGTTATTATATGTAAGCTGCATAAACAAACATCCTAGTTCGTGGACTTTCTCTATCAAACTTATATCATCTTCAACTGGAGAACAATTTTGAAAACCAAAAAAAATAGCTGTTTTTTTTTCACTTTTTGCTTTTTCGATATCTTTAAAATTTCTTCCTAAAAAAATTAAATCTTTATTTTCCTCAAAAAGTATATTCCATTTATTAACAACCTCTTGCAATTCATCAAAATCTTCATGATAAACTATTGTCACATGAACAGCATCAAGACCAGCTTCTCTGTTAATTTTAAAGACTTTTCTTGACCAATTGCAATATTGAAGATTATCAATTTTATAATTCATATATTAAATATATATTAGTAAGGATTTTTTTGATATTAAAGTATGAATATGATTAAAAAAAAAGCTGATAACAAAGTCGCAATTGTAATGGGAAGCAAGTCTGATTATCCAATTATGAAATTTTGTGAAAAAACACTGAAAAATCTGAAAATAAAATATGAAACAAGGATCGTTTCTGCTCACAGAACGCCAGATAGATTATATGAATTTGCAAAAAATGCAGAAAACAATAACTTTTCTGTAATTATAGCTGGTGCTGGTGGTTCAGCCCATTTACCTGGTATGATAGCTGCAATGACTTGGCTACCAGTTATTGGTGTGCCTATTGAAAGCAAAAAACTAAAGGGTTTAGATAGTCTTTTATCAATTGTTCAAATGCCTAAAGGAATTCCTGTAGGAACTGTTGCTATAGGGATAGATGGAGCAATAAATTCAGCTATATTAGCTTCATCAATTATCTCAATTTCAAATTTAAAAATAAAAAAAAATCTAATTTCATTAAGAAAAAATCAATCAAAAAAAGTTAAAAAAAAACCGAGATAAATGTTCGAAAAAACACTGGGAATTATAGGCGGTGGTCAACTAGGTAGTATGTTAGCCCAATCAGCAAAAAAACTAAATATAAAAACTATTATAATATCTGATGACCGTAAAGCGCCTGCGAAAAATTTTGCAGATGAATTTATTTTTGGAAAATATACTAATAAAAAAATTATAAATAAATTTTTAAAGAAAGTAGATATAATTACTTTCGAATTTGAAAATATTCCATTTAAAGTTCTTAATTATATGAACAAAAAAGTTAATGTTTTACCAAAGCCCTCAATTAATAAAATAATTCAAAATAGATATTTAGAGAAAAACTTTATTAATAACCTAAAAATTAAAACTACAAAATTTAAATATATTAAATCTAAAAAAGACTTACTAAATAATCTAGATTTGTTGCCTGGTATATTAAAAACTTGTACTCTTGGATATGATGGCAAAGGACAGATTGTAATTAATTCTTTTAATCAAAGTAAAAAAATAAAAATTGACTTTCAAAAAGAATATATTTTAGAAAAAAAAATAAATATTCAAAAAGAAGCTTCGGTAATAATTACAAGATTTGCTTCAAAAAAATATGAAATTTATGAACCGATTGAAAATATACATAAAAATCAAATTTTAAAACATTCTAAAATTCCATGTAATATTAATAAAAAAATTAAAAATAAAGCAATAGCATACGCAAAACTAATTTCTGAAAAATTAAATTATATCGGTACCTTATGTGTAGAATACTTTATAGATAAAAAAAATAATCTTTACGTAAATGAAATAGCACCTAGAGTCCATAATTCTGGCCACTTGACCATAAATTCGCATAATGTAAGTCAATTTGAAAATCATATTAGAGCAGTTTGCAAATTAAAAAAAATTAAAACTAAAAGAATTTATAAGGCAAGAATGATAAATTTAATTGGCAATGATATAAGAAAATATCGTAATAAAAAAAATAAAAAAAATCAATTTTTCTTTGACTACCTAAAAAGTGATATCAAAGCTAAAAGGAAAATGGGACATGTAACTATTATAAAATAATTATTTACCTTTTTTTACCTTCTCTAATGTTCTTGTTATAAATCTAGGTGTTAAGGTTTTAATTGGATTTACTGAAGTTTTTAGATCTTTTGGAGGCCCTTTAATTTTAAAACTTACACCAAAGACACCTTCGCCTACTTTTTTTCCTACCAACAAATTTCCTATTAAAGGAATATTGCTTATAGCTTTATTTAAAGTTGTTGCCGGAACCAAAGTACCTCTTAAACTTACGAGTTTATTTTTTTCTATATAGCCTTCCATTAATAAAGAGATAGCTGGACCAATCCCATACATCTCTTCAATGGTCATTAGATCTTTATTATTTGTAAATTTCATGTCCATTTCGGTAAATCTAATGCCTTCACCTGTGAGAACGTCTGCTATACCTTGTAATGAAGCTAAGGTTAATAATTTAGCTAAAATTGGTACTTCCTGAATTTTAAAATTATAAATTCTTAAATTAGATTTTGAGTTTCCATTTTTTTTAAACGAGTCATAATAAAGATTACCTTCTTTAAAACCTTTTATAAATTTATACCTTTTAATAAATGATTCAGGGTTGTCTATTAAAATTTTAGTAGTTTTACCATTGCTTGTATCTGTACTTATATTAAGAGAAAAGTTATTTTTATAATTTAATTTACCTATCAAGTTTCCATTATGAATTTTTTTATTATTATATGATAAGTGACCATCTAAATAATTTAAAGAAGATCTGTCATCAATATATAGTTTATCAATAGAAATGCTTACTTTTTTATCAAATTTTTTAAATATATTTAAAAAATTTTTATCAGAATTACTTTCAAATAAATTGTTTATTAATTTTTTTCCATCAAATGACTCACCTTTAATAATTATTTCTTTATCATTATTTGATAAACTTAATCTATTTTCTTTTTTATTTTCATTTAAATATCCTAAAGTAATTTTATCAAATTTATCAATGAGATAATTTTTATTCAAAACTAAATTTTCTAATTTAATAAGATTTTTTTTATCTTCTAAGCTAAGTAAATTTATTTTTAAATTTTGATTTTTTGTAGATGAACCTTTAAGAATGATATCGGTAGATCTATTTTTATTTTTTTTAAAATCAATTTCAGGAATTAAAATTTTAACATTTTTAGTTTTTATTATTGCATCAAATAATGATATATTGTTCTGAATTGTTAAATTTAAGTTTAATTTATCATATTTTTTATCAAAACTATATTGATTTTGTAAATTGATTGTTGTTTTATTTTCATCATAATTAATTTTAAATTTATTCTTTTTAAGATAAATTTTATTTTTAAAATCAGGAATATATTTCGTTAAATTTTTACTTTCATAATTAAAATTCAATTTGTCGAAATTTAATATTGAGCTTATTTTTAGATTTTTAATTTGATATTTATTGTTAATTTTAAAAGAAAAATCTGTATTACTTTCTAATATACTATCATTTTCAATAAAATTTATTTCACTTTTTGCAAAAAAAATGTCATTTATTAACTTTGTATTTATGTTCTCTGGTAAATTTTGTAAATTTCCTTTAGTTTTAAAATTCTTACCATCTTTGAAAATCTTTATGTTTTCTGATTGAAATTTTAATTTATCAAAGTTAAATGATGCGTCGCTCAATTTGATCTCATTATTAATATAATTAAAATCTAAATTAATATTATTGATGTAATAATTGTTTAATAGCTCTAAATCACAATTAATGATTTTTCCATCAGCATATATTTCAAAATTATTTTGTAAATTTTTCTTTGGTTCAACTTTAATATTTAGAACAATATCTCCTTTCTTTATCTGATTAAATAGAAAGAAATTTGCCAGATTAAACTTATATGTGTTTATAAACTTACCAACACTTTTTATAGAATTTTTATTAGTTTTTATCTCAATATTGTTGATTGCTTCTTTGTCAGTAATTATGTTCCTAATATCAAGATTTGTATTAATTTCGTTTAAATTGATTAAGCTATCTTCAATATATAAAATTGGATTTTCAGTGTTAATATTTACTGTTAAATTACTTAAATTTAATTTTAAATATACATTTTCAAGTTCTAAATTTATTCTTTCATCAAAATTTTGTATATTTTCTTTAATTTGATCATTAAATTTTGATGTTTTAATCCCAAAAGCACTTAAATAAATTATTCCAATAACTAACAAGATTATGAAATAAAATATTAATTTAAATAAAATTCTATACATTTAATTTATAAAGTGATTTTTCCAAAAATGTATCTATGTCACCATCTAATACTTTAGTTGGGTTAGAGCTTTCATGGCTAGTTCTATTATCTTTAACTAATTGATAAGGGTGCAAAACATACGATCTAATCTGGTGTCCCCATCCAATATCTGATTTTGTATTTTGCTCAGTTTCACTTTTTTTTTCTCTATTCCTGATTTCATTTTCATATAGTCTTGCTTTTAACATATTCATACAGGTTTCTTTATTTTTATGTTGAGATCTTTCATTCTGGCACTGTACAACTATTTTGGTAGGTAGATGTGTAATTCTTACCGCGCTGTCTGTTGTATTTACATGTTGTCCACCAGCACCACTTGATCTATATGTGTCTATTCTTAAATCCTTCTCTAGAACTTCAATATCTATACTTTCATCGACTACCGGATAGACCCAAACACTTGCAAAACTTGTGTGTCTTCTTGCGCCAGAATCAAAAGGAGAAATTCTCACTAATCTGTGTATACCTGATTCAGATTTAAGATATCCATAAATATATTCTCCACTTATTTTGATTGTAGAGGACTTTATTCCTGCCTCATCACCCTTATGTTCGCTTATTAGTTCTTCTTTAAATCCTTTTGAAATTGACCATTTTGCGTACATTCTTCTTAACATTTGGGCCCAATCTTGACTTTCAGTTCCCCCTGCGCCCGCATGGATTTCTAAATAACAATCTAGGCTATCGTTTTCATTAGATAAAAAACATTTAATTTCATTTTGTTTAACTTTATTATGTAAAAAATTTATATTTTTTTTACATTCTTCAATTATAATTGAGTTATTTTCTTCAAAAGCTAATTCGTATAATTCTAATATTTCATTACATTTTAGAACAGAATTTTCGTAAAGTTTTATTAAACCTTCTTGAAGTTTTTTTTCTTTAAGTATTTTTTGAGCTCGAGTTTGATTACTCCAAAAATTACTTTTTTCGATTTCTTTGTTATTTAAATCTAGTTTTGAATAAAAATCGTTTTTTTCAAAGATACTCCTTAATCTTTGAATTAATTTTTTCTATTTCTGACTTAATATTTAAAAAATCTGTTTGCATTAATAAAACTGTAGTATATTTTTTTTATTAAATCTATCATTAATATCTTTTTTTAACTGAAAATTATTTTCTATACTGTCTTTTTTAAAAGCTTCAATTATAGTCTCCTTTGAAGTAAAATTTGCTTTCATTCCAGTTTTTGGATCAATCATTACCATTGTTATATTTTCTGATACTTTAAATGGTCTTGTATCTTTCTTTTTGACTGCTTTCTGAATAAATTCCTTAAAAATAGGCATTGCTGTCCTTGATCCTGTTTCGTATTTACCTAATGGTTGAGGTTCATCCATTCCTACGTAGACACCTATGACAAGTTTTGAAGTAAATCCAACGAACCAAGTATCTGTATTTTTATTTGTAGTTCCGGTCTTACCAGCAATATCTAAATTTAAATTTTTCAATTTTTTTCCTGTACCTCTTTTTATCACTCCCTCTAACATTGAAGTAATTTGATACGCAGTTTGTGGAGACATGATTTGTTCTAAATTATCTGTCGAAATTTCAGGTATATTATTACTTAAATAAGATATTTTATCGCAATTTTTACATTTTCTAGTTTCATTGCTTATAATTGTGTTTCCCTCCGAGTCTTGAATTCTATCAATTAGAATTGGCTTTATTTTTTTTCCTCCATTAACAAAAGAACAGTAAGCAGATGTTAGTTTTAATAAAGTTGTTTCAGCTGATCCTAAGGAAATTGATAATAGTTCATCTGGATTTTTGTAAATTCCTAATCGTTCCGAAAAATCTGCAATTTTTCTAATTCCGATATCCTGTGCAATTCTAACAGTCATAAGGTTTCTTGATTTTTCCAGTCCAACTCTAAGTGTTGATGGTCCATAAAATTTTTTTCCATAATTTTCAGGTTTCCAAAGTTTTAAGTCAGTTCCTTGTTCAAGAACTATTGGTGCATCGAGAATAAGTGAATTAGGTTTGTAATTATTTTCAAGAGCTAAAGCATAGATGAATGGTTTAAACGCTGAACCAGGTTGTCTTGAAGCTTGCGTTGCTCTATTAAATTCACTTTTTTTAAAGCTAAAACCACCAGACATTGCATAAACTCTACCGTTATAAGGATTCATTACTACCACCGCTCCATTTACAGAGGGCATTTGCTTTAAATCATAATCATTATCTTTAATATTTTTTACATAAATAACATCACCAATTTTAAATATTTTGCTAAATTCTTTTTTTGTCCATGAAATATTTTTTAACTTAATGAAACCAATCTTATTATCTATAGTTTCAATCTCTGTTTCAAATTTGTTTATTTTTTTTACAATTGCTAGTTTCCAACCAATAGAGTTTTCTAAACTAATTTCTTTCAAATTTTTAGTCCAATCATTATAATTTCTATTCATAATTGGTCCTCTCCAGCCTCTTCTTCTGTCATATTTTTCTAAACCATACCTTAGGGCTTCAGTTGCTTTATTCTGTAAATACAGATTCATAGGTGATTTAATTATTAGTCCTTTTTTGTAAACTCTATCAAAACCAAATTTATTCAATACATTTTTTCTAATATCTTCCACATAATATCTGGTGTCCTCTAAATATATTTTTTTTCTTTTTTGAAGTTTAATTTTATTGGTTATAAGATTTTCATAAGTTTTTTTATCTATATAACCATTGTCAAATAAATTTTTTAAAACAAGATTTCTTCTAAACTTTGCAAGTTTTTCATTTTTGTAAGGGTTATATTTACTAGGTGCTTTAGGAAGAGCCGCTAATAGTGCTGCTTCATCATACGATAAATCACTTATAGATTTATCAAAATATACCAAACTAGCTGAGGCCACCCCATAAGATCCTTGCCCAAGGTAAATTTGATTCATATAAAGTTCTAGAATTCTTTCCTTGCTTAAAACTCTCTCAATTCTAAATGCTAGTATAGCTTCTTTAATTTTTCTATTTAAACTAACCTCATTTGATAACAAAAAGTTTTTTGCTACCTGTTGTGTAATAGTAGACGCACCTTCTAGTCTTTTCGAATTTATTATATTATTTATATTATTTAATATTGCTCTCATAACACCCTTTGCATCAACGCCAGGATGAGTGAAAAAATTTTTGTCCTCTGAAGATAAAAAAGCATTAATTAATTTTCTAGGAATTGCATCATATGGGACAAAGATTCTTTTTTCCTGTGAAAAATCTGAAACTAATTCACCATTTCCAGAATATACTTTACTAGAAACTGAAGGTTTATAGTTTTTTAAAAATTTATAATCTGGCAATTCATTTGAAAATACCCATAAAATGCAAGTTACTGATATCACAAGTAAAAAAGATACGCTAAGAAGTCCAATTATAAGCTTTTTTATTATATTGTTCATTTTACTTTAAATAGTTTATGAATTTGTTAAAGTTAAGGCATCTAAAATATTACGAATTTAAAAAATGAAACAATTAATTAAAATAACATGGAAAAAAATTTATATATTGATGCTTCGCATCCAAACGAAACTAGAGTTGTTCTTAAATCCAATGAAAACATTGAAGATTACGAGTATGAGGCTAAAAAAAGTATATTAATTAAGAACAATATTTACCTTGGTAAAGTAAGCAGGGTAGAACCATCACTTCAAGCAGCATTTATAGACTTTGGAAGAGAAAGACATGGTTTCCTATCATTTAATGATATTCAATCAGATTATTATCAAATACCTCTAAGTGACAAAGAAAAGATAAAAGAAGAGGAAGAAGCAAGAAGATTGGACTTACTTAAAGAAAGTGAGAAAAAGGAAGAAGAAAATATAAATGATGAAAATTTTTCTAAGGATGATCTATTTGAAAAAAAACAAGAAAATACTGATGAACACAATGATCTTGGAGTCAATAACAAAAAACCATTCAAAAAATATAAAATACAAGAAGTAATTAAACCTAACCAAGTAATTTTAGTACAAGTTTTAAAAGACGAGAGAGGTTTAAAGGGAGCTGCACTATCTACTTTTATATCTATAGCGGGCAAATATATTGTCTTAATGCCAAATACTCCTAAAGGGGGTGGTATCTCAAGAAAAATATTTAATCCAGGTGATAGAAAAAAAATTAGATTAATACTTAATGAAATTAAGATACCTAAAGAAATGGGCTTAATAGTAAGAACTGCAGGATCAAACAAAACCAAAAACGAAATTAGTTTCGACTTAGAGAATTTATTAAAAGTGTGGAACTCAATTAAAGAGAATGCAATGAATGCAATTGCACCATCTTTAATTCATCATGAAGATGATATCATTAAAAGAACACTTAGGGACATTTATGATGATGAAACTAAAAATATAATAATTGAGGGAAATGAAGGGTATTTAAAAGCTAAAAATTTTATGAAAATAATAATGCCTAAAGATGTAAAAAAGATAAAAAAGTATAGAGACAAAATTCCATTATTTTTTAAAGAAAAAATAGATCAAAAATTGAATGATATTTTTGAAACACAAGTAAAATTATCTTCAGGAGGTTATTTAGTTATTAATCCTACCGAAGCTCTTGTATCTATAGATGTGAATTCTGGTAAATCAATTAAGCAAAAAAATATAGAAAGTACTGCCTTAAATACAAATCTTGAAGCTGCTGATGAAATTTCAAGACAAATAAAAATAAGAGATCTATCAGGACTAATAATAATTGATTTTATTGATATGCAAAGTTTTTCAAACAGAAGACAAATAGAAAGAAAACTTAAAGAAAAATGCAGAAATGACAGAGCAAGAATCCAAATTGGAAGAATTAGCAATTTTGGATTAATGGAAATGTCTAGACAAAGATTAAGAGAAAGCTCTGTTAGGTGGGAAATTAACCTAACAACTGAGTCATATTCTTTAAAATTACTTAAAATGATTGAGCTAAAATCTATCAGTAATAAAGCTAAGGAAATTAATGCTTTAGTTCCACCAAAAATACTGGAGTTTATTAATGAAAACTTCTTAGATGATGTAAAATATTTCGAAAAGAAAAATAAGTTAAAAATTTTTTTTAGTG
The DNA here is from genome assembly GCA_045567035.1 of Candidatus Pelagibacter sp. GTDB lineage: Bacteria > Pseudomonadota > Alphaproteobacteria > Pelagibacterales > Pelagibacteraceae > Pelagibacter. The sequence goes on along the minus strand of JBJLDS010000012.1, from coordinate 11,647 downwards.
ATGATAGTTCATACAATATAAAAGATCATTCAATTGTATTTTTATCGAAATCAAAAAAAGTTATAGAAAAAAGTGAAGTAATCACAAAATTAAAAAAAATTGAAATAGATAAGAACGAAAATAAAAATATAAATTCTAAAAAAACTAAATTTAAAAAACGTAAATTTTACAAAAAAAAAAAAATTAAATAATTCCTTTATTTGAAGTTGAGGGATTTGCATAAATTGATTTGTTAATCCTACCAGCTAGAAAAGATTTTCTTCCACTGATTACAGCAAACTTCATAGCCTCTGCCATATTATAGGGTTTTTGAGCTTTGGCAATTGCAGTATTAATTAATACACCATCACATCCTAATTCCATAGCAATAGTTGCATCAGATGCTTGACCTATACCTGCGTCTACAATTAATGGTAATTTTGTTTGAAGTCTTAAAATTTGAATATTAATTTTATTTTGTATACCAAGACCAGAACCAATCGGCGCTGCTAAAGGCATAATTGCACAAGCACCAACATTCTCTAACCTTTTAGCCATTAATGGATCATCTGTACAATAAACCATAACCTTAAATCCCTCTTTAGCTAAAACTTCAGTCGATTTTAGAGTTTCAATCATGTCTGGATACAAGGTTTTTTTGTCACCTAGAACCTCTAACTTAACAAGTTTCCAACCTCCAATTTCTCTTGCTAACCTTAAGGTTCGTAAAGCATCCTCTGATGTAAAACATCCCGCAGTATTTGGAAGGTAGGTAATTTTTTTTGGATCTATATAATCCATCAATAGAGGTTTTTTTTTATCAGAAATATTAACTCTTCTGACTGCAACAGTAACAATTTCTGCACCAGAAAATTTAATAGCCTTAGCACATTCTAACATTGATTTGTATTTACCTGTGCCAACGATTAATCTAGATTTAAATTTTTTTTTTGCGATATTTAAGTAATCAGTAGTCAATTTTATCCTCCACCAATAAAATGAACAATCTCAATTTTATCATTATTTTGTATTTTTATTTTAGTAATATTCTTTTTATCAATTATTTCCTGATTTAATTCAATCGCTACTTTCTTTATAGGGATTTTAAGTTTCTTTAAAAGTTTAGATAAAGCTTGATTTTTATCTATATTTACATATTTACCATTTACTTTAATTTTTATTTTCTTCATAATGCGATACTTTTGAAATGAACAATATTATAATTATTAATGGGCCAAATCTCAATCTTTTAGGTAGCAGAGAAGAGTCGCAATACGGTACAGGTACATATGAAGAATTGAATGATAAATGTACAGATAAAGCTAAAGAATTAGGTGTTAATGTTGCATTTTTTCAATCAAATATTGAGGGTGAAATAGTAAACATAATTCAACAATCAATAAAAAAATATGATGGCATTATTATTAATGCAGCAGCTTTTACGCATACTTCAGTAGCTATTAGAGACGCATTAAGTATTTTTAAAAAACCTATTATTGAGCTGCATATATCAAATATTTATAAAAGAGAGGATTTTAGACAAAAATCATTAATTAGTGATATTTCAACTGGTGGGATTTTTGGATTAGGAACTGATGGATATATTTTAGCCATAATTTCAATGCAAAAATTAATTAATAATGAAAATAAATAAAAAAATTATAAAAGAGTTAACAGAATATTTAAATGAATTTAATTTAACAGAATTAGAATATTCTGACAAAGATTACAAAATTAAAGTTTCTAAAAATTCTTTGCCTGGTAATTATTCAGTTGAAAAAGAAACTATACAACATGCTAAAGTTGAAAATAAAATTTCTTCTCTTGGTAAGGAAGTGACTTCTCCTATAATTGGTACTGCTTACTTGGCTCCCGAGCCGGGTGGTAAAAAGTTTATAGATCTAGGAAAAAAAATAAAAAAAGGTGATACAATAATAATTGTTGAAGCTATGAAAACTATGAACCACATTCCTTCACCCTTTGATGGAACCATAAAAGAAATTTGTGTTGAAGATGGTCAGCCAGTAGAGTTTGGTCAAAAAATTGCAATTGTTGATTAATGTTTAAAAAAATCTTAATTGCAAACAGAGGTGAGATTGCAGTTAGAATTATTAGAGCTTGCAAGGAATGGGGTATTAAAACAGTTGCTGTTCATTCTGACGTAGATAAAGAAAGTATGCATGTAAGACTTGCTGATGAAAGTGTTTGTATAGGATCTCATCAGCCATCAAATAGTTATTTAAATATACCTGCGTTAATGTCAGCTATAGAATTGACTAATTCAAATGCAGTGCATCCAGGCTATGGTTTTTTATCAGAAAACTCAAATTTCGCAAAAGTACTAGAAGATAATAATATTAAATTTATTGGTCCTTCTTCTAAATTAATTAAAAAAATGGGTGACAAAATTCAAGCAAAAAAAATTGCTAAGGAAAATGGATTAACAGTTATAGAAGGATCAGATGGTGGTGTAAGAAGTTATGATGAAGCATTAGAGATAAGTAAAAAAATTGGCTTTCCTATATTGATTAAAGCTGCAGCTGGAGGCGGAGGTAAAGGAATGAAAATTGTTAGAAATGTTAAAAATTTTAAAGATTTATTTTCTATAGCCAAAAATGAGGCAAAAAAATATTTTGGTAACGATGAAGTTTATATAGAAAAATTTTTTGAAAATCCAAGACATATAGAAGTGCAAATATTATCAGGTAAAAATAGAACTGTTCATTTATATGAAAGAGATTGTTCAGTGCAACGTAGACATCAAAAATTAATCGAGGAATCACCAAGCCCAATATTAACAAGTAATCTTAGAGAGGAATTATTTGAAAAAACAGTAAATATGGTAAGTAAAATTGGTTATGAAGGTGCAGGGACTGTGGAATTTATTTATGAGAATAATAAATTTTATTTTTTAGAAATGAATACAAGAGTACAAGTTGAACATCCAGTTTCTGAAATGATAACTGGAATAGATATTATTAAAGAACAAATTTGGATTGCTTTTTCAGGAGAAACAGCTTTAAAACAGACAGATATAACTCCACGTGGTCATGCAATAGAATGTAGAATTAACGCTGAAGATCCAAAAAAAAATTTTCAACCTTCTCCTGGAAGGATAACTATGTGCCATCAGCCTTCTGGTTTTAGAACCAGAGTAGATGGAGCAATATATCAAGGATATAATATAACACCTTATTATGACAGTATGGTATGTAAATTAATTTGTCATGGCAGAAATAGACAGGAAGCAATACAAAGAATGTTGAGATCTTTAGACGAATTTGTTTTAGAAGGAATTACGACAACAATTGATTTGCATAAAAAAATATTACATCACGACAAATTTATTAAATCAGATTTTAATGTAGGTTGGTTAGATAATGAAAAAATTATTTAGATGCACTCAATTATCCATAAATCATAAACTGGATGATCAAAAGGATTTATTGATGGACTTGAAGCAAAAGACCATCCATTGAAAACAAATACTTCATCATTGTTTGATTTATTTAAATCTATAACTTGTAGATATGCTGTAATTTCTGGGTCATCATCAAATTCAGAATTTTTACATTTTAAAGCTTTAATTTGTAAATTTTTATATTTGATAGTATCTCCAATTTTGAACTCTAACTCAGTATTTTTAGAACTTACTTTATCTAAAACTTTAAGTTTAATTAAACCTATAGAATTTGCGATAGAATAATTGATCGATAGAAAAATAAGAAAAAAAATTAAAATTAAGAAATAAATCTTACTTTTTCCAGGATTTATATTTTTTATTTTCTTCATCATTTTTTCTATTTGGATGATATGATTCTGTGGTACCCGTCATGTTATTTTGATGAGGTTTTTGCCATGAATATTTTTCAAATTTATGAAGATTTTCTAATCTATTTTTTGTAAAATGTATCCACGAATACCATTCATTCGGTATTTTAGATGCATCAATTTCTCCGTTGTAAATAACCCATCTCTTTCCATTTCTACTTTCATAATATTTATTTCCAAATTCATCGCTTCCTTTAATTTTTCCAAAAATTAAAGTGTAGATCCTCGTGCCGAGTGTCTGTTGATTCCACCAAGTAAAAATTTGTTTTATAAATGTCAACATAAATTTTTATTTATTATTTCAATTTAAAATTGTAAAAATTAAATTAGACTAAAGTTTTAATTTGTATATATATTAATTACATTAAGACTCAAAAATAAATTTTATATAGGACTAAAATGGCCAAATATTTAGTAGAAACATATTATACTTGTAGCTTTAAGGTAAATCATTATTTAGACGATATAAATGATAAAGAATTATCAAATTTAGAAAAAAGAGATGATGGAAAATTCGAGGTTTTAGACATTAAGTTAGATAATAGAAAGACTAAAAACTTAAGTTCTAATGGCAAAAACCATAAAGATTCCAATATAGAAAATAGTCAAAAAATTAACGATATTATTTCTGATAAAATCACAGAAAAGAAAACAAATGGTTTTGTTAAAAAATTAAGTGAAACTGTAAATAAACGATTTAGCATGCCAGATAGAAGAAAAGGATACATACAAAAGGCAACAATTGGTGATCATAAAATATATTTACACACAGGTGAATATGAAGATGGTAAAATTGGTGAAATATTTATTGATACTAGCAAAGAAGGAGAGCTAGTAAAAGCTTTAATGAATAATTTTGCAATTGCTATTTCATTAGGACTTCAATATGGAGTGCCACTAGACGAATACGTGAGCGCCTATGTTGACACTAAATTTGAACCATCAGGCAAGGTATTTGGTAATGATAGAATTTTAAGCGCTTCCTCGATGCTTGATTATATATTTAGAGAATTAGCAATATCTTATTTAAATAGAGAGGATTTAGCTCATACTCCTGCTATTGGAGGAAATTCAGAAAAAATATCTAATGATAATGAAAATTCAACTGATGATCATAATCAATTTTTAAAAATTGTAAAAGATATTACCAGCAAAGGATTTGTAAGAAATAATTACAATAAAAACCTGATTGATCTTTCTGACATAAAAATAAATTTAAAGGGTAAAAAATAATTACTTATTTTTTTTTAATGCAATATTAAGCTCTTTTAATTGATTTTCGCTTACTTTTGATGGAGCATTCATCATTAAATCTTGGGCATTCTGATTCATTGGAAACATTGTAACTTCTCTGATATTTTTCTCGTTCGCTAACAACATTACTATACGATCTATACCAGGTGCAATTCCCCCATGAGGTGGAGCTCCATAACTAAGTGCATTGATCATTCCACTAAATTTTTCATCTACGTCTTTTTTAGAATATCCAGATATTTTAAATAACTTATACATTAGTTCTGGAATATGATTTCTAATCGCGCCAGAAGAAAGTTCTATACCATTACAAACAATATCATACTGAAAAGCTTTAATTTTTAAAGGATCATTTAAATCTAATTTGTTTAAATCACCTTGTGGCATTGAAAAAGGATTATGACTAAATTTAATATTTTTTTCATTTTCATCAAATTCAAACATTGGATAATCTACAACCCAGCAGAAAGCGAATTTTTCTTTTTCAAGCAAATCCAGCTCATCACAAATTTTATCTCGAGCTAAAGAGGTAATTTTTTCAACTTCATTTTTTTTTCCACAAGCAAAAAATATACTATCCCCTACTTCCGCATTTGTTAATTTCATAATTGCAAGTAAAGATTCCTCTGAAAAGAACTTACCAACTGGTCCCTTACCACTAATTTTTTCATTTTTTTCAAAAGTAAAGTAGGCTAAACCACCTGAACCTTCATCTTTAGCCCATTTGTCTAAACTGTCAAAAAAGCTTCTTGGTTTATCTTTAGTATTTTTTGTAACAATACATCTTACAAATGATCCAGATTTTACAAATTTTTTAAATATTTCGAATTTTACATCGTCTCTTAAAAAAATCTCAGTAACATCTTTAATTACCAAAGGATTTCTCAGGTCAGGTTTATCTGAACCATACTTCAACATAGCTTCTTCATAAGGGATTCTTGGAAATTTTTCATTAAGTAAAGATTTAGATGAAAATTTAGTGAAAATTTTTGTAAGCAGTTTTTCAACAACTTCAAATACATCCTCTTGGGTAACAAATGACATTTCAATATCAAGTTGATAAAATTCTCCAGGACTTCTATCAGATCTGGCATCTTCATCTCTAAAACATGGAGCAATCTGAAAATACTTATCAAAACCTGAAATCATAATTAGTTGTTTAAATTGTTGTGGTGCTTGGGGTAAGGCATAAAATTTCCCAGGGTTCAATCGACTTGGAACTAGAAAGTCACGAGCACCTTCGGGACTTGAAGAAGTTAAAATTGGTGTTTGGAATTCTAAAAAATCTAATTTCGACATTTCATTTCTGATGAAAGAAATTACTTTAGATCTTAAAATCATATTTTCATGAATTTTTTTTCTTCTTAAGTCTAAAAATCTATATTTAAGTCTAATTTCTTCAGAGTATTCTTGGTCAGTAAATACTGGAAGTGGAAGTTCATTACAAACACCGATTACATCAAAGGATAAAATTTTTACCTCTACTAATCCAGTATTTAATTCTTTATTGATAGTTTCAGGACTCCTTTTTTTTACCAATCCATTAACTGTTATCACTGTCTCAAGTTGAAGTTTTTCAAGTTTTCCAAAAAAAGAATTATCTTTATCAATAATACATTGGGTAATCCCATAATGATCCCTGATGTCAATAAATAATAAATTCCCATGGTCTCTTTTCTTATTTATCCATCCAGATAATATTACATCTGTACCATCTTCTCTTATTGTTAATTGATTGCAATTATGTGTGCGATACTTTTTCATCTATTTTTTAATACTTCTTTAATTATTCTTAAATCAATAGGTCTTTTCTTTTTAAGACTTGTTTGATCAATTTTATTAATAAATTCATATATTTTTTCGTAAGATCTATCAATATTTTTAATTATATATTCAATATAATTTTTTTTAATTTGAACTTGTTTATCTGAAAAATTTTTTATCAATATTGCATAAATCAAGTCATCATCTGGGTTGTTGATTTTTGCAAAGATGCAATTATTTAGTCTTGATATTAAGTCTTTTAATTTAATATTCATTTGGTTTATGGGGGTTAATGAATTAATTAAGATAAATTTATTATCTCTATCGACAACATTTATCAGGCTATACATATTTTTTTCATCAATATTTTCATCAAAATTTTCAATTATCAAATTTTGATGAGTTTTAAATTGTGTTAAAAAATTATCGTTTAAATTCTTTGCATCAATTTTATTAGCACCAAATTTATTTTGAAAGATCACACTTAAGTGTGATTTACCGCTATATTTCTCACCATAAATATTTAAAATATTTTTTCCCCAGTTTGGCCAATTAAGAACTAAATTGAATGCGAAAAAATTACTCTCCGATACAAAAAAGTCTTCGGAATTGTAATTTTGTAAATTTTTAAATTTAAATAATAATTGGTTTAAGTCTTTCATTTGATAATCCAGTTTTGGTTTTCTTTAATAAAGAAAAATCCATATTTATTTGCTTCATCAAAAAAAGTTTTGGGTGATCCGTTAAATATCAATTTATAGGAAATGTATTTATTATCAAACATAGATATTTTAGATGAAGACACTAAATCAAAAGAATCAAGAAATTTTTCAAATGTTTTAATTCTTTGATATTCTTTAGAGTCAATTGATATACTCAGTGGAAGCTTTATTGATGTATTTATGATATTATAACTTTTCCATATATCTTCAAATTTTATTTTAAGATTATCAATAATTTTATTTAAATCATTCTTATTGTTTAAATCTAAATTTTCAAAAGTAAAATTTACTATTTCAAAATTATTATTAATATTAATTTTAGACAAAATTTGGATTTTTTGATTACTTTCATTTATTATTAAAATAATATTGTTGCTAATATTATATTTATTAATAATTTCTTTAAAATTAAAACTTTCTATGTTAGAAAAATTCTTTATTATTATTCCTCTATCTTCTATTTCATCAGTTGGAAGTATATAATTTATTAAGTTATGATTGTTGATTCTATTATTCCAATTTTTATATATTTGGTTATTGTTAAAAAATTCTATACCACTTTTATTTTTATCTATTAAAACAGGAATAAATAGTAAATCGATTTTTTTTGGTATTGAAGGAAATATATTATTTTTCTCAAAATAATTTAATGTATTAACTTTGTTAAAATTAACTGTAAAATTTGCTGAGTAATTATTATTAACAAAACTTTCATTTTTTATAACAAATGAATCAATTAGTCTTTTAATTGTATAAAGACTCATATTTTGAATTTTTTTTTTGTCTGATGAGTTTAACAAAGTTAAAATTAATTGATCAAATGCTGCTTCAAATGCTTTATCAAATACTTCTTCTTTTTTAAAATTTTTGCTAAAATTTTCAGAAATTATTATATTTTCTATGTTGTAATTTGATGCATTTGTTTTTTTAACTACCGATAAATTTAGTACTATTATAGAAAGAATTAATATTATATAAATTATTTGTTTTTTGATGATTTGAATTTTATGAAACATAATTAATAATAATGAATAAAGGTAAATTTACATACGAAAAAAGTGGCGTTAATATTGCTCTGGCTGATAAATTTGTTAAATTTATATCTAAAAACAGCTCAAAAAATAAGTTAAATAAAAATATTGGTGGTTTTGGATCAATATCAAGTATCCCAAAAAGTATAAAAAACCCTCAAATTGTTGCTAGTACTGATGGTGTTGGCACAAAAATAGAAATTGCAAATATTTTAAATAAATACAACACTATTGGAATAGACCTTGTAGCAATGTGTGTTAATGATTTAATTGTTCAAGGCGCTAAACCTCTTCTATTTTTAGATTATATATCAATAAATAAAATAGATCTTTCTAAAATGAAATCCTTGCTTAAAGGAATAATAAAAGGTTGTAAGATTGCTGATTGTGAATTGGTTGGTGGGGAAACAGCTGAAATGCCAGGAACTTATGAAGTTGGAAAGTTTGATATAGCAGGTTTCTCTGTAGGAATAGTTGATAAAAAAAAAATATTAAACAAGGGAAAAATTAAAAAAAATAATTTAATAATTGCAATCCCATCAAGTGGGCTTCATTCGAATGGATATTCTCTTGTTCGTGATATTTTAAAAACCAAAAAAATTGATATTAAAAAAAATAAATTCTTAAAAAAAGAACTTATAATTCCTACAAAAATTTATGTTCCCGAAATTGAGAAGTTGTTAAAAAAAAATTATTTAAATGGATGTGCAAACATTACTGGTGGTGGATTAATAGATAATATAGAAAGAATTATTCCAGAAACGCTGTCAGCAGAAATAGATTTAAAAAAAATTAAAGTTAGCAAAATATTTAAATGGTTAAAAAATAATAATATAAGTGAAAAACAAATGATAAAAACTTTTAATTGTGGTGTAGGTTTTTGTTTAATTATCGAGCCTCAAAATTTAAAAAAAATTCAAAGTCATTTTTCTAAAAACTTTAAACCTTATGTAATTGGAAAAATTATTACTCATAACAAAAAAACAAAGATTAATGGTAAAATTTCCTGGAAATAATAAAATTAATTTAGCTATTTTTATTTCTGGTAGAGGTACAAATTTCAAATCAATTTTTAATTTTGCTAAAAAAAAAAATCAATTTTAAATATTAAACTTGTAATATCAGATAATAAATATGCAAAAGGTCTAGAATTTTCTAAAAAGAAAAAAATTTCTACAAAAGTTATAAAATTTGTAAAAAAAAGAGATGCAGAAAATAAAATATTAAAACTGATTAAGTCTAATAAAATAGATTTGATATGCTTAGCGGGGTTTATGAAAATTTTGTCTGAAAATTTTTTAGAAAAATGTAATTTGAAAATATTAAATATCCATCCTTCTCTTCTTCCAAAATATAAAGGATTAAATACCCATATGAGAGTTTTAAAAAATAAAGATAAATTTTCTGGTTGTACTGTTCATTTAGTTAACAAAAACTTGGACGCTGGTAAAATTATTTTACAAAAAAAGGTTAGAATTAATAAAAATGATACAATTAAATCCTTAGAAAAAAAAATTTTAAGGATAGAAAATAAAATTTATCCTTTAGCAATAATGAAAACTGTAAAATCTATTTTTTAAAAAAAAAATCTATCTCTATTTTTGCATTATCAATACTATCAGAGCCATGCACAGAATTCTTATCAATTGAAATACCGTATTTCTTTCTTAATGTTCCTTCGTTTGCTTCTGATGGATTAGTAGCTCCCATAAGCTCCCTATTGGCAATTACTGCATTTTCTTTCTCCAAAACCATCACTAATATTGGTCCTGATGACAAATAATCACATAAATCATTATAAAAAGGTTTTGATTGATGCACTAAATAAAATTTTTCTGCTTCAGATTTTTCAAGATGTACTTTTTTTTCTTTTTTAATCGTGAATCCATTTTTTTTAAATTCATTTTTTATCTCTTCTGATAAATTTCTTTCTACTGCATCAGGCTTTATGATGGATAGAGTTTGTTCATTATTACTCATAATTATCCTCCACAAGTTTGTTTAATAGTCTTACTCCATAACCTGTAGCACCTCCAGAGTTTAAGGCTCCTGCATATTTAGAAAAAGCCATACCTGCTATATCAAGGTGTGCCCAAGGTGTTTTATTTAAAATAAATCTCTGCAGAAATTGAGCTGCAGTGATTGATCCAGCTCCTCCTACATAATTTATATTTTGCATATCTGCATTTTTTGAATTCATCAGTTTATCAAAATTTTTATGTAATGGGAGTCTCCATACTTTTTCTTTGACTTTTTCACCTGCTTCATAAATCTGTTTAGATAATTTGTCATCATTTGAAAAAAGTCCTGCATACTCCGATCCTAGTGAAACAATTATAGCGCCTGTCAAAGTTGCCAAGTCAACGATAAAGCTTGGTTTAAATTTTTTTTCAGTAAAAGTTAAGGCATCTGCTAATACTAACCTTCCTTCTGCATCTGTATTTAAAACTTCAATCGTTTTTCCACTGTAAGATTTAACTATATCCCCAGGTCTTTGGGCATTGCCTCCTGGCATATTCTCAACAAGTCCTACAACACCTACAGCATTTATTTTTGCTTTTCTTAGGGCAAAATTTTTCATTAGACCCACAACTACTGCTGAACCTGCCATATCATAAGTCATATCTTCCATAAATTTTGCAGGTTTAAGTGAAATTCCACCTGTATCAAAACAAACACCTTTTCCTACGAAAGCCAAAGGTTTAGATTTTGATTTTTTTCCATTCCATTCCATTGTTACTAGATAGGATCCTCTAATACTGCCTTGTCCGACACCTAATAAAGCATTACATCCTAATTTTTTTAATTTTTTTTCATCATATATAGTAACTTTTAATCCAATTTTTTTTAAACCTGATAGTCTTTTAGCATATTCATCTGGATGCAAAATATTTCCAGGTTCAGAGACTAAATCTTTTGTAAAATTAACTCCATTAAGTAAAGCATTCAATTTTTTTTTGGTTTCTTTATTATTTTTATTTTTTTGAATTAAAATATTAAAATTTATAATCTTGTTATTTTTTTTTGATTTATATAAATCGAATTCATAAGATTTAAGTTCTGCTC
>JBJLDS010000011.1:0-24478 GCA_045567035.1 Candidatus Pelagibacter sp. | reverse complement strand
GTAAAGTTTTTTCTTTCATTGATAGCGGCTCTAATTTCATTAGCATTTTCAGCGACTGCTAAAAATCCAATATTTTTTTCATCAACTTTAATACTCTTAATCGTTATTAGTAAAAACTGACTATATGTTTCTTCTATAAAGGTAAATGGTTTACCAAGATTTTTTGAGTTTTTATATTCTAATAAATTTTCATTAATTGAATTAATAAATCTATTTTTTAATAAGTTTGTTGAAGAATTACTTTCATTTATCTCCTCAATTATTTTTGTTTCCTCTATAATATCAAAACTTCTTGAAAAAGCGTTTAGATCTAAATCAAATGTATCTGTATCTCCAATTAAGTTTAAATCATTATTAAAAAAAATTACTCTATCTAAATTTTGGAATAAAAAACGAGTTGATAATAAAAAATTTTTAATATCATCCTCCTCAAATTTGATATCCAGTCTTTGAATGTGATCAGCCGTGTTCTCTATTATTTGTGTATGTTTAATTGTTTTTTTTTTAATTAAATTGGGTTGGACAGAATTGATATAAAGGTAGGTAAGAACTCCAATAACTAACATTAATATAAAATTAATTATAAGGAACTTTTTTAATATTGATGAGTTTTTGCTTTTAGAGAAAAACATTAGCTAACATTCCATCTATAACCGCTTCCATATCTAGTTTCAATCGCTGAAAAATTTGTATCAACCTTTTTAAATTTCTTCCTTATTCTCTTGACGTGGCTATCTATAGTTCTGTCTTCAATTTCTGTATCCTCTCGATAAGCTATGTCCATTAACTGTGATCTTTCTTTGATAATTCCAGGTCTTTTAGCTAATTCTTTTACAATTAAAAACTCAGTTGTAGTTAGTTTATCGGGTAATTGCATGCCACCCCACTCACATTCTAATTGAGATGAATCAAGCCTCAATTTGCCATGAGTAATAATATTTTTTGCATCTTCAATATTATTATTTTTTTTCCTTAGCTGAACTCTAATTCTTTCAATTAAAACTTTGATCGAAAAACCACCAGATTTTTTCACAAAGTCATCTGCACCTAACTTTAATCCAAGTAATTCATCTATTTCTTCATCCTTAGAAGTTAAAAAAATTACTGGAAGTGAGGTTTTTTTTCTTAATTTTTTTAATAACTCCTCACCATCCATTTTAGGCATTTTAATATCTATAACTGCAAGATCAGGTGGATTTCTTGTAAGGCCTACTAATGCACTTTCTCCATCCAGGTATGTTTGTATATTATATCCTTCTTTCTCTAAAGCTATGCTTATGCTTGTTAAGATATTTCTATCATCATCAACTAATGCAATAGTTTCTTTCATATTAGATATTAAAAATACTAAATTGTTCTAAATTGGGCAAGCTAAACTAATTAATGAAGTATTCCCCAGTTTTCTCCTGAATTTATATCTACAGTTAAAGGTATAGAAAAAGCATGCAAATCACTTTTGCTTACACCTGACATTTCTTTTTTTATCATTTCACATGTTTTTTTAACTTCATTTTCAGGTACCTCAAATATTAATTCATCATGAATTTGTAATAACATTTTAGATTTTAGATTTTTTGAATTTTCTAAAAGTTTATGGATTCTAATCATGGCAAGTCTCATTATTTCGGATGCAGATCCTTGAATTGGTGCATTGATTGCGGCTCTTTCTTGAAAATTTCTTACATTAAAATTTTTATCATTTATGCCAGTGATATGCGTTCTTCTTCCAAAAATATTATTCACGTAACCACTTTTTCTACAAAATTTTATTGTGCTATCCATATATTCTTTTATTTCAGGAAATTTTTTAAAATAAGAATTTAAAAATTCTTGTGCTTCAATATTTGAGACCATAATTTGTTTAGCAAGTCCATATTGTGAAATTCCATATATAATTCCAAAATTTATTGCTTTGGCTTTTCGCCTAGTGTTACTATCGACTTTTTTAATATCAATGTTAAATACTTGGCTCGCAGTCAAAGTGTGAATATCTTCATTATTTTTAAAGGCTTTTTTAAGCTCTTTTACATCTGCTAAATCAGCAAGTATCCTCATTTCAATTTGATTATAATCAGCAGACACTAAGAGATTATTTTTTTCTGCTATAAAAGATTTTCTAATATTTTTACCATCATCAGTTTTAATAGGTATATTCTGTAAGTTAGGGTCACTTGAAGCTAATCTTCCAGTTGTAGTCGCTGCAAGCAAAAAAGAAGTATGAACTCTTTTGGTTTTATTATTTACAAATGTAGGTAAGGATTCTGAATATGTATTTTTTAGTTTAGATATTTGCCTCCATTCTAAAATTAATTTTGGTAGCTCATGTCCTTTATAGGCTAGATCTTCCATTACACTTGCACTTGTTGCAAAGCTTCCTTTTCTAGTTTTTTTAAGTGCAGATATTTTTAATTCGTTATACATTATCTCACCGAGCTGCTTAGTCGAGCCAATATTAAACTCTTTTTTAGAAATTTTAAAAATTTTTTTTTCTAAATTTTTTATTTTTAGCTCAAATTTTTTCGATAAATCATTGAGGAAAGTACTATCTATTTTTACTCCATTAATCTCCATTGACGCCAGAATTTTAATAAAAGGTTTTTCAAAGACTTCGTAAATTTCTTTAAGTTTTTCTGATTTTAAATTTTTTTCAAAAATTTTAAAAAGACGATATGTTACATCCGCATCTTCCGCTGCATAATCCTTTGCTTTTAAAATTTCTACTTCATTAAAAGAAATTTGTTTTTTTCCAGATCCTACAATGTCTTTATAAGATATTGTCTTATGATTTAAATGAATTTCGGAAAGTGTATCCATATTGTGTCTATTTTTGCCCGCATCTAAAGTGTAGGACATAAGCATGGTGTCTTCCATTGATGTCATATTAATCCCATGGTGATAAAGTACGATATAGTCAAATTTTATATTTTGGCCAATTTTTTTAATACTAGAGTCTTCCAAAAAAAATTTGATTTTTTTGATCACTTTTTCCAGGCTCAAGCTTACATTTTTTTTATGTCCAATCGGTATATAACAAGCCTCTCCAGCTTCTAAACATAACGAAATACCAATTAGATCCGCAGTCTGAGGATCCAAAGAAGAGGTTTCAGTATCTATTGCGATTTCCCCTTTTTCTTCAGCTTTTTTAATCCAATAATCTATTTCATCAATTGTTTTAATTAATTTATAATTGTTAAAATATTCTTTTTCTATTTTTGAATTGTGATTTTCATTAAATTTAGTTTTTGATGTTTTAACTTCTCCATAAAACGAAATTACTTGACTTAAGAGCCTATTAAATTCCATTTCCCTCAAAAAATCATATAACCTATCTTTGTTAATTTCTTTCAATTCAAAATCTTGAATTTTATCTTTGATTGGAACATCTTTTTTTAAGGTAACTAATCTTTTGCTAATTAATGCTTTCTCTTTGTTTTCTAAAATAGTTTCCCTTCTTTTGTTTTGTTTGATTTCATCTGCATTTGCTAATAATTTTTCCACTGTGCCATATTTATTTATTAACTCAGCTGCTGTTTTTACCCCAATACCTGGAACACCTGGAACATTATCACTACTGTCTCCTGCTAATGCTTGGACCTCAATCACTTTATTAGCATCAACTCCAAATTTACTTAAAACATCCTCATTTGAAATAAATTTATTTTTCATGGGATCATAAATGCGAACGTTTTTTTTATACAGTTGCATAAGATCTTTATCAGAGGAAACAATAGTTACCTTTGCTCCTTCTTTTAAAATTTTTTCACAATATGTTGCTATTAAATCATCAGCTTCATAATTCAGCATTTCAATTGATGGAAGATTAAAAGCTTCAACTGATTTTCTTATATATTCAAATTGGGGAACCAAGTCGTCAGGCGCATCACTTCTGTTGGCCTTATAATCTTTATATATTTCATTTCTAAAATTTTTTCTTGCTGAGTCAAAAATAACAGCAAAATGAGTTGGTCTTTGTAAATTTTCTTTTGATTTGGAATCTTCCAAAAGCTTGTAAAGCATATTACAAAAACCATTCACTGCGCCAGTTGGCATACCATCACTTTTACGACTCAGAGGAGGTAATGCATAATATGCTCTAAAAATATATCCTGACCCATCAATTAAATAAAAATGATCAGTTTTTTTTATTTTGTCCATATTATTATGTTACCTTAAATCTATTGAATGTTATAAAGGTATAGTTTCTTATGAACAAAAAAAATGTACTCACTGTTAAAAATTTAAATAAAACTTATCAAAAAAAAGGATCTAATCCTGTAACTGCTATTGAAAATTTAAACTTAAGCGTGCAACAGGGAGAAATATTTGGTCTTCTTGGCCCTAATGGAGCAGGAAAAACAACTTTTATAAATATTCTTTCAGGCTCAGTAATGAAAACTTCGGGCTTTGTGGAAGTTTGGGGATTTAACTTAGATAAAAACCCTAGACAGGTCAGGGCCTCAATTGGAATTGTTGCTCAAGATGTTAACCTAGATCCCTTTTTCACTCCAGAGAGTCTTTTAGATCTGCAGGCTGGTCTATATGGAATAAAAAAGAAAGATAGAATTACTTCAAAAATTTTAAATTTGGTGTCCTTGGAAAAACAAGCTAAAAGCTATGCCAGAAGTTTGTCTGGAGGAATGAAAAGACGATTAATGGTTGCAAAGTCTTTAGTGCATCAGCCACCAATAATTATACTTGATGAGCCTACAGCTGGTGTAGATGTAGAATTAAGACAAAATCTATGGAAAAATGTAAAAACACTTAATCAAGAAGGAGTAACCATAATCTTAACAACTCACTACTTAGAAGAAGCCGAAAAGATGTGCGATAGAATAGGAATACTAAATAAAGGAAATTTAGTTGCACTTGATACTACCCAAAAACTTTTAGAGAAAATTCAAATAAAAAAAATATCTATTAAGGTAAACAATAGAGTTAATATAAACGAAAATAAATTTAAAACTCTAAAAATTGTATCATCAACTAATGATGAAATAAATTTAAGTTATGACAAAAATGAGTTAAAAATTGACCAAATTATAAAACTTATTGAAGAGAATGGAGCAAGAATTCTAGATTTATCTACAGATGATGGTGATTTAGAGGATGTATTTCTAAGTCTTACAAAAAGCTAGAAAATTCTAATTAATAATAGTAATCTTAAATTATGGAAAATGTTTACAAAAAAACGCAAACAAATATATTTAAATCTGTTTTGCTAATTTTTTTTGGCTCTTTAATTTTAACGCTATCAGCAAAAATTCAAACTCCTTATGCCCCTGTACCCACAACAATGCAAACTTTTGCAGTTTTACTTTTAGGTATGTTTTTAGGATATAAACTAGCAACAATTACTGTAATAGTTTATTTAATAGAAGGAATGCTTGGTATGCCTGTTTTCGCAAAAGGAGGTGGTATTATATATTTGACTGGACCTACAAGTGGATATTTATTTGGCTTTATTTTTGCAAGCTTCGCAGCAGGTTTTTTAAAAAAAGATAATAACTATTTTTATGTTTTCTTTTACTTGCTTTTTTCTGTCAGTATAATTTATATCATAGGACTGCTTTGGCTTTGGAATTTTATAGGGCTAGAAAAAAATTTTGTTGATATATTTAATATTGGTGCAAAACCTTTTTTATTGGTAGAATTTTATAAACTATTGATATTAACAATTTTGTCTTCCCAAATATTAAAATTGAGAAAATTTATTTAGGAGATCTTTTAGATAGAATTCTTTGCAATGTTCGTCTATGCATTTTCAACCTTCTTGCAGTTTCAGACACATTTCTATTGCATAACTCAAACACTCTATGGATATGCTCCCATTTGACTCTATCTGCTGACATTGGATTTTCCGGTGGAGGTGCTTTAGCCTCAGGATCAGCTAACAATGCTTTTTCCACATCATCAGCGTCAGCTGGCTTAGCTAAATAATCAATTGCACCCTCTTTAATTGCAGCAACTGCTGTAGGAATATTACCATATCCAGTTAACATTATAATTCTACTTTTTGAATTTGAGCTTTGAAGTTCTTTGACAACCTCTAAACCATTTCCGTCGTTCAGTCGTAAATCAACTACAGCAAATGCAGGTTTTTTTACCTTTACGGACTCAATGCCTTTTTTTACACCCTCAGCTTGAGTAACATCAAACCCTTTTTTTTCCATTGCTCTAGCTAATCTTTCTCTGAATGGATTATCATCATCCACTATAAGTAAGCTTTTATCAGTAAAATCAGCAATTTTGTTTAATATTTCGCTCTGAACCATGATTGACTATATAGGTAAAGTTTCATGAATTACAATCCTTAATATTTTACTTTACTTTGTCGCACTTCATGGATAAATGCTGATCTATACAAAAATTGCATAAAAAATATGCAGTTTTTTTTTGTTAAATTTTTTTTGAGGTAACAAATGCAAAAATTTAAATCAGTTGATGAACTAGTTAATCAATTGAAACCAACAGAACCTGTATATTGTATTAGAAAAAAATCTATACAATTAGCATCAAAATTTTTTCAAAAACAATTCCCAGGTAAAGTTTTATATGCAGTTAAAACTAACCCCCACCCAACTGTGTTAAAAACACTGGTTGATAGTGGAATTAATAACTTTGACATAGCTTCAATTAAAGAAATTGAGGCAATTAAAAATATTAATCCTAGAGCTAAATGCTCATTTATGCATACAGTAAAAAGTCGAGAAAGTATAAATGAAGCATACTTTAAGCATGGAATTAGAGCTTTTTCATTAGATACAAAAGATGAATTAATTAAAATACTAGAGAGCACAAATCAAGCAAAAGATTTAGAACTACATGTAAGAGTCGCTGTTTCAAATGAACATGCTGAAATAGATTTATCTAAAAAGTTTGGAGCTTTAACCTCTGAAGCTATTGGATTATTACGATTAACAAAACAATATGCAAAAAAAATTGCTTTAAGTTTTCATGTGGGGTCACAATGTATGCATCCAATTTCTTATTCAAAAGGTATTTCTGAATTAAAATATATAATAAAAAAAACAAAAATTATACCAGACATAATTAATATAGGTGGTGGTTTTCCAACAATATATCCTGACTTAATTCCTCAATCACTTGAGACATATATTAAAGAAATAAAAAAAGGTTTAGGTGACTTAGATTTAGAAAAACTTCCAGAAATAATATGTGAACCAGGAAGAGCTATAGTTGCCGAAAGTGGATCAACAATTGTAAAGGTTAATTTAAGAAAAAAACAAAAACTTTATATAAATGATGGAACATATGGTACGCTCTTTGATGCAGGAGTGCCTAATATTGTTTATCCTTCTAGATTAATTACAAGTGGTAGAATTATATCTAAAAAATTAACATCATTTGATTTTTTTGGACCTACATGCGATAGCATGGACTATATGAAAGGACCTTTCGTTCTACCAAATAATATAAAAGAAAATGATTATATTGAACTAGGACAGCTAGGTGCATATGGGTTGACTTTTAGAACTCAGTTTAATGGCTTTTATTCAGATAATATATTTGAAGTAGAAGATGATCCTATAATGACGATATATAACAAAGAAGCATTGAAAGAGTTTCTTGTTGCTTAATGTCAGATAATAAAAATTTAAATAATAATCGAAAAAAAGATCTTCTTAGTAAAGAAGTCGAACATATAGATATTACAAAATTTGATGCAAGAGAGATTATTTCTTCAATGGAAAAAATGTCTTTTGTATCAAGAGAAACCGCAAATGCAGCTAACATTTTTAATGATATGTTAAAAGATAAGGAATGCACAATATTCCTTACACTTGCTGGCTCTACCTCTGCAGCAGGATGCATGCATATTTATAGAGATTTAATTAAATATAATATGGTAGATGCAATAGTTGCGACTGGTGCATCAATAATCGATATGGATTTCTTTGAAGCTCTTGGTTTTAAGCATTATCAAGGATCGCAGTTTCAGGATGACGCTGAATTAAGAGATAATTATATTGATAGAATATATGACACCTATATCGACGAAAATGAACTTCAAATGTGCGATAAGATTATTGGGGAGATAGCTGACAAACTTGAACCTCGAAGCTACACATCAAGAGAGTTTATTTTTGAAATTGGGAAATATTTAAAATCTAACGCTAAAAAAAAAGGTTCTTTAATTGAAATGGCATATGACAATAATGTTCCTATTTTTTGTCCTGCTTTTACTGACTCAAGTGCAGGATTTGGTCTGGTTATGCACCAAGAAAGAAATCCAAAAAATCACATGACTATTGATTCTATAAGAGAATTTAGAGAACTCACTGAAATTAAAATAAGGTCTAAAGGCTCAGGACTTTTTATGATTGGGGGAGGAGTTCCAAAAAATTTCATTCAAGACACAGTAATATGTGCTGAACTTCTTGGAAAAGAAGTTGATATGCATAAATACGCTGTTCAAATTACTGTGGCTGACTCTAGAGACGGTGCTTGTAGTAGCTCTACACTTAAAGAAGCTAGTTCTTGGGGTAAAGTAGATATAACTAAAGAACAAATGGTTTTTGCTGAAGCCACTAGTGTTTTACCTTTAATTGCAAGTGATGCTTATCATAAAGGTGAATGGGAAAAAAGAGACAGAAAAAATTTCTCAAAAATATTTAAATAAAGTGAAATATCTTCCAAATAAAAATGGTTTTCTAGGGATTGATAATAAATTCAATTTTAGAGAAAAAGTTGTAGTTGTTCCATTCGGTCTAGAAAAAACTGTTAGCTACGGTGGTGGAACTAAAAACGGACCTAAGGAGATAATTAAAGCTTCTCATCAAGTAGAACTTTATGATGAAGAATTAAATTGTGAACCTTATAAAAAAATAGGTATTAAAACTTTAAAACCATTCAAAATTGAAAAAAATATTAAACTAGCTCTCAATAAAATATCCAGAATAAATCAAGAAATTTTGGATAAAAAACTTTTTCCTATGACTTTTGGTGGGGAACATTCAATAACACCTGGATGTATTGCTCCATTTACAAGAAAATATAAAGATATTTGTCTTTTACACTTTGATGCTCATGCAGACTTACGAGAAAGCTATAATGGAGAAAAGTTTTCACATGCGTCTGCTATCCGAAGATGCTTAGATTACCCAAATGTTTCTATAATTTCTTTTGGCATAAGAAATATCTCTGAAAGTGAAGTCACTTTCTTAAGAAAAAATTCTTCCAGAATTAATATATTTTGGGCAAAAGATAAAAATAAATGGAACCTTTCTAAATTTAGGAAATTAATAAAAAATAAAACAGTTTATTTAACATTTGATGTTGATGGATTTGATTCCAGTATTATGCCCGCAACTGGAACACCAGAACCTGGTGGTTTATTTTGGGATGAAACCTTAAATATTATTAAGATAGCCGCAAAAAACTCTAAAATTGTTGGTGCTGATATAAATGAACTTTCTCCTATAAAAGGTTTTAATTCATATAACTTCCTTGTAGCTAAATTAGCCTACAAAATTTTATCTTATAAATTTTTGTATTAAGCTTTAACAGCTTTCAAAGTGCCTAGTAATAATCTAAATGGTATTAACATAACTAAAGCTATAAAAATTTTTACTGCTAAATCTCCTAAAGATAAAGTGACCCATGGAACTCCAGTCGCATAAAAAGAAATTGAGAAAAACAAAAAGGTATCAACAGTTGATCCAATTAATGAAGAAGTTAAGGGTGCAATAAACCATTTTTTCTGTCTAAGTTGATCAAATATTTGAACATCAAGTAATTGTGCAATAATAAATGCTGTTCCAGATCCAATTGCTATTCTTATAGATATC
This sequence comes from Candidatus Pelagibacter sp., assembly GCA_045567035.1. Classification (GTDB taxonomy): domain Bacteria; phylum Pseudomonadota; class Alphaproteobacteria; order Pelagibacterales; family Pelagibacteraceae; genus Pelagibacter. Next base: position 14,669 of record JBJLDS010000011.1, on the reverse strand, counting down.
AAGTCTGCAAAATTAGTTGAAAAAATTAAGGTAAATAAAATTCCAATTGTAAATCCTATATATACAATTTTTCTTGCAACACTCTTACCAAAAGATCTATTTGCTAAATCTGTGATCAAAAATGCTATAGGATAACTAAATGCTCCGTAAGTTAAGATTTCTTCTAATCCATAATATTTAATTGGAAACTGCACTAAATAATTAGATGCTAAAACAACCAATCCCATTAAAAATGAGAGAGTGAGAAATACTTTATTCATTAAGCTGATTTGCTAATTAAAGATTTTTTTAACTTTTTTAATCTAAGAGATAAATCTCTTGCTTTAGCAGTTTTAAGAAAATCGTCAAAACTCCCTTTTTTATCTACTGACCTCACACCTGCATTAGAAACAGTTAGTCTTAAGCTTCTCTTTAAAATTTCACTTTTAAATTTGACTTTTTTTAAATTTGGCAAAAATCTTCTTTTAGTTTTATTATTTGCGTGACTAACGTTATGACCTTTTAAAGGATTTTTTCCAGTTAATTCACATTTTTTTGACATAATAGTACGGCTTATAAAACGACATTATTCATAGGTCAAGTTTATTTTGTACCTATTATTTCTTGATAATTTTTAATTCCTTTACTTTTCAAAATTTCAGTAAGTTCTTTAGATATTTTTCTTACCACATTAGGGCCTCTGTATACCATGCCAGTATATAATTGTACAAAACTTGCTCCAGATATAAATTTTTCATATGCGCTCTTACCACTATCTACTCCACCAACTCCAATTATAGGGATTTTATTTTTTATAATTTTATAAAACTTATTTATCAAAATATTTGAATGAACCTCTAAAGGTTTACCTGAAAGTCCTCCTTTTTGATGTTTAGATAAATTTTTAAGCTCTGCTCTGTTCTTATCTGTTGTATTGGATAGAATAATTCCATTTATTTTATTATTAAAAATAATTTCACATATATTTTCTATTTGATCATGATTAATATCAGGAGAAATTTTAACCAATAAAGGAATGCTAGATTTTATTTTTATTCTTTCTTGATTTAGTTTTCCGAGCAAATTATCAAGTTTTTCATTATCATGAAAGTCTCTTAAATTTTCAGTATTTGGAGAAGAAATATTAATTGTTAAATAATCACAAATATTGTGGAATTTATTAAAACATAAAGAATAATCATTTAATCTATCCTTTGTATCTTTATTGGGTCCAATATTGACACCTAAAAGACCGTTGGGTTTATTGTCAGAGATATATTTGCTTATTATATCTGCCCCAGAGTTATTAAAGCCTAGACGATTAATTAATGCTTCATCTTCTTCTAATCTAAAAACTCTTGGTTTCGGATTTCCGTATTGTTTTAATGGAGTTACAGTGCCAACTTCTACAAATCCAAAATTTAAATTAAACAAAGAATTATAAACTTCAGCATTTTTATCAAAACCTGCCGCAACACCAATTGGATTTGAAATTTTTTTACCAAACAATATTGTTTCTAAATATCTTTGATGATTTTTATCTACGCTAAAATTTGGAATTTTATTAAATTTTAAAGCTTTGATCGCTAAGTTATGTGCGATCTCAGGATCAAGTTTAAAAATAAGAGATCTTAATTTTTCAAACATTTTCTAATTTATTTTTAATTAAATCTTTAGTTTCACTTACTCCAAAAAAACTAATAAAAAAACCCATTCTAGGTCCATTTTCATCTCCAAAGACTACTTCATAGATGAGTTTAAACCAATCTCTTAAATTTTCTTTATAACCATTTTCTTTTCCAATTGAATAGATTTTAGTTTGAATTTCCTCTGGAAGCATCTGGTCATTACAATTATCTAATTCTTTTATTAATGCTACTAAAGCTTTTTTTTCATCTGCAGATGGTTTTTTATAAACTTTCTTTTGTTTAATAACATCATTAAAGTACTTTATTGCATAATTTATAAGTTTATCAAATATGGGGTAATTTTTTTCGTCTAGATCCTCTTTATATTTTTTTACAAACTTCCAAAGGAGCTCTTTAGTATCTGCATTACTAGTTTCAACAAGATTTAATAACATTGAAAAACTCATCACCTCTCCTTCATTAGGTATTTTACCATTATGAACATGCCATAAGGGATTTAATAAAATATCTCTACTTTTTTGAGTTTTGGATTTAAAAACATAATCTAAATATTCATCAACTGCTTTTGGAACAACCTCTTTGTAAAGTTTTTTTGCTCTCTTTGGATTTTGATACATAAATAAAGAGAGACTTTCAGGAGATGAATATTCTAACCATTCTTCAATTGTTATTCCATTGCCTTTTGATTTGGAAATTTTCTCACCTTTTTCATCAAGAAACAATTCATATGCAAAGCCTGATGGAGGTTTCTTGCCTAGCAACTTAATTATTCTTGATGATAAAATTGCACTTTCAATTAAATCTTTACCATACATTTCAAAATCTACATCAAGTGCGTGCCATCTCATTGCCCAGTCTACTTTCCATTGTAATTTACAATTTCCATCTAAAATACTTCTTTCAAGCTCCTTACCATTATTATCAAAAATAATTTTAAAATTTTTTTCATCTCTAGAAATAACTGGAATTTCTAATACTTTTCCTGTTTCAGGACAAATAGGCAAAAATGGACTATAAGTTTTTTGTCTATCTTTACCCAATGTAGGAATTATAATATCCATAATTCCATCAAAATTTTCAAATATTATTTTTAAAGTATCATTAAAGAAACCTGACTTATAAAGTTCTGTCGAACTTTTAAATTTATAATTAAAATTAAATTTATTTAAAAAATTTTTCAACATTTCATTATTATGTTCTGCGAAACTTTTAAATTTTTCAAATGGATCTGGAACTTCAGATAAAGGTTTGTGTAAATTTGATTGTAATAATTTTTGATTTGGAACATTATCAGGAATTTTTCTGAGCCCATCCATATCATCTGAAAAAGTTATAATTTCTGTTTCAATATTTGTTAGATAATTTAATGCATTAACTATCATTGAGGTTCTGGCAACTTCGCCAAATGTACCTATATGAGGTAACCCACTAGGCCCATATCCAGTTTGAAGAATAATTTTATTTTTACTTTCGATAAAAGATTTTCTTTCTCTAAGCAGCTTCTTTGCTTCAACAAGCGGCCATGAATTAGATTTTTCTAAATCTGATTTTTCTATCATCATATATATTAACAAAATCTCAAATAAATGTTGTTTTTATTAATTCTTAAAGAGTTGAATTTTATTTACCATAAAATATGGTTCATTCAAAATGACCAATTTTAAAACCGTATTTTATACGCTTGGTATACTTCAAATAATATTAGGGCTTTCTATGTTATTGCCTGTATCTGTGCAATTGATATATGGCGAGTTTGACTCTTCATTTGTTGGTCCATCGCTGATTACAATTGTCTTTGGAAGCTTATTTTTTTTAGCTAATCAAGATCATCAAAAAAAAATTAATCTTCAGCAAGCCTTTCTATTAACAGCTTTGTCCTGGCTTAGTATATCTATATTTGGATGTCTTCCCTTTATGTTTTCAAACCTGGACTTAGGTATTACTGATAGTTTTTTTGAAAGTATGTCTGGAATTACAACAACAGGATCTACTATAATAAAGAGCTTAGATACAACACCCAAAGCAATATTATTTTGGAGGGCAATATTACAATGGTTGGGAGGTATTGGAATTATTGTAATGGCCATTACATTAATGCCAATTATGAATGTTGGTGGAATGCAACTATTTAAAGTAAGCAGTAATGATGGAGCTGAAAAAATTTTACCTAAATCAAAAGAAATTGCACTTAGATTAATACTTATATATTTATCTTTAACAATCTTTTGCGCTTTCTTCTATTATATCTTTGGAATGCAATTCTTTGATAGCATAACTCATAGCATGACCACAATAGCAACTGGTGGTTTTTCAAATTATAATGAATCAATCGGATATTTTAATAATTATAAAATTGAAATTACTTCTATGTTTTTTATAATTTTGGGAAGTATACCTTTTTTAGCATACATTAAATTCCTAAATGGCGAAAAAAAAATATTTTACAAAGATCCTCAAATTATAACTTTTATGAAACTTGTAATTTATTCAATAATAATATTATTTGTTTATGCATTATTTAATAACATTACAAATCTTGCAAATCTTAGGGCGGTGTCGTTTAATGTAATTTCTATTCTTACTGGTACGGGTTATGTGACTCAAAACTTTGATAATTGGGGAAATTTTCCACTAATATTTTTTTTAATATTAATGTTCATTGGCGGCTGTGCCGGATCTACAACATGTGGAATAAAAGTTTTTAGAATTCAAATTTTATATCGTTTTATAATTAAACAATTAAAAAATATTATTTACCCAAGAGGTATATTTATTTTAAAGTATGATGAAAAACCTGTTGACCAAAAATTTATGTCTTCAATAATTTCATTCATATTTTTATATATTCTTATTTTTTTTATAATAACTGGACTTTTATCAATGACTGGCCTTGATTTTACTACATCTATATCAGGAGCTGCTACATCAATTTCTAATGTTGGACCAGGGCTAGGAGATATGATAGGGCCAAATGGAAATTTTGCTACACTTCCTAATATATCAAAATGGATATTAAGTTTTGGTATGCTGCTTGGAAGATTGGAATTATTTGCAATATTAATCTTGTTCCTTCCATCTTTTTGGAGAAAATAACATGATAGAAAAAAAAGAAAGTATTTCAAATTTGGTTAAATACTATTTTGATAAAAGAATGATCAAAATACTATTAATAGGTATAATAAGTGGTTTCCCATGGGTTCTAATAGGAAGTAGTCTTACACTTTGGCTTAATGAAGAAGGTTTAACGCGAACAACGATTGGTTGGGCTGGATTAATTTTTTCTGTCTATGCTTTCAACTATATGTGGGCACCATTAATCGATAGAGTTAGAATTCCCATTTTAACAGCAAAGATTGGTCATAGAAAATCTTGGATTTTCTTAATGCAGAGTGTAATTATTCTATCTCTAATTTTTTGGAGCTTTTTAAACCCAACTGAAAATTTAAGCCTAGTAATTGGAGCAGGACTTTTTATTGCAATAGCATCATCCACACAAGACATAACGCTTGATGCTTTAAGAATTGAACAAATAAATAAAAAAGAGACAAAAGTAATGGCTGCAGGTGCGGCAATTACTGTAGTTGGTTGGTGGACTGGATACAAAATTGGAGGAGTTATATCACTAAATATTGCACAAATATTTGAAAATTTTGGAATTTCAAATTATTGGCAGTTCACTTTTTTGGTAATGGGAATAATTGTAGCTATTTTAAATATTTTACTACTTTTTATAAAAGAAAAAATAACACATGAAAAAAATCTTATTCAAAAAAAACTAGATCAAAATATAATTGAAAAAATTGGTTCTGATAATTTTTTTTCAAAAATATTCGCATGGGTTAGCAGTACAATCTCAGGTCCAATTTTAAGTTTTTTTAAAAAGAATGGGGTAAAAATTTCTTTGGGTATTTTAGGTTTTATATTTCTTTTTAAAATAGGTGAGGCATTTCTTGGAAGAATGTCAGTTCTATTTTATAAGGAAGTCGGTTTTTCAAAATCTGATATTGCACTATATTCAAAGACTTTTGGATGGATCACTACAGTAATTTTTACACTGCTGGGAGGAATATTTTCTATTAGATTTGGAGCTTTAAAATCCATGTTTATTGCAGGAATTTTAATGGCATCAACAAATTTACTTTTTTCAGTTTTGGCATGGAGTGGTAAATCATATCTAATTTTTTCTCTTGCTGTTATATTGGATGATATAGCAGCTGCTTTTGCAACTGTAGCTTTTGTGGCTTTTATATCACTGCTAGTTGATAGAAATTATACTGCCACACAATACGCACTTTTAGCATCAATTGGAACTGCTGGAAGAACAATGCTTGCATCATCATCAGGAGCACTTGTAGACTGGTTAAATGGTGACTGGGGAATATTTTTTATTCTCACAGCATTAATGGTAATACCTTCACTAGTATTACTTTTTTTAATTAGAAAGAAAATAAAACTAAATGAATAAAAAATACACTAATTTAAGTTTAAAAAACATTTATAAAAGTAAAAGTCTTAAATCAGAAGTAACATCTCAGATTATATATGGGGAAAATTTTTTAATCCTTAAAAAATTTTCAAAATGGCTTAAGATTAAAACTCTGAACGATAACTACATAGGGTTTATTATAAATAGAAAATATTTAAATATACAGAAACCTTCAAAAAAAATTTTTGTATTAAAATCGAAAGTTTATGAAAAATTCAATGGAAAATTTAGAGCAAAGAAAAATTTATTTTTATCTTTTTCTAGTAGAATACAAGTAAAAGAAAAATATCAAAATTATTTATTAATTGATAAGAATATATGGGTTAAATCAAAAACAACTAAAGATTTAAAACATAATATGAATTTTATTAAAGTATTAAAACTGTTTTTAAATTGTAAATATAAATGGGGAGGTAAAACATTTGATGGCATTGATTGCTCTGCATTAATTCAAATTTACTATCAGTACAATAATTTATTTTTTCCAAGAGATACATCTAAACAAATAAATTACAAAAAAAATATTAAAAGAAATAATAGTTATAAAAAAGGTGACATTATCTTTTGGAAAGGACATGTTGCAGTTTGTATAAATTCAAAAAAGTTAATTCATGCATATGGTCCAAAAAAAAAAGTTCTAATAATGCCAATTAAAAAAACCTTAAATTTAATAGAAAAAACAGCTAATTTAAAAGTAAAGAAAATTTGTAGAATTTAATCTACTTACGACCAAAATCAGGCTCAGAAACATCCTGTTTAAGTTTTATTATTTCTCTTCTAATTTTTTTAGAATTTAGTAACTTTTTTCTTAATTTTGTATCTTCTAATTTTTCAATATTTCTTTTAAATGAATTTAAGTTTTTTAAAAACATATTAATTGCTAAAAGCATATTTTTTTTATTATTAAAAAAAATATCTCTCCACATTATTTCATTTGATGCTGCTGTTCTTGAAAAATCTCTTAGTCCACCTGCACTAAATTTAATAAGATTTTTTCTCTCTTTATGCTGAAAATCTTGAGCTGTTTTTATAAGATTATATGCAACTAAATGAGGTAGATGACTTGTAATGGCAAAAATTTTATCATGCTCATCTGGATTCATAAAAATAACCTTACAACCAATTTTTTTCCAAAATCTCACAACTTTTTCAACTTTTTTATCCGTTTTTTGCTTTGTGATAATGCACCATCTATTTTTAAATAAGTTTGCTTTTCCGTATTCTGGTCCGCTTACTTCTGATCCTGCAATTGGATGACTTAAGATCCAATTTAAAGATTTATCCAGCTTATTTATTTTTAATTTTAAAACATTTTTTTTTGTTGATCCAACATCAGTTATAACAGCTTTATTTGTTAAAAACTTATTTAATGATGTTATTATTCTTGAATAACTACTCATTGGGGTTGATAAAATTATAAAGTCAATATCAGAAATGTTATGATCAAGTTTTTTTAACAAGATTACTTTTGAATTAATTTTTTTAATTGTTGAATTATTTTTGATTGATTTTTCATATACAAAATACTTTTTAGCAATTTTTTTTTTTATTGAGGCTCTTAGAATCGATGAGCCAATAAGACCACAACCAATAATTAATAATTTATTAAACATTCTTAAAATATTGAATTTAATTTATTTATGAATCTTTTATTTTCTTTACTATTTCCAATTGTAAGTCTCAAACTGTTACTTATACCATATGATTTCATTTCTCTTAAGATAATTCCACTGCGTGTAAGCATCTTAAATACATGTGCTGATGAATATTTACATTTATCAAAATTTAATAAAAAGAAATTTCCACTAATTGGGCTAGTTTTGATATTGAGTTTTTCTAAGTTTTGCTTCAATTTTTTACTCCAAATTTTATTGTGTCTTACAGATTTATTGATAAAACCCATATCCATTAGTGACTCTATAGCACAAAACTGTGCAACCTTATTTACGTTGAAAGGTGGTTTAATTTTTGTCATTTCTTTTATAATATTTTTTGGTCCATATCCCCAACCAACCCTTAAAGATGCTAAACCATGAATTTTTGAGAATGTTCTTAAAATAATAGTATTTTTGCTATTTTTAAATAATTCTAGTCCAGATTTATATTTTGGATCAAGCATGTATTCAAAATACGCATCATCAATAACTAAAAGCACATTCGATCTTAACTTTGATCTTAAGTTAAGAATTTCTCTTTTATTTAAATATGTTCCTGTAGGATTATTAGGGTTAGCAAGAAATACTATTTTAGTTTTTTTATTTACTTTTTTTAAAATATTTTCCACACTAGCTTTATAGTTATCTTCTTGAGCATAAATTACTTTTGCCCCAACAATTCTAGAGTAAATTCTGTACATTAAAAAACTATACTTAGGGACTATTACCTCATCATTTTTATTTAAAAATAATTGACATATGATTTGAATTATTTCATCAGAACCAGCACCACATATAATTTTATCAAAATGACACTTAAATTTTTTTGATATCACTCTCCTCAAATCATTTGACTTACCATTAGGATATTTTGAAAAATTAATATTTCCATTTTTCATAAATTTTAATACTTTTGTACTAACGCCTAATGCAGACTCATTTGCTGACATTTTTTGAATTTTAGCTCTTTTGAAAATACTAGATTTTCCTGGACTGTAAGCTTTAATATCTATTTTTTTAAATTTTGGTAAATTCATCAATTATATAAATATATTTATATTTAAATTATTATAGAATTACAGTGAATTTCTTAAAATAACAAAAAAATTGACATAAATTATTCTTTCTAGTACAAAATTTATGCGCTGATTTATTTGAATTGCGAGCGCTTAAAAAAAACCGCTAAAAAAAGTTTTTTCCTCACAATTCAAAATCAGCATTATTTATGAGTAAAATGAAAGAATTAAAAAAAATTATAGTCAACAAGCCTCTTAAGTTAGACTGCGGGGAAACAATTATTAATTATCCTATTGCATATGAAACTTATGGAAAGCTTAATGAGAAAAAAGATAATGCAATTTTAGCTTTTCATGCATTAACTGGAGACCAATTTTTAACAGGAATTAATCCTGTTACTAATAAAAAAGGTTGGTGGACATATTTAATTGGTCCCTCAAAACCAATTGACACAAACAAATTTTTTGTTATCTGCGCAAATGTAATTGGGGGGTGTATGGGATCTTTTGGACCAAGCACTGTTGATGAAAAATCTAAAAAACCATTGGGTACTAGTTTCCCAGTTATTACAATAAATGATATGGTTAATGCGCAATACAACTTATTAGATCATTTTAAAATTAAAAAACTTTTTTGTGTAATTGGCGGTTCAATGGGAGGAATGCAAGTTTTACAGTTTGTAAGTAATTTTCCAAATGCAGCTAAAAATGCGATTCCTATTGCCTGTACCGCAAATCATTCTGCTCAAAATATTGCTTTTAATGAATTAGCAAGACAATCAATTATGGCGGATAATAATTGGGATAAAGGTGATTATGTGAACAAAGAAAAATCTCCTGATAAAGGTTTAGCTGTTGCAAGAATGGCAGCCCATATCACATATTTGTCTCAAAAAGGTTTGCAAGAAAAATTTGGAAGAAAACTTCAAGAAACTGATAATATAAATTTCGGTTTTGATGCAGATTTTCAAATTGAAAGTTATTTAAGATACCAAGGTTCTGTTTTCGTGGATAGATTTGATGCTAACAGTTATCTTTATATTACAAGGGCAATGGACTATTTCGATCTAACAAAGCAATATAATGGAAAACTTTCTGATGCATTTAAAAATTGTAGTACTAAATTTTTAGTAATTTCTTTCACTTCTGATTGGCTTTATCCAACTCATGAAAATAAAGATATAGTTATAGCTTTAAATGCCTGCGGTGCAGATGTTGGATTTATTGAAATAATAAGTGATAAAGGTCATGACTCATTTTTGTTAGATTTACCTGAATTTCTTACAACTATAAAAAAATTTGTGGATGCTAATTACTAACATGAAAGAAGAATTTAAAGTTATAGCAAATTTGATAGAAGAAAATACGAGAGTATTAGATGTTGGTTGTGGAGATGGAACCTTAATGGATTATCTAAAAAAAAATAAAAATATTGATCCGAGAGGACTTGAACTATCTAAAAGAAAAATCCAGGAGAGTCTTGGAAAAGGCCTTAGTGTTATAGAAGGTAATGCAGAAACAGATCTGAAGCAATTTCCTGATAAATCATTTAATTATGCTATCCTAAGTCAAACGCTTCAAGCTTTTTATAATCCAGAAAAAGTTTTGGATGAGCTACTAAGAGTTGCTAATATAGCAATAATTACTATACCAAATTTTGCACATATAAATGTAAGGTTACAATTACTTATTAAAGGAAAAATGCCTGTCACAAAAAACTTACCTGATGAATGGTATAACACACCTAATTTACATATGTGCTCGATAAAAGATTTTTTTGAGTTTTGTGATAAAAAAAATTTAAACTTGTTTAAAGCTTTAACAATTAAAAATCAAAAAATATCTGAGATTAATAAAAGAAATTTATTTTCTAAAAATCTTTTTTCAGAATTAGGTATTTTTTTAATTAAAAAGAAATAAAATGTTTGTAGAAATTGTTCCCTGCCTAAAAGATAATTATTCATATGTAATAATAGATCCAAAAACAAATAAAACATGTGTTGTGGATCCCGGTGAGTCAACACCCATAATAAAATTTTTGGAAAAAAAAAAACTTAAACTTGATTATATTCTAAATACCCATCATCATTATGATCATATAGGTGGAAATGAAGAGCTTAAGAAAAAATATAATGCATTGGTGGTGGGATATAAAGGAGATAAAAATAGAATTCCATCAATAGATATTGAAGTGGAAGATCAACAGACTTGGTCATCAGGAAATTTTAATACTAAAATAATTTTTATTCCTGGACACACTATAGGTCATATATGTTTTCATTTTTTTGGTGAAAAAATTTTATTCACAGGGGATACATTATTTTCATTAGGTTGCGGTAGACTATTTGAGGGAACTTACGAGCAAATGTGGACTTCTTTAGAAAAAATAAAAGCTCTCCCAAGAGAAACTAAAATATATTGTGGGCATGAGTATACCAAAAAAAATTCAGAATTCTGTATAGCTTATGATCCAGATAATAATGATTTAAAAAAAAAAATTAATGAAATAAATAAGAAAAGATTAAATAATTTACCAACAATTCCAACTACTTTAGGTGATGAAATAATTACGAATATATTTTTGAGATCTGACAATGATGATATTAAAAGGAACCTAAACCTTGTAGGGTCGAATTCTTTAGAAGTTTTCTCAAAATTACGGGATTTAAAGGATAATTTTTAAGTTATAAATCTTGACTATAAAAAAACCAGGTCTATATTCCGATTAAATAAATTTAAGGTTAAAAATGTCATTTGCAGTAATACAAACAGGTGGAAAACAATACAAAGTTAAAGCTAGTGATATTCTGAAAATTGAAAAACTTTCAGATATCAAAGATGATAAGAAAATAGAATTTTCAAATATTTTAGCGTGTGGTGATGAAAATAATTTTGAGGTGGGTTCACCAACGGTAAGTGGGGCTAAAGTTGAGGCTGAATTAATTAAAAATGGAAAAAATAGAACAGTATTAATCTTTAAAAAAAGAAGAAGAAAAAATTCAAGAAGAAAAAATGGTCATAGACAACAATACTCACTAATTCAAATCAAAAAAATTTTTGGCAAAGATGGTAATTTAATATCTGAAGCTAAGAAAATTGAAAAGAAAGTTAGTGAAAAAAAAGTAGAAAAAACGGATAAATAATGGCTACAAAAAAAGCAGGTGGATCATCCAGGAATGGCAGAGATAGTGCGGGGAGAAGACTTGGAGTGAAAAAATATGGAGGTCAGATAGTTAATCCTGGCAACATAATAGTAAGACAAAGAGGAACAAAGATTTTCCCTGGAGAATATGTTAAAATGGGTAAAGATCATTCAATTTTTTCTCTTATAAAAGGAAAAGTTGAATTTAAAAAAAGAAAATCAGATAGAACTTTTGTATCTGTAAAACCTAACTAAAAATACAACTAAAATTCAGTGGAGTTGTATTATGAAATTCTTAGATCAAGTTAAAATATTTATCAAAGCTGGTGATGGAGGTTCTGGTTCACCAAGTTTTAGAAGAGAAAAATTTATAGAATTTGGAGGTCCTGACGGGGGTGACGGGGGTAAGGGAGGCTCAATAATTATCAAATCCGAAAGAAACTTAAACACCCTTATAGATTTTAGATACCAGCAGCATTTTAAAGCTGAAAGAGGCGAAAATGGAATGGGAAAAAATAAGACAGGCAGAGGAGGTAAAGATATATATTTAAAAGTTCCTGTAGGCACACAAATTTTAGAGGAAGATAACAAAACTTTACTATTTGATTTTACGAAAGAAAATGAAACTTTCTTGGTTGCTAATGGCGGTAAAGGAGGATTTGGAAATACAAGATTCAAAAGTTCAACAAATAGAGCTCCAAAAAAATTTACTAAAGGAGCTAAAGGAGAGGAATATTGTATATGGATGCAATTAAAAACAATAGCAGATATTGGTATAGTTGGTTTGCCTAATGCTGGAAAATCTAGCTTGCTTGCTTCTATAACTAGAGCTACTCCAAAAATTGCTAATTATAAATTCACAACAATAAATCCTAACCTTGGTGTTGCAATATATGATGATAAAGAAATTACAATTGCTGATATTCCTGGTCTAATTGAAGGTGCTCATGAGGGAACTGGATTAGGTATAAAGTTTTTAAAACATATAGAGAGATGTAAAACGCTTCTTCATCTAATTGATATTACTGAAGATATAAATTTGTCTTACAGACAAATAAGAGAAGAACTTGGCAAATATAGTAAGGAATTGCTTAAAAAAAAGGAGTTAATTGTACTAAATAAGATAGATTTGTTAAGTAAGCAGGAGATTATTGAAAAAATAGAAAAATTCAGTATGAAGAAAAAGAAGGAAATTTTGATACTTTCGAATTTAAAAAAAGAAACAATTAAAAAACTTAAGTCAGAATTATTAAAATATGTATCTTAAAAAAGCAAAAACAATTGTTATTAAAATAGGTTCTTCATTATTAATTAATGAACAAAAAAAAATAAGAAATAAATGGTTGATCGAATTTGTTAAAGATATTGAAAATTTATTAAAAGAAAAAAAGAATGTAGTTATTGTTAGTTCAGGCGCTATATCTCTGGGTTGTAAAAAATTAAACTTAAATAAAAAAAATTTAAAACTAGATAAAAGCCAAGCTATAGCATCAATTGGGCAAATCGAACTAATGAACCTTTTAAAAAATAATTTTAGTAAAAGAAAAATTAATATTTCACAAATACTTCTTACTTTGGAAGATACTGAACAAAGAAGAAGAGCGATTAATGCTAAAAGAACGTTAAGTAATCTATTTAATTTAGGATATGTGCCAATAGTTAACGAAAATGATAGTATTGCTACATCAGAAATAAAATATGGAGATAATGATAGATTAGCTTCCAGAGTTGCTCAAATCTCTGATGCAGACTGTCTTATACTATTGTCAGATGTAAACGGTCTTTATACAAAAAATCCAAAAATACACAAAAATACACAATTAATTAAAAAAATTACCAAAATTAATGATGAAATAGAAAAGATTGCAACCAAAAGTATAAGCCAACATGGGACGGGTGGAATGAAAACTAAAATAGATGCTGCAAAAATCGCACAACTATCTGGTTGCTATATGGCAATAGCAAATGGTTTAGTTCTGAACCCTATTAATGAGATTAAAAAGAATAATAATTGTACATGGTTTCTGCCTAAAGTATCAAAATTACATGCTAGAAAAAAGTGGATCATCAGTTCTATTTCTCCTAAAGGTGAATTAATAATTGATGATGGAGCAATCAATGCATTAAAACAAGGTAAAAGTTTATTAGCAGCGGGTATTAAAAAAGTAAATGGCAAATTTTACAAAGGAGATCATATTAAAATACTTAATAAATCACTCAAAGAATATGCAAGAGGATTAAGCTCATTTAATTCAGATGAAATATTAAAAATAAAAGGTCATCATTCTAACAAAATAAAAGAGATATTAGGGTATATCGCAAAATCTGAAGTGGTTCATAAAGATGATATGGTTGGGGTATAAATGAGTAATTATTTAAATATTATTGGATTGAAAGCTAGAAATGCTTTCCTAAAAAAACTTAATAAAAAAACAAAAAATAAAGTTTTATTAAATTTTGTTAAGCTACTTAAAAAAAATAAAAAGAATTTAATTAAAGAAAACTTAAAAGATATTAGATTTTCACGTAGTAAAGGTCTTAAAGTAAATCTCATTAAAAGACTAGAGTTAAACGATAATAAAATAAATCAAATGATAAGATCGGTGGAAGAAATTATTAAATTTGATGATCCAGTAGATAAGGTATTAAATAAATGGAAAAGGCCAAATGGACTAAAGATTAAAAAAGTTTCAATACCCATTGGAGTGATTGGAGTTATCTATGAAAGTCGACCAAATGTAA
>JBJLDS010000010.1:0-96259 GCA_045567035.1 Candidatus Pelagibacter sp. | reverse complement strand
AGGTCGCAAAGCAGATTAAAGAGGAATGTGATAAACTTGAAATTTCAGAAAAGATCGAGGAAATTGTTGTGCCAACTCATAATATAACTGAAGTAAAACGTGGTAAAAGAGTTCAAAGAAAAAAGAAGTATTTTCCAGGATATGTTCTAATAAAATCTGAAATGGACGATAAAATTTACCATATGATTAAAAATTTAAAAAAAGTAAGTGGTTTTTTAGGCTCAAAAGGAATACCTGTAGCAGTTTCACAAAAAGAGATTGATCGAATTTTAGGACAGATTAAAGATGGAGTTGTTCAGCCTAAAACAGGAATTGAATATAACATTGGGGAAAAGGTCCAAGTAATTGATGGACCGTTTGCATCATTTAATGGTTTGATTGAAGATGTAGACGAAGACAAGGCTAGACTTAAAGTTTCTGTCTCTATTTTTGGTCGACCAACACCAGTAGATTTAGAATACAATCAAGTAGAAAAGGCGAGTTAATGGCAAAAAAAAGAAATTAGTGGATACGTAAAGTTACAAATTAATGGAGGCCAAGCAAATCCAGCTCCACCAGTAGGGCCTGCCTTAGGACAACGGGGAATAAATATTATGGATTTCTGTAAAGCTTTTAATGAGAAAACAAAAAATTTTATGGGCAAACCTGTTCCTGTAATAATCACAGTTTATAAGGATAAAAAATTTGACTTTATTATTAAATCACCTCCTGCATCGCATTTTATAAAAGAAGCTGCAAAATTAAAATCTGGGTCAAAAGAACCGGGTAGACACATAGTTGCTTCAATAACAAGAAAACAAGCAGAGGAAATTGCAAAGAAAAAAATGGAAGACTTAAATGCCCATGATTTAGATGAGGCAATAAAAATAATATCTGGATCAGCTAGATCAATGGGAATAGAGGTTAAAGAATAATGTTATCAAAAAGATATAAAAAATTACCAGAAAAAACAAAAGAATTAAAATCTGATACAATAGAAAATTTATTACCTATTATTAAAAAGAATTGTACTACAAAGTTTGATGAATCAATAGATTTAAATCTTCAAATAAACAATAAGCAAAAAAAAAATGAAATTAACTTAAGATCAGTTGTTAACATGCCATCTGGGAGTGGAAAAAAAGTTTCAGTTGCCGTTGTATGTGAGGCTGATAAACAAAAAATAGCTGAGGATGCTGGTGCTGATATCTGTGGTGGAGATGACTTTATAGAGAAAATAAAAAATGGTGAACTAAATTTTGAAAAGCTAATTTCAACACCATCTATGATGATAAAATTATCAAAACTAGGTAAGGTTCTTGGACCAAAAGGACTAATGCCAAACCCAAAACTTGGTACAGTAACAGATGATATTAAAAAAGCAGTAACAGACGCAAAGTCTGGACAGGTTGAATTAAGGAATGATAAAGATGGTAATATTGGTTTAAGTTTAGGTAAAAAATCATTTGATGATGAAAAAATTCTTAATAATTTTAAAGCAGTGATTGATGCTTTGACAAAAGAGAAAGCCAGCAACACTTTGAAAGGCGACTTAATAAAAAACACATATTTAACATCCACAATGGGTGTTTCATATAAACTTAAATTAGATAAAAGTATTTAGAATTATGATAAATAAAGAGAAAAAAAAATCTTACATAAATGAAATGACTTCTCAGTTTGATAAATCTGAGGCAGTAATTGTTACACATTATCAAGGTTTGACTGTATCTCAACTTGACGAGCTTAGAAAGCAAATGCGTGAGCATGGCATAATTTTTAAAATAACAAAAAACCGAATAACCAAGTTAGCTCTTGAAAAAACTAGATGTAAAGATTTATCAGATTTGTTTACTGGGCCAACAGCTATAGCGTTATCAAAAGATGCGATTCAATCAGCTAAAATATTAACAAAATTTTCTAAAGATAATAAGAATCTTAAAATCTTAGGCGGAATCATGGGAAATGATATTTTGGATCTTGCAGGAGTACAAAATGTAGCAACTTTACCATCGTTAGATGAAGCAAGGGCAAAAATTGTAGGTATTTTGAGATCTCCAGCACAAAAAATTGCAAGTATTTTACTTGCACCAGCTTCAAAAATCGCTATTTTAGCGCTCGAAAAAAGTAAAAAATAACCCTTAAAAAAACTATAAAATTATGGCTGACCTAAATAAAATTATCGAAGACTTATCAAGCTTGACTGTTGTTGAAGCAGCTGAGCTTTCAAAACAACTTGAAGAAAAATGGGGCGTTACAGCAGCAGCAGCAGTAGCAGCGGCACCAGCAGCAGCAGGCGGAGCGGCACCAGCAGAAGAAAAAGATGAATTTACTATTGTTCTTGCAGCAGCAGGAGATAAAAAAATTAATGTAATCAAAGAAGTAAGAGCTATTACAGCTCTTGGATTAAAAGAAGCTAAGGATTTAGTTGAAGGAGCACCTAAAGAGGTTAAGACAGGTGTTAATAAAAAAGAAGCAGACGAGATTAAAGCTAAATTAGAAGCAGCCGGCGCTAAAGTAGAACTTAAATAAATTTAAAAAATAAATTACTGATAGCAATATTAGTAGTGATGTATTGATGCAATTATCTTTTACAGGTAAAAAAAACATTAGAAAAAATTTTGGTAAACTTAAAGAAAGTTTATCCATTCCAAATCTAATAGAGGTACAAAAAAATTCTTACAAAGAGCTAACTGAATTTAAAACGGAGTCAAACTTACAAATTACTAAGGGATTTGATCGTGTTTTTAAAAGTATTTTTCCAATCGAAGATATTAACGATAAGGCGACTTTAGAGTATGTATCATATAAATTAGATAAACCGAAATTTGATACAGAAGAATGTATCCAAAGAGGCCTAACTTATTCCTCAGCATTAAAATGTAATCTTAGACTTGTAGTTTATGAGATTGATCAGGAAAATAATACAAAAGATATCTTATCAGCTAAGGAACAAGAAGTTTATATGGGAGAGGTTCCAATGATGACACCGAGTGGAACTTTTATAACAAATGGGGTGCAAAGAGTTGTGGTGAATCAAATGCATAGAAGTCCAGGTGTATTTTTTGATCATGACAAAGGTAAGTCACATGCAAGTGGTAAACTACTTTTTAATTGTAGAGTAATTCCTAATAGAGGTTCATGGCTTGATTTTGAATACGATGTTAAAGATTATTTATATTTTAGAATAGATAGAAAAAAGAAAATTTTAGTATCAACTTTACTTTTAGCTCTAGGTTATACAAAGAATGATATCGTAAATGAGTTTTACGATAAGGAAATATATTCTTTTGATAATAAAATAAAAAAATGGAAAACAAAATTTGCTCCTGAGAATTATAAATCTAAAAATTTTTCAGAGGAAGTCATAGATGCTAAGAATGGCAAGGTTGTAATAAAAAACGGTGAAAAGATTAACTTTTTAACTGCAAAAAAATTTTACAATGATGGTCTAAGTGAAATTTTCGTATCAAACGAGTCTCTATTCGGAAAGTTTTTACATAAGGATTTAGAGATTGGTGAAGAAATATTTAGAATTGGAACTGAAATAAATGAAACAATCTTAGATAAAATCTTAGAAGCAAATATACATAAAATCGAAATATCAAACACCAACTCTATAAATAAAGGTCCATACTTATTAACTACGATTTTAAATGATAAAAATCAGAATAAAAATGAGGCAATTACAGAAATTTATAAAGTGTTAAGACCAGGAGAACCTCCAACAATAGAAATAGCTTCTCAAATATTTAATAACTTATTTTTTAGTTCAGATAGATACGATCTATCAGATGTTGGTCGAGTTAAAATGAATTCAAGATTAAATCAAGAGGTATCAGATAAAATTACGATATTACGTAATGATGATATTATCGCCATAATTAGAAAAATGCTTGATCTAAGAGATGGAAAGGATGAAATTGATGATATTGATCATTTAGGTAATAGAAGAGTTAGATCAGTTGGAGAGTTAGTTGAAAATCAAGCTCGTATTGGCGTTTATAGAATGGAAAGAGCAATTAAGGAAAAAATGACAACTCTTGATATAGAATCTGCTATGCCTCAAGATTTAATTAATGCTAAGCCATTAACAGTTTCGCTAAAGGATTTTTTTGCCACTTCTCAATTATCTCAATTTATGGACCAAACAAATCCTCTTTCTGAAATAACTCACAAAAGAAGAGTTTCAGCTCTAGGTCCTGGAGGATTAACTCGAGAAAGAGCAGGTTTTGAAGTTAGAGATGTTCATCCAACACATTATGGTAGAATTTGCCCTATAGAAACACCAGAAGGTCCAAATATTGGTTTAATAAATAGTTTATCAACTTATTCAAAAATTAATAAATATGGTTTCATAGAAAGCCCTTACAAGAAAGTTAAGAATGCAATAGTTGAGGATACAATAGTTTATCTATCCGCAATGGAAGAAACAAAATATACAATTGCTCAAGCTAATTCTAAAATAGATGCAAAAGGAAAAATTATTGAGGAATTAGTTTCTTGTAGAAGAAATTTAGATTTTATTTTATCTAAGCCAGAAAATATTGATTATATTGATGTTTCACCCAAACAACTTGTTTCTGTTGCAGCATCCTTAATTCCCTTCTTAGAAAATGATGATGCTAACAGAGCTTTAATGGGTTCAAATATGATGAGGCAGGCTGTTCCACTACTAAAACCTGAGTCACCTCTTGTAGGTACCGGAATAGAAAGTGATGTAGCATTAGACTCTGGAGTTACAATTGTAGCTAAGCGAGATGGAACAGTAGACAAAATTGATGGTAAAAGAATAGTTATTAAAGCTACTGAGGAAACAGATTTTTCAAAATCTGGAGTTGATATTTATAATTTACAAAAATTCAAAAGATCAAACCAAAATACTTGTATAAATCAAAAACCTCTTGTTAGAGTAGGAGATAAAGTTAAATCTGGTGACATAATTGCAGATGGTCCTTCTACAAAATTAGGTGAATTAGCGTTGGGAAAAAATGTTACCGTAGCTTTTATGCCTTGGCAAGGTTACAATTATGAAGATTCAATTCTTATTTCTGAAAGATGTGTTACCGATGATGTTTTTACTTCAATTCATATTGAAGAGTATGAGTTAATGGCCAGAGATACGAAGCTAGGAGAAGAAGATATTACAAGAGATATACCTAATGTTAACGAAGAAGCTTTAAAAAATCTTGACGAGTCAGGCATAGTATATATAGGTGCCGAAGTTAAACCTGGGGACATTTTAGTAGGTAAAGTAACTCCAAAAGGTGATTCAGCATCAGGTCCTGAAGAGAAATTATTAAGATCAATTTTTGGTGAAAAAGCTATTGATGTCACAGATACGTCATTAAAAATGCCAAGTGGTAGCGGTGGTATAGTCGTCGATGTTAGAGTCTTTAATAGGCATGGTATAGAAAAAGATGAAAGATCAATAACAATTGAAAGATCAGAAATTGAGGCAGTACAACAAGATAAATTAGTTGAGGAAGAAATTTTACAAAGAAGTATTAAACAAAGAGCAGTTCCAATTTTAAATGGCTCTAATCTCAACAAAAAAATTAAAGATTTAAATGTTGGTGAAGAGCTCACTGCTGAAAAAATTGAAAATCTAAATATTCAAGATGTGTTTAAAATTAATTTAGATGATGAGAAAAAAAATGAGACTTTAACTCAATTGAAATCTCAGTTTAACGAAGCTAAACAAGACATCCAAGATAGATTTGAGGATAAAGTAATGAAAATTAGAGAAGGTGATGATTTATTACCTAGTGTTATGAAGATGGTTAAGGTTTTTGTTGCAATCAAGAGAAGATTAAGACCAGGTGATAAGATGTCAGGACGACATGGCAATAAAGGAGTTGTAAGTAAAATTGTACCAGTTGAAGATATGCCATATAGAGAAAATGGTAAGCCTGTAGATATAGTTTTAAATCCTTTGGGTGTTCCAAGTAGAATGAACGTTGGACAAATTTTAGAAACTCATATCGGATGGTCTTGCACTGAATTAGGTGACAATATCAAAAAATTAATAAACGAAAATCAAAAAAAAGTTGAAAAGAATGAAAAAATATCAAGTTTTTTAAAATCAGTTTATGGTAATGAGGTTTATTCTGAAAACTTAGACAAACTAAATAAAACTGAATTTAGTGATCTTTGTCAAAATCTTCAAAATGGAGTTCCAATTGCTACTCCAGTTTTTGATGGTGCTAAAGAAAAAGATGTTACAGAAATGTTAGAATTGGCAAATTTACCTGGCTCAGGACAAACGTTTCTATGGGATGGTAGAACTGGTGAAAAATTTGATAGACCCGTAACAGTCGGAACAATTTATATGCTTAAATTACATCACCTTGTTGAAGATAAAATTCATGCAAGATCAACTGGGCCATACAGTTTAGTAACTCAACAGCCTTTAGGAGGCAAAGCACAATTAGGTGGTCAAAGATTTGGTGAGATGGAGGTTTGGGCACTTGAGGCATATGGAGCTTCATATACACTGCAGGAAATTCTTACTGTTAAATCTGATGATGTTGCTGGTAGGGTAAAAGTTTATGAGACGATAGTAAAAGGTGAAGAAAATTTTGAGTCTGGTATACCGGAGTCGTTTAATGTTTTAGTTAAAGAAATAAAAGCCTTAGCTTTAAATGTGGAGTTAAATTAGATATGTCAAAAGAAATAAGTAATCTATTCAAAAATACTGAAATTTCAGAAGCACAAAATTTTAGTAGCATAAAAATAACCTTAGCTAGTCCTGAAAAAATTAAATCATGGACTTTTGGTGAAATAAAAAAACCTGAAACAATTAATTATAGAACATTCAGACCTGAGAAGGATGGCCTATTTTGCGCTAGAATATTTGGCCCAATAAAAGATTATGAGTGTTTATGTGGAAAATATAAAAGAATGAAATTCAGAGGAATAATTTGTGAAAAATGTGGTGTGGAAGTTACAAAATCAAATGTAAGAAGAGAAAGAATGGGCCACATAAACCTTGCGACACCTGTTGCTCATATTTGGTTTTTAAAATCTCTACCAAGTAGGATTTCATTAGCTATTGATATGAAATTAAAAGAAGTTGAAAGAGTTTTATATTTTGAAAATTTTATTGTGATAGAACCTGGACTTACAGGTCTTAAAAAGAACCAATTATTAAATGAGGAAGAATTAATTAAATATCAAGATGAATTTGGAGAAGAGTCATTTACTGCTGGTATCGGTGCTGAAGCTATATTAGAAATATTAAAATCTATAAATTTAGAAGAAGAAAGAAAAATTTTAGCTCAAAATATAAAAGAAACAAAGTCAAAAGTTGCTGAAGAAAGATCAATTAAAAGATTAAAACTGATAGACTCTTTCATAGAAACAGGAAATAAACCTGAATGGATGATATTAACTGTTATACCAGTTATACCACCAGAGCTAAGACCGTTAGTTCCATTAGATGGTGGAAGATTTGCAACATCTGATCTTAATGATTTGTATAGAAGAGTTATTAATAGAAATAATAGGTTAAAAAGACTCATAGATCTAAAAGCTCCTGATATTATAATCAGAAACGAAAAAAGGATGCTTCAAGAATCTGTCGATGCATTATTTGACAACGGTAGACGTGGTAGAGTTATTACTGGAACAGGAAAAAGACCATTAAAATCTTTAGCTGAAATGCTTAAAGGTAAACAAGGAAGATTTAGACAGAATTTATTAGGAAAAAGAGTAGATTACTCAGGAAGATCTGTAATTGTTGTAGGGCCAGATTTAAAACTTCATGAATGTGGATTGCCAAAAAAAATGGCATTAGAGTTATTTAAACCTTTTTTATACGCAAGATTGAATAAGTTAGGTTTAGCATCAACAATTAAACAAGCAAAAAAGATTGTAGAGAAAGAAAAGAACGAAGTATGGGATGCCTTAGAACTTATAGTAAGAGAACATCCAGTTATATTAAATAGAGCACCAACTCTTCATAGATTAGGTGTTCAGGCATTTGAACCAAAATTAATTGAGGGTAACGCAATTGAGTTACACCCACTTGTTTGTGCTGCTTTTAATGCAGACTTTGATGGAGACCAAATGGCTGTTCACGTTCCATTAAGTTTGGAGGCACAGCTAGAAGCGAGAGTTCTTATGATGTCAACGAATAATATTTTGAGTCCCTCAAACGGTAAACCAATTATTGTTCCTAGTCAGGATATGATCTTAGGAATTTATTACTTGTCACAACCGCCTTATCAAACAGAAAAAGTTGATGGTTATTTTGTTAATACGTCTGAGATTGAGCATGCTTTAGAAACTGGTCAAATTAAAGTTCATTCTAGAATAGTTTCAAAATTTGAAACTGTCGATGAAAATGGAAATACAAAATTTGAAAAACACATAACAACAGCGGGTAGATTTTTATTAGCAAATCTTTTACCAAAGAATAAGGACATTAAATTCTCATTAATTGACAGATTATTACCCAAGAAAGTAGTCTCTGAAATAATTGATATGGTTTTTAGATTTACCGGCCAAAAGAGTACAGTGATTTTCTGTGATAAATTAAAAGATCTTGGTTTTAAACATGCATTTAAAGCAGGTATTTCATTTGGAAAAGATGATTTAATTATTCCTGAAAATAAAGAGCAGTTAATAGACGAAACGAAAAAACTAATATCAGATTATGAAAATCAATATTCAGAAGGTTTAATAACAAGAGGAGAAAAATATAATAAAGTTGTTGATGCTTGGTCTAAATGTACTGATAGAGTAGCAGGTGAGATGATGAAAAGAATTTCTGCTACAGAGAAAACAAATGAAGGTTTGAAAATTAATTCTGTATTCATGATGGCAGATAGTGGCGCAAGAGGATCTGCGGCACAAATGAAACAATTAGCTGGTATGAGAGGACTAATTGCAAAACCATCTGGAGAAATTATAGAAACTCCTATTACTTCTAATTTTAAAGAGGGATTAACCGCATTAGAATATTTTAATTCAACTCATGGAGCTAGAAAAGGATTAGCTGATACAGCTTTAAAAACTGCAAATTCAGGTTATTTGACAAGAAGATTATGTGATGTAGCCCAAGATTTGACTATAACTAAGAAAGAATGTGACTGTGGCAAAGCAACGGGAATTAATCTATCTGAAATTATTGAGGGTGGAAATGTAATTGTAAGTTTATCTGAAAGAGCATTAGGGAGAATAGCAGCTAATGATATAAAAAATCCAATCTCTGGAGAAAAAATTATCAGCAAAGGAGAAATGATTGACGAAGCGGGATGTGAAAAGATAGATGCAGCTGGGGTAAAATCTATAATGGTATATTCAGTAATTACATGTGGATCTAAAAAAGGTGTTTGTGCAATGAGTTATGGTAGAGACTTGTCTAGAGGTAAAATGGTTCACGAAGGTGAGGCTATCGGTATGATTTCAGCACAATCAATTGGTGAGCCTGGAACTCAGTTAACTATGAGAACATTCCACGTTGGAGGAACAGCACAAATAAAGCAGGAATCTCAGATTATTACAAAGAGTGAGGGTACATTAAGAATAATTAATACTAATTTGTTAGAGGACTCTAAGAAAAACTTAGTAGTTATGGGAAGAAATACTCAATTATCTTTAGAAGATGATAAAGGAAACCAAATTGCACTTTACAAAATCCCTTATGGTTCAAAACTATTTTTCCAAAATGGAGACAAAATAAAAAAGAATTCAAAAATTTGTGAATGGGATCCATATACTACACCAGTAATTGCTGAAAAAAGTGGTATCGCAGGTTTTGTAGATTTAATTGATGGTGTATCAATCGCAGAAACCACTGATGATGCAACTGGTATATCAACTAAAACAGTTGTTGATTGGAAAACACAATCTAAGAACACAGATTTAAAACCAAGAATTACACTTAGAGATGAAAAAGGTAACGTAATTAAAAAAGCAGATGATAATGAAGCTAGATATTATTTAGTACCAGATTCAATATTGTCAGTAAAAGATGGACAAAAAATATTTGCTGGTGATGTAATAGCTAGATTGCCAAAAGAAACTTCTAAAACAAAAGATATTACCGGTGGACTTCCTAGAGTAGCAGAGTTATTTGAAGCTAGAAAAGCTAAAGATAGCGCAATTATAGCTGAAAATAATGGTAAAGTTTTATTTGGCAAAGAAGTAAGAGGTAAACAAAGAATATCTATTGTTTCAGATGATGGCGAAACTTCAAATTATTTAATACCAAAAGGAAAACATATAAATTTTAATCAAGGGGAAAGTATCAAAAAAGGAGAATATCTTCTTGATGGACAACCATTGCCGCATGATATTTTAAGAATCTTAGGAATAGAAGAGCTCACAGAATACTTTGTTAATCAAGTTCAAGAAGTTTACAGACTTCAAGGTGTGATCATTAATGATAAACATATTGAAACTATTTTAAGACAAATGTTAAAAAAAATTGAAGTCAAAAACTCTGGTGATAGTAACTTATTACCAGGAGAAATTATTGATAGAATAAAATTTGAGGATCTTAATGAAAAATTAAAATCTGAAGGTAAAAAACCAGCATTAGGAGAAAGAGTTTTGATGGGTATAACTAAAGCTTCATTACAAACTGAGTCATTTATTTCAGCAGCTTCATTCCAAGAAACTACAAGAGTTTTAACAGATGCGTCTATAAAAGGTAAAGTTGACACCTTACAAGGCTTAAAAGAAAATGTAATTGTAGGTCGATTGGTTCCAGCTGGAACAGGTGCTGTTAAGAATTTGTGGAATAAAAAAGCTCGTGATGATGATGAAAAATTCTTATCAGAGCAAGAAAAAGCCAATCCTCCAGAAACCCAAATAAATCAACAATAATTCGCACAATTTTTGATTGTTTTAGTTTGACAAAAGCAAATTCTATAGTATTTTGTCGATAATTTTGGTTGGAATGTAGTGCATTTAGTACTAAACGCTGCCATAAGAATTAATCAGTTATTTCTTTCCAAAAATTAAATTAAAAATTATGCCAACAATAAACCAATTGTTAAGAAAAAAAAGAATTAGACCAAAGTCTAGAGATAAAGTACCAGCTTTAGAAAAATCACCTCAAAAAAGGGGCGTGTGTATAAAAGTATATACAACAACACCTAAAAAACCAAACTCAGCATTAAGAAAAGTTGCAAGAGTAAGACTTTCTAATGGTCATGAAGTTACATCATACATTCCTGGTGAAGGTCATAATTTGCAAGAACACTCAGTCGTTTTGATTAGAGGAGGAAGAGTAAAAGACTTACCAGGAGTAAGGTATCATATACTAAGAGGTAATCTCGATACTCAAGGTGTTACTGCTAGAAAACAGCAAAGATCTAAATATGGAGCAAAAAAAGGTAAATAATAATGTCTAGAAAACGTAAAGCTCCAAAAAAAATTCCAGTACTAGACCCAAAGTATAAATCAACTGTAATACCAAAATTAATTAATTCTATAATGTATGATGGTAAAAAAACCACTGCAGAAAAAATAATTTATGATGCTATTGATAAAATTAAATCTAAATCAAAAGATGAGCCTTTAGAAATTTTTAATCAAGCTATTAACAATATTAAGCCAACAGTAGAAGTTAGATCTAGAAGGGTTGGTGGTGCAACTTATCAAGTTCCTGTTGAAGTTAAATCAAAAAGATCACAAGCTTTAGCATTAAGATGGCTAGTCGATGCTTCACGAAAAAGAAAAAATAAAAATATGTCTGACAAAATTTTTAATGAAATTTATGATGCATATCAAAACAGAGGTTCAGCAATCAAGAAAAAAGAGGATACACATAAAATGGCAGAGTCCAATAAAGCTTTTGCACATTTTAGATGGTAATAAATTATGTCTAGATCACACTCATTAGATAAATATAGAAATATTGGTATAATGGCTCACATTGATGCTGGTAAAACAACCACAACAGAGAGAGTTCTTTATTACACAGGCAAAAGCCACAAGATAGGTGAAGTTCATGACGGAGCTGCAACTATGGACTGGATGGAACAAGAGCAAGAAAGAGGAATTACAATCACTTCAGCTGCAACTACTTGTTTTTGGAATGATCATAGAATTAATATAATTGATACTCCAGGTCATGTGGATTTTACAATTGAAGTTGAGAGATCTTTAAAAGTTTTAGATGGCGCTGTAGCTGTATTTGATGGAGTTGCAGGTGTTGAACCCCAGTCTGAAACTGTATGGAGACAGGCAGATAAATACAAAGTTCCAAGAATTTGCTTTGTTAATAAATTAGACAGAACTGGTGCTGATTTTTTTAGATGCGTTGACATGATTAAAGATAGATTAGGTGCTAAACCACTAGTAGTCCAAGTACCAATCGGCTCAGAGGCTTCATTAACAGGTGTGGTTGATCTGGTTAAAATGAAAGCACAAGTATGGAAAAACGAGGCATTAGGTGCAGAGTGGGAATACAAAGATATACCAGATGATTTAAAAGAAATATCAGAAAAATATAGAACTGAATTAGTTGAAACTGCCGTAGAACAAGATGAAAAGTTAATGGAGTCATATTTAAACGGTGAGGAAATAAAAGAAGAAGATTTAATAAAGTGTATTAGAAAAGGAACCCTAGACTTTACATTTGTACCAGTTCTAACAGGTTCTGCATTTAAAAATAAAGGTGTGCAACCACTATTAGATGCGGTTGTAAATTATTTACCTAGTCCTGTTGATATAGGATCAATAAAAGGAACTAAATTAGGATCTGAAGATGAAATGGAAATGAAATTTGAAGATAATGTTCCATTTTCAGCTTTGGCATTTAAGGTAGCTAACGATCCATTTGTAGGATCTTTAACGTTTATTAGAATATATTCTGGTACAATTAAAACTGGAACAGCAGTTTATAACTCATCAAAGGAGAAAGAAGAAAGAGTTGGTAGAATGCTTTTAATGCACGCAAACTCTAGAGAAGATATTAAAGAAGCAAATGCAGGTGACATTGTTGCTTTAGCTGGATTAAAGAATACTATTACTGGCCACACATTATGTGATGAAGAAAACTCTGTTCTACTAGAACCAATGGAATTTCCTGACCCAGTTATTGAAATAGCAGTTGAGCCAAAGACTAAAGCAGACCAAGAGAAAATGGGTGAAGCACTTGGTAGATTAGCTAAAGAGGATCCATCTTTTAGAGTAAGTTCAGATGAAGAGTCTGGCCAAACAATTATCAAAGGTATGGGAGAGCTTCATTTAGATATAATTGTTGATAGAATGAAAAGAGAATTTAAAGTTGAAGCAAATGTTGGAGCTCCTCAAGTAGCATATAGAGAAACCATACAAAATACATCTGAATTTGATTATACACATAAAAAGCAAAGTGGAGGTGCTGGACAGTTTGCAAGAGTAAAACTTTCATTGGAACCTTTAGAACCTGGTAAAGGAAGACAAGTAGAAAGCAAAATTAAAGGTGGAGCAATTCCTAAAGAATTTATTCCTGGGGTGGAGAAAGGAATTGAAACTATCTCAGATACTGGAATATTAGCTGGTTTCCCAATAATTGACTACAAGGTAACTATTTTAGATGGTTTACATCATGATGTTGATTCAAGTGTTTTAGCATTTGAATTAGCCTCAAGACAATGTTTTAAAGAAGCTTGTTCAAAGGCTACTCTTAAACTCTTAGAACCAGTAATGAGAGTAGAAATTGTTACGCCAGAGGATTACATGGGAGATGTAATAGGTGATCTTAATAGTAGAAGAGGACAAGTAAGCACGCAAGAAGTTAGAGGTAATGCAACAGTTATTACTGCCATGGTTCCTCTAGCAAATATGTTTGGTTACATTAATAATTTACGATCAATGTCACAAGGAAGAGCTCAATACTCAATGTTTTTTGATCATTACTCAAAAGTTCCTCAAAATGTACAAGATGAGGTAACTAAAAAAACTGGATAAATTTTATGGATAAACAGAATATTAGAATTAAATTGAGAGCATACGATAATAAAATCCTGGATCAATCTACTGAAGAGATTGTAAACACTGTAAAAAGAACTGGAGCAAATATTAAAGGTCCAATTCCTTTGCCTACAAAAATTGAAAGATATACTGTTTTAAGATCCCCACATATTGACAAAAAAAGCAGAGAACAATTTGAAACAAGAACCCACAAAAGATTGATAGATATTATTGAACCAACACCTCAGACGGTAGAAGCATTAATGAAACTTGATTTAGCTTCGGGTGTAGATGTGGAGATAAAGATTTAAATTATGAGCGAATTATCTTTAATAGGAAAAAAAATAGGTATGTCTAGAGAATTTTACAAATCAGGACAGTCTATACCTGTAACAATTTTAAAAGTTGAAAAAGCTAGAGTAATAGAGGTAATAAATGAGGAATCAAGAGGCTATAAAGCAGTTCAGCTAGGTTTTTTAAATATCAAAACATCTAAATTAACAAAAGCAATGAAAGGTTTTTTTGCTAAAAAAAACACAGAACCTAAGAAAAGGCTTAAAGAAATACGAGTTAATGATACGGAAATTTATAAACCAGGTAATGAATTTGGTATTGAGATATTCAAAGATGTTAAATTTGTAGATGTAAAATCAAAAACTATTGGTAAGGGCTTTGCGGGTGCAATGAAAAGACATAATTTTGGTGGTTTAAGAGCATCTCATGGTGTTTCAGTATCTCATAGAGCTCACGGTTCTACAGGGCAAAATCAGGATCCTGGTAAAGTCTTTAAAGGTAAAAAAATGGCTGGTCATATGGGCGATAAGGTTAGAACAATGCAGAATCTAGAAGTAATAAAATCGGATAATGAAAATAATTTATTATATCTAAAGGGTTCCATACCTGGTTCAAAAAATACCGAAGTAATAGTAAAAAAATCTGTCAAAAATATACAAAGATTAACAATTAATGAAAAAATTGAATTAATTGATAAACAAAAAAAATCAAACGAAAAGAAAAAAAAATAAAAAATGAAATTAGATAAGATTGATACAAAAGGAAACAAAACAAGCTTAGAAGTGTTAGATAAGATTTTCTCATCAAAGGTCAATGAAAGATTAGTAGATCTACTACTTTATAAAACAAATGCTAATTACAAAGGAAGAAAAGCTAAAACTAAACAGAAAAATGAAATTAGAGGTTCTACTAGTAAGATTTATGCACAAAAAGGTACCGGTGGAGCAAGACATGCAAGTAGAAAAGCCCCAATCTTTGTCGGTGGAGGTATAGCTCATGGTCCTAAGGGAGAAAATAATTATAAAATAAGAAAAGTTAATAAAAGTGAAAAGAGAATTGGAATAATTTCACTTATAAGTAAAAAGAATAAAGATAAGAATTTAATAATTTTCGATGATTTTAAAGAAAAAATAAACAAAACAAAAATAATGAATGAAATTCTTTTTAAGCAAAACATTAAAAACGCCTTAGTTGTAGCTGATAAAAACTCAATAAATAACATTAAGTTAAGTTTACAAAATATACCAAATGTTAAATTAACAGACGTTAATCACTTCAGTGCATTTGACGTTGCAAAATTTAAAAAGATTATATTTACAGAAACATCAGTAAAAGATCTTGAAAAAAAACTAAAATAGAATGAATAAAATACATTTATACGATAAAATTTTACAACCGGTTGTCACAGAAAAATCGACAAATCTATCTGAGCAAAATAAAATTGTCTTCAAAGTTCCTAATAGCTCTAATAAAAAAATTTTAAAGAAGAATATTGAAAAAATTTTCAAAGTTAACGTAATAAAAGTAAACATTGTTAACAAAAAAAATAGAGAAAAAATATCTAGAGGAAAAAAAATTAAGATCAAAGGTTACAAGAAGGCTATTATTACACTTAAAAAAGGTCAAAGTATTGATCTCACAACAGGAATTTAGAAATGTCATTAAAATCATTTAAACCATATACAAAATCTACCAGAGGTACAATTATCGTTGATAGGTCAGGATTATGGAAAGGTAAACCATACAAACCTTTAACAAATAATAATAAATCCTCAAGAGGAAGAAATAACCTTGGAAGAATAACTTCTAGAAACACAGGTGGAGGTCATAAACAAAAATATAGAAATATTGACTTTTATAGAAAAAAAAATGACATGGCTGCAGAAGTAGAAAGAATTGAATACGATCCTAATAGATCATGCCATATTATGTTGGTTAAATTTGAGGATGGTGAAAGATGTTATTATTTAGCACCTCAAGATATTAAAATTGGAGACAAAATACAAAATGGAAATGATATTGAAATTAAAACAGGAAATTGTATGCCATTACAAAGTATACCAGTAGGTATTAATATACATAACGTAGAGTTACAACCAGGCGCTGGTGGAAAAATTGCAAGATCAGCAGGAACATCAGTAACGATTTCGGGTACAGATGGAATATATTCTTTAGTGAAATTAGCTTCAGGAGAGGTGAGAAAAATTAATTCAAGATCATTGGCAACTATTGGAATTTTGTCAAATCCAGATCAAAAAAATATTAAAATTGGTAAAGCTGGAAGATCAAGGTGGTTAGGTAGAAGACCTCACACAAGAGGTGTAGTAATGAACCCAGTAGATCACCCACATGGTGGTGGGGAAGGTAAATCTGCTGGAGGTAGGCATCCTGTTTCACCGACTGGACAGTCAGCTAAAGGTTTAAAAACAAGAGACAATAAAAGAACTGACAAATTTATTGTTAGAAGAAGAAAAAGGAAGAAAAAATAGATTATGGCTAGATCAGTATGGAAAGGACCATTTGTTGAAGAAAGTTTAATCAAAAAAGTTGATAAACAAAAAGGTGATTCAAATAAAAAACCTATTAAAACATGGTCAAGAAAATCAACAATAATACCTGATTTTATTGGAGCGAGTTTCTTAATATATAACGGAAAAAAATTTATTTCTATAACTGTCTCAGAGGATATGGTTGGGCATAAATTTGGAGAATTTGCACCAACACGTCAATTTTTTGGTCATACACCAGCAGATAAAAAGGCGAAAGCTGAAACTGATAAGAAAGTCAGTAAATAAATATGAATACAAAAAATATACAAAAAGATAAAAAAAATATTGTTAGATCAATTAATAAAAATGTAAGATCTAGTACAAGAAAGTTAAATCCTATTTTAAAATCTATAGTTGGCAAAAAAGTTGATGTAGCGCTAAGAAATTTATCTTTTTCTGACAAAAGAATATCAAACGATGTTTCAAAAACTCTTTCATCTGCAATAGCTAATGCTGAAAATAATTATCAATACGATATTGATAAATTGGTGGTTAAAGAGGCATATTGTGGAAAACAAATTGTAATGAAAAGATTTAGACCTAGAGCAAAGGGTAGAGCAGCGCCAATTAAAAAACCTTACTCAAATTTAACAATAATTTTAAGCGAAAAAATAGAAATGGAGAAACATGGGACAAAAGGTTAATCCAGTTGGTTTAAGATTAGGTATAAATAGAGGGTGGGATTCCCTTTGGTATGCTAAGAAAAAAGATTTTGGAAAGTATCTTATTGAAGATTTTAAAATAAGAGAATTTATCAAAAAAAATGTAGTTAATTCTGGAGTTTCGAAAGTAATGATAGAGAGAACTTCTCAGAAATGCTTTGTTACAATATATACATCACGGCCAGGATTTGTTATTGGAAAAAAAGGAAGCGATATAGAAAAAAATAAAATCTAAACTTTCAAACATTACTTCAAATGATGTTAATTTGAATATTAAAGAGGTTAAAAAACCTGAGACTAATGCTTATTTGGTTGCTGAAAATATTGCTCAACAGCTTGTAAAAAGAGTTTCTTATAGGAGAGCAATGAAAAGAGCAATGCAGTCTGCTATTAGATTGGGTGCTAAAGGTATTAAAGTTTCACTTAGTGGAAGGTTAGCTGGAAATGAAATAGCCAGAACTGAATGGTTAAGAGAAGGCAGTATTCCATCACATACATTAAGAGCAGATATAGATTATGCTGAAGCTGAAGCATTAACAACATACGGAATTATTGGAGTAAAAATTTGGATATATAAAGGAGAAATTTTTACAAGAGAATTTAGCCAGGAGACAAATAAAAAATAATCATGTTACAACCAACTAGAACAAAATATAGAAAAGCGCATAAAGGCAGAATTCATGGCACAGCATCACGTTGTAATTATTTGAATTATGGTGCTTACGGATTGAAAGCAATGGAGCCAGATAGAGTTATCTCAAAACAAATCGAGGCAGCAAGAGTTGCTTTAACTAGGCATATGAAAAGACAAGGAAGGGTATGGACAAGAGTTTTTCCTAACATTCCAGTTTCAAAAAAACCAGTCGAAGTTAGAATGGGTAAAGGTAAAGGTTCACCTGAATATTGGGCGTGCCGGGTAAAACCTGGGAGAATTATTTTTGAAGTTGATGGTGTTTCAGAACAAATTGCTAAGGAAGCTTTATATAAAGCGTCTGCAAAACTGCCAATAAAAACAAAAATAATTAAAAGAATTTAAATATGAAAAAGCAAGAAATTAAAAAATTAAAAAAAACTGAGATTGTAGATAATATTAATAAATTTAAAAAAGATTTATTTAATTTACGTTTTCAAAAAATAAACGGACAACTAAATAGTTATTCAAAGATTAAGCTTACAAAAAAATCAATTGCTAGATTAAAAACTTTATTAAAAGGAAACTTGAATGCCTAAAAAAATATTATCTGGTGTAGTAGTTAGTGACAAACCTAACAAAACAATAACTATAGTAGTTGAGAGAAAATATCAGCATCCCGTTCTAAAAAAAGTTGTAAAAGTAAGAAAAAAATACAACGCACACGACCCAGAAAATCAATACAAAAGCGGTGATATTGTATCTATAATTGAGTGTAAACCACATTCTAAGAATAAAAAATTTGAAGTTATTGGAGATAAAAAATGATTCAAGTGCAGACAGAGTTACAAGTTGCAGATAATACAGGCGCAAAAAGAATTGAATGCATAAAAGTATTAGGTGGTTCAAAAAGGAGATATGCCAGTATTGGTGATACAATAGTAATAGCTGTAAAGGAAGCAATGCCTAAAGGAAAAGTTAAAAAAGGTACAGTACACAAAGCGGTAGTTGTCCGGGTTAAAAAAGGTATTCATAGAGATGACGGCTCTAAGGTAAGATTTGATAATAATGCAGCCGTACTTGTAGATGATAAGGGCGAACCTGTGGGAACTAGAATTTTTGGACCAGTAACAAGAGAATTAAGATCAAGGGGATTAATGAAAATTATATCACTAGCACCGGAGGTATTATGAGTATTATTAAAAAAGGTAATAATGTGAAAATTTTGACTGGAAAAGATAAAAATAAAAATGGTGAAATAATAGAGATTGATAGAAAAAATTACAGAGCAAAAGTTAAAGGTATAAATATGGTAAAAAAACATATCAAAACTACAAAAGAAAAAAAAGGTGGGATTGTATCAAAAGAGAATTTTGTTAATATTTCTAATTTAGTATTAGTTGAAGGCAAAAAAAAAGTTGAAATTAAAAAATAATGACTAGAATTAAAGAATTATATATAAAGAAAGTAGTACCTGAACTTAAGGAACAATTTAAGTTAAAAAATAAATACATGGTTCCACAGGTTGAAAAAATAATCCTTAACATGGGTTTAGGAGTTGACGGTACAGATAATAAAATTATCAAAATTTGCGAAGAAGATTTAGCAAAAATTGCAGGACAAAAACCTGTGATAACTAAATTTCGTAAATCAATTTCAAATTTTAAAACAAGGAAAGGGAGTCAAGCTGGATTAAAGGTGACCTTAAGAAAAGGAAAAATGTATGAGTTTATTGATAGATTAGTCAATATAGCATTACCGAGAATAAAAGATTTCAGAGGTTTATCTGATAAGGGATTTGATAAATTTGGTAATTACTCATTTGGTATAAAAGAACATATAATCTTTCCAGAAGTTAACTTTGATAAAGTAGATAAAATTAGAGGTCTAGATATTTCGATAGTAATAAAATCAATTAATGCAGATCAAAGCTTGCAATTACTAAAAAAATTAAATTTTCCATTTCAAACAAAAGGAGTGAATTAGCATGGCAAAGGTAAGTGCAGTAAATAAAAATAATAAAAGAATTAAGATGGCTAAAAAGTATGAAGCCAAAAGAAAAAAATTAAAAAAAATTATAATGGATAAGAAAATTTCATTAGAGGAAAGATTTAAAGCCCAACAAAAATTGTCAAAATTACCAAGAAATTCATCAAAAACTAGAATTATGAATAGATGTGAAATAACAGGAAGACCTCACGGTGTTTATAGAAAATTAAAAATTTCAAGAATAGCTTTAAGAGAACTAGGTCTTGAGGGAAAAATTCCAGGAATGGTTAAATCTAGCTGGTAGAAAGGATAATTATGAGTTTAAGTGACCCGATAGGAGATATGATAGCAAGAATAAAGAATGCTCAAGTTAGAAATTACAAAATGATTGAGTTACCTTCATCTAATTTTAAAGTAAAAATTGCAGATGTATTAAAATCTGAGGGCTTTATTATCGATTATAAAGTTGAAAAGAAAGATTCTAATAAAACGGATTTAATGATTAATCTTAAATATAGTTCAGGATCCCCAGTAATTAATACAATAGAAAGAGTTTCTAAACCAGGAAGAAGAATTTTTTCCAGTGCTGAAAGTTTGCCAAAAATTAATAATGGACTAGGTATAGCTATTATTTCAACACCAAAAGGTGTTATGTCAGATATGGATGCAAGAAAACAAAAATTAGGTGGCGAAGTAATTTGTAAGGTGTTTTAATGTCAAAAATTGGAAAAATAAATATACAAGTACCCGAAAAAGTTAAAGTAATTATAAATGAAAATACTTTAAATATTGAAGGCCCCCAAGGTAAAAAGACATTACCTTATGATAAAGATATTTTTGAAATTAAAATAAATGATGGAAAAGATATATCTATAAAACCCAAAATAATTAATGATGAAACAAAAAGACTCTGGGGGATGAACAGAAGCTTATTAAATAACGCAATTATAGGCGCAAATGAAGGATATACAAAAAACTTAGAATTAGTTGGTGTTGGATACAGAGGAGCAATAAAAGGCAACGAACTAAATCTTCAGTTAGGCTTCAGTCATGATATTAATTTCAAAATACCAGAAGGAATAAAGATTATCGTAGAAAAACAAACAAATGTAAAAATTTCAGGTTCTGATAAGCAATTAGTTGGAATGGTTGCGTCACAAATTAAATCACTACGCCCCCCTGAACCATACAAGGGGAAGGGTATAAAAGAAGTTGGTCAATATATACTAAGAAAAGAAGGTAAAAAGAAATAATGAAACTAAATACAGCATCACGAAAAAAATTTAGAATTAGAAATAAGATTAAAAAAGTATCAAAAAACGATCGATATAGATTGTCAGTTTTTAGATCTGCAAAAAATCTTTCAGCACAAATAATAGATGACAATCAAAATATAACTTTAATTTCAGCTTCTTCTGAGGAAAAAGATATTAGGTCAAATAAAAAAGGAACTAAAAAAGACCTTTCTATTGTAGTGGCTGAAAAATTAGCAAAGAAAGCCACTGAAAAGAAAATCACAAAAGTTTATTTTGATCGTGGTGTATACAAATATCATGGCAGAGTTAGAATATTTGCAGAAACTTTAAGAAAAAATGGAATGGAATTTTAGTATGGAAAAAAATAACGAATTTTTAGAAAAATTAGTTCATATAAATAGAATTACAAAGGTTGTTAAAGGAGGAAGGAGATTTGGTTTTTCAGCTCTTGTTGTTGTAGGAAATCAAAATGGTAAGATTGGAATTGCTCATGCTAAAGCCAAACAGGTTCCAGATGCAATAAAAAAAGCTAATGATCTTGCAAAAAGAAATTTGATACAAATACCTTTGAGAGAAGGCAGAACAATCCATCATGATATATATGGTAAAGATGGCGCCGGTAGAATTAAATTAAGGTCTGCACCTAAAGGAACAGGAATTATTGCAGGTGGACCTGTAAGAGCTGTTTGTGAGGTTTTAGGAATTAAAGATATTGTTGCAAAATCTATGGGAACAGCAAACCCACATAATGTTATAAGAGCATGCCTTAAGGCATTATCAAATCAGCATTCACCAAAACATATTTCAACAATTAGAAATAAGAAAATATCTGAAATAGTAGAAAAGAGGGGTTAATGTCATACTTAAATAAAATGAAACCAGTTACAGTCAATAAAATACGTGTTGGCAGGGGTATTGGTTCTGGAAAAGGTAAAACTTCTGGCAGAGGTCATAAGGGACAAAAATCAAGATCAGGTGTTGCAATTAAAAGTTATGAGGGTGGTCAAATGCCATTGTACAGAAGACTTCCTAAAAGAGGCTTCAATTCCCTAAAAAAAAATGATGTAGTAGCAAAATTAAATTTAAGTAAATTGCAGCATCTAATTGAAAAAAAACAGATTGATCCAACTACAAAAGTTGATATCCAAACTTTAAAAAAAATTAAGATTGTAAATAAAAAAATTAAAAAAGTTAAAATTTTAGGTTCTGGTGAAATAAAAGACAGAATTAATATAATAGCAAATTTTTTTTCAAAATCTGCTATTGATAAAATATCAAAAGCAGGTGGATCATATCAAATTAATAAAAAATAAATAATTATGAGTGCTACACCTCAGAATAATGATCTCAAAAATAGGATATTATTCACTATTATAATATTATCTATCTATAGATTGGGTACTTTTGTGCCACTTCCAGGCATAGATCCTGAACAGTTACAAATTTTAATGGAGGGTAATCAAAAGGGATTATTAGGAATGTTTAATGTATTTGCTGGTGGTGCCATAAGCAGAATGGCTATTTTTGCCCTTGGAATTATGCCGTACATATCGTCATCAATCATAGTCCAATTATTAACCGGTGTATCTGACTACTTTAAAAATTTAAAAAATCAAGGCGAAGTAGGTAGAAAGAAAATATCTCAAATAACTAGATATGGAACAGTTCTTTTGGCAACTCTTCAAGGATACGGTTTGTCTGTAGGATTAGAATCCTCATCAAACCTTGTAATTAATCCGGGAATTTTTTTTAAAATATCAACTGTCACAACAATAGTAGCAGGTACAGTTTTTTTAATGTGGCTTGGTGAACAAATAACACAAAGAGGTATTGGTAATGGAATATCACTTATAATCTTCTCTGGTATTGTTGCTGAGATACCAAGGGCACTTGTTACAACATTTGAATTGGGTAGAACGGGAGCAATATCAAGTTTAATGATTATATTCATCTTTATTTTATTAATTTTAACTATAATGTTTATAGTTTTTATGGAAAGAGCACTGAGAAAAATCTTAATCAATTACCCAAAAAGACAAATGGGTAATAAAATGTATGGTGGTGATTCATCACATTTACCTTTAAAAATTAATCAAGCTGGAGTAATACCTGCAATATTTGCTTCAGCTTTATTATTGTTGCCTGTAACATTCTCAAATTTTAATATTTCAAATAGTGATACATTTTTAAACATAAGCTCATATTTTTCCCAAGGACAACCGTTATATATGATACTGTATGCGAGTGGAATAATTTTTTTCACTTTTTTCTATACATCAATAACTTTTAATCCTAACGAAACTGCAGAAAATTTAAGAAAATATGGAGGATTTGTTCCAGGCATAAGACCTGGCGAAAGTACTGCTTTATACATAGATAATATCTTAACTAAACTTACAACAATCGGAGCGTTGTATTTAACACTTGTATGTCTAATGCCTGAATTCTTAATTGCAAATTATCCAATACCATTTTATTTGGGTGGAACATCAATATTAATTGTTGTAGTAGTAGCGATTGATACGGTAACTCAAATTCAAACTAGACTTATGAGCTCACAATATGAGCAATTAATAAAAAAAACTAAGTTTGGCAAATAATAATTTTGAAAGTTGACCAGTGAATATAATAATATTTGGACCACCTGGAGCTGGTAAAGGAACTCAAGCAAAAAATTTGGTAAATAAATTTGATAATTTTCAAGTTTCCACTGGCGAAATGTTAAGAGATGAAATTAGAAAAGATACAGAGATTGGAAAAAAAATTATTAACAATATGAATGATGGAAAATTTGTTGATGATGAAATAGTTAATAAATTACTAGAAAGAATAATTTTTGATCCGAAAAAAAAAAATAAACTAATTTTTGATGGATACCCAAGGACAATTAATCAAGCAAAAAATTTAGAAAATTTATTAAGTAAGTCTAATCAAAAAATTGATTATATTTTTTTTCTCAATGTAAATAAAAATTCAATTATTAAAAGACTTGAAAAAAGAAAAATTTTAGAGAAAAGATCAGATGATGAAGCTGATACTATTCTAAAAAGATATGATACTTATATGGATATTACTAAACCTGTTTTAGAGTATTATTCAAAAAATAAAAATTTTCATGAAATTGATGGTTCTATGGAAATAATCAATATTTACCAAAAAATTGAGGAAATCCTTGATTAATGAGACATTGACATTGAATCATCTTCTTATATAAAGGCTGAAATTACTCACAAAAAATATGGCTCGTATTGCAGGTGTAAATATCCCGACTAATAAAATTGTTCAAATTGGACTAACATATATATATGGAATTGGTGACCGTTTTTCTAAACAAATATGTAAAGATCTAGAAATACCTAAAGAAAAAAGAATAAACGAACTTACTGATGATCAAATACTAAAAATTAGAGAATATATAGATCAGAATTTTACAGTAGAAGGTGATTTAAGAAGAGAACATTCATTAAATATTAAAAGGTTAATTGATTTGGCTTCCTACCGTGGATCTAGGCATAGAAAAAAATTACCTACACGTGGACAAAGAACAAGATGTAACGCCAGAACTAGAAAAGGTAAGGCAATAGCAATTGCTGGAAAAAAATTAACACCACTAAAAAAATAATATGGAAAATCAAAAAACTGATAAAAAAGAAACAACTGAAAATACAAAGCAAAAAAGTAAAAAAGTTAGCTCTTATTCAAAAAAGAAGAAAAATAAAAAAAATATTACAAACGGGATTGCGTATGTGCAATCAACATTTAATAATACAATTATATCTATAGCTGATACTAGTGGAAACGTAATTTCTTGGGCTTCAGCTGGACAAAAGGGTTTTAAAGGATCTAGAAAATCTACACCTTATGCTGCACAAATTGCTGCCGATGCTGCTGCTTCTAAGGCGATTGAATTTGGAATGAAAGTTTTATCTGTAGAAGTAAAAGGTCCAGGTTCTGGAAGAGAAACGGCTTTGAGGGCATTACAAGCTAGAGGTTTTAAAATTATTTCTATTAAAGATACAACACCAATGCCACATAATGGGTCAAGACCACCAAAAAAAAGGAGAGTATAAATATGGAGACTGCTGAAGTAAATAATAAGAACTGGAAGACTTTGATCAAGCCTTCAAAGATAGATATTAAACTTAGTGATGATAAATCTTTTGCAAAAATTATAGCTGAACCTTTAGAAAAAGGTTATGGACTAACATTAGGTAATTCATTAAGAAGAATTTTACTTTCTTCTATTAGAGGAACTGCTGTAACTTCAATACAGATTGATGGTGTACTTCACGAATTTACATCAATTAAAGGTATCAGGGAAGATGTAACCGACATTGTTTTAAATGTAAAATCTTTAGCACTAAAGAGTACGTCTGAAGTAAATAAAAAACTAATACTAGATGTTAAAGGACCTGGTGAAATTAAAGCTTCTGATATAACTCCAGTTGCAGATGTTGAAATATTAAATCCAGATCTAGTTATATGTAATCTTGATGAAAATACAAAATTTCATATGGAAATGAATGTTAGCTCAGGTAAAGGATATGTTTCAGCAGATAATAATAAGCCTGAAGAACAACCATTAGGTTTAATAGCAATAGATTCATTATTTAGTCCAGTAAAAAAAGTTTCATATTCAGTAAGCACTGCCAGAGAGGGTAAAGCACTAGATTATGATAAATTAACTATGGAAATTGAAACTAACGGGTCGATTTCAGCAGAAGATGCTATAGCTTATGCAGCAAGAATTTTTCAAGATCAACTAGGTATGTTTGTTAATTTTGATGAACCACAAGAAGTCATAGTTAAGGATCAACCACAGGAACCTGAATTTAACAAAAATCTATTAAGAAAAGTTGATGAATTAGAACTTTCTGTAAGGTCAATGAATTGTCTAAAAAATGACAACATAATCTATATAGGTGATCTTGTCCAAAAATCTGAAG
Source organism: Candidatus Pelagibacter sp. (assembly GCA_045567035.1). Classification (GTDB taxonomy): domain Bacteria; phylum Pseudomonadota; class Alphaproteobacteria; order Pelagibacterales; family Pelagibacteraceae; genus Pelagibacter. Next base: position 70,039 of record JBJLDS010000010.1, on the reverse strand, counting down.
GTGAAATGCTTAGAACACCAAATTTTGGAAGAAAATCTTTAAATGAAATAAAAGAAGTTTTAACAGCTATGTCACTATATTTAGGCATGGAGATACCAAATTGGCCACCTGATAATATTGCAGAATTGTCAAAAAAACTTGAAGAGGCAATATAATAATGAGACATGGTGTAGCTCATAAAAAATTAAATAGAACTTCAGAACATAGAAAAGCATTATTAAAGAATATGCTTAACTCTCTAATTAAATATGAGCAAATCACTACTACATTGCCCAAAGCAAAATTTCTTAAACCACAGGCTGATAAAATCATTACCTTAGGTAAAAAAGATAGTTTACAAAATACAAGGTTACTAATCTCAAAATTACAAGACGTAAAATCTGCAAATAAAGTTAAAACTTTATCCAAAAGATACAATGCTAGAAATGGTGGATATACTAGAATAATTAAAGCAGGTTTTAGATATGGTGATAAAGCACCAATGGCAGTAATTGAATTTGTTGATAGAGATGTAGAAGCTAAAAAAGTTGATAGAAAGAAAAAAGAGAAAAAAGTAGAAGAAAAAGCTCCTATAAAATCATAAAATTTTCAAGCCAGTATAAATGAAAAAAAGTTATCTAGTAGATGCAATGCACTCAGATATGCGTCTAGATAAATGGATTAAAGCTATAATTGGAAAATTTCCCCAGTCTCTTATTGAGAGAAATCTTCGAAACGGCAAAATAAAGATTAATAATAAAAAAAATAAAAGTTCATATAAAGTTAAAAAAAATGATGCAATAGATTTTTATGATTTTTCTTTTAAAGAGAATATAACTAAAACTAAGGTTAAATACACACCATCAAAAAGCTTTTTAAAATCAAATGAAAATTTAATAATCGAAGATAATGAAGACTTTATAGTAATAAATAAAAGATCAGGCGTTTCTGTTCAAGGAGGAACAAAATCAAGAAAAAATTTAATAGATATTTTTACCAAAAGTGAAATTTTCAAAGACTCAAAACCATTAACAGTGCATAGACTTGATAAAGACACATCTGGAATACTTATTATTGCTAAACATAGGAAATCTGCACAGTTATTAACATCATTATTTAGATTGAGAAAAATTTATAAAACATACATTGCATTGTGCCATGGGGAGGTGCAAAAAAATAAAGGTTTATGGAACGATCCTCTTATCAGATACGAAAACAATAAAAAAATCCAAGAAAATGCTGAGACTTTATATAATGTAATTGATAAAAATAGTTCTACCACATTATTGAGAATGAAACCTGTTACAGGAAGAAAACATCAACTAAGAAAACAATTATATAATATTAATCATCCAATTATAGGTGATGATAAGTATAAATTTTTTTCAAATAAAAAATCAATAAACAAAGACTTAATGTTGCATGCTTATAATATTAAATTTATGATTAACGGTGTTAAGTATACATATACTGCACCACTGCCTGACTATTTTGAAAAAATGATAAAAACTAAAAGGCTTAATTTTGAAAATTTTTAATAAAATTTTCAATAAGTCGATTTTTAAAATCTTTATAATTTTGGTTTTTACAATTCTTTAGTGTTGTAACTTTATCTTCAGTAACTCCACATGGCAATATCTTGCTATATGGTTCTAGATCATTATCTATATTTATAGAAAAACCATGATAAGCAATCCATTTTTTTAACTTAATTCCAATAGCAGCAACTTTTTTCTTTTTATTATTTTGATAAACCCAAATGCCAATATTTTGTCTATCACTATGAGATTCAATTTTATAAGAATTAATAGTTTCAATTATAGTTTGTTCAATTTTTTTAATGAGAAGCCTGATATCTTTATTTCTTTTTTTTAAATCTAAAACAAAATAACATACTAATTGACCTGATCCGTGCCAAGTTAATTTTCCTCCACGCGAGCTATCAATAACTTTAATACTGTTATCTAATATTTCATTTTTTTTATAGTTAGTCCCACCAGTATAAATTGATGGATGGTTTAGAATCCACAGTAGCTCATTTGATTTATTTTGATGGATTCCAAGCAGTCTTTTTTCAAGAAATTTTATAGCTTTATTATAATTTACTGGTTTTAATGACTTTTTTATCTCAATATTCATATAATGATTTGTAAAATCTATATTATGTATTAATAGTTCATTAGTAATTTATATGAAATTTTATGACTTTAGTAAAAAAAATTAAAGATAAAAACGTAAACTTTGAATTTAATAAAGAATACATAAAGGTTGTTAAGGAAAAAATAATTAACAATGATGCCATTTTTATAAACAATTCTTTTAAAGAGATGCACCCTGCAGATGCTGCTGATATAATCGAACATCTTACAGAAAATGATAGAGAAAATTTAATTAAATTAAGTAGTTTTAAAATAGATCCTGAAGTATTCATTGAGCTAAATGAGTCAATCCAATCAGAAATAGTTAAATATTTACCAATTAATTCAATAACCGATATAATTAAAAATTTAGAGTCCGATGATGCGATTAAAATACTTGAAAATTTAGATGAACAAAATAAAGAGACACTTCTAAATTCATTACCACCTAAGGATAGATTTGCTTTAAAAGAAAGCTTAAGCTATCCTGAGGACTCAGCTGCACGGTTGATGCAGAGAGAATTTACTGCAATACCAAATAATTGGTCTGTAGGGCAAACTATTGATTACCTTAGAGAAAATAAGGATTTACCAGATGAATTTTTAGAAATTTTTATAGTTGATAGTGAATTTAAACCAATTGGTACGGTACCAGCATCAAAAGTTTTAAGAACTTCACGAGAATCTAAAATGCAATCTATAATGCTCGAAACCCAATTATCCATACCTGTTGATATGGACCAAGAGGAGGTAGGTCATATCTTTGAAAACTATAATCTTAATTCTGCTTGTGTAGTTGATAAATCTAACAAATTAGTTGGAATGATAACTAGTGATGATATGCTCACAGTACTAAAAGAAGAAGCAGAAGAAGATACCCTGAGACTTGCTGGTGTTGGTGATGAAGAAATTACAGATGGTGTTTTCACAAAAACTAAAAGAAGATTTAATTGGCTGTTATTAAATTTATTGACAGCATTTTTAGCAACATGGGTGATAAGTATATTTGGAGCTACTATTGAACAGATGGTAGCTTTAGCTTTTTTAATGCCAATAGTCGCTTCTATGGGTGGAAATGCAGGGATGCAAACTTTAGCAGTAACTGTAAGAGCCATCGCCACAAATGATTTATCAGAAAATAATTTTGTAAAAACTGTTACAAAAGAATTTGCTATTGGTGTACTAAATGGAATAATATTTGCTATTATTAGTGCGTTAATAGTTCAATTATGGTTTAAAGATATTTATTTATCTTTAATAATATCTATTTCGATGGTTTTAAATATGATTGTTGCAGGTCTATTTGGTATTTTAGTGCCTGTATCCTTAAAAAGATTTAATGTGGATCCCGCTATTGCATCAAGTGTTTTTGTTACAACAATTACAGATGTTATAGGTTTTTTGTCCTTCTTAGGTATTGGAGCATATTTTTTCTATGGTTAATTAATAATTGTCAATTAGCCTTATACCATTAATATAGTAAGCAATAAATATTTTAAAATTTTTCTTATTAATTTTTTTGGATAAATTTAATTTATTTCTTATTTCAAGATATTCAAGTTTAACATTTTTATTAATTATTTTATTTTTAATCAGGTAAATATCTTTAGTTTTTTTAAAGTTTAATTTAAGTGTACTATAAAATTTTTTAATTATTTGACTAACATTTACAGCAGTTTGAAAGTTTTTTTTGTTTAACAAAACATTCCGTGATGAATAAGGTAAACCATTTTTATTTCTTATGGTCTTACATTGAACTATTTTGGTTTTAAATTTACCTGAAATAAACTTTTTGATAAGATAAATTTGTTGAAAATCTTTCTTACCTAAAAACATTACACTTGGCTTAATTTTAATTAAAAACTGGTTAATAACAGCTAAAACTCCCTCAAAGTGACCAGATCTAAATTTAGCACACATTATAAGATCCTTTTTGTTTATTTTAATTTTTTTCTGTTTATTGGAGCTATAAATATCTTTTTCATTTGGCATCAATAGATAATCTACTTTCAGTTTTCTTAATATTTTTAAATCTTTGTTAATATTTCTTGGATAATTTTTAAAATCTTTTTTTTTGTTAAATTGTGGCTTATTGATAAATATACTAACTATAGTCTTTTGGCATTTTCTTTTTGATGCCTTTATCAACGAAATATGCCCTTCGTGAAGGGCCCCCATAGTTGGAACAAATCCAATATTATTATTGAAATTGACATTATTATTTAACACTTTTATGCTTTTAAAAATTATCATTTATGATACTCCATTTTATTAATACATTTATATGATTAGACAAGCAATAATACCTTTGGCTGGACTTGGAACACGTTTGTTGCCACTAACAAGTGTTTTTGCTAAAGAGCTTTTGCCTATGCATGGCAAGCCTGGTATTGAATATATTCTTGATGAATGCATAGATGCAGGTATCAAACAGGTTATTTTTATAATTTCAAATAAAAAAAAAATGATCAAGGATTATTTTTATAGTGATAAATTTTACAAAAAAATTATTAAAAAAAAGAAAGATCCAAGAATTATTAAAGAGTATAAAAAAATATTGAAATATAAAAAAATGATAAAATTTGTTTATCAAAACAAACCTCTTGGCACAGGAGATGCCGTTTTAAAAACAAAAAAATATATAAAAGATAATTTTTTTTTAATGCTTCTCCCAGATGATTTAATAATTAAAAATAATTGCTCTAAATCTATGATAAAAATTCACAAAAAATATAAATCATCTGTAATGGCAAGCATGAAGGTTGATAAGAAATCAGTATCAAGGTGGGGTATATATAAGTTAAATAAAAAATTAACTAATTCAAATTATATAATTGATGATGTAATTGAAAAACCATCAATTTCTGAAGCACCTTCAAATAAAGCTGTAATAGGTAGATACATACTTCCTAAAAAAATTTTTAGTAAATTACAAAATCAAAAACCTGGCAAAGGTGGTGAAATCCACATAACAGATGCTATTCAGTCATTAATTTATAATGGTAATAAATTTATAGCACATAATTTTTCTGGAAAATATCTGGATTGCGGTTCTATGGATGGTTATATTAAATCTTCAATGGAGATTTCTAAACTATGAAATTATGCATGATTGGAACTGGATATGTTGGTCTTGTTAGTGGAGTATGTTTCTCAGACTTAGGAAATACTGTTTATTGTGTCGATAAAGATATAAATAAAATAGAATCTCTTAATAATGGCAACATACCAATCTACGAACCTGGATTAGAAGAGATTTTAAAAAAAAATTATAAGCAAAAAAGATTAATTTTTACAAATGATTTAAAAAAAGCTGTATTAAAATCTGAGATTATATTTATATGTGTTGGCACTCCAACAAAAAAAAATTCAAATTCCGCTGATCTTAAATTTGTATTTAATGTTGTTAAAGAATTAAAGAAAATTATCAAAACATACAAAATTATTGTAACAAAATCAACTGTGCCTGTGACTACTGGTGATAAGATAGAAAATATTTTAGCTCGATTAAAAAAAAATAAACTTGTCGATGTAGTCTCAAATCCAGAGTTCTTACGAGAGGGTGAAGCCATAAGAGATTTTATATATCCAGATAGAGTTGTAGTTGGCACAAACAGCAAAAAAGCTAACAAAATTTTACAATCTCTATATTTACCAATTATTAAAAAAAAAAATAAATATTTTAATACTTCAAGAAGGGGTGCAGAACTTATAAAATATGCTTCTAATGCATTTCTAGCTACAAAAATTTCATACATTAATGAACTAGCAAATTTATGTGAAAAAACAGGTGTAGATATTAAAGATGTATCTGTTGGCATTGGTTCAGATCAAAGAATTGGTGAAAGATTTCTAAGAGCAGGACCGGCATATGGAGGTTCATGTTTCCCGAAAGATACAAGAGCATTGAGTGATACGGCTAAAAAATTTAAATCTAATCTATCAATTGTTGATACTGTTATTAAATCAAATGAAAATAGGAAAAAATTACTAATAAAAAAAATTGACAAAATACTTAAAGGAAAAATTAAAAATAAAGTAATAACTTTTCTGGGAGTAACTTTTAAGCCAAATACTGATGATATGAGAGAAGCATCGAGTATACCGATGATTAAATATTTAAATAAAAAAAAATGTACGATTAAATACTATGATCCAAGTGGTGAAAAAAATGAATTTAAAAGATTACAGAATGTAAAATATCATAGTACTATTAATTCGGCTTGTTCAAATAGTGATCTTATTATTATTCATACTGAGTGGAATGATTTTAAATTAATTAATTTTAAAAAAATTGTTAAAAAAAATAGTTTTATAATTTATGATATGAGAAATATTTACTCGCCAACTAAAATGAAAAGGCTTAATATAAAATACTTTGGTATTGGTAGATAAATTAATTTAACTCAAAAATTGCATCAACTTCAACAGATACACCAAGGGGTAAACTATTTACACTCACTGCAGCTCTTGTGTGCATGCCATTTTCTCCAAAAATTGATGCAATTAAATCAGATGCGCCATTAATAACTTTCGGTTGATCTGTAAAATTTTCTGTTGAATTAACAAATCCAGTTAATTTAACACAAGATTTAATTTTGGTTAAATCATCATTGCAAGCTTTTTTAACTTGCGAAACAATACTCAATGCACATCTTTTAGCAGCTTCATATCCTTGTTCAGTATTCAATTCTTTGCCTACTTTACCTTTTATAAGTTTACCATCTTCATCAATTGAGATTTGGCCAGATACAAAAAGCATTTTTCCTGAAATTTTTGTAGCAAGATATGATCCAACTGGATCAGCTGCTTTTGGCAAAACAATATTTAATTCTTTAATTTTTTCATCATAACTCATTTTTTTTTCCTTTTTTTAGATTTCTTAGTTTTATCGTATTCTTTTCTTTTCTCAATTAATATTAGAGCTTCTTCCATTGTAAGTTCAACCGGATCTTTTTCTTCGGGTATAGTAGCATTTAGAGATTTGTATTTAATATAAGGTCCATACTGGCCTTTCATTATTCTAACTGGTTTTTTATCTTCTGGATGTTCCCCTAGATCTTTAATAATAGAAGAAGATATTCTACCGGGTTTAGCCTCAGCTATCATTGTTATTGCTCTATTTAGACCAATAGAAAATATTTCTTCAACATTTTCTATTCTAGCTGATTTATTTTCACATTTTAAGTAAGGGCCAAATCTTCCAACATTCAAAGTTATATCTTTTTCATTATCAGGATTTATTCCCAAGGATTTTGGCAGAGAACATAAAAATTGTGCTCTTTCTAAATCGATATTTTTTAATTCTAATCCTTTCGGTATTGAAACATTTTTTAAAAGTTCGTTAACATCTGATTTCGTTTTTTTAGTTTTCTTTTTTTTCTTAGTAGTTTGTTCTGTTTTAATTTCCTCTAATAATTTTTCATATTGAAGGTATGGACCAAATCTTCCATTTTTTAGAAAAATATCATTTCCATTAATATGTTTACCAATGAATTTTGGTTCAGCTAATTGTGATTGAGCAGCAGCTTTTGACTTAGATAATGGTCTTGTAAACTTACATTCCGGATAATTTGAACATCCTATAAAAGCACCACCTCTGAAGCTATTTTTTAAACTTAAAGTACCTCCGTTGGGAATTTTACAACTTTCATTATATAATTTACAACTTCTGTCGACTTTTCCCTCTTTATTTTTGCTAAATACCAAATCTCCTAAACTGTCATTAAGCATATCCAAGACTTCTCTAGTCCTTATTTCTTTTACTTCAATTACTTTGTTATTAAAGTCTTTCCAAAAAAGCTCCAAAACTTTGATCCAACTTTCCTTACCTGATGTAATTTCATCTAATTGATCTTCTAAGTTTGCTGTGAAATTGTAATCTACATATTTTGAGAATAATTTTTCTAAAAAGGCAGAGATTAACTTACCTCTATCAGTTGGAAAAAATCTTTTATTTAAAATTTCTGCATAACCCCTGTTAGCAATTGTAGATATAATACTTGCATAAGTAGAAGGTCTACCAATACCTAACTCTTCTAGTTTCTTTACTAAACTAGCCTCAGAATATCTTGGTGGCGGTTGAGTGTAATGTTGCTCATCGATTAAAGCTTCAATATTAATTTGTCCTTTAGATACATCTGGTAAAATATCTTCATTATCATCTTTGCTGACATTATTGTAAATTTTTAAAAATCCATCAAATTTTAAAACAGAACCACTAGCTTTACAAATAGTACCATTATCGTCTGATGTGATTGTAATTGTATTTCTATCAAATTTAGCTGAAGCCATCTGAGATGATAATGCTCTAGACCAAATTAAATTGTATAATTTATTTTGATCGGTACTTAAGTATTTTTTTATACTTTCAGGTGTTCTAATAATATCAGTTGGTCTTATTGCTTCATGAGCCTCTTGAGCATTTTTTGCTTTTTTGCCAGAGTAACTTAAAGACTTTTCAGGCAGGTATTTATTACCAATTTCATTTTGAATATAATCTCTAAAAGTAATTAATGCATCATTTGATATATTTGTTCCATCTGTTCTCATGTAAGTAATTAATCCTATAGTTTCACCTTCAATTTCAACACCTTGATAAAGCTTCTGTGCAATCTGCATAGTTCTTGATGCCCCAAAACCTAATCTACTAGAAGCTGTCTGTTGTAGTGTAGATGTTGTGAATGGACCAGATGGATTACGATTAACTACTTTTCCCGAAATATCTGTGACACTAAATTTTTTTTTATTTAAAATTGATATAGCTTTATTAATTTCTTCTTTATTTTTAAAGGAAAATTTTTCTATTTTTTTGTTATCTAGCAAATTAATACTAGCAGTAACATATTTATTATTACCATCTCTAAATTTTATATTTAATGACCAAAATTCTTCTGGATTAAAAGACTCAATTTCATGTTCTCTCTCTGTTATTAACTTTAGTGCAACTGACTGAACCCTACCAGCAGATTTAGATCCAGGTAATTTAGTCCATAATATAGGTGAAATATTGAATCCAACAAGATAATCAAGGGCTCTCCTTGCCATATAAGCATCAACCAACATTTGTTCTATTTGTCTTGGGTTTTCTATTCCATGAGTAACAGCCTTTTTTGTAATTTCATTAAATACAACTCTCTCAATTTCTTTATCTTTAAGTAATTTTTTTTCATTTAAATATTCTTTTACATGCCAAGCTATAGCTTCACCTTCGCGATCTGGATCAGTAGCAAGTATGATTTTTGATGAATTTTTTGCAGCATCAGATATTTCCTTTAAATATTTTTTTGAAAAAGTGTCTATTTCCCATTCCATCTTAAAATTTTGATCTGGGTCAACAGAACCATTTTTAGATGGTAAATCCCTTATATGACCGTAACTAGCTAAAACAGTGTAGTTATCACCCAAGTATTTATTGATTGTTTTAGCTTTGGCTGGACTTTCTACTATTACTAAATTCATTTGATCATTAAATCACATAAAACAGAAATTTAGTCAAATTAATAAATTTTTGTTTTATTTTCTTCTTTATTTATTAGACGTTTTATATTTTCCCTATGTGTGTAAAAAATAAGCACAAACATAATTAAAAAAAAATAAACATTATTAATACCGTCGAAAATATATATGTATATTGGTACGATTAAGCTCCCAATTATTGAAGAGAGGGAGGAGAATTTAAATATTAAATACGTTGTAAACCACGTAATCATAAATATCAAAGATGCTATTGGGTTAATTATAACAAGTATTCCAACATATGTAGCTACACCTTTTCCTCCTTTAAATTTTAACCAAATTGGAAATACATGACCAATAAAAATACTTAAAGACAATATAAAGATTAAATCATAATTATTTAATTTAACATAAAGGACTGGAATTATAGCTTTAGATATATCCAAAATTAAAGTGCTATAACCTATTAGTTTATTTCCTGTTCTAAGGGCATTTGTTGCTCCGATATTACCAGATCCTATATCTCTAATATCTTTGCTCAAAAAGATTTTTGTCAAAATAAATCCAAAAGGTATTGAACCAATTAAGTAACCAATTAAAATTATTAAATATTCATTAGTCATAATTTAAAAAGTTCCTCACCTTTAATAAAGGTATTTAAAACTTTTCCTTGAAGTTTTTTTTCATCTAATGATGTATTTTTAGACTTTGATACAATTTTTTCTTTTTTAACTACCCAAGGTTTGTTGATATCAACAATACTAAAATCTGCATCCTCACCAATACTTAGATTGCCTTTATTAATCTTTAATATTTTGGCTGGATTTGAAGTTAAAGCAGCAATTATTGTATCTAGTTTAAGGCTCTGATTATGATAAAGCTCAAGCGAAGTTGCTAATAATGTTTCAATACCCGAGGCTCCTGTGGCGGCCTGATTAAATGTAAGTCTTTTTTGTTCTTGATCTTCTGGTTTGTGATCAGAAACTATCACATCAATGTATCCTTTTTTAAGTGCATTTACTATTTCAACTCTATCTTGTTCTGATCTTAAAGGAGGTGATAGCTTTAAAAATGTTCTAAAATCACCAATATCATTTTCGTTAAGTGAAAGATTATTAATTGAAACACCAGCAGTAAAATTAAGTTCTTGTCTATTCCGTTCAATTACTTCAATTGATTTTCTAGAAGATATTTGTGAAATGTGATATCTACATGAATACTCATTTAGCAATGTGAGATCTCTTTCAATTATAATTTTTTCTGATATATCTGGTATTCCTGGTAGACCAAGTTTTGTAGCAACAATACTATTATTCACTATACCATTCTTTGAAAGGTTGTAATCCTCAGCATGTTGCATAATTAATGCATCTAAATCTCCAGCAGATCTCATAATTCTAGACATGAGTAGTGAATTTTGTATCGTTTTCAGACCATCTGTAAAAGCAATAATTCCTTTTCTTTGTAACAATCCAAACTCTGTCATAATTTTTCCTTCAAGATTTTTTGTTAGTGAAGCAGAAGGAAAAATATTAATTTTTGACTTATCTCTGCCTCTTCTCTTTAGAAAATCAACAATTGATACATTATCAATTACAGGATCAGTGTTTGGCATAGTTACAACTGATGTAACACCACCAGATAATGCTGCATTACTTAATGTTCTAAAATTTTCCTTATATTCATAACCGGGCTCTCCAACAAAAACTCTCATATCAACTATGCCAGGAAATATATGTTTACCCTTGAGATCTGTTATTTTTTCTCGAGAGGGGATATTATTTTTATTAACTTTTTTTCCAATTGCTTCAATTTTACCTTTTTCATCAATTATTAATCCACCATTTTCATTAATATTATTTTTAGGATCTACAATGTCAGCATTTAAAAAATATTGTTTTTTCATTCGCAAAAAATTTTTAGACATGCCATTCTAACGGCTACGCCTAATTCTACTTGTTCTTGTATTACGCTTTTATTTATATCGTCAGCTAAATTAGTATCAATTTCTACACCACGGTTCATTGGTCCTGGGTGCATTATCAAAGCATCTTCTTTAGCAAAGTTTAGTTTATCTTGGGTTAATCCATAATATTCGTAATATTCTCTATTTGAAGAAAGATATGAACTTGTCATTCTTTCATTTTGTAATCTTAACATCATAACAATATCACAATCTTTTAAACCTTTTTTCATATCTGTAAATTTATTAACACCAAAACTCTCTATTCCATTCGGAGTTAGATTTGATGGCGCAATTATATTTACTTCTGCTCCCAACATATTTAATAAATATATATTTGATCTAGCAACTCTTGAATGAAGAATGTCACCACATATAGCAATTTTAAGACCTTGTATTTTTTTTTTCCTATCTATAATTGTTAGAGCATCTAGCAATGCTTGAGTAGGATGTTCTCTTCTTCCATCACCAGCATTGATAACAGAACAATTAACTTTCTGTGATAGCAAATTACAAGCACCTGAGTCCTGATGTCTTATTACAATTAAATCTGGGTGCATCGCATTTAACGTCATCGCTGTATCAATTAATGTTTCTCCTTTTTTAATCGCTGAATTTACTATATTCATTGACATAACATCCGCGCCAAGCCTTTTTCCCGCAAGTTCAAATGAACTCTGTGTTCTTGTAGAGGGTTCGAAAAATAAATTAATTTGTGTCTTACCTCTTAATATGTCTAATTTTTTCTTTTTACTTTTGTTAAGCTCTATAAATTGTTTTGCTTCATTAAGAATTAAGTTAACATCTGTAATAGACAAATCTTGAATTCCGAGCAAATGTTTTTGAGAAATTTTAACAGCTTTATTTGATTTGATTGCCATTAAAATTAACTCTATAGCTATAAAGTATAATTATATCAAGTATTAATTATTTAAATAATCAATTGCACCTTGTAGGATGAAAGTTGCTGCATTTTGATCAATGTTTTTAACTCTTTTTGAGATATTTACATCTAATTGACTAGAAAGATTAAACGCCCCTACGGTTGACAACCTTTCATCCCAGAGGCTGATTGGTAAATCTAAATTTTCTGAAATAATTCTACATGTATCTTTTATTGATTGTGATGATGGGCCTTCTGAACCATCCATATTTATTGGATTTCCTATTATTATTCCCTTAATATCATTTTCTTTGACTATTATTTTTATTTCATCAATTAATTGATTTAAATTTATTTTATTTATTGTTTTAAAGGGCGTAGCTATTGATTGATATTCATCACAAATTGATACACCAATTCTTTTAGAACCCATGTCTAAACCTAGTAATCTTACTTTTCTACTCAATTTTTTCTTAAGATTTTCAATTGTGATCATATTGTATATTTTAAACTAAAGTGATAGTTTGCAATAACTTAATTATCATATGACTATTGATCTTAAAACTATAAAACACATATCAAAATTATCAAGAATTTCAGTAGATGAAGAAAAAGCTCATAAATTAGCTAAAGATTTAAACTCAATTTTTGATTTTATAGAAAAACTTAATGAACTTAAGACCGATAATGTAGAACCTCTAACTTCAGTGGCTGAAACCACACTTAAATTAAGAACTGACAAGGTTAAAAGTAAAGATATTAGAGAACAAATAATTAAAAACTCACCTCAAGATAATGAAGATTATTTTGTTGTTCCAAAGGTAATAGAATAATGTCCAATATTACAAATCAATCACTTTCTGAATTGGTCAAAAATATTAAGGATAAAAAATTATCCTCAGAGGAAGTTACAAATGCATTTATTAATAGATCTGAAAAATCAAAAGAGTTAAATGCTTACATTACAGAAGATTATTCATCAGCATTGGAAAAAGCTAAAAAATTTGATCAAAAACCAAATTTAGATTTAAAGTTACCCGGTATACCAATGGCAGTAAAAGATTTATTTTGTACAAAAGACGTTCTTACAACTGCAGGAAGTAAAATTTTAGATAATTTTGTTCCAACATATGAGTCTACTGTTACACAAAATATTTGGGATGAAGGAGCTATACTTCTAGGTAAATTAAATTGTGATGAGTTTGCTATGGGATCTTCTAATGAAACTAGTTTTTTTGGTAATGTTCATAACCCAATTGATAAAAACTTAGTTCCAGGTGGATCTTCAGGTGGATCAGCATCTGCGTTAGCTGGTCAATTAACACCAATAACTATTGGCACCGATACTGGTGGATCTATTAGACAACCAGCTTCATTTACCGGCACAGTTGGTCTAAAACCTACATATGGTAGTTGTTCAAGATATGGAATAGTTGCTTTTGCATCATCTTTAGATCAAGCAGGTCCAATGGCACAGAATGTTAAAGATTGTGCATTACTTCAAGAAGTGATTAGCACCTATGATCCAAAAGACTCTACTTCAATTGATTTTAAAAGAAATAATTATAGTAGTGAATTAACAAATAAAATTAAGGGTAAAAAAATTGGAATACCTAAAGAGTATAGAGTTGATGGTATGCCAGATGAAATAGAGCAATTATGGCAAAAAGGGATTGAATACATGAAAGATTGTGGAGCAGAAATAATTGATATTTCACTACCTCATACAAGTTATGCCTTACCAACTTATTATATAGTTGCACCAGCAGAAGCCTCTTCTAATTTAGCCAGATATGATGGTGTAAAATATGGATTTAGAGCCAAAGGAGAAAACCTTATTGATATGTATGAAAAAACAAGATCAGAAGGTTTTGGTGCCGAAGTTCAAAGAAGAATTATGATTGGAACTTATGTTTTATCATCAGGCTATTATGATGCTTATTATCTTAAGGCTCAAAAAGTTAGAAAACTTATAAAAAATGATTTTGATGAAGCATACAAGAAAGTTGATGCAATACTAACTCCTTCAACACCTAGCTCAGCATTTAAAAATGGTGAGAAGAAAGATGATCCAGTTTCAATGTATTTAAATGATATCTTTACTGTCCCAGTTAATTTAGCTGGTTTACCAGGAATTTCTATTCCAGCAGGTCATGATGCAAAAGGATATCCACTAGGTTTACAAATAATTGGCAAAGCTTTTGATGAACAGAATATATTAAATATTGCCTATGCTATGGAGGAAAAGATTAACTTTAAAAATAAGATCAATGATTGGTGGATCAAGTGAGCAAAAGTAAATCCGACTATCTAATTAGCAGAAAAGATAATCAGTATGAAGTTATAATTGGGTTAGAAGTTCATGCACAAGTAACTTCAGAGTCAAAGTTATTTTCAACATCTGCAACTAAATTTGGTGCCGAACCTAATACTCAAGTAAGTTTAGTTGATGCTGCATTTCCTGGAATGTTACCTGTAATAAATGAATTTTGTGTAAAACAAGCAATTAAAACAGGGATAGGTCTAAATGCTAAAATTAATAATCGATCAGTTTTTGATAGAAAAAACTATTTTTATGCTGATTTACCTCAAGGGTATCAAATTTCTCAATTTAAGGACCCAATTGTAGGCGAAGGTAAGGTAATCTTAGATATGCCTGATGGTCAAAAAGAAGTTGGCATTGAAAGACTGCATTTAGAACAAGATGCAGGAAAAAGCATCCATGATATTGACCCAAAAAATACATTCGTTGATTTAAATAGATCTGGAGTAGCATTAATGGAAATCGTGAGCAAACCAGATCTTAGATCCCCTGATGAAGTAAGTGCATATATAAAAAAATTAAGATCAATTATGAGATATTTAGGTACATGTGACGGTAACATGCAAGAAGGATCATTAAGAGCTGATGTCAATGTATCAGTTAGATTAAAAGATTCAAAAAATTTAGGCACAAGATGTGAAATAAAAAATGTAAATTCAATTAAATTTATGCAAATGGCTATTGATTACGAAGCTAATAGACAAGTTGATTTAATAGAAGAAGGTAAATCGATTGATCAAGAAACAAGATTATTTGATACCAAAAAAAATGAAACAAGATCTATGCGATCAAAAGAAGATGCTCACGATTATAGATATTTTCCAGATCCTGATTTATTGCCATTAGAAATTTCTGATCAATTCATTAGTAAAATTAAAAATGATATTCCTGAACTACCAGATGACAAAAAGAAAAGATTTATTGAAGAGTTTAAACTATCACCTTATGAAGCTACTATTTTAGTCTCCGATATAGATACAGCAAGATATTTTGAAAATGTTGTATCTAAAATGGGAAAAAATAAAGATATAAAACTGGCAGTTAACTGGATTACGGGTGAATTATTTGCTGTCTTGAATAATAAAAATCTAGAAATTTCTCAAAGTCCAATTAGTGCAAAGAATTTAGCAATATTAGTGAATTTAATTAAGAATGGAACAATTTCAGGAAAAATTGCAAAAACTATATTTGAATTAATGCTAGATGGAGATAAAGATCCACAACAAATTGTTGAAGAAAAAGGATTAAAGCAACAAAGTGACCCAAAAGCTCTAGAGGCATTAATAGATAAAATAATTAATGATAATAGAGAAAAGGCGATTGAATACAAACAAGGTAAAGAAAAATTATTTGGTTTCTTTGTTGGGCAAGCAATGAAAGCTTCTGGTGGTAAAGCTAATCCTCAATTAATAAACGAGTTATTGAAGAAAAAACTTTAATTACATGGGTGCAAACCTTGATATAACAGATAAATTACAAAATTATATCAATAAATTTGGTTTAAAGTTAAATCCAGTCCAACAAGAAATAATTGATTACAATAAAACACTTGGTGATATTAAAAGGATGCAAATTGATCCTACCCAATGCCATTTTCTACATTTGATAATTAAAATTTCAAATATTAAAAATGTACTTGAAATTGGAACATTTACTGGGCTTAGCGCACTTTCTATTTCACTTGCCTTACCAGAAGATGGAAAACTGGTTGTACTTGATAAAAATGAAGAGACAAGCAAAATAGCGCAAAATTTTTTCAAAAAAGCTAATCAGAATCATAAAATAACAACAATAATAAAACCTGCATCTGAATCCTTGAATGATATAAAAAATCAAAAGTTTGATATGGTTTTTATTGATGCTGATAAAATGAACTATAAAAAATATTATGAAAAATCTTTGGGGTTAATTAATCAAGGTGGATTAATCATTATTGATAATGTTTTGTGGCATGGTGAGGTGGCAGATGTAAAATATAGTGATAAATACACAATTAATATTAGAGAGTTTAATAAATTTGTATGTGAGGATAAAAGAGTAGAACAAGTCATCATCCCATTAGGTGATGGTATGACTGTATGCAGAGTTTTATGACGTTTAAAGTTTTTGGCTTTTATAAATTTGTTAAAATTAAATCTTTAAAAAAGAATAAAGATATTTTACAAAAATTTCTTTTAGTAAATGATTTAAGGGGCACTATAATAATAGCCAAGGAAGGATTAAATGGAACCATATCAGGCAGCAAAAAAAATATTGAAAAAACAATTAAAAAACTAAAATCCTTATTTTCATTTAAATACTTTGATAATAGTAATGATTCTAAATCAAAACTTCAGCCATTTCATAAACCTAAGGTAAAAATTAAGAAAGAAACAGTTCCAATGAATTTAATTTTAAATTCAAAAGAAAGATCTACAGAAATGCATTTAAACCCAAAGGAATGGAACAATCTCATAAAAAATAAAGATACACATGTAATTGATACCAGGAAACCATTTGAGTATAATGTTGGAACATTTAAGAAGTCAGTAAATCCAAATATTAATAATTTTAGAGATTTTCCAAAATATTTAAATAAACTTGAAAAAAATAGACCTGTAGCAATGTTTTGTACTGGTGGAATACGATGTGAAAAAACTTCAGCATATTTGAAAAGAAAAGGTTTTGAAAATATATATCAATTAAATGGTGGTATCTTAAATTATCTTAAAAAAATTGATAAAAAAGATAGTTTATGGAAAGGTGAGTGTTTTGTTTTCGATAATAGAGTTAGTTTAAAACATGGATTATCTAAAGGTACATATTTAGTTTGTAGTGGATGCAGAACTCCGATTTCAAAAAAGGAAACTAAATCAAAATATTACGAGGAGGGTGTATCATGTCCAAAATGTCACGCTAATCTAAGTTCTTCACAAAAAGAAAGATTCAGAATGAGACAAAAACAGATTAATGTTGCAAAAAGATTAGGTAAGAGACATATCTTCAAAAAAGAATATTAATTATTAAGAATGAATTTATTAAAAGATAATATACCTAAATTATTGAGAAGTTTAGCAATACCAGCAAGTATTGGAACTTTGTTTCAAACACTTTATAATATTGTTGATACTTATTTTGCTGGAAAAATATCACCTGAAGCTCTTTCAGCTTTAAGTAAATCATTTCCAATATATTTTGTAATTATTGCTACGTCGATAGGAGTTACGGTTGCGGGGACAGCTCTAATAGGAAACAGCATTGGTGAGAATAATAAAAAGAATATACTTTACTACTTTGCAAATTTAATAATATATAGTTTTGTAATATCAATCATAATATCTATATTAGGTTTATCTTTAGCTGAAAAAATATTTGTATTAATGAAGTCCAGTCAAGAAGTTGTCAATTATGGTCTTCAGTATACAAATATCATATATGCGGGATCATTAATCTTTATTTTAGTTGTAGCGTTAAATTCACTTCTACATGCTCAAGGAGATACTAAGACTTATAGAAATGTATTAGTTTTATCTTTTTTACTAAATATTATTTTAAATCCATTGTTGATTTTTGGTTTTTTATTTATCCCGGCATTAGGAGTTGCGGGCATAGGTTACGCTACAATTATATGTCAATTAATTTCATTACTTATTATTTTATATAAGGTACTTAAAAATCCTATGATAAAGCAAATTACATTCAAATATTTTCGTCCAAAATTTTTTTATCTTAAAAATATTTTTTTTCAATCTATGCCTATTTCGATAGCTATTTGCGGTTATTCAATTGCTGCGGCAATAATTTTTACATACGTTGGTTCTTTTGGGGAATATGCGACAGCAGGATATGGTGCAGCTACACGTATTGAGCAAGTAGTACTACTTCCAATATTAGGAATTAATACTGCATTAATATCAATTATATCTCAAAATTATGGAGCTAAGAATTTTGATAGAATAATTGAAACTTATCATGTTGCCTTGAGATATTCATTTTACATAATGTTAATATCTGGTTTTATTATTTATATAACTGCTGATCTTGTTCCTTTATTATTCTCAAACGATACACAAGTTATTGATTATAGTAGTAGATATCTAAAAATTTCTGCCTTTGTATTACCAGCTTATCCATTTTTCTTTTTATCTAATGGTTTTTTTATGGCTCTGAAAAAATCTGAAAATGCAATGTTAAATAATATAGTAAGAAATGTAGCGGTACCCATTATTGTCTTTTATATTGCAAGATATTTAAGCGCAGATTACAACTCATTTTTCTGGCTATGGGTAGTATTTCAATGGACTATATCGATTGCTTTACTATTAATTGTGAAATTCTACCTTACAAATCGATTATATAAATCTCGCGCTATCATTAATCCATGACCATAAATGTTTTGAAAAAGATCTTCTAACAAATAAGTTTAAATTTCCTTCATTAATATTATGCAATATTACATCAGTATGATTTACTATTGTTTGTGCAACACTTCCTTTTTTGCTCATAAAATCATTAAAATTAAAAGGACATCCTTTTGACAGTAAATCATAAATTTTGTTTCCATTTAAATTGATCATAACCCAATGGTCAGTAACATCAGTTACAGCACCTTGATTTAATTTTGAAATTTGATTAAATAATTTGTCTTCTAAATTGATTTGTTCTTCATAATTACTAATTTTATTATTAGAATAAAGTAACCATTCATCAGGGCTAAGCCAAAGTAAACTATAGTTATCGTTTATTGATGACATGTTAGATTCCACTGGTGGTATTATAGATAATATTTTTCCAATTTTCGCAGAGAATTCTCTTTTTTTACTTCTTAAATTAATTTTAATTATAGGTTCAACTTCAGAAATACTTAGATTATTGTAACTTTTGTTTTCTTGTATTGATGTTTCTAAATTAAGCATTTAACCTCTTATTTTCTTTATCATAAAATACTGTATCAGTAATAGTTACATTAATGTTTTTGTTTTCCATTGGTACAAATAATTTTTTTCCTTTAAGATTCTTTCCACTTACTACAACAGCTAAAGCAATTGATTTATTTAAATTTGGACTAAAATAACTTGATGTAACATGTCCTAACATTTCTATTGGTTTTTTATTTAAGTCTTCTACTATTTGTGCTCCTTCTTCTAAAACTTCATTAGGGTCTTCTGTTATAAGACCAACCAATTGTTTTCTATCCTCTCTTATTGTATCACTCCTATACAAAGACCTTTTACCAATAAAGTCATATTTCTTTTTGCTTACTATCCAGTCCATTTGTAAATCTACGGGAGTTAAAGTTCCATCTGTGTCTTGACCAGTTATAATGAAACCTTTTTCAGCTCTTAATAAATGCATAGTTTCAGTACCATATGGTGTTATATTGTATTCCTTACCAGCCTCCATAGACATTTCCCACACATTTTTAGCATAATTTGATTGAATGTTAATTTCGTAACTATGCTCTCCAGTAAAACTAATTCTCATTACCCTACATCTAACTCCATTTATTGATGAATTTTTAAAAGACATATGAGGGAAGTTTTGATCAGACAAATCTAAATCAGGGATCATTTTGTTAACAATTTTTTTTGAATTTGGTCCACAAATACTTATTGTTGAAAAATGGTCGGTTACAGTTGTTAAATAAACATCTAATTCAGGCCATTCTGTTTGAAGATAGTCTTCTAATTTATTTAAAACATTTGCTGCTCCACCGGTTGTTGTGGTCATAATATAGTGATTTTCACCTAATCTAGTAGTTACACCATCATCATAAACCATTCCATCCTCATTTAACATTAATCCATATCGACATTTCCCAATTTGTAATTTTGACCAAGCATTTGTGTATACTCTATTTAAAAACTCAGATGCGTCAGTTCCTTGAATATCAATTTTTCCAAGAGTTGAGGCATCCAATATACCAGCGCTATCTCTCGCAGCTTTACTTTCTCTCTGTACAGCTTCATGCATTGACTCTTTATTTTTTTGGGTAATACCAAGGTCTCTTCCATTGTCCCACATTTTCAAATTTAGCACCATTTGTTTCGTGCCAGTTGTGCATCGCAGAATATCTTGTATGATCAAAAAACTGACCAACATTTCTTCCAACAATTGCACCAAAAGTTAACGGTGTGAATGGAGGTCTAAAAGTAGTTGTTCCAAGTTCACCCATATTTGTGCCAGTTGTATCTGCAATAATTCCTAGGGCATGCATATTTGATAATTTTCCTTGATCTGTACCCATACCTGTAGTCGTGTATCTTTTTACATGTTCTATAGATTTAAAACCTTCCCTTAGAGCTAACTTTACATCTTTAGCTGTTGAGTCATTTTGAAAATCAAGAAATGGTTTTGTTTTTCCCAACGGTTTGTCTGATGGTAGCAGCCAAATATTTTTTTTATTTTTTTCTTTGGAACTTTGTATTTTAAGGCTATCAAAAATAGAAGTATTTATATCGAGGAACTCTTTAGTTTTTAAATTTGTTTTTTTTATTATATCATCTAGTTCAAGATCACCGTTACATGATCCAACACTAATTTGTTCTGATGGGCTCTTGTTTTCATCGGGTATAAACATATTATCTATTCTATTAAATTCTAATTTACCACCAGATTGCGTAAATAAATGAACCATTGGTGTCCATCCTCCAGATATTCCAAGACAATCACAACTTTCATTAATTTTGTCACCAATTACCCCAGTTCCTTTCTCATTTAATTTCATTAATTCTATAGAGTTGATACGTTTATATCCTTTTGTATTAACCACTGTATGTTTCCAGTAAATTTTAATACCAATATCTTGAACTTTTTTAACTATTAATGATTCTGATTTATCCCTTATGTCTATAATTGAATTGACTTTTACACCGTTTTTATAGAGAGAAAGCACTGTTTCATATGCACTATCATTAGAGGTAAATATAGAAATTTTATTTCCACATTTAACACCATAGTAATCAATATATTTTTTTATAGAAGAGCTTAACAAAATACCAGGTCTATCATTGTTATTAAATATTAATGGTCTTTCTATAGCGCCAGTTGCTATTACTACTTTTTTTGCTCTAATTTTCCAAAGTCTTTGTCTAATTTTATCTTTTCTGTCATTAACGCTTAAATGATCAGTTAAATTTTCTTTAGCCAAAAGATAATTATATCCATGGAAAGCTGCTAGACTAGTTCTAGTTTTTATACTTAGGTTTGGATATTTTTTTAAATTTTCAATTTCATTGCTTAGCCACTTTGAAACATTTTGATCATTTATTTTAAAGTTATCATCATTATTATAAATACTTACTCCACCTAAATCTTTTTTATCATCTAACAATATTGTATTTAATTTTTTTTCTGCAGACAATTTGGCTGCTATTACTCCTGATATACCACCGCCAATCACTAACACGTCACAATGTGCATATTGATGATCATATATGTCTGGGTCAGGTTTTGTTGGTGCTTTTCCTAGTCCAGCAGAATGTCTTATAAAGAATTCATATTTTTCCCAAAAACTAGCAGGCCACATAAAAGTCTTATAGTAAAATCCAGCTGGTAGAAAAGGGGACAGAAAATTATTAATACCTCCAATATCAAAATTTACACTTGGCCAACAATTTTGACTATTTGCTTCTAGTCCTTCATATAGTTCTATTTCTGTAGCTCTGACGTTTGGCTCAGTTAGAGAAGGGTCATTACTAACCTGAACTATTGCATTAGGTTCCTCTGAACCACATGTCATAATTCCTCTGGGTCTATGATATTTAAAACTTCTTCCTACAAGATGTACATTATTTGACAAAAGAGCTGACGCTAAAGTATCTCCTTTGAAACCATAAAAGGTTTTTCCGTTAAATTTAAATGGTATTCGTGTCGTTTGATCAATATATTTGCTATTTACTCTAAGTTCTTTTGACATGTTTATACAATAGGAGGTTTTTCACCCATTTTATAAACAGCGTGAATTTTATCATTTGATGTATCTCTGATCATATTAAACCATTTTCTGCAACCATGAGCATGATTCCATCTTTCAAATTGAACACCTTTGATATTTTTTCTCATGAATAAGTACTCAGCCCATTGATCATCACTCAATTCAGTAGGTTGTTTTGGTCTTATAATATGTGCTTCACCTCCAGAAGAAAATTCTGATTGATCTCTTTCACCACAGAATGGACAATTTATAACAAACATTAGTGTGCTACTGCTGCTGCGCCATGTTCATCAACAAGATCACCACTAACAAATCTATTAATATTAAATGCAGCGTTTAATTTATGTGGTTCATCATTTGCAATAGTGTGTGCAAATAAATCTCCTGATCCTGGCGTAGCTTTAAAACCGCCTGTACCCCAACCACAATTAAAATATAAACCTTTAATTTGAGTTTTACTAATAATTGGGCTTGCATCAGGACAGATATCCACAATACCTCCCCATTGTCTCAACATTTTCATTCTGCTAAATATTGGATACAGTTCTAAAATTGCTCTTAATGTTTCTTCTACAACATTATGACTACCTTTTTGAGTATATGATACATATGAGTCTGTTCCAGCGCCAATAACAAGTTCACCTTTATCAGATTGACTTACATATGCATGAACAGCATTTGACATAACTACAGTATCAATTACTGGTTTCACTGGTTCAGAGACCAATGCTTGTAGTGGTTTACTCTCAAGTGGTAATTTTAAACCAGCCATATTTGCGATTACACTTGAGTGACCAGCTGCAACAACTCCTATTTTTTTTGTTTTAATAAATCCTTTTGACGTTTCAACTCCTGTAACTTCATTACCATTTCTTTTGATACCTTTAACTTCACAATTTTGAATTATATCAACTCCCAAGGCATCAGCACCTCTTGCATAACCCCAAGCCACTGCATCATGTCTTGCTGTGCCAGCTCTTTTTTGCAGAGTTCCACCAAGTACTGGATAACGAATATCTTGAGAAGTATTTATAATTGGGCAAAACTTTTTTACCTCGTTAGTATTTAACCAAACTGCATCAATACCATTTAATCTGTTTGCGTGTGTTCTTCTTTTTAAGTCTCTAACATCTTGTAAATTATGAGCAAGATTCATAACACCCCTTTGACTAAACATTACATTATAATTTAATTCCTGAGACAAACCCTCCCAAATTTTTAAAGCATGATCATAAAGACCTGCACTAGCATCCCATAGGTAATTTGATCTTATTATAGTTGTATTTCTTCCAGTATTACCCCCACCAATCCAACCTTTTTCTAAAACAGCTATATTTGTGATTTTATGTTTTTTAGCTAAATAATAAGCAGTAGCCAAACCATGACCACCACCACCAATAATTATAGCATCATATTCTTTTTTTGGTTCAGGATCTCCCCAAGCTCTTTGCCAATTCTCATGATGCGAAAATGCATTTTTTATTAAAGAAAATACTGAGTATTTATTTTTCATATTTTTATGAAAATACTTTATAAATATTGAATATTCAATGATTTCAAGTTACACAGGGGGTATGTAGGAAGGATGGGTGAGTTGGTTTAAACCAGGAGTTTGCTAAACTTCCGTAGGTTATAATGACCTACCGAGGGTTCGAATCCCTCTCCTTCCGCCACAATTTAATAAAGTGTTTCATTTTTGAAAAAATTCTTCATTTTGATTGGTTTTTTCTCAAGAATATATCTATAGACATTATAATTCTCCAAAACTCTTTGAACATAATTTCTGGTTTCTTTAAATTTAATCAGCTCAATCCAATCAACATAATCAATTTGATTTTTTTGAGGATTTTTATTAATTTTTTTCCAATATTTAACTCTTTTTGGTCCAGCATTATATGCAGCTATTGCAAAAGGGTAGGCACCTTCATATTCTAATATTAGTCCAGCAATATAATGAGATCCTAAGTTTATATTATATTCAGGATCTGTGGTAAGCCTAGATCTTGTGTAAGGTAGGTTTGCTTGTTTAGATACAAGTTTAGCAGTATAAGGCATCAATTGCATTAAACCTTTTGCTCCAGCACTACTATTAGCTGACATATCAAATTCACTTTCTTGCCTTATTATAGATAATATAAATGCTGATTCTGGAATTTTTCTTTGATGTACTTTTTTTGGTGTACTTATAATAGGATAATTATATTTATTATGAAATCTTTTCTCATAAGAAGCTATTTTTGATATTTGAATTGCATAATCGTATCTTGAAATTTTTGTAGCTAGCTCTGCAGCTAAAATCTCACTTCCATTTTCAATATTTGATTTAGCTAAATGTCTTAGTATTTTTTTTGTATATTTATCTTTATCAAGATCATCTAATAGTAACACAATTTTTACTAATTCATTTTTATAAAATTCTTCTTTGATTTTATTGTCTACAATCATGTCATCAGTTAAAGTAAAATTTTCATTAGGGTAAATTTTTAAATATGCTAATTGACCGTAATAGGTTGTTAAATATTTCGATGCTATTTGGTACCATTTAATTGAATTCTCAGCATCTCCAATTTGTTCATATGTTTTTCCTAGCCAGTAAGCCCCTCTTGACAAACTGATTGGATAACTAACTTTACTGTAAAAATTGTTAAAATGATCTAAAGCTAGGAAGGGATCACTTAGGAAACTAAGTGCTATCCAACCACTCATCCATTCAGCATCAGCATACTCAGGGCCATTTTCTAAGCCATGATTACTTGTAATTTTATAAGCTATTTCATATTTCTTTTTATAAATTAAAGATCTTGCAATTATTGATCTTTCTTTCCACCACTTATCAGGTCTTACTAGATATTTTTTACTATTTTTAATTTTAAGTAGTATTTCAAGTGAACTTTCAGTCCTGCCTCTTTTCCTTCGCCATTTCAATCTTTCATAATTTAATCCGGCATCATTCTTTAGTTTTTCAGGTACTTTGCTTATGGCGGCATCTACACCGTATGATTTGCTCATTAATAACTGTCTAGCATCGTATAATAATTTTTGATCTTTTGGCAAATAAACTAGCATACGTCTTAAATCCCAATATTTTCCTTCCCACGCAAGATGATCAGCTCTATTTATATAATCCTGCGTGTTTAAATAATTTTTAAATTTTTTTCTAAATCTTTTTAGGTCGGATTTACTCAGTCTTGCATCTATCCAACCTTTTTTAATTAAATTAATTCCCTCACTTTCGTTTCCTATACTAATAAGGCTCTCTCCAAGAATTAATCTTCCATATCCACTTAAAGGTTCTTTTCCACCAAACCATTTAATAATTTTATCTGGTTTGACTATATTTGTTGTTAATTTATGTTCGGCTAAATATTTTAATCTTTCTATACGAGCATAGTTTGGATTAGCATTAATAAATTCTGCATAATCATAAAATGATGCTTTATTGTTACTGGTTAATAAAAATCTCCATTTTATAAAATTGCTAATACTTTTTTTCTTACTTTTTCTTGAATGCTTAACAGCATCATTCCACATACCTTTTTCCATCAAATTAATTGATTTCTTTGCTATGCTAAAATCTCTATCAGTATAATATTGTGACGAACCTCTATAATTTTTAAGTTCTTTTTTTACTATCAGTGGTTTTTTTATAGGTAAAAGAAATTCATTTTTTGTGGGTTTAATTTTTTTTGTTTCAATAATTATTTCATTATTGATATTTGGTTTCTTTTTGGGTTTAATGATTCCACTAAAAGTTTCATCAGAATCAATTATTTTTGGTTTTGTTTTTGGTAAAATATTAATTTCTGCACTGACTGAAAAAGTAGATAAAATTAGAGAAATAAGTATAAAGCTTATAAAAAATGATCTATTGTGATACATAAATTTTTACTAATTAATTTATAAATAATGTTATAAGGTTTTATGTTTAAAGGTTCAAATGTTGCTTTAATTACCCCTTTCAAGAATAATGAGCTTGATGTAGATGCATATTTAAAGCTAATTCATTTTCATTTGGAAAATGGCACCAACGGACTTGTCCCAGCAGGTACAACGGGTGAATCACCAACATTAAATCATAAAGAGCACGAAAAAGTCATAGAAATTTGTATTAACGAGGCTAAAGGTAAAATTCCAGTAATCGCTGGAACAGGTTCCAATTCAACCGAGGAAGCGGTTACTTTAACTAAACATGCAGAAAATGCTGGTGCTGATGGAGCTTTAGTGGTCACTCCATATTATAACAAACCAACCCAAGAAGGCTTGTATCAACATTATAAAAAAATAAATGATAATACTAATATACCTATAATAATTTATAATATTCCAAGTAGATGTGTTATCGACATGTCTGTTGATACTATGGCTAGATTATTTGAATTAAAGAATATTGTTGGTGTTAAGGACGCAACAGGAGACTTAAATCGACTTGATCAAACAATAAAAAAATTAGGTTCTGAATTTATTCAGTTAACAGGTGAGGATGGATTGGCATTTAAATTTAATCGAAGGGGTGGAGTAGGTATAATTTCAGTAACTGCAAATATAGCTCCTAAACTATGTTCGGATATGCAAAAATATTCCAAATCTGATTCAGAAAATGAAATTAAAGAAGCAGAAAAAATTGATCAAATTCTACAACCATTACATAAATCATTGTTTATTGAAAGTAATCCAGCACCAACAAAGTATGCTGCAAAACTCATGGGTTTATGTAGTGATGAAATTAGACTTCCATTAGTAAATATTAAAAAAGAAACTGAAGAAGAGGTTGAAAAGGCATTATCATCCATCAAACTTCTAAAATGAGCACCAAAACCAATCCTGGTTTGAAAATTATTTGTTTAAATAGAAAAGCAAGCTTTAATTATTTTTTTGAGCAATTAATTGAGGCAGGTATAGTGCTTAAGGGATCAGAGATTAAATCAATTAGAAATGGAAAAGTTAATATTTCAGAATCATATGCTGTTGAAAAAGGTGGAGAGATTTTTTTGTTAAATTCGCATATAGCTTCTTACAAAGAGGCAAGTTACTCAGATCATAACCCTACAGATGAAAGAAAGCTTCTTTTTAATAAAAAAGAAGTTAACAAACTGATAGGTAAAGTTAATCGAGATGGCTTCTCTTTAATACCCACAAAAATGTACTTTAAAAAAGGAAAAGCTAAAATTGAAGTTGCTATTGCTAAGGGTAAAAAAAAATATGACAAAAGACAAACTATTAAAAACCGTCAATGGAATAGAGATAAATCAAGATATGTTAGAAGATCAAGTTAATTCAGTTTATTTAGCTATAGGATCAAACTTAGGTAATAAAATTAAAAATATTCAAAAAAGTATTTATCACTTAAGTAGGAAAGTAAGTATAACTAAAATTTCTGGATATTATGAAACCCCATCATGGCCAGATAAAAAAAAACCAAAATTTGTTAATGTTGTGATCCAAGTACATACTATATTAACCATAATTGAACTCTATAACATTTGTTTAAATGTTGAAAAAAATTTGGGGAGATTGCGGCATGGGAAAAATGAACCACGAACTTGTGATATAGATATAGTTGATTTCAATAATAAAGTTATTTATGACTTCAAAAATAACCTCTTTTCACCACATAAATCAATGCATAGAAGAAATTTTGTATTAATACCATTACTTGAAATATCAAAAAATTGGTTACACCGTAAAAAAAATATAAAAATTATAAATTTAATATCAAAATTGCCTCTTAGAGACCTAATGTCTATTAAAAAAATTTAAATTTAGTGTTATAATTAAAAATGCTTAAACCTGATGAATTAATTAACAAAGTAAAAAGCTATAATAAATTTTTAAATCCTGACGCTTTATCAAAGGCTTATGATTTTGCTTTAAAAGCTCATCAAAAACAAAAACGTGATGAAGGATCTCCATACATTATACATCCTGTAGCAGTTGCAGATATTTTGACGGAACTTAAACTTGATAGTGCAACTATAGCTACGGGTCTTTTACATGATACAATTGAAGATACTCATGCAACCTATGAGACTGTGAAGGAAGAGTTTGGACAGGAAGTAGCAGATTTAGTAGATGGTGTTACAAAAATTTCTGTATTTGAAAATAAAGCTCATTCAAACTCAAAAGCTGA
The DNA here is from genome assembly GCA_045567035.1 of Candidatus Pelagibacter sp. Classification (GTDB taxonomy): domain Bacteria; phylum Pseudomonadota; class Alphaproteobacteria; order Pelagibacterales; family Pelagibacteraceae; genus Pelagibacter. The sequence continues at coordinate 41,253 of JBJLDS010000010.1, read as the reverse complement.
AAATTTTAGAAAATTAATTATTGCTACATCAAAAGATATAAGAGTCTTGTTAGTAAAATTAGCTGATAGACTTCACAATATGAGAACAATCCACTATGTAAAAGATAAAGAAAAACAAATCAGAAAAGCCAAGGAAACAATGGAAATTTATTCACCATTAGCTGATAGAATGGGCATGAATACAATAAGAGATGAACTAGACGATCTATGCTTTAAAGTTCTAAATAATGAAGCTAGAGAACTTATTAAGAAAAGATTAGATGAAATTAAGGAAAATAATTTATCAAACTTCGAGTCGCTTTCTGATGAATTTTTGAATGTATTAAATAAACATAATATAAATGTTAAAATTTTTGGAAGAGAAAAGTCACCATTTTCAATTTGGAGAAAGATACAAAAAAAAAGAATTTCATTAGAGCAGATCACAGATATTATTGGCTTTAGATTAATTCTTGATAACGTAGATGATTGTTATAAGGCTTTAGGTATTTTCCATACAGAATGGACGTGTATACCAGGTAAATTTAAAGATTATATTTCTTCACCTAAAATAAATGAATATAAGTCATTACATACTTCTATCCTTGGGCCTAATAAAAGACCAATTGAGATACAATTAAGAACAATGCAGATGCATGAATTTGCGCAAAGAGGTATAGCTTCTCACTGGAAATATAAATCTTCAGAAAAGTCAAATTCATTAACATGGAAGGAATATGATTGGTTAAAAGATTTGGTAGATATTATTGAAAGGAATGAAAATCCTGATCATTATTTTGAATATACAAAACTTCAAATGTTTCAGGAAAATGTTTTTTGTTTTACACCTAAAGGATTGATAATTAAACTTCCTAAAGATGCTACGCCAATAGATTTTGCTTATGCTGTTCATACTAAAATTGGTGATACAGCAATAGGATGTGAAATTAATGGTCAAGAAAGTCCTTTGCAAAGTAAACTTAATAATGGGGACATGGTTAAAATAACTAGATCAAAAAATGTTTCTCCATCTTTACATTGGATAAATACCACAATGACTGGTAAAGCTAGATCTGCTATTAGGAGACATTGGCAACAAAATGATACTAACCAAGACGGAGAAAAAAAGGACTACAATGTCACTTTATGGCTTTCATTACCAGATATACCAGGGAAATTAGGTGAGGTTACAACCTTAATTGGTACAAACAAATTAAACATATCAAGTGTAGAAATGACTGAAAAATCATCTAAATTTATCAACTTTAAATTTAATTTAATTATTAGTGATCTGAAAAACTTTACAAATCTTATAAGTGAGCTAAAACAAAGAGACTTTGATTTCAGAATAATAAGAAATAAAGATAAAAAAAATGCTTTCTTTAAAAAATTCTTTAGAAATTTTAAAAAAAACTAATGCTCTTATAGAGGGTCATTTTGTTCTGTCATCAGGTAGACATTCAGGTCAATATGTTCAATGCGCTAAACTTTTAAGTAAGCCAAATTATAGTAAAAAGATTTGCATTTCATTATCTAAAAGAATTAAAAAAAAATATAAAAATATCGATCTGATATTAGCCCCTGCAATTGGTGGAATTGTAATTGGTTATGAAATTGGTAGATTATTAAATTTAGAAACTATTTTTTGTGAGAGAGTAAAAAAAAAATTTCAATTAAGAAGAGGCTTTGTAATTCCAAAGAACGCAAATGTATTGATAGTAGAAGATGTAATAACAACAGGTAAATCTAGTTTAGAATGTGTTAATTTAATTAAAAAATCAAAAGGTAAATTGTTAGGTTTTGCATGTATAATAGATAGATCTGAAAAGAAATCACTTAAAATTAAAACTAAAATTATCTCACAAATAAAAATTAACATTAAAACTTATACAAAAAATAATATTCCAAATAATTTAAAAAAAATACCAATATCAAAACCAGGCAGTAGGTTTGTCCGATGAAAAAGCTTGGTGTTAATATTGATCATATTGCAACATTGAGAAATGCCAGAGGCGAAGATCATCCAAATATTTTATTTGCTGCTAAATATGCTTATAAAAAAGGTGCCGATTCAATCACAATTCATTTAAGAGAAGATAGAAGACATATTAAAGATTATGATCTCAAGCAGATAGTTAAAACAAAAATACCTTTAAATCTAGAATTAGCTGCATCTAAGAGTATGGTAAAAATAGCTCTTAAGAATAAACCAAACTATATTTGTATAGTTCCAGAAAAAAGAAAAGAAATTACGACAGAAGGTGGATTAAATTTAAAAAAAAATACCATCTTTTTGAAAAAAATAATTAAAATTTTTAATAGCAATAAAATCCGAACAAGTTTATTTATTGACCCAAATATTAATTCAATAAATTTATCAAAGGATATAGGCACAAAATGTGTTGAACTTCACACTGGAAAGCTTTCTACATTGATTAAGAAAAAACTAAATTACTCATACGAACTTGAGAAAATTAAAAAATGTGCAATAGTAGGAAAATCTTTAGGTATAGAGGTGCATGCGGGCCATGGTATGGACTACAAAACTACAAAAATATTATCTAAAATCAATGAAATAAGTGAATTCAACATAGGACATTTCTTGATAGGTGAATCAATATTCAATGGTCTTGGCAATACTATAAAGAAATTTAAAAAATTAATGAAATAATTATGAAAATTTATGGCATTGGATCTGATATAATATCTAACATTAGAATTAAAAAAAATTTAAAAAATAAAAAATTTTTAAAGCGAATATTTTCTATCGAGGAGATTGAAAATGGAAGTAAATTGAAAAACAAATTTATGTATTTTAGTAAAAGATTTGCTGCCAAAGAAGCCTTTGTTAAAGCTCTAGGCACAGGTTTTAGAGATAATATTAATTTTAATTCTATTTCAATATTAAACGATAAAAAAGGAAAGCCCTATTTAAAGTGTGAAAAAAGTCTAAATAAAAAAATAAAAGTTTTAACTAAAAAGAAGAAACTAAATGTTTTTTTATCATTAGCGGATGAAAAGGATTATTCGTTAGCATTTGTTATAATTCAATAAAATGATAAGTAAAAAATTTATTTCAGAAAATTTAAAAACAATTTTTTATGCAATTATAATAGCTGTATTTATAAGATCTCTATTTTTTCAACCTTTTTATATTCCATCTTCATCTATGGAACCTAATTTGTTAGTAGGTGACAGATTATTTGTTTCAAAATACTCTTATGGTTATAGCAAACATTCATTTCCTTTTAGCCCAAAAATCTTTAATGGTAGACTTTTGTTTAAAGAACCTAAAAGAGGAGATGTTGTAGTTTTTAAAACACCTTCTGATAATAGGACTGACTACATTAAGCGTTTGATAGGACTTCCAGGTGATGTTATTCAATTTATTGATGGTAATTTGTACTTAAACAATAACCAGGTTTTTAAATCGATAATTTCAAAAAATGATAGAATATATTGCGGTTCTGCAACTATAGAAACATATACATTTAGTGAAGAGTTATCTAATTCAGTAAAATTTAATGCAGTTTATAGAAAAAATGGTGGCTATCAAAACTCCGATAAATTTAAAGTACCAGCTAATCATTATTTTTTTCTTGGTGACAATAGGGATTGTTCAAAAGATAGTAGATATTTAGGAAGTGTAGGCTATGTTCATAAGGAAAACTTAGTAGGTAAAGCTAGATTTATATTTTTTTCTTCTGACTATAGAATTGGCTCAATTTTAAAATTTTGGAAATGGAATGAAACTATAAGATTTGAAAGGTTTTTTAAAATAATTAATTAATGCCTAAAATTAATCTAATAGAATTAGAGAGAACTATAAATATAAATTTTGTAAATAAAGAAAATCTAATTTTATCCTTGACCCATAAGAGTCATAACTCGAAAATTAATAATGAAAGATTGGAATTTATAGGTGATAGAGTACTAGGTTTAATAATATCATCCGAATTGTTAAAAACCTATCCTAACCAAAAAGTTGGCTATCTTGACAAAATGTTTGCATCAATGGTTAATAAAAGAACTCTTCTTAATATTGGAAAAAAGATAGGTTTAGAAAAATTTATTATTGGGGGTAATACTACAAAAAAAAATATAGAGGATAAAATAATATCTGACACTTGTGAGGCTCTAATTGGAGCAATATTTTTAGACTTTGGTTATATTAAAGCTAAAAAGTTTATTCTAAATTACTGGGAACAATATTTTAAACTTAACATAACCTATCAAGTAGATTCAAAAACAAAATTACAGGAATATTCACTTAAGAAATACAAAGTTCTTCCAATATATAAACTTATCAGCAACAGTGGACCAAGACATAAACCTATATTTAAAATTGGAGTAAGATTAAAAAATACTAAATTTGTTTATGCTACTGGTTCATCTAAAAAGAATGCAGAATCAAAGTCAGCAGAAACTCTGTTAAAGGTTATTGGTGTTGAATGAGCTGGAGCGATACAGGTTATCTAATTAGTAAGACTAAATACAACGAAAACTCATCCATAGTTGAATTTTATACAAAAGCTCATGGAAAGTCTACTGGAATCATTTTTGGATCAACATCCAAAAAAATTAAAAATTATTTACAAATAGGAAATAAGTTTTTTTTAAACTATATTTCTAAAAACGATAACAAAATAGGTTATTTTAAAGTAGAAATATTAAAAGCTTTTGGGCCATATTTCTTTGAGGATAAACAGAGATTACTTTGTCTTACATCCTCTTTAAGATTAATTAAAATTTTAACTGTTGAGGCAGAGTCAAATGAAAAAATTTTTAATTTATTAGATGCATTTTTTGAAATTCTTATTAATGATGAATGGATTAAAAAATATATTTTTTGGGAACTTGATTTATTAAAATATACTGGATATGACCTTAATTTAGAAAAAATAGCCAAAAAAGAAATCACTGATGATAAAAAAAGGTATTTCGTAGAGTCTAAAACAGAAAAGAAATATGTACCCAATTTTCTGATTGAACTAGATTTAGATGAGAATAATTTAAATAATCTAATTTCCGGTTTAGTCATTATAGGTGATTATCTTGATAAAAGTATTTTAAGACCAAATAATATAATTTATCCAATTGATAGAACAAATTTTATTAATTCATTAAAGTAATTATTTTAACACGCTTGCTAATTGATAGGCAAAGTATGTAACTATTGCACTGCAACCAGCTCTTTTAAATGAAATTAAACTTTCTAAAATTGCATCATCTTTAATTATTTTTCTTTTAATACCATTCATTATAAGTGAATATTCACCTGAAACTTGATAAGCGAAAACTGGTATTTTGAATTCTTTTTTAATAGAACTTATGATGTCTAAATATGGCAAACCAGGTTTAACCATCACAATGTCTGCACCTTCTTTAATATCTAGCGATACTTCTCTTAACGCTTCTTTTTTATTTTTGTAATCCATTTGATAATCTTTTTTATCATTTTTTAAATTTTTTCTAGATCCTATAGCTTCTCTAAATGGTCCATAGTAATTTGATGCAAATTTAACAGCATAAGAAAGTATTTGTACCAATTCCAAATTATTTTTATCTAATATCTTTCTTATTTGACCAACTCTCCCATCCATCATGTCGGATGGTGCTATTACATCACATCCCATTTGCGCTTGTAGTAATGACTGTTTACATAATATCTCGACCGTTTTGTCATTATTAACGTAATTATTTTCTAATATTCCATCATGCCCGTGCGATGTATATGGATCTAAAGCAACATCAGTCATTATGCCAATTTGATTTTTATATCTATCTTTTATGTAACGAATGCTTTTGCAAACAAGGTTGTCTTCATTTAAAGATTCTGATCCTTTTAAATTTTTTAATTTTTGATTCGTGTAGGGGAAAATCGATACCATAGGTATTCCATTTTTAATTGCTTTATCAACAATTTTTCCTAAATTATTGATACTATATCTCTTTATCCCGGGCATATTTTTTATGGTTTGAATTTTATTTTTTCCTTCCATTACAAATATAGGCATTATAAGGTCATTACACGAAAGGTTTGTTTCCTCTAATAATCTTCTTGTCCAAGCTTGTTTTCTGTTTCTTCTAAGTCTTAGTTGTGGGTATTTACCTGTGATAATCATTCTCAAATAATATGTTTATGTGCGACAATAGTTATATATATTATAGTATTAAATATAGTAATTAATAAAAATTTAGTATGAATAATATAAGTTCTATTAACAAATTCAATTTAAAATCACAAAATGATGATTTTCAAAAACAAGATATATCTTTTGATATAAATAAACTTCAAGATGCTTGTAATGAAATACTCGCAATGAAAGGTTTTGATACAAGTCTGGGCATTCCACACTTTGCATCAATTTCATTAAACCAAATACCTGGTGATCCAGACTCTATTAAAGGAAGTAAGATTAGAGGTGTCTATTGGACTAAACCAGATTCATCAGGAAAAGAGGTATCAAGAGATATTGATATTGATGAAACTAAATACACTGAATTTGTAAAAGACTTTGAACATACTTATTTTAAATTTGTTTTTGATGAGTTAAACAAACGTTATAAGTTAGGTAGAGTAAGATTATTATTAAAAGAACCAAGATCAACTTTAAGTTGGCACCGTGATCCGGAACCTAGATTACATATACCTATATTTACAAATCCAGGAAGTATGATGGTAATAGAGGACAGAGCAAAGCATATGCCGGCTGATGGAGGTGTTTGGATAACAAACAATGTAAAATATCACAATGCATTTAATGGTGGTGAAGAGAATAGAGTTCATTTAGTTGCATGTGTTTTAGACTATAAATTTAATTAAATTTAAAATATACTATCAATATTGAAAAAAATATTAATAGCTTCTGATCATGCTGGTTTTAAATTAAAAAAACAGCTTATACCATTAATAGAAAAAAAATTTAAACTTAATGATTTAGGTCCCGTAAATGATAATTCTGTTGATTATCCTGATTTAGCCTTAAAACTCTCAAAAAGAATATCCAAAAGCAAAAATCTCTTTGGTATACTTATTTGTGGTTCAGGAATGGGTATGGCTATGGCCGCAAATAAGGTAAAAAACGTAAGAGCGGCTTTATGTTATAGTGCTAAAAACACCAAATTATCTAGATTGCATAATAATGCAAACATTATTACACTAGGAAGTAGGTTGACTAGTAAAAAAAAAGCAATACAACTAATAAGTCTATTCTTATCGACAAAATTTGAAGGGGGTAGACATTTAAGGAGAATTAAAAAAATATAATATGTCAAGTGAAAGCAAATATATAAACGATCAATACAAAAGTTTCTTTGAAGATAGTTTATCAAAAACTGATCCAGAGTTACATAAAGCAATAAACGACGAACTAAGAAGACAGCAACAACATATAGAGTTGATAGCTTCAGAAAATATTGTGTCCCAAGCTGTGTTAGAAGCTCAGGGTTCAGTTTTAACAAATAAATACGCAGAAGGTTATCCTGGAAAAAGATATTATAACGGTTGTGAACATGTTGATGTTGCTGAAAATTTAGCCATTGAAAGATTAAAGAAATTATTTAATTGCAAATTTGCTAATGCTCAACCTCATTCTGGTGCACAAGCTAATGGAGCAGTTTTTTTAGCATTGTTAAAACCAGGTGATACTTTTTTAGGAATGAGTTTAAATTCGGGTGGTCATATTACACACGGTTTAAAAATATCAATGTCAGGTAAATGGTTTAATGCAATAAGTTACGATGTTGATCAAAAATCTGAATTAATTGATTACGATGAAGTTGAAAGATTGGCTTTGGAAAATAAACCTAAACTTATTATTGCAGGTGGTAGCGCATATTCTAGAGTAATTGATTTTAAAAGATTTAGAGAAATTGCAGATAAAGTAGGGGCTTACCTTATGGTAGATATGGCTCATTTTTCTGGTTTAGTTGCAGGTAAAGGATACCCCAATCCATGTGATCATGCACATGTTGTAACATCAACTACACACAAAGTTTTTAGAAGCGCAAGAGGTGGAATTATTTTAACAAACCATGAAGACTTGGCTAAAAAATTTAATACAGCTGTATTTCCAGGTTATCAAGGTGGACCATTAATGCATGTTATAGCAGCTAAAGCTGCAGGTTTTTTAGAAGCTTTAAGACCAGAATTTAGAGAATACATAAACGCTGTTTTAGCAAATGCAAAAATTTTATCTGAAACTTTAAAAAATAACGGATTTAAAATATATTCTGGAGGCACAGATACTCATTTGATGCTAGTTGATTTAAGACCATTTAATGTTAAAGGAAATTTAGCTGCTGAAAGTTTATCTAGAGCAAATATTACATGTAATAAAAATGGAATTCCTTTTGATACTGAAAGCCCTATGGTAACCTCTGGTATTAGATTGGGTTCTCAAGCTGCAACCACAAGAGGTTTTGGATTAAAGGAATTTGAAAAAGTAGGAGAATTGATTACAAAAACAATACAAGGTTTATCACAAAATCCAGAAGATAATTCAAAAACTGAGAAAGAAGTAAGAGACGAAGTGATTAATTTATGTGCTTCATTTCCAATTTATAAAAATTTATAAATGATTTGTCCTTGCCCTAAAAAGGGAGAAACATCAGTCGTAGACTCCCGTTCTACTGAAGATGGAACAGCAATTAGAAGACGAAGGCTATGTGTTTGTGGTGAGAGATTTACCACATTTGAGAGAATTCAAATTAGAGCATTAATGGTTGTTAAGAAAAACGGAAGAAAATCAATATTTGATAGAGATAAACTGTCAAAATCTATTTATATAGCTTTAAAAAAAAGACCAATTGATACAGAAACAGTTGAAAAATTTATTAGCAAAATATCAAGAGCCCTTGAAGAAATTGGACAGTCAGAAATTTCTACCACAACTATTGGAACAATGGTTATGGAAGGACTAAAAGATCTGGACCCTGTTGCATATGTTAGATTTGCGTCTGTCTACAGAAATTTTAGAGAAGAAAAAGATTTTGTTCAATTTGTTGACAAGCTAGATGTCTACAAAAAGAAATAATCATACCCAAAAAGATAAATTTTATATGAAATTAGCTATTAACTTAGCTAAGAAAAGAATTGGTTTAACGGGAACTAATCCTTCTGTTGGATGTGTTATAGTAAAGAATGATACAGTAATTTCTACAGGTCAAACAGGTCTTAAAGGTTATCCTCATGCTGAAGTTGATGCTATAAATAATTGTAAAGAAAATATTTCTGGATCCTCCATTTATGTATCTCTAGAACCCTGCAGTCATTACGGAAAGACCCCTCCCTGTACAAATGCTATTATCAGAGCAAAAATTAAAAAAGTTTTTTATGGCATGGATGATATTGACAAAAGATCAGCAAATAAATCCTATGATTTATTTAAAAAGAAAAAAATTAAAGTGAAAAGGAATATTTTAAAAAATGATGCCATAGATTTATATAGATCATATAAGCATAATAAAATTCATGGATATCCATATATTGTTGGTAAAATTGCATGTTCAAGAGATTTTTATATCACAACAAAAAAAAGAAAAATTACTAATGATCAAAGCCATAAGGTTTCTCATATACTTAGGTATCATAATAATGGGATCTTAATCTCATCAAAAACTGCTAATTACGATAATCCACAATTAAACTGCCGAATTCCTGGATTAGAAAATTATTCACCTGCAGTAATAATTATTGATAAAAATTTATCAATAAAAGTAAATTTGAACTTATTTAACAATCAAAAAAAAATTTATATTTTTTACAATAAAGAAAATATTAAAAAATATAAAATTCTTTGTAAAATGGGTGTAAATTTAGTTAAGGTTGATCTGAAAAATAACATTATGAATTTTGATAAAATTCTTAAAAAAATTAAAGAAAAACAGATTAACCACTTATTAGTAGAAGGGGGTAAAATATTAACCAATTATTTTCTTAGTAACAATTTTTTTAATGAGTTTTACTTATTCAAATCATCTGTTAATTTGAAAAAATTAGGTAAAAACAACATCTTGGCAACGATAAATAAACTAGGTAAACATTTTAAAAATAAACAAAAAATAAGTACATATTTGTCAAAGGATGAATTAATACATTATAAATAATTTGATATGTTTAATGGTATAATTTTTAATCAGGGTAAAATAGTTAAAATTAGTAAAACAGCTAATGGAATTAATTTATTTCTTAAATCAAAAATTAAACTGTCAAAAAAAAACTTAGGAATCTCTGTTAGCTGTGATGGTGTATGCCTAACTCTCATTTCTGTAAAAAAAGATATAATTGAATTCTATTTATCAAACGAAACAATAAATAGATCAAAATTTAGTAAATCAAAAATTGGTGATAAAATTAACTTAGAATTGCCTTTACAATTTAAACAAAGAATTTCTGGACATATTTGCCAAGGTCATGTTGATACAATATCTAAATTATCAAGTATAAATAAACATGGAAAATCTCAAGTCTTAGAGTTTGAAATTAAAACTACATTAAAAAAATATCTTATTGAAAAAGCATCAATTCTTATCAATGGTGTGTCACTTACAATTTCAAAAGTATTAAAAAATAGTTTTCAAATTTGGGTAATACCTCATACTTTAAAGTTAACTAATTTATCAATGTTAAAAAAAAATGACATTGTAAATGTTGAAATAGATATTTTATCAAAATATGTAAAGAAGTTTATAAATGAGAAAAAATAAATTTTCCTCAATTGAAGATATAATTAAAATTGTAAAACGTGGTGGAATGTACATTCTAGTTGATGACGAGAGCAAACATGATGAAATGGAAAATGAAGGTGACCTTGTAATTTCTGCATCAGACGTAAATCCAAAAAAAATTAATTTTATGGCTAAATATGCTCGTGGATTAATTTGTTTAGCTATGGATAAAAATCAATCAAATAAATTAGGTTTAACCTTAGCTTCACCAGTAAACCAGTCTAGGAGTAAAACAGCATTTACATTTTCTATAGAAGCAAAAAAAGGTGTTACGACAGGTATTTCAGCATATGACAGATCTAAAACAATAAAAACAGCCTCGAAAGAAAATGCAAAAAAAACTGATATAGTTTCCCCAGGTCATGTATTCCCTGTTGTGGCAAGAGATGGGGGAGTTCTAGTAAGAGCTGGTCACACAGAAGCATCTGTTGATATATCAAAACTAGCAAAAAAAAAAAATTCTGCAGTAATTTGCGAAATAATGGCTGACGATGGTACAATGGCTACGGGGAAAACATTATTCAACTTTGCTAAAAAACATAAATTAAAAATTGCTAAAATTGAAGATCTGATCGCTTATAGGCTAAAGAAAGAAAAACTAATCAAACTTAAAAAAAAATCAATTATCAATATAAAAAATCAAAATTATAATATTCACATATATGAAAACCTTATTGATGGATCAGAGCATTTTGCTCTCATAAAGGGGAAATTAATAAATAAAAAAATTCCTAGAGTTAGAGTAATTTCATCTAATGTTGTAGAAAATTATCTTATAAATCAAAAGTTACCAAATTCATTCAACAAAACTCTAAATTATTTTAAAAAATTTAATAATTGCGTCCTTGTTTTTATTAGAGATCCTAAACTTGAATCTGTTACTCAGACATTAAAACAGTACAAAACAAAGACTTTTTATAAAAAAGGTAAGGATAAATTAATAAAAAACTATGGTATTGGTGCCCAAATAATTAAATCTTTGAATATCAAAAATATGATATTGGTTACAAGGTCGAAAAAAAAAGTTATTGGTTTAGAGGGCTATGGTATTAAAATACAGAAACAAGAAATAATAAAATGAAGAAAAAAATATTAATTGTCATTGCTAATTATTATGATGATATATCTAAAGGACTAATTACTTCTGCAAAAAAGGAGTTAAAATCTAATAAAAAAATATCAATAATTTATGTACCTGGCGTCTTTGAAATACCTATTACGATAAAAAAAAATATAAAAAAATATGATGGTTTCATTGCATTAGGATGTGTAATAAGAGGCCAAACACCTCATTTTGATTTTATCTCTAAATCTACTACAGATGCTATAATGTTCTTGTCGATTGAGCACACCAAACCTATAGCAAACGGAATATTGACTTGTTTAAATAAAAATCAAGCTATCAAGAGAAAAAATAAAGGTAAGGAAGCGGCTATTGCTTTAAAATCAGTGCTATCGCAATATAAATGACATTAAACTATACTCCTAAGAACAATCCAAGAGTAATAATAATACAAAAAATTTATGGAAAATATTTTAATAAAGATAATGTTATTACTTACCCAAAACACAGATTTAAAAAATTCATAAAAGATGTAGTTTCAGGTACAATTGAACGTGATGAGTTAATTTCAAGTGAAATATCTAATCACTTAGAATCTGATTTAAAATTATGTAATATGGACAAATTATTTCAGGTTATTATAAAATGTGCAATATTTGAGTTTTTATATAAACCTAATACTTCTAAAAAAATTATTATAAAAGAATATTTAAATGCATCCAATTTTTTTATAACAGAAGCAAATACTAAATATCTAAACGCATTACTTGATAAAATCTCGAAGCGGATAAGATTAAATGATGAATGAATTTACTTTGATTTCGACGTATTTAAAAAAACTTATTAAAAATAATCCTAATGCACTAAATTTTGATGATGATGTTTTTTTTGAAAAAAAAAGACAAATAGTTGTTTCTATTGATACGTACAACGAAAAAATACACTTTCCTAATTTTTTAAATCCTGATTTTGTAGCTAAAAAGATTTTAAGGTCATCTATTTCAGATTTAATTTCAAAAGGGGTCAAGCCAAAATATTTTTTTATTTCTGCAAGTGGAAACTCTAAGCATTTTAATAGTAAAAATCTTAAAAAATTTACCTTAGCATTAAATAAAGAACAAAAAAAATTTAATCTGAAATTATCAGGTGGTGATACTGTAAACTCTAAAAATTTATCATTTTCTATTACAACTCTTGGTTTTTCAAAAAAAATAGTTAAAAGAAATAATGTAGTTATTAATGATGATATTTATGTAGCTGGTAATCTAGGAGATAGTTTTGTTGGACTACAAATTTTAAACAAAAAATACAAAGTTAATAAAATATTGAGAAATTATTTTATCTCTAAATATTATTGTCCAGATTTAAGTATTAAATTTTCAAATCATCTACACAGTTTCGCAAATTCTTCTATGGATATTTCTGATGGATTAGTTTCTGATTTAACAAAATTAATTAATAAACAAAAACTCTCTTATGAATTATTTTTAGATAAAGTTCCAATCTCTAAAAATTTATCTTTATTTTTAAACAAATTTAAAAAAAAAAAAGATAAATTTGTATGTAACGGAGATGATTATAAAATACTTTTTACCGCACCAAAATCGAAGAGAAAGTTTATAAAATCTCTTTCCATTAAAATGAATCAAAAGGTTTCAATAATAGGAAATATTAATAATTATAAAAAAAACAAAATTTTATTTGAGAATAAGGTTAAAAATTTAAGGAATTATCATGGTTATTCTCACAAATTTTAATAAGTTAATGATTGCCTTTTAGCCTTTATTTTGTATTGTCCCATTTTTAGAATTTAACAATATAACTATAAGGAATTTATGAGCTCATCTGTTGAAACAATTTTAATTTATACAATTATAGCTGGATTATTATCTATTGTTTACGGTTATTTTACTGGCAAAAGTATACTTAGTTCGAGCCCAGGTAATTCCAAAATGCAAGAAATTGCATCAGCAATACAAATTGGAGCTAAGGCTTATTTGAATAGACAATACAAGACTATAGCAATTGTTGGTGTAGTTGTATTAATTATAATTAGTATTGCTTTTAGTCCATTAGTTGGTCTTGGTTATTTAATTGGTGCAACCTTATCAGGAATTGCTGGATACGTTGGAATGCTAGTTTCAGTTCAAGCAAATGTGAGAACAGCAGAAGCAGCAAGAAAAGGTTTATCTGCAGGACTTTCTCTAGCTTTTAGATCTGGTGCAGTAACTGGTATGTTAGTTGCTGGTTTAGCATTATTATCAATAGCAGTTTACTATTTTTTACTACTGAAATTTAATATTGATGAAAGAGAAATCGTAAATGCATTAGTTGCATTAGGTTTTGGAGCATCTTTAATTTCAATATTTGCACGTTTAGGAGGAGGAATTTTTACCAAAGGTGCAGATGTTGGTGCTGATCTGGTTGGAAAGGTTGAGGCAGGTATTCCTGAGGATGACCCAAGAAATCCTGCGGTGATAGCTGATAATGTAGGTGATAACGTAGGGGATTGTGCTGGTATGGCTGCAGACCTATTTGAAACTTATGCTGTTACAATAGTTGCTACAATGGTTCTTTCTCATATTTTTTTTCATGGTGACATTAATATGATGATTTACCCTTTAACCATTGGTGGCGCATGTATTATAACATCAATTATTGGTACTTATTTTGTAAAACTTGGTAGGGATAAAAATATTATGAATGCCATGTATAAAGGTTTTATCATAACTGCAATAAGTTCTTTAATAGTTTTGTATCCCATAACTGATAAGGTTATCGGTTTTTCCTCTGAATATATTGTTAACGATAAGTCTTTCACAGGTTTAAGTTTATATTTTTGTGGTATTGTTGGTTTAATTATTACAGGACTTTTAATTTGGGTAACAGAATATTATACTGGTACAAATTATAGACCAGTTAAAAGTGTTGCAGAGTCATCAACTACTGGTCATGGAACCAATGTTATACAAGGCTTGGCAGTCTCAATGGAGGCCACTGCAATACCTGCATTAATTATTGTTGCAGGTATTTTAATAACTAATTCTATAGCTGGTTTATTTGGCATAGCAATTGCCGTAACCACTATGTTAGCATTAGCTGGAATGGTTGTTGCACTTGATGCTTATGGACCAGTAACAGATAATGCTGGTGGTATAGCAGAAATGTCTAATTTACCAAAAAATGTGAGAAAAACCACTGATGCATTAGATGCGGTAGGAAATACAACAAAAGCAGTTACAAAAGGTTATGCAATTGGATCAGCTGGTTTAGGTGCTTTAGTTTTATTTGCAGCATACACAGAGGATATAAAATATTTTTCAACTGTAACTGGATCAAAATTAGAAGGAATTGTAGTAAGTTTTGATCTATCAAATCCTTTTGTAGTAGTTGGTTTATTAATAGGTGGAATGTTACCTTATTTGTTTGGATCAATGGGTATGCAGGCCGTTGGAAGAGCAGGGGGTGCAGTTGTTGTTGAAGTAAGAAGACAATTTAAAAAAATTCCAGGTATCATGAAAAGAAAAGCTAAGCCCGATTATGGAAAATTAGTTGATTTATTAACTAAAGCTGCAATTAAAGAAATGATTATACCTTCTCTGTTACCAGTTTTATCACCAATAGTTCTTTATATAATTATTTTACCAATAGGTGGTCAAGTTGCTGCTTTAGCTTCAGTTGGAGCAATGCTGTTAGGAGTTATAATAACAGGTTTATTTGTTGCGGTATCAATGACAGCTGGTGGAGGTGCTTGGGATAATGCGAAAAAATATATAGAAGATGGAAAATTTGGTGGTAAAGGATCTGAAGCTCATAAAGCAGCTGTCACCGGTGATACAGTTGGTGATCCGTACAAAGATACAGCCGGACCTGCGGTTAACCCTATGATTAAAATAACTAATATTGTTGCATTATTGTTGTTAGCTGTAATTGCCGGTTAATCTGAAACTTTTTTTTTGCGTGTTCCTAGTGGATCATTTATTTTCTGAATTAATGTAGTTACAAAATCATATACAAATGTTCTTTTTCTAAATCCAATAGATGTATCATTTGGATTAAATTCAAGATCTTTCATATCCTCTATTTTTTTCAGATCTTTTTTTACAAGTAATCCTTGACCATTTAATTCAAGGCTTAATACATTATTTACGTAAATTTTTTTTCGTCCAAGGCTCATTAAATTTGTACCAGTTTTTTTTCTTTCTATATAAATCCATAAATCATTATTAAAACTACCTTTTGTAGATGGCTGACCTAAAAGCATTATTATATCATTTTTATTTGATTCATTTACTATCAAATCTTGTTGTTTTTTTTCCAAGAAATGAACACCATGATTATTTTCAATTCTATTTAATTTACAGTTTGAAATAATTAAAAATAGTATTAATAATATTAATATTTTCATGACAAGTAATTATTTAAATATTTATAACAATTTAGTAAATTTGACTAGAAATAAAAATTTATATCGAAATTTAAGTCAAAACGATACCTTTTCTGATAGATTAACAATTTTGCTATTTCATTTTTGTTTTTTTTTAAAACGTTTTAAAAGTGAAATTTCTAAGGACGAAATGCAAAAAACACATGATTTTTTTTTTAGACAAATTGAATTATCAGTTAGAGAAATAGGCTATGGTGATGCTTCTATTAATAAAAAAATGAAAAATTATGTTAACTTTTTTTATGATTTACTTACTAAAATTGATAAATGGGATGATGAAGAACATAATAGTAAATCCTTAATTCTTCAGAATTATTTTAAAAATACAAAAGATATTAGTTTTTTTGCAGATTATTTCGATAAATATTGGGAATTTTTATTAAAAAGTTCTTTTAATTCATTTTTAAAAGGTGTAATTAATGCTAAATTTTAATTATGGCTGTTCCAAAACGTAAAACTACAAAATCGAGAGCTGGGAAGAGAAGATCCCATATTAAGTTTTCGTCGAAAAATATTGTGGAAGATAAAAAATCAGGTGAATACAGATTATCACATCATATGGACTTAAAAACAGGTTTTTACAAAGGTAGACAGGTTCTAGATCCTAAAGAATAATAAATACTTATAATGTCAGAAAAAATTAAAATTGCAGTAGATGCAATGGGAGGTGATGGTTCTCCAAAAAAAATTATTGATGGTATTTTATTACATCAAAAAACTTCTAAAAATGTTTTTTATCAATTATTTGGAGATAAGAATTTAATACTATCTTCTATGCCTAAATCTTTAGATAATGATAGTTATGAAATAATTCACACATTAGATAAAGTTATAGGTAATGATACACCATTGGGTGCAGCTAAAAGAGGAAAAAAAACTAGTATGTGGCTAGCTATCGAAAGTGTGAAGGAAAGAAAATCTGATATTATAATCTCAGCAGGTAATACAGGTGCTTTGTTAGTTTTAGCAAAATTAAATTTAAAAATGATTGAAAAAATTGATAAGCCAGCATTATCAGCTCTCTGGCCTAATAAAAAAGGAATGAATGTTGTTCTAGATTTAGGTGCAAATATTGAATGTAGTGAAAAGAATCTAATAGACTTTTCAATAATGGGTTCTTCTCTTTATAAAGCATTATTTCATGAGAAAGATCCTAATGTAGCAATATTAAATATAGGTTCTGAAGAAACCAAAGGTAACGAAATTATAAAAAATACATATAAAAAGCTTACTGAGTCAGATAATAAAAATTTTAATTTTAAAGGTTATATTGAAGGAAATCATCTAATGGATGGTAATGTAGATGTAATTGTTACTGATGGTTTTACTGGAAATGTAGCACTAAAAACTGCTGAAGGTACAGCTAATTTTATAACTAGTGAATTAAAAAAGAATATGACCAAAAATTTATTAGGAAAAATTTCTACCATAATGAACTATAAAAATCTAAATTCATTTAAGAAAAAATTTGACCCAAGACTTTATAATGGCGCTATATTATTAGGTCTTGATAGCGCTGTTGTTAAAAGTCATGGTGCTACTGACTCTGTAGGTTTTTTTCATTCTCTAAATGTATGTGAGAAAATAGTTACAGGTAAATTGATTGATAAGATTAAACAAAGTATAATATAAATATGAGAATCAATTTAACAAAAAAAGATATTATTAATTCTGCTTATATGAGAGTAGGTTTTTCAAAAAATTTATCTGAAAACATATTAGATGATCTTTTGTTGATACTCTCAAAAAACATTATAAATAAAGAAAAAGTTAAAATATCAAAATTTGGTACGTTTATTGTTAAACATAAAAACTCCAGAGTAGGCAGAAATCCTAAAACTAAAGAGGAAAAATTAATTTCTGCAAGAAGTGTAATTACCTTTAAAGCATCAAATGAATTTAAAAAATTTTTAAACAGTGACAGAAAAATCTGATCAGGCCTACAAGTCAATTGGTGAAGTTGCAAAGCTTCTAAATTTAGTTAATAAAAAAAATGGTAATTTGAACACACATACCATTAGATATTGGGAAAAAGAGTTTAAAAACATCAAACCACGTATTTTGTCAGGGAGAAGACGTTACTATAACATAGTTGAAATCGAAAAATTAAAAAAAATTAAATTTCTTCTGAAAACTAAAGGTTTAACAATAAAAGGTGCTAAATATTTTCTTGATAATGATAACTCTTTAGATCTTGACGAAATATCAAATTATTCTATAAACGCATCTAATAAAGAGATTTTAAAAAAAAAAATTAATAAAATTTCTAAATTAATAAAAAATATTAAAATTAAAAAATAATGGCAAAAAAAACTCATGTAAAAGTAAGATTGGTACCCGAAGCTAAACCTGATAGTGCATTTTATTATTATGTTAAAAAGCCAGCTGGTGGTGAAAAAGCTAAAGATAAGTTAAAAGCTAAGAAATATAATCCATCAACTAGAAAACATGAAATGTTTGTTGAAAAAAAATTGCCACCTCATAGTAAGTAATTATTTTTTAAAATTCCGTCTCTCATAATCAATATACGCCCAAATCATATTTTTCCAGATTCTGTTTGTAATTTTAGGATCAATTTTCTTTTTTATTGATAAAACTTTAATTTTTTTTAAAATCAAATTAATTCTTTTCCTATCAACAATTTGATTTTTAAAATTTTTTAAGGAGAGTACTTTTCGAACAAGTATTGATCTTTTTTTAATTATATTCAAAAGCTCTAAATCAACAATATCTAGTTTTTTTCTTAATTTTTGGAGTTCTTTAATATTTTTTGGCGACATTTATTCAATTGGCTTTATTAAAAAATAATATATTTATCTCAATATGTATACACAAAATAATGAAATAAATCATAAAGTTTCTCAGTGGTTACTATCAATGTTCATCATAATTTCTTTTATGATAGTAGTAGGGGGTTTAACAAGATTAACTGATTCTGGTTTATCAATTACACAGTGGCAATTATTTTCCGGTTTTCTTCCTCCTTTAACTCAAAACGATTGGGTTTATTATTTTGATTTATACAAAAAAATACCTGAATTTTATTTACAAAACTACGAAATGACTTTACAGGAGTTCAAAGTGATTTTTTGGTGGGAATGGGCTCACAGATTTCTTGGTAGATTAATAGGTATTGCATATCTAATTCCATTAATTTATTTTTCATTCAAGCTTAACTTCAAAAAATTAATTTCTTTGTATTTAATTTTCTTTTTAATATGTCTTCAAGGATTTATAGGTTGGTATATGGTTTCCAGTGGTTTAGTTGATAGAGTTGATGTAAGTCATTTTCGTTTAGCAGTACATTTATTAATAGCATTCATAATTCTTTCTTTAATATTTTATAATTTTCTTAATTTTAGAAATGTTAAAAAACCTTTGAATAATTTAAACCAGTTTATTCCTATTGTATTTCTTTTATTAACTTATTTGCAAATTACTTTCGGTGCTTTTGTTTCTGGTATGGATGCAGGTAAAATCTATAATTCATGGCCATTAATGGGTTCCTCTTTTTTTCCAGATGATAGTAATATTAGTGAAATACTAACATTATCCTCCTTAAGTGACAGATCTATAGTTCAATTTATCCATAGAAATCTTGCATATATTATTTTAATTTTTTATGTTTATATTTTTTATAGAATTTATTCTTTAAGACTTAAGGAATATTATACTACTATACACCTAGTAGGATTTCTTCTACTTATACAGGTAATTCTTGGAATTGTAACACTTTTATCTGGTGCAACAATTTTCTATTCATCATTGCACCAGATTAGTTCAATATTTCTCGTTAGTTCATGTATCTATTTTTTATACATAAACTTTAGTTTTAGCCAACAGCCTTCAAGTTAGGTTTCCCTGAAGCTGAAAGAGCTTGGTCCAGATCAGCTATTATATCATCTGGATGTTCTATACCAATTGACAATCTTACATAACCAGGTGTTACACCAGCAGCCAATAATTCCTCAGGTGTTAACTGACTGTGTGTTGTTGTTGCTGGATGTATTGCGAGACTTCTTGCATCTCCAATATTTGCTACATGGTAAAACATTTTTAATGCCTCAATAAATTTTTTACCTGCTTCTACTCCACCTTTAACTTCAATACCCACTAAAGCACCATTTCCACCTTTAAAGTATCTTTTAGCTCTATCTCCAAGTTCGCCTTTATGTAGAGTTGGATATATAACTCTTTCAACATTTTTATGTTTAGAAAGGAACTCAACAGCTTTAGTAGCATTAGAACAATGTTGTTTCATTCTTAATGGTGCTGTTTCTAGACCTTGTATAATACCCCAAGCATTATCAGGTGCTAATGGTGCACCTAAATCTCTTAGAAGACAAACTCTAGCTCTTACAGCAAATGCTACGTTAGCACCAGTTAATTGAGGAACTACTTCTCCCCAAACTGCTCCACCGTAACTAGCATCAGGTTCATTAAACATAGGTTGTCTTTTTGGGTCAGTAGTCCAATCAAAATTTCCACCATCAACTAGACAACCACCAATAACAGTTCCATGACCACCAATGAATTTAGTTAATGAGTGAACTACTACTGCCGCACCGTGCTCAAGTGGTTTACATATAACTGGTGCTGCTGTGTTATCCATAATTAATGGTATGTTATGCTTTCTTCCAATATCAGAAACTTCCTTAATAGGAAAAACTCTAAGGTAAGGATTTGGAAGAGTTTCAGCATAAAAACATCTTGTTTTTTCATCTACTAGTTTTTCAAAATTTTTAGGATCCGTAGGGTCCGCATATCTGCATTCGATTCCTAATTTTTTTAAAGTATGTGTAAACAGATTAACTGTTCCTCCATAAAGATCTGTAGAACTAATAAAATTATCACCTGCTTGACAAACATTCATTATAGCAAATGTTGACGCTGCTTGACCTGAACCTACAGTTACGCAAGCTAATCCGCCCTCTAATGCAGCAACTCTTTTCTCTAACACATCATTAGTTGGATTCATTATTCTAGTATAAATATTTCCAAATTCTTTAAGCGCAAATAAATTTGCAGCATGATCAGTATTGTTAAATTGATAAGAAGTTGTTCTGTACAATGGTACAGCAACTGCAGTTGTTGCAGGGTCACTTCTATAATCACCTCCGTGTAACGCTATGGTTTCTGGGTTTTTTATATTTTTTGACATATGAGTCTCCGTTAAATTGATTTATTTTTAATTTAACAAGATAAATCCACACATTTCAAGGTATAATGAATACAATTTAAAATTGACTTTATGTATAAATCTAAGTATTTATGCGCAACTTATGACAAATTTTTTAAAAAAAAGTGAACTAAATAACGCATGGTACTTAATAGATGGTAAAAATGCTATTATAGGTCGATTAGCATCTGTTATTTCAAAGATATTAAGAGGTAAACATAAAACTACTTTCACACCACATATGGACAATGGAGATTTTGTAGTTGTAAAGAATGTTGAGTCAATTAAGTTTACTGGAAAAAAATTGGAAGATAAAAAATACTATCGTCACACTGGATATCCAGGTGGTATTAAAGAAATTAATCCATTGAAATTAAATGAAAAAAAACCAGGTGAAAGTTTAAAGCTTGCTGTTAAAAGAATGTTACCTAGTGGACCTTTGGCTAAAAAACAACTTACTAAATTAAAACTTTACACAGGAGAGAGCCATCCTCATGAGGCTCAAAACCCTAAAATTATCGAATTATCTAAATTAAATAAAAAAAATATTGTAAGAAATTAATGGAAGAAAACTCACAATCAGCAGAAAAGATTAAGTTAGATTTTAAAGAGAGCATGTATGCAACAGGTAGAAGAAAAACTTCAATAGCTAAAATTTGGCTTAAAAAAGGTACTGGTAAAATCTTTGTAAATGGTAAGAATTTTCAAGACTATTTCTCAAGTGATACTCATAAAATGCAAATTTTAAGACCATTTGAAATAATCGACCAAGCTACTCAATACGATGTAAGATGCCAAGTTGTCGGTGGTGGTCACACAGGCCAAGCAGGAGCTATGGTTCATGGAATATCAAGGGCATTAGTAAAATTTGATGAAAATTTTAAAACAACATTAAGAAAAGAAAAGCTTACAACAAGAGATTCACGTGCTGTTGAAAGAAAAAAACCAGGTAGAGCTAAGGCACGAAAAAGTTATCAGTTTTCTAAAAGATAACACTTTTTTCAATTTTTGTAGTAATATTATATATGCGCAAATTAAATGTATTGGTCGCAGGATCAACTGGTTATATAGGAATACAACTTATTAAGCATTTATGCTTGCATTCAAAAATAAATATTAAATATCTTTGTGGTAATTCATCTGTAGGAAAAAAAATATCTTTCTATGATAAAACTTTAACTAAGTATGAGTTACCAAAAATTGTTAAATTTAATAAAAAATATTTATTTGATGTAGATATTGTTTTTACAGCATTACCTAATGGTGAGGCTCAAATTTTATCAAATTTATTGCTGCCAAATAATCTTTTAATTGATTTGTCTGCAGACTTTAGAATTACAAGCGCTTCTGTTTATAAAAAATTTTATCATATCTCACACAAATCAAAGTCAAATATTAAAAAAGTATTTATTTTTTGCCTGAAATAAATAATAAAAACGTAAATAAATATAAAATAATATCATGTCCAGGTTGTTATCCAACATCGATACTAATTCCTTTAGTTCCATTACTAAAAAGAAAATTAATTCATAAAAATAATATAGTTATAGACTCAAAATCTGGATATTCAGGCGCTGGTAGAGGAGTTCATCAAAAATATAAAAATCACAATTTGTATGAGTCACTTAGTTCATATGGTGTAGGATTTCATAGACATAATTCTGAAATTACCCAAGAATTCTCAAAAATTAGTAAAAAAGTAATTTATAATTTTACTCCACATTTAACACCAATGTTTAGAGGTATCCTAAGCAGTATATATCTTGATTTACCACATGGAATATCAGCAAAAAAAATCTTATCATTTCTCAAAAATGAGTACAAAAATAGAGAATTTATTAAATTTGAAAAACTTAATAAGCCTTTAAGTACGAATAGTGTTATTAATTCAAATAATTGTTTATTATCAATTTGTGAAACTAAGTATAAAAATCGAATAGTACTTTTTTCTGCTATAGATAATCTAATTAAGGGTGGAGCAGGACAGGCAATACAAAATATGAATATTTACTTTGGTTTCAAAGAAAATTTAGGTTTAAAATGAGAAAAATAATTTTAATCATAATTTTCCTAAATGGATGTTCATTTACAGATGTTGGATATTTTAAAGATCAAAAAAAATATGTTAATGACAAAAATAATGATAAAATAAATTTTGATGAAGATTACACAATAGATGAATATAAGATTTTATTGGAAAAATATAGTAAGGATAGCGATTATCCAAATATGAATAAATAACTATGAAAGAAGTGGGAATTGGAATTATTGGAGTGGGCAATATAGGTAGCTATCTATTTAAGGAAATTAATTCCATAAAATCAGAAATAAACAAAAATTTAGGTTTCAAAATTAAAATTATTGGTGTTGCTGCTAAAAATTCCAAAAAGAAAAGGGCTATAAAAATAAATAAAAATCTGTTCTATAAAAATCCAATTGACTTAGTTAAAAATAATAAAGTAAATATCTTGTTTGAATTAATAGGAATGTCTGATGGAATTTCTAAAAAAGTAGTTGAAATTGCGCTAAAAAATAAAAAACATGTAATTACAGCAAATAAAGCATTAATTTCTAAACATGGTGAATATTTGTCAAAATTAGCTGAAAAAAATAATGTAAATTTAGAATTTGAAGCTTCAGTTGGTGGTGGCATTCCAGTTTTAAGAACTATAAAGGATGGATTGGCTACTAATAAAATTTCTAAAGTAGTTGGAATATTAAATGGTACATCTAATTACATCCTTACTGAAATGGAAAAAACAAAGAAATCATTTAAAGAGGTTTTGTTAAAATCACAAAAACTTGGATTGGCTGAAGCAAATCCTAAATTTGATCTTGATGGCAGTGATGTTTTATCAAAAGTTAAAATACTTTCATCGCTTGCCTTTAAAAAGCAAATATCCTTAAAAAAATGTCTCAAGGAAGGAATTGAGAATATTGATTTAAAAGATATAGAAATGGCAAAAAATCTTAATTTAAGAATAAAATTATTAGGTATTACAGAAATAATTAATAATAGTCTTTTTGAAAGAGTACATACTAGTCTAGTACCAAATGATAATTATATTGCAAATATTGATGGTGCAATGAATGCAGTTATATTAAAAGGTATACCAGTTGGTGAAAGTGTTCTGCAAGGTGAGGGGGCCGGTCCTGGACCAACTTCATCAGCATTAATGTCAGATTTATTGTCAATATTACGTGGAAATATTAAATATCCTTTTGGTATACCAAATAATAAGCGACACAAGATCAAAACTTACAATGAAGACTTATACGAAAATTCTTTATATTTAAGACTTGAGGTTAATGATAAACCGGGTGTTTTATCTGATTTAACTAAAATTCTTGCCAAGTATAAAATTTCTATTCAAAGACTTATTCAAATTCCTGATAAAAAAAATAAGAAAGCAACTATTGTAATTATCACACATAAATGTTTAGAGAAAAATTCTATAAGTTGCATTAATAATCTAAATAAGAATAAGAATGTTTTAAAAAACCCAGTTTTAATCCGTTTATTTACATAAATGGAAATTTACATAAAGCTATTTGAAGTTCTTTTCCCAGTTTTTTTTGTTATAGGTATTGGGTATTACATTGGTAAAAAAGATAAAAAATTTAATACAACCTTTATTACAAACTTTGCAGCAAATGTAGGTTCACCTGCAATGATTATTTATGCATTGAATGTTAAAAATGTATCCTTTTCAGTTTTTTTAGATTATTTTTTTTACTACCTTCTAGCTATTATCTCATTTGCTGTAGTAGGTATTATATTTTTATTTCTTCTTAAATCTAAAGATATAATAAGGGAATTACCACCTTTTATGATGCCAAATACTGGAAATATGGGTTTTCCTATATGTTTATTTGCATACGGTCACGAAGGTTTAGGTGTAGCTGCAGCAATTACTGCATTAATAATCCTTTTTCATTTTACCATTGGTGTTTTTTTGGCTGATAGAAAAATTAGTTTTGATGTAATTCTTAAAAGCCCAGCATTTTATACAATTATTTTTTCGGTAATCTTACTTTATTACGAAATAAAACTTCCTATATTTGTTGAAAATACATCATTTCTTTTAATGTACGCTACTATTTTTTTGATTCTAATGTCATTAGGTGTAGCTTTAACTAGATTAAAAGTTTTTTCGTTCAAGAAATCGTTTATTTCATCACTAGCAAGAGTGATTATTGGACCAGCTATAGGTTTTGCAATAATTCATTATTATAATTTAACTGGATTTGCAGCTGGTGTTCTTTTAATTCAATGCTCAATGCCAAGCGCAGTCTTAAACTTTCTAGTCGGATCATTGTATTCACCAAAAGAAACTGTAGATGATGTTGCAAGCATGATCTTTGTTTCAACAGTTTTGTCATTTATAACTGTTCCAATAATAGTATTTATAGCTTTAAAATATTTTATTTAATGAAGGCAATAGTTTTTAATTTGTCGGCATGGATGATTTTGCCATTCATGGATGCCATTGCAAAATACCTATCTACAGATTTATCTTTTTTTCAAGTAACTTGGGCAAGATATTTTTTTACTGTAGTTTTGGTTTTACCTTTCATGTTTATTTTTGTAAGAGATAGCATCAGAGGTTCAAAAAACATTAAATTACAAATTTATAGAGGGTTGGCATTATTTTCCGCTAACATATGTTTTTTTTATTCGATATCAGTAATCTCAATGGCAAAGGCTCTTACTTTAGCTTTCATTGCACCTTTAATTACTACTGCTTTATCTCCAAAATTTCTTAATGAACAAGTTGGTTTTAGAAGATGGTCTGCTGTTTTAGTTGGGTTTCTTGGGTGTTTAGTTGTTATTAGACCAGGGTTTTTAGATTTTAACTTAGCTACTATCGCAGCACTTGGCACTGGTTGTTCATATGGTGTATACCTGGTGATAACCAGATCTCTTCATTCAACAGATCCTCCATTTTTAACCCTCTTATTAACCGGTGTAGTAGGGCTCACCATAGGATCCTTTTTTGTTCCACTTGTTTGGGAACCTCCTACTACCATACAGTGGCTATGGATGTGTTTGATGGGCTTATTTGCTTGTTTAGGACATATATTCTTGATTATATCACTCAAATATAGTGACGCTTCTAAACTGGCACCATTTGGCTATTTTGAAATTTTACCAAACGTAATTTTAGGTTATTATTTCTTTGGAGATTTTCCTGATATGTGGACTTTTATTGGTTTGTCTATAATTGTTACCTCTGGTGTTTATGTTTTTAGAAGAGAAATAATAGTAAATAAATAATATTTAATACCTAATAATTTACTTTAATTATATTTTATAAATTATTGATTTTATTGTATAAAATTACTTATTTAAAGTATATTATAGTATTATAATAAATTAGGAAATGTGATAATTTAAAAAGCAAGAAACCATTATTTATAAAAATTCCTTTAAAAATGCTTTAAAAACGAGCTTATTTGCTGTTAAGCAAATTTATGTTTTAAATAAATTTAAATTATATTAACTAATTGTCATACATAAAAAATATAATTCTATAAATTTAACCTAAATATCTTTAAAATTAATGAGCTTTGCATTTTAGGAATATAGCATTTAAAGAGGCATATAGGGTCCTAATTTAGCGATCGATCATAATATGGTACAACTAAAGGGCGAATATATCTAAATATAGTGGAGAAGGGTGGTGATATAGAATAAACGTTGATATTAAACACTTTTAGAGCAAAAAACCCTCTTTTTTTAGCATTTTTTTCTTAGTTTTTACTCCTCCTAATGCAGAATATCCACCAAGTGAACCATCAGATCTTATAACTCTATGACATGGTATTTTTGGTACATATGGATTTTTAGCACAAGCATTTGCTACAGCTCTAAAAGATTTTGGCATTTTTATTGCTATTGCTACTTGTTTGTAAGTTCTAACTTCTCCTTTAGGTATTTTTTTTAAATAATTCCATACTTTTAGCTGAAATTTAGTTCCTTTCATGATTATGTCATCAATAAAGCTAATAAAACGAAAATACTCACTAAAAATAGCCCAAAAATCAACAATAATACTCTTGTTCTGCCTTGAGGGCTTAAATTGCCCCAGAATTTTGCTACTAAAAAGCAAAAGACTACTACTATTAATCCTATAATTACATATTTAGGCATTAAAATCCTTTATATTAAAATTGAAAATAGTACAATTGTTCATATTCTATCAATTAAACCACCTAAAAGCCTCATAAATTGCGATACCATAAATTGAATGTCTTATTAAAAATACAATTGAGATTTGTATAGGTTTTCCAGTGTTAATTCCGAAAATACCTTGACCTGTAAAAGGCAAAAAAATCAATAATGGAGCCAAAGTTGTGATAATTCCAAAAATAAATCCTGAAAAATATGACATTTTAATTTCTAATAAGATAAAAGAAATATAATAAATAACTGCCCAACAAATGGATATTAAGTAATGAAAAATCCATCCAAAAATTAGCTCATATCTATAATTGGGCATTTCATCAATTTTTGGATTAAATAAAATACCATTTTTAATAAAATAATAACCCCATCTACCTAAAATATTCCATGAAGGCTCAGGAATACCAATCATTTTTTGTAAATATCCTTGAATATCAAGTATTATGCATGAAAATATACCAGCAATAATGATACTAAAAATTATATCACTCGGATCATTTATAATTAATTGCATGATAATTTCTTTATAACATTTATCTTAAATATAACTATTGACATATATAAATGCCTAATATATATATTCCGATAATTAATGGTTATCGGAAAAAAATATGAATGATCTTATTGCAGATGTAAAAACACTTGAATTAGAAACAATTAAGAATTTAAGAAACTCAAAAGCAAATAACACTGTTAGGGCTTATGAATCTGATTTTAGGGATTTCTCATTATTTTGCATAAAAAATAATCTCAAATCTTTACCAACAGAACCTAAAATATTATCTATTTACCTAACTCATTTATCTAAAACTTATAAATTTAGCACTTTAAAAAGAAGAATTGCATCAATTAAGGTTGTTCACAAAATGAAAGGTCATTACTTAGATACGAAACATCCAATTATTATAGAGAATCTATTAGGCATAAAAAGGGTCAAGGGTTCATATCAAAAAGCAAAAAAACCTATATTAATCAATGATTTAAAGCTTATAATTAAAGCTATAGATCAATATGAAAAAAAAGAATTCAAGAAAATTAGAAATAAATCATTAATATTAATTGGCTTTGCAGGTGGATTTAGAAGATCTGAATTGGTAAATCTCGAGTACGATGATCTTGAATTTGTTAATGAGGGACTAAAAATATTTATTAAGAGGTCAAAAACTGATCAATCAGGTGAAGGAAGCATTAAAGCGATCCCCTACTTTAGCAACTTAGAATTCTGTCCAGTAGCAAACATCAAAAACTGGATTAATTATGCAAAAATAACGGTTGGGAAAATTTTTAATATTTCAGATAAATCAGTAGCACTGATAATAAAAAAATACGCATTATTAGCAGGATTAAATCCAAATAAATATGGTGGTCACAGCTTAAGGTCAGGATTTGCAACATCTGCTGCGGAGGCTGGTGCAGAAGAACGAAATATTATGGCAATGACAGGTCATAAGACTACCCAAATGGTAAGAAGATATATTAATGAGGCTAACTTATTTAAAAATAACGCATTGAATAAGATTAAAATTTAATAATTTTATCTCGGTAAAAATCAATTTTCTTTGCAATAAATTTATTGGTTAAATAAAATTTTTTGTATGATTGCTTCTGATATTTTAATCTTAATTTTTTATTTTTAATCAAAGTTTCGATTGAATTAAATAAAGATTTAGTGGTCAAATTTTTAATCTTTAACGAGTAGGGAGCAGCCTCAGAAAGACCTCCTTTATTAGATATTATTACGGCACATCCCCTACTTGATGCTTCAAGTGCAGTTCTGCCAAAGGGTTCATTCCATCGTGAGCATACGACAGCAATTGAGGATTTTTGAAACCAATCAGTAACTTTATTATGATTTAAAAAACCAAGTTTGTTTAGATGTATATGATCAAAATATAATTTTTCTCTAGGTTCATCACCAATCACAACTGATCTCCAGCTATTATATTTAGTTAATATCTTTACTATCGTTTTACCAAATAAATCATATCCTTTTGACGAATTTAATCTACCCACGAAAATAATTATATTTTTTTTTTTCTCAAAATTTATTTTTGGTTTATTTGTTGATTGCTGAATTACTTCAAAATGATTATTAAATAAGTATTTATTTTTTAAATTTTTTAAGAATTCCTTTTTTGTCCAATTGCTATTAAAAATAATTTTTTTTGTTTTGTAAACTAAATTTAATTTCTCAGAAGGTAATTTAGAGCCCTTCATATCATTTGGATTGTTGTGGAAGTATAATACAAGATTATGATTAATTTTATTTAATTCGTTAATATAGTCAGGTCTGTTATGAATTTCAATTAAAGAAGAAGGGTCTTTCTTTTCTTTTTCAATAAATTTATCTAAATATGATCTGTTTGAACTAAGTGTAAAAAACTTGTTAAAAGTTAAATTTACGTAGTTTTTTAAAAGCTTTTTTTTATAATTAGTGTTCCCATAAATTCTAATTTTTTTATTAAATTTGCTTAGATTTATAGTATCTTTCAGAAATATGGAAACAGCACCTGGATAGTTTGGTGAAAAATTTTCTTTATACGGTAATAAAATTGAAATTTTCATTTACTTAAAAAGTTTAATTTAATAAGTTTCCTTTTTCTTTGATCATGCTTTAGTTTAAACTCCTCTTTCAAAGCAGTACTTTTGGTTTTATACATTTTTTTATAAGCAATAATCCATTTTCTTCCCTTAGTAAACTTAGCGCCCTTAGAAGAATTATGTAATAAAATTCTTTTTTTAAGATTATTAGTATAACCGACATATGAAATAAGATTATTTTTATTATTACATACTAATAAATAAACATAATATTTCATATGGCGGTCCCTAGGGGAATCGAACCCCTCTTTCATGGATGAAAACCATGTGTCCTAACCGATAGACGAAGGGACCAAAGATGGCTTTTGTATTGCAAATATCATATTTAATCAAGTAATTGCTACCTCTTTTTTTACAATATTAATTGAGGAATTTTTATGAGTAACTAATGTTTCAGTAATTAATTTTCCATTTTTTTTTGTCACTCCATTAACTAATTCGTTCGAGGTTATACCGGTTGCACAAAAAATTGAATCACCTTTAATTATTTCTCTCAGGTCGTACTTTTTATTCAAATCGGTGATACCCATTTTTTTTGCTCTTCTAATTTCCTCATCTGTTTCAAATATAAAACGTCCTTGAAATTTACAATTATATGCATCCAATGCAGAAGCGGCTAACACACCTTCTGGTCCACCACCTATACCAATGTATGCGTCAACATTGAATTTTTTATCAGTTACTAGCAGTGCTCCTGATACATCACCATCAGTAATTAATTTAATATTAACATTTATATTTTTCAATTTTTCAATAATTTCATGATGTCTAGGTCTGTCTAAAATACATACAGTAATTTGATTTAATTTTTTTTTTTTAGCATCTGCGATGTTTTTTACATTTTTTTCTACATCAAAATCTAAATCTGTAGCATCATAAGGAACGTCAGAAGAAACTGCTAATTTATTCATATATGTTTCTGGCGCGTTAAATAGATTACCTTTTTTAGAAATGGCCATCACTGATAAAGCTCCAGGGAGATTTTTTGCTGCAAAGTTTGTGCCCTCCAATGGATCAACTGCTATATCTAAGCTAGGACCTTTGCCAGTACCTAATTTTTCACCTATGTAAAGCATTGGCGCTTCATCAAGTTCACCCTCTCCTATTACAACCTTACCATCGATGTCTAAGAGATTTAAATTTTTTCTCATTTCATCTGTGGCTGCTTTATCTGCTAAATTTTTATCGTTTTTTCCTAAATATTCAAAACAACTAATGGCTGCTTGACTGGTAACATTAACAAAATTATCAATAAAATTTTTATTAAAAATCATTTAAATTATAATTTTATCTTTTTCTTTAGCATTTAATTTGGCTTCAAATTCTCTCAATCTTTTCCACACAGATATTAATTCTACAATTGTTGACCAACTTTTAACTAAATATTGTAACGACCCTTCTACTCTTCCAAAAGCTCTAGTTATTTGTTGCACAAATCCTAAAGTAATTGCACCTGTTACAATTGTTGGTGCTAATGCTAGATATGGAACAATTACCATACCTTGAAAATAACTCCATTTGACCGTATTAAAGTATAAGTAATGAAAATAAGATTTAAAATGTATACCTCTCACTCTATCATATAATTGTCCTATAGTTGGTGGAGCTGCTCTGATAGGACTCTCTTCACCTAGCACAAGCTCTTTTCTGTATCCAGCTTCTTCTTTTTGAATATCATATTCTATACCAGGCAATCTTATTCCTACTGCAGCAAGTAACAATGTGCCACCTAGCGCTGATAATATAGCCACCCATACCAATGCATGATCAACCTCCCCTATCCATGGAAGAACATTTACTTGTTTTGATAAACCCCACAAAATTGGAGTAAATGCTACTAACGTCATTAAACTATCCAAAAGTCCTGTTCCTAAACCTTCCATAATTCTTGCAAATTTTAATGTATCTTCTTGAACTCTTTGGGATGCACCTTCAGTCAATCTAGCATTCAACCATTGTTCATGATAATAATCAGCCATTGATGTTCTCCACCTAAAAACCCAATGACTTGTAAAAAAACCTGTAAGAACTGCAATTATAATCCAACCACCAGCAATTTTTGCAAAAGTGAAAAGATATGCAATAAATTCTGTTTCAGTTACAGAGTTTGGCGTGGTCAAGGCTTTTTGTAAAGTGTCATAAAAATCTCCAAACCATTCGTTTATTTTTACATCTAATTGAACCTGATACCATGTAGAGACAAGTATCAGAATTGATCCACCAATACTCCAAGGGAACCAGTTTTTATTAGTAAAAAATTTAAACATTATTTAATAAAATTATCAGAATATGATTTTTTAATAATTTTTCTTTTATTAGGTTTAATTATCTCATAATTAATTTTATTTTTTTTGGCATATTCAATAGCATTATCTTTATCATCAAATTCAAGTTTAACTTCAGACATAGTGTCCGATGAGGTCTCCCATCCCATTAATGGATTAACATTTTTGTCTTTTGTATAAAATTCAAGTATCCATTTATCATATTTAGCAAGTCCTGATTGTGTTGCGGTTTTAGATGGTTTGTAAATTTTAGCTTTTTTCATAAAATGGTCGGGGCGGCAGGATTTGAACCTGCGACCCTCTGGTCCCAAACCAGATGCGCTACCAGGCTGCGCTACGCCCCGATTTTGAAACTATTACAGCAAATATTACTTTTTTAAAAGGATAAAGAGATCAAAATTAAAGAATTTTCACTAGAATCTGATATAAAACATTTAATGATAGTCAGTTGTCCTTGTGGGAAAAAAAAATTTAATCTAGATATCTCTTTAATCCCTGAAGAAGGTAGATTATTGCAATGTGGCACCTGTGATCATAAATGGCATTACTCGTTACCCCTAGATACTAAAGATAGTAATGCGAATATTTCATCAAACGTTTCTGAGTCAAAAATTGATAATGATTATGTAAGTAATGAAGTTGAAACAAAAAATGATATAGTGAACGAAATTAAACAGTCAATTAATAATAATTCAATAGAAAAAAAGCAAAATCATACATCAATTTTATCAATCTTATCTTTATCGATTGTAAGTTTTTTAGCGCTGATAATATTGTTAGACACATTTAAGCATCAAATTGAAATAATTATACCTAATTTCAATAGCTATTTGACTAATTTATATGTTACGATAAATGATATTTACTTATTTGTAATTGATCTTATAAGATAAATTATGATTAATTATATTTCAGCACCTTTTAAATGGTTTTTTAAACTTGAAGCAGCAAGTGGTCTTATTTTATTAATTAGCGCAATTATTGCTTTAATTGTAAGCAATTCGACATTATCTGAATTGTATTTTGATACATTGAATAAATATTTATTTATTGGTGTAAATAATTTTGGATTAAAATTAAGTGTTTTACACTGGATAAATGATGCATTAATGGCAATCTTCTTTTTCTTCGTTACATTAGAAATTAAAAGAGAGTTCCTTCAAGGAGAGTTATCATCAAAAAAGCAAGCTATTTTACCAATTGTTGGAGCCGTTGGTGGAATGTTGGTTCCTGCATTAATATATATTATAATCAATTTTAATACCCCAAATACACTTAATGGATGGGCTATACCTTCAGCAACAGATATTGCTTTTTCTATTGGGATATTATCTTTACTAGGATCAAGAGTTCCATTGTCATTAAAAGTTTTTCTAACAGCTCTTGCAATTATTGATGATCTTGGTGCAATTGTAATTATTGCATTTTTCTATTCTGGTGATTTAAGTATTAAATATCTAGGTTTGATGTTACTATCTTTTATATTACTTCTTGCATTAAATAAATATTCAATAAAAAAATTTATACCTTATTTATTAATTGGATTATTTCTTTGGTTTTTTACTTATAAATCTGGAATACATGCAACAATAGCAGGTGTATTATTAGCTGCTTGCATTCCCCATAGAAAAAAAGATCATGATTTTTCTTTATTGGTAAAAATAGAACATGCTATTAGTCCTTATGTTGCTTTCTTTATAATGCCATTATTCGCATTTGCTAATGCCGGTGTTTCACTAACAGGATTATCTTTTTCCTCTTTACTTATGCCGGTGCCACTAGGAATACTGTTAGGTTTATTTATCGGAAAACAGTTTGGAGTATTCGTATTTTCATATGCTTCAATAAAGTTTGGTTTTGCTGATATGCCAAATAAATCTAATTTATTAAGTTTTTATGCAGTTGGTGTGTTGACAGGAATTGGTTTCACAATGAGTTTATTCGTTGGAAATTTAGCTTTTGCTAATGATATGCAATATATTGATGGCGTAAAAATAGGTGTTTTATCTGGATCTTTACTATCAACATTATTTGGGTATTTTTTATTATTAATATCAACAAAAAAATAATTTTTTAAATGACTAAATTTAAAAAAATTATTGGAATTATTTTTATGGTTTTATTTTTTACAAAAGCATCTTCTGAATATAAAACAATTTTTTATGACTATAAATTAAATGATATTGATGGAGAAAATTTAGACTTATCCAAATTTAAAGATAGAGCCGTTTTATTAGTAAATGTTGCAAGCAATTGCGGTTTTACAAAACAATATACTGACTTACAAAAAATTTGGGATGATTATAAAGATAAAGGTCTCACTGTTATTGGTGTACCATCAAATCAATTTGGAGGTCAGGAACCTGGATCAAATGACGATATAAAAGAATTTTGTAAAGTAAATTTTAATGTTACTTTTCCTATGACAGATAAAATTGATGTAAAAGGAGATAATGCTCATCCATTATACAAGTGGGCATTTGAAAACTATGGTAAATCTGCTGTCCCAAAATGGAATTTTCATAAAATATTAATTGATAAAAATGGTAAAATTTTTAATACTTATTCATCATTAACCAAACCAACTTCAAAAAAAATTACTAAAGATATTAAAAAAATTTTAAATATTGAATGACAAACCATCATGAGCAGGAAAAACGTTAGGTGGAAGTTTTTTTTTAATTTGAACATAATCAATATCATTATGTAGATTAGTAAGTATAGTTCTTTTTGGTTTAATGATCTTAATCAATTCTATTATATCTGATAGATTAAAATGAGATGGGTGAAAATTGTATCTTAGGCAGTCAATAACAAAGTATTTTAAATTTTTAAAAATAGGAATATCTTTGTTAAATATTTTATTGACATCTGGAGCATAGGCACAATTTTTATTTATTATATAAGCATTACTATTTATTGATCCATGTTTAACTTGAATACTATTTATATGAATTTTTTTGTTAATTGTTATATTCCTTTTTAGATTAAAAAATTTTAAAGTCGCTGGGTAATCTATTGAGTCATTAAAGCAATATTTAAATGAATCGTATAAATATTTTTTTGTTAAATTATCGCCATAAACAGGAATTTTTTTTTTATTTTTTAAGTAAAATACTCTTAATTCGTTAATACCATGAGTTTGATCTGCATGATGGTGAGTATAAAAAACATAATCAATATTAGTAATTTTATTATGTAGAAGTTGTGACTTTAAATCGGGTGATGTATCAAAAATTATATTCAAATTGTCATAACTAAGTAACGCAGAGCATCTAGATCTATAATTTTTTTTATTTTTTGGATCACAATTTCCAAAGTAACCATCTATTCTTGGAACACCTAATGAACTACCGCAACCTAAAATAGTGAATTTAACTTTCATTAGAAAATAAAGTATTAAAATTTTTTGTAGTTTGATCTTCTAAAGTTTTGGCATCGGTTTTTTTTAAATATGACAATTTTTCCAATGTATATTTTACAAAACTAGGTTCATTTTTTTTTCCTCTCATAGGAACAGGAGCTAAAAATGGACTATCAGTCTCAACAAGCAACCTTTCCAAAGGAATTTTGCTAAAAGTATTTTGTAATTCATTACTGTTTTTAAATGTGATAATTCCAGATGCCGAGAAGTAAGCATTTAGTTTTATTAGATCGTTGGCAAAATCTAATGATCCGGTAAAACAATGCATTAAAATTTTGGGTTTATAATTTTTAAAATCATTTAGTATATCAAATGTTTCTTTTTCAGCGCTTCTTGAATGAATAATAATAGGTTTTTTAAGTTCAATCGATGCTTCAATGTGATTAATAAAACTATTTATTTGTAGATCTCTTTGACTATTATTGTAATAAAAATCAAGGCCACTTTCACCAACGCCTATAATTTTTTATTTATTTTTACCTTTTCAATAATTTCATTTTTTGTTAATAATTCATTTTCAGCATCATGGGGATGTATACCAAAAGTTCCATAAACCTCTGGATATTTATCAATAAAGGTAATTATATTTTCGTAGCTTTTTTTATTTGTGCAGATTGTTAGAAATTTTTTAACACCAATATCCTTTGCTCTATTTATAACATTATCTAAATCTGCAAAAAGTGGTTCATGATCTAGATGACAGTGGGAATCAATCATTTTTTTTCTATTTTTTTAAATAATATTTCAATTTTTTTTATTTTTGTTTTAGGTTTTAAAAAGTTATTATTTTTAATTGAGATATAAGTTAATTCTGTTTCTTTTACATTAAAAATACTTAAAACTTTTAATGTACTTTCTGGAATTACAGGATACAAAAGTATAGAAATTTTTCTAATTAATTCTAACGATACGTATAAAATTGTATTTAGACGTTTTATATCATTCTTTTTGTTCCACGGTTCCTGGTCATTAAAATATTTATTTGCTGCGAATAACTGATTAATTACGAAATTTATATAATAATTAATATTTTGATTATCAATTGCATTTATCAAATTATGATAATTTTCATCAAATTTATTCAAAATATTATGATCTTCATTTTCAAAATTTGCTTTATTTGGAATTTCTAAATTTAAATTTTTATCTAAAAATGAAATAACACGCTGACATAGGTTTCCATAATTATTTGCTAAATCACTATTAATACATCTTTCTAACTGATCTCTTGAAATATTCCCATCATTTCCAAATGAGACTTCTTTTATTAAATAATATCTAAGTGGGTCAAGACCATACTCTTTGATCATATCTATAGGATCTAAAATATTACCTTTTGATTTAGACATTTTTTCATCACCAGAGAGAATCCATCCGTGACCATAAATTCTCTTAGGGGGGTCAATTTTTGCTGCTAAAAGAAATGCAGGCCAAAAAACAGCATGAAATCTTAATATATCTTTACCTATTAAATGTAATGATGCTGGCCAAAAGTTCTTATATAAATTATTTTTAGTGTCTGGATAATTTAATGCGCTTAAATAGTTTGTTAGTGCATCAAGCCAGACATATATTGTATGATTTTCGTTAGATGGCACTTGAATTCCCCATTTTAGTGATTTGCGGCTTATTGAAAGATCTTTTAAACCACCTTTAACAAAACTTAAAACCTCATTTCTCCTAGCTTCAGGAAGTATGAAATTAGGATTTTTATTATAAAAATCTAATAATTTATTTTGCCATTTTGAAAGTCTAAAAAAATATGACTCCTCCTCCACCCATTCAACATTTGAACCTGAAGTGATTGCAATTTTTTTTTTATCTTTAGTTTCAACCTCATCATCACTGTAAAAGGCCTCGTCCGAAACAGAATACCAGCCTGAATATTTAGATAAATATATTTCATCATTTTGCTCTAGTATTTTCCACAATGCTCTAACAGAATCAAAGTGTCTTTTCTCAGTTGTTCTGATAAAATCATCATTAGTAAGATTTAGTGTTTTAGAGAGATTTTGGAAATTTTTACTTATCAGATCGCAGAAAGCCAACGGTTCCAAATTAGCGTTTTCGGATGCTTTTAGAATTTTTTGCCCATGCTCATCAGTCCCAGTCAGGAAGAATACATTGTAACCACAAATTCTTTTAAATCTGGCAAAAAAATCTGCAATAATGCTCGAGTATGCGTGACCCATATGAGGTTTAGCAGATGGATAATATATTGGTGTTGTAATATAAAAATTTTTATCCATTAAGCACATTATTTTTGTAATTTAGATAAAGGGATTCTTGATCTAAATTAAATAGAGTTGTTTGGTTACTCATATTAATGAATTGGTCATATAATTCAAAATATTTATTTTTCTTCTTATCAATTGCCAATTTTAATAAATATTTTTCTAAAAATGAGTTAAAATTTGTTTTCATAAAAATATTTTTTAAATATAATTTTTTATTTATAACCAAAGAAATAAATTCATTAATACTAATGGTTTTTAAATTTAAATCATTAGTTTTTGAAAAATCTAGTAAATTAATTATCAGTCCTGGCGTATTATAGTGTGAAATCAGATCAGGATTTATATATTTATATATATCATCATTTAAAATTTTATTTGTTGTAGAAATTGCATTATTAAAATCTAATTTAAGATGAAACTTAATGCATCTAGACTGAATAGTTTTCAAATTTTTTTTTATTGAATTCTGCAAAATTAAAAATATTGTATTTTGACTAGGTTCTTCTAATATTTTTAATATAGCGTTAGACGAGCTTTTATTAAGAAATTCTGATTTGTTTATAAGAATAATTTTATAATGATTATTAAAAGATGATTTGTTGGCAAATTTTATCATTTCTCTTATTTGCTCAATTGAGATAGAACTTTTACCATCATTGAGGTTAATTGAGTATAAATTTGGGTGTGAATTATTTAGTACTAATTTATATGATCTGTTCATTGCATTAATTTCATAATTTTTAATATTGTACGGTTCCTTTTCGTTCAAACTAAAAGTATAATTTATAAAATGAGTTGCAAAGGTTCTTTTCCCAATACCATCCATGCCGTCTATTATTATTGAATTAGGTATTTCTGATTTCTTGACCAGATTGCATAAAGATAAAAAATAATTGTGAAAATTGTATAATTTAAAGTTTTGATGATGATACATTATTTTTTCAAATTTTTTTTAATATAGAGTTAATTTCTTTAATTATAATATTATTATTTTTTATTATATCGTCATTTGAATTAATGATTATAAATTTACTGTTTCTTTTTTTTGCAATCTTAAGATATCCATTTTGAATTTTTTGATATAATGATAACTTGAATTTATCATATCTATTAAGACTTTTTCTAAGATTTAGTCTTTGTTTTAAATTTTTCTTGTTCACTAATAATAGAAAAGTTAAAGCTATTTTCTTATCTTTAATAATTAATTTATTAAGCATATTAATTAAATTTGCATTAATGCCCATACCAAAATGTTGATAAGCTAAAGTTGAATGAATAAATCTATCTATTAAAATTATTTTAATATTTTTAGATTTATTTAACATTTGAATATTTTCATTTCTTGAGGACATGTATAAAAGTAAGTCTGTAAAACTATTAAAATTATTCTTATTATTTAAAATTAACTTTCTAATTTTTTCTGAATTTTTCGATCCTCCCGGTTCTCTAAAGCTCAGAAATTTAATTTTTTTCTTTTTTAACTGTTGTTCAACCTTTTTAATATGGGTCGTTTTACCCGAGCCATCAATTCCTTCAAATGTAATAATTTTTGGTTTAAACATCACCCCAAACTAAATAGTTGAGTGAAGTAAAAATCCTTGAAATAATATTTTCTTTTTTAACATTTTCAGACGAATAAAGATCGTATTCACTATGAATTTCATCCTTAAAGTAAATTTTAAGCTTTGCAACCTTTTGATTTTTTTTAATTGGCGCTAATATTGGACCATTATATTCAATTACAGTTTTAATATATCTTTTTTTTGCTTTTGGGATTGTTATATAAATATCTTTATTTGTTACAACATTAACCTTATCGGACTTTCCCATCCACACATTTAATTGATCAATATTTTTATTTTCTTTAGCAATTTCAATCGTATCAAAATTTGTTAAACCCCAAATCAAAAGTTTTGATGATTCTTTAGATCTGCTATTTTTTGTTTTAAAGCCACTTCCAACAGCTATTAATCTTCTGTTATTTTTAAAAATTGAAGAAGCCAACGAGTATTTTTCAACGGCTAAATATCCGGTCTTTACACCATCAGCTCCAATATTTTTATATAGTAGTGGGTTCCGATTACCTTGAGTTATTGGGTCACCCCCAGTTCTATCCCAAGTAAATTTTTTTTCAGCAAAATATGTGTAATAGTCTGGATAATTTTTAATTAAGTAATTAGACATAATCATTATATCCCTAACTGTAGAATAATTGTCTGGATCATTTATTCCTGATGAATTTGAAAAGTTAGTGTTATTCATACCAATTTCTTTAGCTTTTTCAGTCATCATTATAGCAAATTCTTCTTCAGAGCCCGCAATACCCTCGGCTAGTGCTACGCATGCATCATTGCCTGATACAACAATTATCCCTCGCAAAAGATCTTCAACTGAAACCTCATCACCTACCATAATAAACATTGATGAATAACCACTTTTGGATAATCTCCATGCGTTTTCTGATATAAGAAAATTATCATTTAGATTTAGCTCATTATTTTTTAATAGGTCAAATGCAATAATTGCGGTCATTATTTTTGTCATAGAAGCTGGATAAATCGAATGATCAGCATTTTTTTCAAAAAGTATTTTTCCAGATAAGAAATCTTGCAGTATTACTCTTGGAGCATTAATATCAAACTTAGCAACTGCTGCATTTGTAAAAAATATAAATAATAAGAAAGTTTTTAATAATAGTTTAATATACATATCAGTTTTTAATAATTTCTATATTTTCAAAGTTTAAAATTTTTAACTCATTAAAGCTGTTTTTTAAAGATTTTAAATTTTTAAATGGACCAATGTTAACTCTATATTGGTTATTGGTAATTTTATTTACTTTAATATTTTGAATATTGGTATATTCCTTAATCCTTGAAACCATTCCATTAGCTGATTCCTTAAAGTAAAAATCAGCAATAAATATAGAATAATTGAAGGTTATTTTTTTTGTTTTGTCATCAGTAACTTTTATTAAAGATAAATCTTTTATTTTTATTTTCTCAACTGGGACCTTAGTAGCAACATTTCTCTCTTCCTCAAAAGTTTTAGCAGTACTAGCAATAAATGAGTTGCTATAATTAATTTTTTTAATTTCAACGTATGGGTCATTAGAATCTA
>JBJLDS010000009.1:0-108186 GCA_045567035.1 Candidatus Pelagibacter sp. | reverse complement strand
CGGTGATCCCGAAACATATAACTTAGAAATTATCGCTAATGTTGAAATTACAAATTACGAAAATAATATCGTTTACTCTAAAATGCTTAAAAATAATAAAAACTATAATAATTTAGATAATAAGTTTGATTTAAAACAAGAAGAAAATATTATTATAAATAATCTTGCTGATGAAATAGTAAATGAAATAATAAGCATACTGTTCTCAATGCAATGATAATAAAATCCTTTGAAATTAATAAATTAACTAATCTTAAAAAAAAATTCTTTCTATTTTACGGTGAAAATGAAGGATTTAAGAATGAGATAATTAAAAAAAAATTTGAAATTAAATTTGAGAAAGAAATTTACAGATATGAAGAAAAAGAGATATTAGACAATGATAATATTTTTTTTGAAAAAATATTAAATAAATCTTTTTTTGAAGAAAAAAAACTAATAATAATATCAAGAGCATCCGATAAAATTATAAAAATAATTGCAGAAATTTTTGAAAAAAAAGTAGATGATGTTACATTAATTCTTTCTGCAAGAACTTTAGAAAAAAAATCAAAACTAAGAAATTTTTTTGAAAAAAGTAATGATTTAGTTTGTGTACCTTTTTATGAGGACAATAACCAAACACTATCTAAGATTTTATATGAGTTTTTGAATGCTAAAAAAATATCTTTTTCACAAGAAAATTCTAATCTTTTAATTAGTAGATGTAGAGGTGATAGAGAAAACCTATATAATGAACTAAATAAAATAGATATTTTTTTATCAGGCAAAAGTAAAATTTCTATAGATGAAATATTAAAAATTACAAACCTTGCACACAATTATAGCATTAATGATCTTGTGGACAGTTGTTTGTCAAAAAATATTAAAAAAACATCTCATATTATAAATGAAAATATATTTTCAAACGAAGATTGTATTTTTATTATTAGAACTATGTTAAATAAATCTAAAAGACTTTTAAGAATATTTGATGAGCTAAAAATGAATAAAAATCTTGAAAATATCGTAAATCAATTTAAACCACCTATATTTTGGAAAGAAAAAGATATTGTTATCAATCAGATTAACAAAAGAGACATGTATAATATTAGATCTCTTATAGATGAAATTAATGAAGTAGAAGTCCTAATTAAAGAAAACTTTGATAATTGCTTAAAAATTATTAAAGATTTTTTAATTTCTAAAGCTAAATAATCTAATAATAAGATTTAATCACACTAATCAATCTATTTAATTGGTCCATATCTTTATATTCAAAAAAAAGAGTTCCTTTATTTTTTTTATTGTTTTTGATCACTACATTAAGACCAATTTTATCAGATAAACTTTTTTCAAGCTCTAAAATATTAGGGTCTTTTTTAATAGATCCTTTTTTGTAATCTGACTTTAAAATTTTAATTAAATTTTCAGCTTGTCTAACAGACATTTTTTTATCAATAATTTTTTTGGCAATAACGGTAGCATTATTTAAACCTACTAAAATTTTAGCATGTCCTTGAGAAATTAAATTTTTTTCTACCAATTCAATTACATCAACAGGTAAAGACAAGAGTCTCAAACAATTAGAAACATGACTTCTACTTTTTCCAATGAATTTACCTACTTTGTCATGATCATATGAAAATTCATCAATTAGTCTCTTATATCCTTTTGCTTCCTCAATAGGGTTAAGATCATTTCTTTGAACGTTTTCAACTATCGCAAACTCTAAAGACTTCAAGTCATCAGCCTCAACTTCGACTACTGGTACTTCGTGTAGCCCAGCATTTTGTGCTGCTAACCATCTTCTTTCACCAGCAATAATTTCAAATTTATTATTTTCGTTATTTGACTTTCTTACGATAATTGGTTGTATAATTCCTCTCTCTTTAATTGAATTAGTTAGTTCCTCCAGCTTATCTTTGTCAAAAATTTTACGTGGTTGAAATTTATTTTTTAACAACGAACTAATTAGAACTTTATTGTTTATTTGATTATTTGGGGTGTCACCTATTAATGATGAAAGGCCTCTTCCTAAACCTTTTTTATTCTTAAATGGATTCATTATGCTGCGCTTTCATAAAGTTTTTCTTGCTCTAGAAATTCATTGGTAAAATTAAAATATGCTTTGCTACCAGGACAAGATTTATCATACATCAATACTGGTGCACCGTGAGATGGAGCTTCAGATAGTCTAACATTTCTTGGAACAACATTTTGATATACTTTTTCGTGAAAAAAATCTCTGGCTTCTTTTTCAACCTGGGATGAAAGCTTATTTCTTTTGTCATACATTGTTAAGAGTATCCCTCTTATGGTCAAATTCTTATTCAAATTGCTCTTAATTCTATCTATAGTTTTCATCAACTGAGTAAGCCCTTCTAAAGCAAAAAATTCTGCTTGCAGAGGTACAATGAGTGAATTCGTT
Organism: Candidatus Pelagibacter sp.; assembly: GCA_045567035.1. Taxonomy (GTDB): domain Bacteria; phylum Pseudomonadota; class Alphaproteobacteria; order Pelagibacterales; family Pelagibacteraceae; genus Pelagibacter. The sequence goes on along the minus strand of JBJLDS010000009.1, from coordinate 105,776 downwards.
GACACCAAAGCCATAATAGTTAACAAACTTAATGAAGGAGGACAGTCAAGAAGAACATAGTCGTATGGCGCTCTAGAAGTGTTTAAATATGCGGTAATTTGGTCCTTCAAAATAAAGGCTCTTCTATGATCTCCAGCTGTCTCAACCTCTAATCCAGATAAGTCAACATTAGATGGTACCAGATCAAGATTTTTAAAGTTTGTTTTTTTTATAACGCTAGAAAGTTCGCGAGTACCATTAAGTACTCCATATATTGTTTGATCAGATGATATCGTATTTGACAAACCTAATCCTGTTGTCGCGTTTCCTTGAGGGTCGAGATCAATAACTAATATTTTTTTTTCAGATAGTGATAATCCTGCTGCTAAATTTATAACAGTTGTTGTTTTACCTACTCCACCCTTTTGATTTATTACTGAAATAATTTTATTTTTCATTTTGTTTCAAGTTAGTGATTTTTATTACTAAAGATTGTTTGTTAGTTAAACTATTTCTTTTTGTATAATCGAATTTCCATTTCTTTTGGCACTCTTCAATTGATGATTTCCCATTTTTTCCTAATAACAAAATAATATTATTAAATTTTTTAAAACTTTTATTAACTAAATCTAAAACAACAACCATGGGTTTGAATGCTCTCGCAACTATTATTTCAGAAACCAAATTCTTTTGCTCAAAGATATTTTGATTAAAAACTTTTGTATTTAAATTTAATTTTTTAGAAACTTCCTCTAAAAATTTACTTTTGTGAAAACTTTTCTCATACAGATTAAATTGCATATTAGAATTTTTATGCTTCATAATAATCGCAAGTACAATTCCTGGAAGTCCTGCTCCCGATCCTAAATCTGTACATGTAGAGTAATTTTTATCAACAAAATCAATAACTTGTGCTGAATCAACTATATGTCTATCCTTTGAAGACTCTATAGTCGTTGAACTGATAAGGTTTATGTCATTATTTCTCATAATTATGAGCTTTCTGAACGTTTCTAGCTCATTTAATGTTTCACGTGAAACTAGAGATTTAATCTTCCTATAATCTATTTCTAACGAATCAATCAAGCTATCTTCTTAATAGACTTTCTTTTGATGTGTGACAACAAAATATATGCTGCGGCTGGTGTTATACCCTCTATTCTTAGAGCTTGTCCAAGAGTTGAGGGTTTTATATTTATAAACTTTGATTTGACCTCCTTAGATAGACCATCTAAGTTTTTATAATCAATATTTTCAGGAATTTTCATGTTTTCATCCCTTTTGAAGGCCAAAATATCGGCTTTTTGCCTTTTTAGATATCCTTTGTAATGAGCATTTATTTCAAGTTGTTCATCAATTTCTTGCGAAATAAAAGGTATATTATCCCATATTTGTCTTATTTTTTGCATATTAACACCTTTTCTGCTTAAAACTTGATTTGCTGACCTTAAAATTCCATCTTTTGCAATATTTATCCCAAATTTTGAAACTTTTGATGGGGAAATATTAACATCATCCATTTTAATGATTAATTTTTCTAAATTTATTTTCTTCTCATTGAATGAAAATTCTCTTTCCTTATTAATTAATCCAATTTTAGAGCCTTTTTCTGTTAGTCTTAGATCAGCATTATCTGCTCTTAATATCAATCTATATTCTGCTCTTGAAGTAAACATTCTGTATGGCTCTAAAACTCCTTTGGTAACCAAATCATCAATCATTACTCCAATATAAGCATCAGACCTATTTAAAATAAAAGGTTCTTCTTTTTTAAAAGATAATGCAGCATTGATGCCTGCTATTAAACCTTGGGCCGCAGCTTCCTCGTATCCTGTAGTACCATTAATTTGTCCTGCTAAGTATAAGTTTTTAATTTTTTTTGTTTCTAGGGTTAAAAATAACTCTCTTGGATCAATGTAGTCATATTCTATAGCATATCCAGCCCTAATTATTTTCACATCTTCTAAACCACTGATATTATTACATATTTCTTGCTGTATATTCATAGGAAGTGATGTTGATATTCCATTTGGGTAAATACTAATATCATTTAATCCTTCAGGCTCTAGGAATATTTGATGGCTCGTTTTTTCTCTAAACTTTACTACTTTATCCTCTATTGAAGGACAATATCTAGGTCCAACGCCCTCAATGTTGCCTGAATAAATAGCGCTGTGTTTAATATTCTTTGAAATTATACTGTGCACTTTTTCATTCGTATAAGTGACTCTACATGAGACCTGTTTGTTAAAAGTTTTTTTTGTTAGTGATGAAAAGAAGTAAGGCTCTTCATCTGGAAGTTGCTCCTCTAAATTTTGATAATTTATAGTTCTTGAGTCAAGTCTTGGTGGGGTTCCAGTTTTTAGTCTTCCAATTTTAAACTGATATTTTTTTAATTGCTCGCTTAGCCCTGTTGTAGGATTTTCGTTAAACCTACCAGCAGGTGTTTTATTATCACCAATATGAATTAATCCATTTAAAAATGTTCCCGTTGTTAATATTAATTTTGATGTTTTGATAGTCTTACCTGATCTAGTTATAAAACCATTTACAAAGTTTTTATTAAAAATAAACTCAATTACTGTATCTGAAAAAATACTTAAATTACAGTAGTTTGTAAGTTTTTTTTGCATATATTTTTTATATAGGGATCTGTCGCTTTGTGTTCTTGGCCCTCTTACTGCAGGCCCTCTACTTCTATTTAAGAGTCTAAATTGTATGCCTGACTTATCAGCCACCTCTCCCATTAAGCCATCTAATGCGTCTATCTCTCTAACCAAATGTCCTTTGCCCAATCCACCTATAGCAGGGTTGCATGACATTTCTCCAATAGTCTCAAATTTATGAGTGAATAATGCAGTATTAACTCCAAGTCTTGCAGATGCTGCAGCTGCTTCACATCCTGCATGACCACCTCCAATCACTACTACATCAAATGTTATTTCATTCTTCATAATAAAGAACTTATATCTGATTATAATATTTACAAGATTAAGGATGAAAACATCAAATTATCTTTATTTTTCAACAAAAAATACGTTATTTTCACAAAAAACCCTATAAAATGATAATTATTTACCTATACAAAAATCGTTGAAAATACTATCTAAAATCTCTTCAACATCTACTTTGCCAACTATTTTGCCTAAATATCTTGTAGCTAACCTTAAATCCTCTGCAGCTTTTTCAAAATCTTTAGATAAATCTTTGTCACTAAAACTTTCAAGATGTTTTTTGCACTCTAATAAATTAATTCTATGTCTCTCTCTAGTTATCAAAATATCATCAGAATTTATAAACTGATTTTTAAGTCTTTGTTTTATTTCTTCTATGAGTAAATTTAGATTACTTTCATTTTTTATAGAAATATAAATTGGTTTAAACTTTCCAAACTCTTCAAGAATGTTATCTATTCCTAAGTCAGATTTGTTGACTACTAAAATAGAATTGCTAGAAATCAAATTTTTTAAAAAACCAGTAAAATAGCCACTTTTAGGCTCTATAACAATAATATTTAAATCAGCATTTTCTGCTTTTTTTAATGCTAGTTTAATCCCTTTTGATTCTATTTCATCATTAGATTCTCTTATGCCAGCTGTATCTGAAATAACAACAGGATATCCATTAAAATTTAAGTGAGTCTCAATAACATCTCTAGTGGTACCCGCGGTTTCTGAAACTATTGCTGCCTCTCTTCTCGACATATAATTAAGCAAACTAGATTTACCAGCATTGGGGGGTCCTACTATAGCAATTTTAAATCCATCTCTAATTCTCTCACCAACTTTTTGATCGTCTAAACTCTTTTTGATTTCATTTTTAATTTTTTCTGTTTCATTTTTAATTTCATCCAAAATATTTTTTGGAAGATCTTCATCTGGAAAATCAATTTTAGCTTCAACATTAGCAAGTGATTTAATTAATTTATTTCTCCAATTAAGATAAATTTCAAAATTATTTCCGGACATACCTCTTATTGCTTGTCTTCTTTGTATTTCCGTTTCAGAGGATATTAAATCCCCAATACTCTCTGCTTCTAATAAATTTAATTTTTCATTTCTTAACGCAATCTTTGTAAATTCTCCTGGTTCGGCTAATCTGCAGTTTTCTAAATTTGAAAATTCGTCCAAAACGGCCTTTATTACAGCTCTGCTACCATGAACATGGAATTCAGCCATATCTTCTCCTGTATAGCTCTGAGGTGCTGGAAACCATAAAACAAGGCCCTCATCAATAAGCTCATTAGTGTTGATTTTTGTGATTTTTCTTAATGTGGCTAATCTTGGATTTGGTAAGTGCGCTTTAGTAAGTTTGTTTATAATATTCTTAGTTTCATTTCCAGAAACACGAATAATTGCTACCCCAGATACACCTAAGCCTGATGATAACGCGTAAATAGTCATAAAATAATTATATATGGAAATTATTTTATATATATATTTATTTATTATGATTATTTGGATTTCATCATATCCTAAAAGTGGAAATACTTGGATTAGGTCAATTGTTTCATCTCTAGTATATTCTAATGATGGAATATTTAATTTTGGATTGCTAAAAAACATTCAACAATTTCCAAATAAAATTTATTTTAAAAGTTTAACAGAAAAATTTCAAGACATTGACGAGTTAAAAAAATTTTGGATTACTGCTCAAGAACGTATTAATCTAGATAATAAAATAAAATTTTTTAAGACACATCATTTAAATTGTAAAATTGGAAATCATCCTTTCACAAACAGAGATAATACCTTAGGAACAATTTATATCGTAAGAGATCCAAGAAACTTAGTAAATTCTTTTTCAAATCACTATACGGTAGATAAAAATGTAGCAAAAGAAAACATTGTTTCTCCAAGATTTGTCACTGGCACCGTTTATAAGCATAACAAACAAAATAATGTATTCACAATTTTAGGATCATGGAAAGATCATTACAATTCGTGGACCAAGAACAATAATAACTTATTGCTATTAAAGTATGAGGATTTACTTTTAGATCCTTATAAAGAAATAAATAAAATAGTTATATATTTAGAAAATTTTATCGATTTTAAATATGACAATCAAAAAATTAAAAATATTATTGATTCTACTTCATTCGATTCAATGAAAAAGATGGAAATTGAAAAAGGTTTTCCTGAAGCTGTTGAAAATAAATTTGATACAAATAAAGTAAATTTTTTTAATCTTGGAAAAGACAACAACTGGAAAGATTATCTTAAAGATGAAGAGTCAGAGTATCTTATTAGCAAACTTGGAATTGAAATGAAAGAACTAGGGTATATTTAGATGATTAACCAGGCTTGTTCATAGAATTAAAAAATTCTGCATTATTTTTAGTATTCTTTAATTTTGAATTTATAAATTCAATTGCATCCATTGTGCCCATTGGGGCTATAATCCTTCTAAGCACGTTCATTTTTTGAAGATCATTCTTGTCAAAAATTAATTCCTCTCTTCTTGTTCCAGACTTGGTTATATCAATAGCAGGATATATTCTCTTCTCGGATATCTTTCTATCCAAAATAGTTTCACTATTTCCTGTACCTTTAAATTCTTCAAAAATTACCTCATCCATTCTGCTTCCAGTGTCAATTAAAGCTGTAGATATAATTGTTAAGGATCCACCTTCTTCAATATTTCTAGCTGCACCAAAAAATCTTTTTGGTCTTTGTAGTGCATTTGCGTCAACACCACCCGTCAAAACTTTTCCAGAACTTGGTACCACAGCATTATATGCTCTTCCCAGTCTGGTTATAGAATCTAGTAAAATAACTACATCTTTTTTATGTTCGGTTAACCTTTTTGCTTTTTCAATTACCATTTCAGCCACAGCGACGTGTCTTTGGGCAGGTTCATCGAACGTAGAACTTATTACTTCCCCTTTAACAGTTCTTTGCATATCTGTAACTTCTTCAGGCCTTTCATCAATCAACAAAACCATTAGATAGCTTTCTGGATAATTTTTAGCAATTGAATTTGCTATACTCTGTAATATCATTGTTTTACCTGCTTTAGGTGGAGAAATAATTATTGATCTTTGACCTTTGCCAATAGGGCTCACTAGATCAATTAGCCTGGGTGTTAAATCTGGTTTTTTTTTCTATTTTAGTTGTTTCGACTTCCATTACCATTTGTTGATCTGGATATAATGGAGTTAGGTTATCAAAAGCAATTTTGTGTCTAGCTTTTTCAGGTTCTTCAAAATTAATTTTACTAACTTGTAGTAATGCAAAATATCTTTCTCCTTCTTTTGGGGCTCTAACGGGACCCTCGACTGTATCACCTGTTCTTAATCCAAATCTTCTAATTTGGTTTGGGCTTATGTAAATATCGTCTGGTCCTGGTAAATAATTTGACTCTATTGCTCTTAGAAATCCAAAACCATCCTGTAATAATTGCAAGACACCAATTCCAGTTATTTCTTCGCCTTTTTCTGCAAGTTTTTTTAAAATTGCAAATAAAATTTCTTGTTTTCTTAATGTGCTTGCGTTTTCAACTCCAAGCTCTTCTGCTTGTGAAATTAATTGTTCTGAACTTTGCTTTTTTAATTCTTGTATATTCATTATTTGTTGGAGATTTGTTTGTTAGATATTATTAATATAGTAATTAGTTTAAAAAATACAACCCTATAAAGGTTTAAAAATAACCACAAATATTGTTAAAATAAGCAATATAGTGGGTATTTCATTAATAATTCTATAAAATTTAGATGATTTATTATCAGAACCATTTTTTAGATTTCTCAAGCACTTACCCAAATACTCATGATAAATGGTTAAAATAACAACTAAAATTAACTTAATTTGTAACCACAAACTAGTTAAATTCTCCAGTCCATTTAGATAAATCAAAATGATTCCAAATAACCAAGATAAAATCATCGCTGGCCTCATAATGTAATTGTATAATTTTCTCTCCATTGTCTCAAAAATTTTTGCAGCTTCTTTTTTTTCAAAATTTTCTACATGGTAAACAAATATTCTTGGCAAATATAGCAGGCCAGCCATCCAAGATATAACAGAAATTAAATGAAGTGATTTAAATAATAAGTAGCCACTCATAAATTAAATATTTTCTAAAATTAAATGTTTAATTAATTTTATGTGATCGTCACTATCATTCAAGCACGGGACCATTTCAAAATTTTCACCTCCAGACATCATGAAGCTTTCTTTGCCTTGTATAGAAATTTCTTCTAAAGTTTCTACACAATCAGACGAAAAGCCTGGACATATAACCAAGATATTTTTTTTTCCCTCTTTAGGAAGACTCTCGAGAGTTTTGTCTGTATATGGTTGTAGCCATTCTTGAGGTCCGAATCTAGACTGAAAAGTTGTAAGAATTTTTATGTCAGAGTATTTTTCTGAAATGAGCCTAGTTGTTTTATGGCAATAACAATGATACGGATCACCTTTATTAAAGTACTTTTTTGGTATCCCATGATATGAGGCTACTATCAAATCTGGCTTCCAATTTATTTCGTTAATTTTTTTTAATATGCTATTTTTAATAGCTTCAATATAAAGTGGCTCAGATTCATAATGAGGAACAATCTTTAAATTTGGTTGCCACCTCATATTCATTAAAGTTCTATATACTTCATCACAAACTGTTGCAGTTGTTGCCGCCGCATACTGTGGGTAAAGAGGTAATATAACTAAATTTTCACATCCTAATTTTTGTAAGCTATATATTTTACTTTTAATACTTGGATTTCCATACCTCATGGCATAATCAACTATTATTTTTTCTTCTTCAATTTGGTCTGACAACCTTTGAGCCTGCATTTGAGTAAAGTATCTTAAGGGAGACATGTTTTTATCTTTCATCCATATTTCCTTATATGCTTTTGCTGTTTTTGAAGGTCTAAAAGTTAATATAAACAAGTTAAGTATTACTTGCCAAATAACAGGATTAACTTCAATAACTCTTCTATCAGACAAAAATTCCTTCAGATATTTTCTTATATCCCACCAACCAGTTGAGTCTGGAGTGCCAAGATTAACAAGAAGAATACCTGTTTTTCCATAGTTTACTTTTGGGTGATCAGATCTCATTTAAATTCTCTTACAGTTTTTACCATCTCTTCCACCATCTCAATTTTAGTTTCGGGTAATATTCCATGGCCTAAATTAAAAATATAAGGATGATCTTTGAAAATATTTAGATAATGTTTAACAGATTTTGTTAAATTTTCTTTATCGGAAAGTAAAATTTTGGGATCAAGCCCTCCTTGGACTGGAATTTTTATTTCTTTCACAATTTTCGTAGGATCAACATCATAATCAATATTCACAGCGTCAGGTTCCACAATATCACAAAAATTTTTATAATTTTTTATGCCCCTTGGAAAACAAATTACAGGTACACCTAATTTCTTTGTATATTCAACAAGATTTAAAGTTGGACTTAGAATGAAGTCATCAATTTTACTATCCAGTAATCCTGCCCAGCTGTCAAAAATTTGTATAATATTAGCTCCTGCATCGACTTGATTTTTTATATGTAATTTTAAAAATTTCTCAATTATCGTCATTGTTTCTTTAATTAATAATTTATCATCAAAAAAATTTTTATTGAGACCCTTTTTTGGTGAAGAACAATTAATCATATAGACAAGTATTGTCCAAGGAGCCCCAACAAAACCTATCATATCTTTATTCATCATTATCGGGTTAGAGGATGTTTTTGATATTGCTTCATAAACTTGTTGAATTTTTTTTGTGAAATCAATTTCACTAGTATTCTTAATTTTATCCAATTGGAAAGTTTTTAATTTAGGTCCAAAGCCTTTTTCAAATTCTACTTCTTGGTTAATACCATATGGCAACATTAAAATATCTGAAAAGATTATTCCACCGTCGAAATCGAATCTTTTGATAGGTTGTAAGGTAATTTCTGTTGCTAGATCAGAATTCAAGCAAAGTTTTATAAAATTTGGATTTTCTTTTCTAATTTCTCTAAATTCAGGCAGATATCTTCCTGCTTGTCTCATTAACCAAATAGGATTATTAGTAGTATTTTTATTTACTATACAGTTTGTTATTTGTTTACTCATATATATATAATTACATTAATAAGTTTAGTTGTATTATTATGTCATGTGAAAAAAGGGTATTAATTTTTTTAAACACTTTATTCATTAGTTGTTAACATATACAATAATTAAAAATCATATTTTCCTTATATTTTAAGTATTTTATTTAGTTAAAACAAAATCTATCTTTATTATTAACATGTAAAACTATGTTGATAAATATGACGTTTTCAACAATGAAATACTAATCATTTTGCTACAAATAATATAGAAATAATAAGTATTGAGTTATATACATTTTATACATGAGTAAAACATATAATGTATCATTAATCTCAGACTCAACAGGTGAAACTCTTGATAGAATATTTGTTTCGTTGAAGGCTCAATTTGGTGAAATAAATTATGATGTAAAACAATTTTCATTTATAAGAACCGAAAATCAAATATCGAAAATAATAGAAAAATATAAAAAGAAGAAAAATCCAATAATTCTTTTTACAATTGTTGATATTGAATTATCTAATTATTTAAAAAAAAAGTGTTCCAACGAAAAGATTCCTTGTTATGGTGCGCTCGAAGAATTGATAGTGGTTTTTTCTAAATTACTAAAGCAAGAAGCTTCACATATACCAAGTGGTCAGCATCAACTTAATGCTGAATATTATAAAAGAATAGAAGCTATACAATTCACAATGAATCATGATGATGGAAACTTAACTAATGATCTTGATAAATCAGATATAATTTTATTAGGGGTAAGTAGAACAAGCAAAACACCAACTTCAATTTATCTCGCAAATCGTGGATACAAAACATCAAATATTCCTATTGTAAATAAAAATTCTATCCCATTACAATTAAAAGACAATCCAAACTTAACATGCATAATAGGTCTAACCACTGACCCTGAAAGATTAGTTGATATTAGAAAAAATAGGATGAATGTAATAAAAGAAGAAACAACGACAACTTATACTAATCTTGATAAAATAATTGATGAAGTAAGCGAAGCAAAAAAAATCTTTAAAAAATATAACTGGCCAGTAATAGATGTAACTAGAAAGTCTGTTGAGGAAGTAGCTGCTTCTATAATAAAAATACACGAGATTGATCAATCCAATGAAAAATAAACTAATCTTAGCTTCAAAAAGCAAGGTAAGAAAAGATATTTTAAAATCTCAAGATATAGAATTTATTGTAGAACCATCTAATGTTGATGAAGATATTATAAAAGATAGTTTGATAAAAGAAGGGGCAACACCTGAAATAATAAGTAAAAATTTAGCAGAAATTAAAGCTCAAAAAATCAGTCAAAAAAATCCAGAACAATTAGTTCTTGGAGCAGATAGTGTTATAGATTTAGAAAATGAAATTATATCAAAACCAGAGTCAAGAGATGAGGCTCTTCACATACTAAAAAATTTAAACGGAAAAAAACATTATTTAATAAGTTCCGTATGTATTGCAAAAAATGGTTCTATGGTTTGGAATTATACCGATAAAGCAGCTTTAACTATGAAAAACATGACTGACCAAGAGTTAATAAATTACTTAGAAAAAATTAGTGATGAAAATTTATATGCTTATAACGTTTATCAAATTGAAGGAGAAGGAAAGAACTTATTTTCTAGTATAGAAGGTGATAAAAATACTATAATGGGATTACCTGTAATGAAAATTAAAGAATATTTGGAAAATTATGGCTGAAATAGTTTTAATAGTTGGTTCTGGCCCAGGATTAAGTTCATCGATAGCAAAGGCTTGTTATAACGATGGAATGAAAGTTGTGCTTTCATCAAGAGATACCACCAAGTTATCAAGCATAAAAAGAGAAACTGAAGCCATAACTATAAATTGTGATGCAAGCAATATAAATAGCGTTGAAAAATTATTTAAGGAAGTTGATAAAATTGGAATTCCAAATCTTGTGGTTTATAATCCATCAATGAGGATAAAGGGATCAATAATTGAACTTGATCCAAAAACTACTCAAGATGCAATAAATGTTACGTGTTTTGGGGCATTTTTAGTTGCTCAAGAAGCAGCCAAACGAATGTTAAAACGGGGTAGCGGTAGTATATTTTTTACAGGCGCATCTGCTGGTGTAAAAGGTTTTCCTAACTCATCTGTATTTGCTATGGGAAAATTTGGTTTAAGAGGATTATCACAATCATTAGCTAGAGAACTCCATCCTAAAAATATACATATTGGACACTTTGTAATAGATGGGGCAATAAATACCGAGCCTTATGGAGAATATCAAACTATTCATCCAGATGAGATTGCAAAGACTTATTTACAATTTCATAAACAAGATAAAAGTTCTTGGGCTTGGGAAATTGAGCTTAGAACATCAACAGAAACTTTTTAAATGTCCAAATATATTGTTATAGGCAATCCAATAGAACACTCTTTATCTCCAAAACTTCATAACTTTTGGATGAAGAAAAATAATATTAATAGTGTCTATGAAAAAAAATTAATTGAAGAAAATCAAATTAAAGATTTAATTTTAGAATTGAGAGATAATAAATTTGAAGGCATAAATGTTACAGTGCCTTTTAAAAATGTAATTATTCCATTTGTGGATGGTCTAACCCCAGAGGCTGACGAAACAAAATCTGTAAATACAATTTTTAAGGATAATGAAAAAATTATTGGACATAATACAGACATAGGAGGGTTTGAACTTGGTTTGAGACACGTAAAATATAATACCATCGGAAAAAAAGTTCTAATATTCGGAGCTGGTGGAGTTAGCCCATCCATAATTTACGCATTAACACGAATGAAAGTATCAGAAATTTTTTGAGCAACAGAACTATGAAAAAAGCTGAGGAGATGAAAAAGATCTTTAAAAATATCAAAATTATTGAGTGGGGGAAATTAGTTGATTGTGACATGGTAGTTAATGCAACTAGCATAGGTTTACATAAAAATGATCAATTACCAATTAATTTCAAGGATATTGGTTCTGACAAATTTTTTTATGATGTAATATATAATCCTTCAGAAACAAATTTTCTTAAATCGGGTAAAGAAAATGGCAATTTAACAGAAAATGGTAAAATGATGTTTATTTATCAAGCCCATCAGGCATTTACAATCTGGCATAAAATTATGCCTAAAGTAGATGAAGAAACTATTAAACTATTAGACGAATGAAAATTATTGGCGTTTTAGGAGATATAGGTTCGGGCAAGAGTTTTGTTTCAAAAAAATTTAATTGTCCAGTATTTAATGCGGATGAAGAGGTCTCTAAACTCTATAATAAAAGTTATTCTTGTTTTAAAAAACTTAAAAAGGAATTTCCAAAAAATATTAAAAAGTTTCCTATTGATAAAAAAGAACTAATAAAAATTTTAGTTAAAAATAAAAGTAATTTAAAAAAAATTATCAAAATAATTCATCCACTTGTAAGAATTAAGATGAATAAATTTTTAAAAAAAAACTCTAAGAAGAAGTTAGTCGTATTAGATATACCTCTGCTTGTTGAAAATAAATTATATAAGAAAAATTATATATTGTTATATATACAGGCTGACACTAAAGAAATTCAATCTAGACTTAAAAAAAGAAAGAATTTTAACAAGAAAATTTACAAAGACTTAAAAATGCTACAACTTCCCTTGAGTAAGAAAAAAAAATTAGCAAATTTTATTATATTTAATGATTTTAAAATGAAAAATTTGTCTAAAAATGTTAAAATAATAAAAAATAAAATTTTAAAAAAATGAGAGAAGTCGTATTAGATACAGAGACAACCGGACTTTCTGTAAAAGATGGTCACAGAATTGTTGAAATAGGCTGCATAGAGCTAGAGAATTATATGCCCACCACAAAAAGATTTCACTGTTATTTGAATCCAGGAAGAAAAGTCTCTGAAAAAGCTCTTGAAGTGCACGGGTACACAGATGATTTTTTGTCAGATAAAAAAAAATTTTCTGACGTTGTTGATGATTTTTTAAGTTTTATTGAAGAAAAAAAACTTATTATTCATAATGCTGAGTTTGACTTGTCTCATTTAAATAACGAGCTTGAATTACTTGGGTTAAAAAAAATTATCAAAACAAATGTGGTTGATACATTAGAACTTGCTAGAGAAAAATTTCCTGGTTCACAAATAAGTCTAGATGCTTTGTGTAAAAGATTTAGAATTGATAATACAAAAAGAGTTCAACATTCCGCATTAATAGACTGTGAACTCTTATCAAAAGTTTATGTTAACTTAATTGATCAAAAAGAACCTAAATTAGAATTTAATAATTCATTTAATGAAAAAACATCTACTTACCAAAAAAATGATTACTCCAAAAAAATTGTGAAACCAACAAGCCTTGAATTAGAAGCTCATAAAAATTTTCTTAAATCTGAGCTAAAAAAAAATTATTATTAGTTATTTCTTTGAGTATATAGTTTTTCAAAGTCAATTTTTTTGTCGAATTTAATTCCTTTATATCCTGAAGTTTCTAATAAGTTGATAAATACTTTTTCCATTCGTGGATAGATTTCATTTTGCACATCACAAAGAATTATTCTTTCTAGATCCTTTTTTTCTTTAATTTTTTCATCAACTTTAATTATTGTTGTATATATTATCTCAAAATATGATTTCTTTGGGTTATCCGTTTTGTCTTCAAATTTAAAATTAGTTTTTATTTCTATTACTTTGTCTTTTATAGCCTTTGAAATTATATCAATCCCTAAATTATATTTAGAAATATTATCTTTTACAAATATATAAGTTTCCACATCTTTTGTTTCACTTGATAAATCAGACACAAACTCAGTAAGTATTTTATATTTTTTATCGCTCATTTTTCATCTTTATCTTCAAATTCTCCTTCAATAAAATCTTTTTTAATATTTTTATCGATATCATTTTTTTTTTCAAACTTGTTAGATAAATTTCTAAACATTAATTTTCTACTTGGTGGAAATATTATTAACAAACCTAAAAAGTCAGTAGCAAATCCAGGAATAATTAACAATAATGCCGCAAAAGCAAGTGCAGCCCCTGATATTATTTCGTAGACAGGCATTTTGTTTTGTATCATTTGTGTCATCCCAGATCTTAAAGTGTTAAATCCCTCATATCTTGCATAAATCACTCCTATAAATGCTGTAATAAAAATTAGAGATATTGTAGTAAAAGCTCCAATATAAGAGCCAATTTTAATAAAAAGATAAATTTCTATTATTGGAATTGCTATTAATATAAAAAATACTGAGTTCATTTGTCTTAATGTAAATTGCTAGTTGAAATTAAGCAATATACTAATTACTATTAATATTAATGAATTACAGTTTTGAATACATCGATATTATACTTTTAGCCATGATAGCAGGTTTTATCTTTTTAAGATTAAGGGGCATTCTTGGAAGAAGAACCGGTCATCAGGAAAATTTGGATACAAGCTTTTCTGACAATTTTAAGCCAAAAAACGTAATAGACAAAAAAGAAAACAATCAAATATTTGATGAAAATGCACAAAAAGAATTCGTTAAAGGAGCTAAAATAGCTTATGAGAGTATTATTACTAGTTTTGCAAAAGGGGATTTAAAAAATATATCATACTTACTAGATAAAAAGATTTTAGATGATTTTACTGATGCGGTAAATCAAAGAAAAAAAGACAATCATGTTTCTGAAACAACATTTATAGGTGTTAGTTCTGCTTTTATAAAAGAGCATAAGGACCATGTGAGTATTATTGAAGTTATTGTAGATTTTGAAAGTGAAATAATATCATGTGTAAAAGATAAAGATGGAAAAGTAGTTTCAGGTGATTCACAAAAAATCAAAAAAGTACATGACACTTGGAAATTTACTAAGGATAAAAATTCTAAGAATCCTAATTGGCTTTTAGTAGATACACAAATATAATTGAAGAAAAAAATTTCAAACAAAGATCAAAAAGACTGGGATAACTTTTTAAATAGTAAGGGTAAACTTTTTAATAAGGATAAGTCTGGCAGTATTAAAAATTTTTCATTGGTTAAAACAGTTGACCTACATGGTTATACTTTAAATGACGCTAATTCTTTTATTGAAAAATTTATATTAAAATCTTATGAACAAAAAGTGAAAAAAATTATAGTCATAACAGGGAAAGGTTTAAGATCAAAAAATTATGAAGACCCATTTAGATCTAAAGATCTATCAATTTTAAAAAATTCTGTTCCAAATTTTGTCAAAAATAATAAAGTTTTATCAAAAATAATATCAGGTATCGAAAGTGCTGAAATACAGGATGGTGGTGAAGGAGCTTTTTATATCTATTTAAAGAATAAACTTTGAGAGATCTGTATCTTTAACTAAATCACCTAAATTTTTATTTATATATTCAGAATTTATTTCTATTTTTTCACCAGCTCTATCTGTTGCAGTAAAACTTATATCATCAAGAACTCTTTCTATAATTGTGTGTAATCTTCTGGCACCTATATTTTCCACAGTTGAATTTACTTCTGTTGCAATGTTAGCGATGGCATCAATTCCATCATCAGAAAATTCTAAATCTACATTTTCTGTTTTAAGCAAAGCTTTATATTGTTTTATTAAACTATTGTCTGGTTCTCTTAAAATCTTTTTAAAATCATCACTAGTCAATGCTTCTAGTTCCACTCTAATAGGTAATCTACCTTGTAATTCTGGCAATAAATCAGATGGTTTAGCCAATTGAAAAGCTCCTGAAGCAATAAAAAGTATATGATCAGTTTTAATGGGACCGTATTTAGTACTCACTGTAGTTCCCTCTATTAATGGTAATAAATCTCGTTGAACACCCTCTCTTGATACATCTCCACCAGCTCTATCAGTTCGAGCTGAAATTTTGTCAATTTCGTCTAGGAAGACTATACCATTATTTTCTGTAGAATTTTTTGCAGAGGAAATGATATTATCTTGTTCAATAAGTTTGTCAGCCTCTTCATTAATTAGAATGTCATGAGATTCTTTTACACTCATTTTTTTCTTTTTAGCTTTAGATCCCATTGATTTACCTAACATTTCACCAATATTAATCATCCCAATGTTAGCTCCAGGCATTCCTGGAATCTCAAAAGATTGTGAGTTGTTGTTACTTTCACTTACAGCAACTTCAATCTCATTGTCATCCAAATCACCATCTCTTAATCTTTTTCTAAAACTTTCTCTTGTTGCAACACTTGCTTTTTGACCAACCAAAGCATCTAGAACTCTTTCTTCAGCAAGTTTTTGTGCTTGTGCTTTAACTTCTTTTCTTTTTTTTACCTTCTCCATTGAAATGGCTATCTCAAGCAAATCCCTTACTATTTGCTCAACATCACGACCAACGTAACCAACTTCTGTAAATCTTGTTGCTTCAACTTTTACAAACGGAGCTTCTGCAAGTCTAGAAAGTCTTCTTGAAATTTCTGTTTTACCAACACCTGTGGGCCCTATCATCAATATATTTTTAGGCAAAACTTCGTCCTTTAAATCACCTTCAAGTGATTGTCTTCTCCATCTATTTCTTAAAGCTATTGCAACAGCTCTTTTAGCATTGTTTTGACCTACAACAAATCTATCAAGCTCAGATACTATCTCTCTCGGAGACAAAGCAGTTGTTATAGAAGAGTTTTCTTTTTTTTTATCTTTCTTATGCAAAGGTGTTACGTTTGATTTTTCCATTAAATTTTCTCAATATTTAAATTATTATTTGTGAACACACATATATCAGAAGCAACTTGCATTGCTTTTTTTGCAATTTCTTCTGCAGAAAGTTCCGTATCCATTAAAACTTTTCCAGCTGCTAAAGCATAATTTCCACCCGAACCAATGCCAATAATTCCACCCTCTGGCTCCAAAACGTCTCCTGTGCCTGAAATTATAAAGCTTTTTTCTTTATCACCAATTGCCATTAATGCTTCCAGTCTTCTCAAATATTTATCTGTTCTCCAATCTTTTGCTAATTCAACGGCTGCTCTTGATAAATTGCCTTGGTGTTTTTCCAATTTTGCTTCTAATCTTTCAAATAAAGTTAATGCATCAGCAGTCGATCCTGCAAATCCTGCAATCACATTTCTTTTCTCAATTTTACGAACTTTTTTAGCTGTGCTTTTTACTACGGTATTACCCATGCTTACTTGACCATCACCAGCTACTACTACTTCGTTGTTTTTTCTAACTAATACAATTGTTGTCATAATTGATAAATGGATACTATTTTTCATTCTTCAAGGGCTATTTGGTTACAGAAATATTGATATAATGAAATAATCTAGATATACCTATCAAAAGTTATGAAGCGTAAAGCAAAAATATCAAGAAAAACAAAAGAAACTTCTATTAATGTTGATCTAAATATTGATGGAAAAGGAAAATATAATATTGAAACAGGTATTGGTTTTTTAAATCATATGCTTGAACAATTATCAAAACATTCCTCAATGGACTTAACACTTAAAGCAAAAGGTGATACTCACATTGATCTTCATCACACAACTGAGGATACCGGTATTGCAATTGGTGAGTGCTTAAAGAAAGCTTCAAAAAAATTTGTAGGAATAAAAAGGTATGCGCATGCGTTAATACCAATGGATGAGACATTAACAAGAGTAGCTATAGATGTATCAAATAGACCTTATTTAATTTGGAACGTAAAACTTAAAGTTGAGAAACTTGGAGAAATGGATACCGAACTGTTTAAGGAATGGTTCCAAGCATTTTCCCAGGCTGCTGGCATTACTTTGCATGTTGAAAATATATATGGAGACAATAGTCACCACATAATCGAGTCTTGTTTTAAAGGTTTAGCTAGATCATTAAGAGCTGCTTTAGAAATGGATCCAAGAAATAAAAACACAATACCTTCTACAAAAGGTTCTTTATAAATTTAATGAATGTCACTATTGTTGACTATAAATCAGGCAATATTAGTTCTGTAATTAATTCCTTTAAGGAAGTTGCAAAGGACAAAGTAAATATTAAAGTAACCTCAGATTTATCCACAATTAAAGATAGTGATAAAGTAGTATTGCCTGGCCAGGGATCTTTTAAAAGCTGTATAGATGGACTAAATAATATCGATGGCTTGATAAATACTTTAAATGAATTTGTAATAGAAAATAAAAAACCACTTCTTGGTATTTGTGTTGGTCTTCAAATGTTTGCAGATATTGGTTATGAGGAAATAGAGACAAAAGGCTTAGGATGGATTTCTGGAAAAGTATCAAAAATAGATAACAAGAGTGGTAAATTTAAGCTCCCACACATTGGTTGGAATGAAATTAACATCAAAAAAGACAGTAAAATTTTTAGAGATATAGACGATAAATCTCACATGTACTTCGTACACAGTTACGAGTTTGTACCTGAAGATAAAGCAGTGATTTCAGCAACAACTGATTATTCAACAAATGTTGTGTGCGCTGCAGAGAAAGAAAATATATTTGGAACACAATTTCACCCTGAAAAGAGTGATAAAGTTGGTCTAAAAATAATTGATAATTTTTTAAAATTATAAAAATGAAAATATTACCAGCTATAGATATTAAAGATAAAAAATGCGTGAGGTTAATTAAAGGAGACTTTAATAACAAAACTGAATATGAAATTTCTCCAATTGAACAGGCTAAAAATTATAAAGATCATGGCTTTAAAAATTTACATATTGTTGACTTAGATGGAGCTTTAATTGGAGAAACAGTTAACATTGATATAATTACCGAAATTGTTGGTAAATTTGACCTGAAAATTGAAATAGGTGGAGGTATAAGAAATTTCGAAAGTATACAAAAGTATATAGAGGTAGGAGTTGAAAAAGTTATTTTAGGTAGTGCAGCAATAAAGAATAAAGAATTTTTAAAAGAAGCTTGTCAAAAATTTCCAGATAAAATCGCACTAGGTTTAGATGCTAAAGATGGATATCTGTCTGTTTCTGGATGGAAAGAAAACTCTAATTTAAAGACTTTAGAGTTCTTAAAAGATGTAAATGATTATGGTGCCAGCAGATTAATCTATACAGACATTAATAGAGATGGAATGAAGTTAAGCCCCAATTTTGAAGAAACAGAAAACATCGCTAATACTTCAAGCTGTCCTTTAATTATTTCTGGAGGTGTTTCGTCAATAGATGATATTAGAAAAGCAAAAGAATTAGATAATAAAAATATTGAAGGAATTATAGTTGGCAAAGCTATATATGATGGTGATATAAAATTAGATGAACTTGCCAAAGAGATAGATGCTTAAAAATAGAATTATACCCTGCTTAGACGTTAAAAATGGAAGAGTGGTAAAAGGGATTAATTTTGTAGATTTAAAAGATGCAGGCGATCCAGTAGAGCAAGCAAAAATTTATAGCGATGGTGGAGCAGATGAAATTTGTTTCTTAGATATTACTGCTTCAAATGAAAATAGAGATACAATTTATGAAGTTGTTAAAAATACTTCTAGAAAATGTTTTGTACCTCTAACTGTGGGAGGTGGAGTGAGAAGCGTGGATGATATTAGTAAACTTTTAAACTGTGGTGCTGATAAAGTTTCAATTAATACAGCTGCTGTTCAAAATGCGGATGTTATAGTTCAAAGCTCAAAAAAATTTGGTTCTCAATGCATTGTCGTTGCAATCGATGCCAAGAAAAATGAAAATAAATGGGAAGTATTTACTCATGGAGGGCGAAATAATACTGGAATTGATGCTTTAGAGTTTGCCAAAAAGATGGAAGAGAGTGGTGCTGGTGAGTTGTTAGTTACTTCAATGGATAGAGACGGAACCCAGGTCGGTTATGATATTGATCTAATGTCTAAAATATCGTCAATGGTAAACATACCTACAATAGCATCTGGTGGAGTTGGTGATCTTGATCATTTAGTTGAGGGCATCAAATTAGGCAATGCTAGTGCGGTTTTAGCAGCATCTATATTTCACTATGGCAAATATTCAGTCAAAGAAGCCAAAGAATATTTGGACTCAAAAGGAATACCTGTTAGGATTTAGAATGTTAAGTACACTCGAAAGCTTATTTAATCTAGCAAGAGAAAGAAAAAAAACTCCAGTTGAGGGCTCGTACACCAATCAGCTTCTTAATGATAAGTCTTTGAGTAAAGAAAAAGTTCTTGAAGAAATCAATGAATTAATAGAAGCTGTAGAAAAAAATACAAATAAAATTCATGAAGCTGCTGATGTTTTTTATCACTTGATAATGTATCTTGAGGCTAGTGGAATAAAAATTGAAGAAGTAATGGAAGAATTAAATAAGAGAAAAAAATGAGTCATAAATATTACAAACCTGCAAGATCAAGATTGCATAGAAGTGAATTAGCTGTACCTGGATCGTCTCCTAAAATGTTTGAAAAAGCATTAAACTCAAATGCAGATTATGTTTTTTTAGATTTAGAAGATGCTGTTTCTCCAAATGATAAAATAACTGCGCGTGCAAACATAATTAAAGCTCTTAATGAAATTAATTGGAGAGAAAAAGGAAAAACAATTTCTGTAAGAATAAATAGTTTGGATACTCATTACATGTATAGTGATTTAGTTGAACTGGTTGAGCAGGCGGGAAATAATATTGATACGATTTTAGTTCCAAAAGCTGGCACAGCCAGTGATGTTTATATGGTTGACTGTATGCTAACTCAAATAGAAACAAATAAAAAAATTAAAAATAAAATTGGAATAGAATGTTTAATTGAAACTGCATTAGGAATGTCAAACATAAAAGAAATAGCAACATCAAGTGAAAGATTAGAAGCTTTACATTTTGGGGTTGCAGATTATGCTGCAAGTTTAAGAGCACGTACAGTTGTAATCGGAGGACTAAATCCTGATTATCCTGGAGATCAATGGCATCATGGTTTATCAGAGCTAGTTATGACGTGCAGAGCTTATGGGTTAAGAGCTATTGATGGTCCTTTTGGAGATTTTAATGATCCAGATGCATATATTGCATCAGCAAAAAGAGCAGCTGCAATAGGCATTGAAGGTAAGTGGGCAATTCATCCATCTCAGATTGATTTAGCAAATAAAGTTTTTTCACCTCCGGAGGCTGAGGTAAATAAAGCAAAAAGAATTATAGAAGAGCTAGAAAAGGCAGCAAAAGAAGGCAAAGGGGCCGCTCAGCTTGATGGCAGAATGATAGATGCAGCATCAGCTAGGATGGCGGAAAACATTGTAAATATAGATAAGTTAATCCATAATAAATAAATATAATTATGGATATCCACGAATACCAAGCAAAAAAAATATTATCAAACTTTGGAGTTACTATTCCAAGAGGTGGAATTGTCTACAGTCCAGAAGATGCAGAAAACAAAGCAAGAGAAATTGGTGGATCAAAGTGGGTTGTAAAGGCACAAGTTCATTCAGGTGCTAGAGGAAAAGCAGGTGGAATAATTGTTTGTAATTCTACTCTAGAGGTTGCACAGGCAACGGATAAGTTATTAGGTAAAAAATTAGTAACCAATCAAACTGGGCCTGAAGGAAAAATAATAAATAGAATTTATATTGAAGAAGCAACTGATATTAAGAAAGAATTATATTTGGGTTTGGTATTTGATAGAAGCTCAGAATGTATAATGGTAGTTGCCTCAACAGAAGGTGGAATGAGTGTTGAGGAAATCTCACAAGAAAAACCAGAAACAATAATTAGATCAAAAATTGAAGCAGCTGTAGGCATGCAAGAATTTCAAGCAAGAGAAATTGCTTTTGGTTTAGGAATAGATTCTAAATTAATTTCAAGAGCAGCTGAGGCAATAAGAGGATGTTATAAAGCATTCAGTGAACTTGATGCAACAATGGTTGAAGTAAATCCATTGGTAATTTCAGAGCAAGAACAGGTACTAGCTTTAGATTGTAAAATGAGTTTTGATAACAATGCATTATTTAGACGAAATCAAGTTTCTGAACTCAGAGATAAAACTCAAGAAAATCCAAGTGAAGTATATGCGTCTGATAGAGGTTTAAATTATGTCAGCCTTGACGGAAATATAGGAAATATAATTAATGGTGCAGGTTTAGCCATGGCATCTATGGATATGATTAAGCTAGCAGGTGGAGAACCGGCAAATTTTTTAGATGTAGGTGGAGGAGCAACACCAGAAAAAATTGTAAAAGCTTTTCGATTAATAATGATGGATAAAAAAGTTAAAGTAATTTTAGTAAACATATTTGCTGGAATTAATAGATGTGATTGGGTTGCCGAGGGAATAGTGCAAGCTTTACAAAAAATTGAAGTTAATATGCCATTGGTAATAAGACTTGCTGGAACAAATGTAGAAAAAGGAAATAAAATCTTAAAAGAAAGTAATTTAAATTATATTGAGGCATCAACTTTAGAGGATGCAGCAAACAAAGCAGTTAAAGCGTTAAAGGAGCTAGGTTAACAATGTCAGTTTTGATTGATAAATCTACAAAAATAATTGTCCAAGGCTTTACTGGTAAATTTGGAACTTTTCATGCTGAAGAGATGATTAAATATGGATCGAATGTCGTTGGTGGTGTAACTCCAGGTAAAGGCGGTCAAAAACATTTAAACTTACCAGTTTTTAATACCGTAAAGGATGCTGTTAAAAATACTGGAGCGTCTGCATCAATTTTATTTGTACACCCAGCTTTTGCAGCTGACTCTGCAATGGAAGCAGCAGATGCAGGAATTAAAACATGTGTTGCTATTACAGACGGAATACCTTCACACGATATGATCAAAATAAAAAGATATATGAGAAGATATCTTAGGTCTCAAAAAATGACTCTTGTTGGGCCAAACTGTGCTGGTGTAATTAGTCCTGGAAAATCTATGTTAGGCATAATGCCAGGACATATTTATAAAGAGGGAAGAGTAGGAATTATAGGAAGATCTGGCACTTTGGGTTATGAAGCTGCTCAACAATTGAAAAATTTGAATATAGGTGTTTCAACTAGCGTAGGTATTGGTGGAGATCCTATTAATGGTAGCTCATTTAGAGATATTTTAGAAAAATTTGAAGAAGATGATGAAACAGATGCAGTATTAATGATAGGTGAGATTGGTGGACCTCAAGAAGTTAATGCAGGAAAATTTGCTAAAGAAAATATGAAAAAACCTGTAATAGCATATATTGCTGGACTGACAGCACCCAAAGGAAGAGTCATGGGGCATGCGGGTGCAATTGTTTCAGCTTATGGTGAGAGCGCGACAGAAAAAGTTGAAATTTTAAAAGATTATGGAGTATCAATATCAAAAAATCCATCTGTGATGGGAGAAACGGTTAAAAAAGCTTTAGAAAAATGAGCTATGACGACTCAAACATTTTTGCAAAGATCTTAAGAAGCGAAATTCCTTGTAAAAAAATTTATGAAGATGAATTTGTTTTATCATTTCACGATATAAATCCACAAAAAAAAATTCATGCACTAGTTATACCAAAAGGAAAATATATTGATCTTGATGATTTTAGTAATAATGCATCTAAAGAAGAAATTGTAGGGCTTATAAAAGGAATAAATATTGTTGCAAAACAATTAGGTATTTCTAAAGATGTAGGCAAGGGCTACAGAGCATTATCAAATATTAATGAACATGGAGGACAAGAAGTTCCCCATCTTCATTTTCATTTATTTGGTGGGGAAAAAATTGGGAAAATGGTCGAATGAAAAAAAGAATTTATAGAAATTTCTTAGAGATCAAATCAATAACATTCTTAAAAGAAAAAAATAAACCACATAATGATCTCAAAATTGAAAAGTTAGAAACTGAGGATTTTCAAATCAATAAATTCTTTTATAAACAAATAGGTAAGAGCTATAGTTGGAAAGATAGATTGATATGGACAGATAATCAGTGGATGAAATACGTAAATAATAAAAATGTTCACACTTATATACTTAAAAAAAATGCTGATTTTGTTGGTTTTTTTGAACTAATTTATCATCAAAACAAAAAAGAAATTGAGATAGCTTATTTTGGGATACTGCCTGAATATTTTGAGAATGGCTTTGGAGGTTTTATGTTATCAGAAGCTATTAAATGTTCATTTCATTTTAATGTTAACAGAGTTTGGGTTCATACGTGCTCTCTTGATCATT
Organism: Candidatus Pelagibacter sp.; assembly: GCA_045567035.1. Lineage (GTDB taxonomy): Bacteria > Pseudomonadota > Alphaproteobacteria > Pelagibacterales > Pelagibacteraceae > Pelagibacter. Next base: position 81,719 of record JBJLDS010000009.1, on the reverse strand, counting down.
CTAATGCTCTAAAAAATTATTTAGCACGTGGTATGAAAATATATTTAAATGAAGTTTTTGAAAAAAAAATAGCCTGATTATTAATTAATATTAAATTTTTTTTTAGATATAGCAGTATTTAATTTAAGATTAAAGATTTCAAATCGGACAGTATTTTGGTAAACATCTATCGTTTCCCACCCAAGGATACTATAGTTATTCGAGTCAAAAAAAATTTTAAAATCGAGATTATTTTCCTTAATATAAAAAGTAGTTTTATTATTTTCTAAATTAATTATTTGTGAAAATTTAATTTTTTCTAATAAAAAATTTTTATCTAATATAATTTTAAAAGGTGTTTTTTCTAGGTCATATTTATAAATTTGATTAATACTTTTATTTTTAACAATTAATTCTTTTCCATTTGAAACAATAATCTTTCTGTATTTATCATTATATTCACAAAAAATTTTTTTAGGATATAAAAGCTGACATGATCCTTCATTTATATTTCCATCTATTTTTTGATTAAAGTCGAAAACTAAACTATTTGTACTTAAAAGTTTGTTAATAACATTATCTTTTTGCGATGCATTAGTTTCATGAATTATGAAAAAAAAAATTAAAAAAAAAAAAATATTTTTTACCATTTCTATAAAACTTCTCTTTTCCCAACATGATTAGCTTTACTTACTATTCCATTCTCTTCCATCATATCAATTATTCTTGCTGCTCTGTTATAGCCTATTTGTAGTTTACGTTGTAAAAAGGACGTTGATGCTTTACCCTCAGATTTTATAATTTCAAGAGCAGTATCGTATAATTCATCTCTACTTTCATCTGAGTTATTTTCTGATATTTCTTTTTCGTCTGCAAAATTTAAAATTTCATCTATGTAATCTGGTTCTGCTTGAGATCTTAAAAAATTATTTACTTTTTCTATTTCATTTTCTGAAACATATGGCGCGTGTATCCTGATAATTCTGTTTGCTGATGTCATATAAAGCATATCACCTTTTCCAAGTAGTTGTTCTGCACCTTGTTCACCAAGAATAGTTCTACTATCAATTTTAGATGTAACTTGAAATGATACTCTTGTTGGAAAATTAGCTTTAATTGTACCAGTAATTACATCAACACTTGGTCTTTGCGTAGCCATAATTATATGTATGCCAGCTGCTCTTGCCATTTGAGACAATTTTTGTATGTAATTTTCAATTTCTTTTCCAGCAACCAGCATTAAATCAGACATTTCATCAACAATTACTACTATGTATGGCATAGCCAAGGAGTGTTTTGCGTTGTATCCATCAATATTTCTCACACCTTCTTTTGTCATCAGTCTATATCTATTTTCCATTTCTTTAACCACCCACCCCAAAACTGAAGCAGCTTTCTTTGGTTGAGTAATAACAGGGCACAATAAATGTGGTATGCCTTCATAGGTTGATAGCTCTAACATTTTTGGATCAATAAGTATAAATTTGCATTTATCTGGTGAGTGTTTGTAAAGTAATGATAAAATTATAGTGTTAATACAAACTGATTTACCTGATCCAGTAGTTCCAGCTATAAGTAAATGAGGCATTGATGTTAAATCTCCTGTAATTGGAGCGCCAGAAATATCTTTGCCTAAAGCAATAGGTAATTTTATTTCTTTTTTTACAAATGAACTATCAGAAATAATTTCACTTAAATAAACATTTTCTCTGTAGGATTTAGGTATTTCAATACCAATTGTATTTTTTCCTGGAATAGTAGAAATTCTTGCAGATTCTGAACTTGTGTTTCTTGCAATATCTTCTGACAAGTTAATTATTTTTGAAACTTTTATACCAGCAGCAGGCTCAAATTCGTTTAAAGTTACCACAGGACCATGGCTTATTTTTTTTATTTTTCCTTGAACACCAAAATCTAAAAGTATTTTTTCCAAAAAGTCTGGTTTTGCATTTTCATTTTGTTCGTTTAAATTAGTTTTTTTTGTGTTTGATACCAACAAAAGTTTAATTGGAGGTAATAAATATTTTTTTTTATTTTTATTATCTGTTTTGATTTTATCAAAAGGTAAATCTTCCTGAACTAATTTATTATCTTCATGATTTATTTCTTTAATATATTCGTTTTGTTCGGATACTTCGTTTTTTTTCTGATTCGTATTCTTAAATTTAATTTTTTTAAGAATATTTAAGAACATTTTAATATTAAAGTTAATGCTCATGAGAAAAAAACACAAAGTTAAAAAAATTAAAACGTAAAATGAAATTTTTTTATTAATCTCAACTAGTAATATTATGGCACTATCGGTTAAGTAACTTCCTACAAAACCACCATTTCCATTTATAGAAAATCTAAATGCATCAGGATAATATAGAGCAAGAAACAGAGAGCCAAATAATATGTAAGCTATTATAAAAAAAGTATTTTGTAGCAGTATTATCACTTTCTTATTTCTCACAATATTTATTCCAGTAAATAGAAAAGAAAAAGAAACCAAGATTGATATCATGCCTATGCTTTGAACAAACAAATCAGATACATAGCTTCCTTTCGTTCCTAAAATATTATTTATTTCTCTAACCTCTGAAATAATAAAATTAGGATCTTCTGGAGAATAAGTTAATAAAGAAATGAACAAAAGTAATGAAAATATTGATATTGTTATGCCAATAACTTCAATAAACCTATTATAAATAAATTGACCTGATTTAGTAAAAATTTTTTTAATTTCCATTATTTTGAGTCTAATTAATAGCTTTGTATCATTTAATATTTATTGTTAAAATTAAAAATTATATATGAATGCCATTTTAATAGGAGATAATGTTACTAGTTTAGCTTTAGCCAAATGTTTAATAAATAATAACGTAAATGTTAAATTATATTTGGATAAAAAGTCAGTTAAGATTGACCGTACTAGAACTATTTCTATTTCAAAAAAAAATCTAGAATTTATTCAAGAATCGATTCTTAAAATAAGTAGTAAATATTTATGGGATATTGAAAATATTGAAATTGCAAAAGAGGAAAATCAAATAATAAAAATATTAAACTTTAAGGGTAACAAAAAAGAAATATTTTCAATAATTAAGAATTATAAACTTTATGATTTATTAAATTTACAACTTAAAAAAAATAAAAAATTTCAACGATTAATAATAAAGAAAAAGACAAGCTTTTTTAAAAATATACTTAGCGAAAGTAATACAAGTTTAATTTTTAATTGTGATAAAAATAATGAAATTTCAAGAAACTACTCAAAATCTAATATACAAAAACATTATTTAGGAAAAGCTTATGTCACAACTATTAAACACAAAAAGCTTAAAAATAATAAAGCGTTACAAATATTTACTAAAAAAGGTCCCTTAGCTTTTTTACCAACCTCAAATTTCTCAACTTCTATTGTTTTTTCTATGATAGAAAGTAGCAACTATTCGAGTAAACAGATTATTGATTTGATCAATTTTTATAACAATAGCTATAATATATTATCATTTTCGGAAGTTAAAAGTTTTAATCTTAAATTTAATCTTCAAAAGAAATATGTTCACAATAATATTTTATTATTTGGAGAATCTATTCACCAAATTCACCCTCTGGCTGGACAAGGTTTTAATATGACGATAAGGGATATTGAAGAAATTAATAATATAATTATTAAAAGAAAAAATTTAGGTTTAAGAATAGATTCGGAAATCTTTAAAGAGTTCGAGAAGAAAGTTAAACATAAAAATATAGTTTTTGCTTCAGGCATTGATTACATAAACAGTTTTTTTTCAAAGGATAGTTTTATTAAACAAAAAGTATCTAAAAAATTGTTCAATTTAATTAACAATAATAAGATTATTAATGAAGTAACAAAAAAATTAGCTGACAGAGGTTTAAATTTTTAAATTATTGTAATGTGGTAATATTCGAATGATCTGTAAGGTAAGTAACAAGTATTTGCTCTAATTTTTCCTTACGATTTAAGGAGTCATTTGCTTCTAATAAAACTTGTTTTTCTTCAAGAGAAAAAGGCGAAGCCATAGATATTGTATTAATAGTTTTATCAAAACTTTGATTTTTAAGATTTTCCCAATCAATCATATATCCTTGTTTTTGAAATAATAATTTTAAATCATTAAAAATTTTATCAAGATTATTGTTTTCATTTTTTTTGTTATTAACTAATAAGTCACTTTTGAATTCGTCATATTTAACCTCACATTCCCTGTAAAGTTTGGAATTTTCAACTTCATTTGAAATTCTAAATCTAGATATTCCATCTAATGTTATAAGATACCTCCCATCTTTAGTTTCCTTAAAATTGGTAATTTTACCCAAAGAACCAACAGAATATAAATTTGGAATTTCACCTACAAAAGTTTTTTTTGGTTGTATCATTCCAATGACACGATCTTTTTTCATACTTTCATCTACCATTTGAATGTACCTTTTTTCAAATATGTTTAGTGGTATTGAGGAATTAGGAAAAAAAATAAAATTACTTAAGGGAAAAATTGGTATTATTTTTGGTAAATCAGTTTTATTATTCATTAACTAATTATAATTAAAAAAAAATTAATGAAAACATCAAATATTGCAGATTTTTATAACAAAGGTCAGGAATTAATTAAAAAAAATAGATTAGATGACGCACTTAATATTTTTCTAGAATTATCAAAAAAAGATAAGAAAAGTTCTAATATTCTATTAACAATTGCTCAGATATACACACAAAAAAATAATTTAGTTAAGTCAAAAATTTATTTGAAGAAAGCAATCAAAATTAATCCTAATAATCATGTTGCCTTAAATAATTTAGGTAATATTTACTCAAAAAATAATCAGATAAAAGAAGCAATAAAATATTATCAAAAATCATCTACCGCAAATCCAAAATATAGCACTCCAGTTTTTAATTTAGCTACTATGTTTGAACAAATGGGAAAACTAAATGAAGCTAAAAAATTTTATATTAAGTCAATAAAACTAGATAAATTTAAGTTTGAATATTATTATAAATTAAATCGTATTGAAGATAACATAATTAAAGACTCTGATATAGAATTCATTACGAAACAACTTGAAATTAACAAAAAGTTATCAGATCTCAGCAAATCTAATGGATATTTTTTACTTGCTAAAAATGAAAGAGATAAAAAAAATATTATTAAAGAGCTTGATTTTTTATCAAAAGGCCATCAATATTTTTATAAATCTAATATAAATAATGAATTAATTAAAAAGTATTGGCTTGAAAATATTCCTAATATTTTAAAGAATATAAAATTTACAGGATCAAATAAAATAAAAAATAATTTATCTCCTATCTTTGTTATAGGCTTGCCTAGATCAGGCACTACTTTAGTAGAAAGTATTATTTGTTCAGCTAGCAAGAATATTATGAATGGAGGTGAAACTGCTGTAATTAATAAAGCTTTGGTAAATATCAAAGGAAAACAATTATTTAATAATAAAAGTATAAAGTCTGATCTTGAAATTAGTATGGATGATTACGAGAAGGAGGTTATTAGATTATATGAAGAGTTAAATTTAGGTGGAAATGTATTTATCGATAAATCTTTAGAAAATATTTTTTTTGCTGATCTTATATTCAATATTTTTCCAGATTCTAAAATAATAAATTGTCAAAGGAATAGATTTGATAATTTAATAGCTATTTATCAGCAATTTTTTTCACAATTAGCCTGGTCACATTCATTAGAAGATATAATTAAATATATCGATAATCATAATAGTTTTCTTGATATTTATAAAAAAAAATTTCCTAATAAAATACTTGCAATTGATCTTGAAGAACTAACAAACGATCCAGAAACCATTTCAAAAAAATTATTATCGTTTTGTAATATAGAATGGAGTGAAAAAGCGTTAGATTTTTATAAAAGAGAAGATCTGTTATCTAAAACAGCTAGTAATATTCAAATAAGAAAACAAATTTATAAGTATAATAAAAAAAGATTTGAACCTTATAGACATTATTTCAAAGATTCCCCTTTGCCTTTAAAAAACCTTGATCTATAATACATAAATAAATGCGGGCATAGCTCAGTGGTAGAGCGTCTCGTTGCCAACGAGAAGGTCGTGGGTTCGAGTCCCATTGCCCGCTCCAAGAATAGGAAAATTATGAGTGATTTAGCAGATAAAAAATGTGTTCCTTGCGAAGGTGGTATTCCAAGTTTTGATACTACCGAAATACATAAATATTTAAAAAAAGTTGATGGTTGGAATGTAAAATCAAATGAAGATAAAATTTACTATTTAATTAAAGAATTTAAATTTGAAAATTTTGTTGATAGCCAAAATTTTGTTAGTAAGGTTGGAAATTTAGCTGAAGAAGAAGGGCATCATCCTGATATATGGTTTGGGTGGGGTTATGCAAAGATAAAGATTTTTACACATGCAATAAGTGGTCTTCATGAAAGTGATTTTGTTTTAGCTGCAAAAATTGATAAAATTATTTAGTGCTTAAAATGTCTTGTTTTTGAAAAAACTAGAGCAACCTTAGTCTGATTTGCAAATTTAATTATTTCTTTGTCTCTTATAGATCCATAAGGTTGTACAATTGCTGTAGCTCCAGCTTGAACTAATTTTTCTATTCCGTCTACAAAAGGAAAAAAAGCATCTGAGGCAGCAACAATATCATTGATATTTTTTGATTGAAATTTATTCATTTTATCTACTGCAATTTTACAACTATCTAGTCTACTTGGTTGACCTGAACCAATCCCAAGAGTATTCAACTCTTTCGCTAAAACAATTGCATTAGATTTTGTAAATCTGCATATATTGAAAGCAAAAATTAAATCTCTAAATTGTGTAGAGCTTGGCTTAACCTTTGAAACAACTTTAAAATTATTTTTATTAAATATTATATTATCTATCGATTGATGTAATGAAGAGTCTAAATTTGAGACAACACTTTTAGTTTCAACTGGTTTATAATCTTTAGCATCTATTATTCGTAAATTTTTTTTCTTTTTTAAAATTTTTAATGCTTCTTTCTCATACCCGTTAGCAATAATTACCTCTAGAAATATTTTTTGAATCTCCAATGCAACTTTTTTACTCATAATAAAGTTACATGAGACTATGCCTCCGAATGCACTTTTAGGGTCACACTTAAAAGCTGCTGAAAAGCTTTTTAATTTATCTTTAACTATAGATACACCACAAGGATTTGTATGTTTTATAATTACAGTACCAGTATTTTTTGGAAGAGATTTGCTTATTTCAAGTGCTGCAAATATATCATTGTAGTTATTATAACTTAATTGTTTTCCACTTAGTTGTTTTAGTTTAAAATTATCAGAGTTGGAATATAGGGCACCCTGTTGATGTGGATTTTCTCCATATCTAAATTTATCTATTATTTTTGAGCCAATAACCTTTTTCTTTGGAAATTCAATACCATTAATTTTATTAAAATAATTTGATATAAGCGAGTCGTAGTAACTTGTATCTGAAAATGCTTCACTTGAAAGTTTTTTTCTAAATTCAAAAGAGGTACTTCCATTTAGAAATCTCATCTGCTTGATTAGTTCTGAATATTGATCAGGATTGGTTATGACAGTAACATACTTAAAGTTTTTAGCTGCTGATCTAACTAATGTTGGCCCACCAATATCAATATTCTCTATAATCTTGTCATGGTTATTTGATGACTGTATTATTTTTTCAAAAGGGTAGAAATTTACAATTACTAAATCAATCTTTCCAAATTCATTTTCTTTAATATCTTTCTGATGAGTTTTGTTACTTCTTATATTAAGTATTCCACCGTGGATTTTAGGATGAAGCGTTTTTACTCTGCCACCTAATATTTCTGGTGAGTTTGTATAATCAGATACTTCAATACATTTATAACCCAGTTTTTTGATTTCTTTAAAAGTTCCCCCAGAACTAATGATTTCGACATTGTATTTCTTAAGAGTACTTAACAATTTTTTTAAATTTTGTTTATTTGAAACAGAAATTAAAGCTCTTTTTATTTTTCTCATTAAATTTTATTTAATTCCCATTTTATAATTTGATCTTCATTAGACGTTATCCCAGATATAAAAAAATTCTGGTTTTCAGTGAATGTGTTTTTCTTACCAAAATATAATCCTGTTTCAATATGAATCAAGTGACCTGGGCAAGAAAATCGCCATCCCTCTCCATTTAAATCAATTAAAATTGACTTTTCATCTTGAGTTTTCATTATTTTAGTTTCGGGCAAAATATGAAATCTTATTTCAAAATTATTTTTTTTTTGATTTTTTTTTTTAAATAATGTGTCGTGACCAACAAACTTTTTATCTTTTATAAAAAATTCAATCTTTCTCTCATGGATAATACCATATCTTTTTAAGTATCCATCATGAGACGAAACAATTTTCCAATAGTTTTTTTCTTTCTTGACTTTTTTATTTATTATTCTTAATCCCTGTTTTACTTCATGACTTACTGTATCTATTTTACAGGATGAATGATTGTCAATTATTAAAGTACTTTGAGCTGCAGATGATCTTGATATGGAATTTAATTTATGATTTTTTCTTTTGAAGTACCCTGAATTAGATATTAATTTATAATTGTTTGATAAAATTTCAAAAGATAGCGCTCCACTCTGGTAGTTCTTTGAGAACTGTCTATCTGGTGAAGGTCCAATATCCATAATAACCGCATTCTTTTTATTTTTTAAAATTGCATAACCTCCTATTTCATTCGTATTATTCGAAAATTTATATCCATGATTTGATAAATATTTATTTAACTCTTTAAATTTAAATAGATTATTCCCATTAAATAAAAAACTGTTATCATTTCCTTCACAAAATAGATTATATGAATTTCCCTGATAAAATATTATTTCATCTAAATACTCAGGTATATTCACCTGTGATTCTTTTAGCCATTCTCTTATTAATACAAAGTATTTTAAATAAAATATAAGTTGTTGTATATTTCTAGTTTTTGGGAAACCTTCTTTATCAAACGAAATATTAATAATTTTTTTCAATAAATTTAGACCAAAAGCTAAATATTTATCTTTTTCATTGTATGCAAGTCCAGCAAGAATTATGGCAGCACAACCAACCATTTTATCATCTGCCCACTTTGATTTATTAATTTCATAGATAAGATGATTTATTTGTTTTTGTATCATTGAATTAAATCTATACTTATAATTTTCATCACTATCTTCGTAAGTTAATTTTGCTGAAGATATCCAAGATATTACTCTTTTTGAAAGTGTATCAATTTCCCATTTATTTTTTTCATAAGTTTCATTCTTTTTAATCCAATTTAAAATTATATTCTGTGTAATATTTTTTGATGACTTTAAATCAAGACTAAATAACCATAAAAAACTATGAAGTTTTTTTTCAGAATTTGGATTAGAATTTTTATAGTCCCAAATTGAATTTAAATAAAGTTCTTCAACTTTTGTTTTTTTATTTTCTTGATTAATTATACAATCCAAGAGATTAAGACTTGGTTTATATTCTAAGGTCCTACTCGTTATTTTGGAAATCTTATTGTTATAAAATTTTGAATTAAGGTAAAAATCTCTAAAAATATTGTTAAAAAAAGAGTTAAATTGGTTTAAGAAATTAAATGTTTTTTTATTTATCATTAACTAAATTAAGCTAATTTAAGTTTCTTTATATTCTTTTTAATATTACCATTGTTATCTTTAAAAATTGTTGTTCCAGAAACCAAAATATTGGCACCTGCGTTTATGACATCTTTAGAATTTTGAAAATTAATTCCCCCATCTACTTCAATATCAAATTTAAGCCTCTTTTCATTTTTAATTTTGCTTAATTTTTTAATTTTATCCAAGGTCTTAACTATAAATTTTTGCCCACCAAAGCCTGGATGAACACTCATAATTAGAACTAGATCTATTGATTTAAGATATTTTTTAATTACATCTATTTTGGTATTAGGATTAAGTGACAGTCCAACTTTTTTTTTTAATTTTTTAATTAATTTAATTGAACTACTTAAATTTTTAGTTGCCTCAGGATGTATTGTTATTATATCAGCGCCAGCTAAAGCATAATCTTTAATATATTTGTGAACTGGAGATATCATTAAGTGTACATCAAATGGGACTTTTGTATATTTTCTTAGTGCTCTGATAACTGGTGGACCAATTGTTAAATTAGGTACGAAATGCCCATCCATTACATCTACATGTATTAGATCTGCCCCACCGGTTTGTAGTCTTTTTATTTCATTTCTAAGATTGCTAAAATCTGCAGAAAGAATAGAAGGTGATATTTTAATTTTTTTCATTGATTACTTATTACTAGTATCAATTTTATTTTTTAATTTGAATTAATTTTTACTAAAAATTCGATATATTTCTCTAGCTATTTCACTTTCTAGAGGAAAAGATAGCATTCCCATGACAGAATAGCCCATTAGATATGGCATCAAATAAAATCTAATCATATAAAAAAACCATGCAACATATAAGGGAACTAGAGGTCTGATAATAAATTGTGGAGTGATAGGCTTAAAAATATTAATTAATGGATTTGTTATTTTTACAAAAATTTTCATAAAGAAAAAACCTGAGTCCTCTTTCTGAAAAATATTCATTGCAACTCTGCCGATTAAAGTCCACATAATCATCCCTAATATATAATCGATTATATATATCAGTGGATGAAAATTCGCAGACATAAGTTTAAAAGATTTTAAAATTTTAAAGGGGCGAAAATTTTCGCCCCTTTAAATAAAGTTACTTAGTGTTGTTTTCCAAGTACTGTTTTACCACTCGGTACTCTAACGTCGTCAACCATTTTTTGAGTAGCTGAGTCTGGTGCTGCAGTCATTAAACTTACTACAATCATAGAAACTAAACTTACTAATGAACCAACGATTCCGAAAGTAAGTTGAGTTATACCCCAGAATCCTGCTCCACCAGTTCTTACCCAAATTAGGTAAGCTGTTCCAGATGCAAGACCTAATAGCATTCCTGCTACTGCTCCTGGTCCGTTTGCTCTCTTCCACCATACTCCTAAGACAAGTGGGAAGAACAATCCTGACATCGCAAAGTCAAACGCCCAGATAACCGAACCTAAGATACCTTGTATCTCTAATGCTGCGATAGTAGCTCCTGCAAAACCAATTATTACAAGTAATACCCTTGCAACAACTAATCTCTTAGCTGTCTCAGCTTTAGGATCAATGATCTTGTAGTACAAGTCATGAGATAAAGCATTCGCGATTGCTAAAACTAGACCATCAGCAGTTGACATGGCAGCAGCCATACCTCCTGCAGCAACAAGACCTGAAATTACATATGGTAATCCAGCAATTTCCGGTGTTGCTAGTACAACAGCTTTACCACCCATGAAAAACTCGTTTAATTCAAGAGTTCCATTTCCGTTAAAGTCGCTGATGAACATTAAGTTTGCTTGGTTCCAGTTTTGATACCAATCTATTGCTTGAACATCTGCAATTGATTTACCAATAATTCCAGTTGGAAGTGTTGGGTCCATCAAAGATAGTTTTGATAAAGTAGCTAACATCGGTGCAGAAGAGTAAAGTAGGAAGATAAAGAATAATGACCAACCTACTGATCTTCTAGCTGATTTCACACTTGGAGTTGTAAAGTATCTCATCATAACGTGTGGTAATGAAGCTGTTCCAGCCATCATACAAACCGCTAATGAAATAAATGCCCAAGGAGTTGCATTAACCGAAGAGTGAGCTTTTGTAATTCCAGCTAAACCTTTCGGCACTGTTGCTAAATCAGCCGCAGAGTTTTTAACAAAACCAAATTGACCTTCTAGTTCAGCAATTCTAGCAACTTCATCTGCTAACATTAGATGTGGAAATATTCCAGCACCCATTTTATTACTGATCCAGAATACAGGTAATAAGTAAGCTATGATCAATACAATGTATTGAGCAACCTGTGTCCAAGTTACTGCTCTCATTCCACCAAGCATAGAACAAAGTAATATACTTGCTAGTCCAACGTAAACAGCAATTCCAAATGGAATATCTAATGCTACAGAAGCAATTGTTCCTGTTGCATTAATCTGTGCTGTCACATATGTAAATGAAGCAACTGTTAAAACTAATACTGCACTTAGTCTTGCTGCATTACCACCATACCTCGTTCCTACGAAATCTGGAACTGTATAACATCCAAATTTTCTTAAGTACGGAGCTAGTAGTGAAGCAACTAAAACGTATCCACCAGTCCATCCAACTAGTAGAGCCATATATCCGTAGCCTTTAAAGTAAATTCCACCGGCCATAGCAACAAAAGATGCACCAGACATCCAGTCTGCTGCGGTTGCCATTCCGTTAAATACTGTTGGAACTTGTCTTCCAGCTACATAGTAGGCGTCTACTTGTAGAGTTCGTGATAGATAACCAATTATTGCGTATATAGCTACTGTGAATGCAACAAAACAAATACCTATTGTTTTTGCAGTCATTCCAGCTTGTTCAGCTATTGCCATTAAGATTATGAATACAAGGAAACCTCCTGTGTAAATTCCGTAAACCTTAGGCAAATTATCTATAAATTTTCCTTTAATCATTCGCCATCCTCTCTTTCGGAGAATCCAAATTCTTCATCAATTTTTTCTTGTCTTCCTGCAAACCAAAAAATTAGTATTACAAAAATTCCAAGAGATCCTTGACAAGTCATATAATATGACAATGGATAGCCAAATGGTCTTAAGCTTGATGCTTCCATTTCGGCTCCGAAGAAAAAGATGCCAATTGAGAAAACAAACCAGATTGCCAGTGTTATAAATAGCAATGTTCTGGTCTTTTCCCAGTGTTGTGCTTGTTTTGACATTTTTTTTCCTCCCTATAGGTTAAAAAAAATAAACATACTTATTATGAAGTAGATTTAAACCCTTAAAAAAGCTCGAAATAAGGTGTTTTTTGAAATATAAAACAACCAGCAGTAGATAAATGGCACTAAAATATAAATTTAATTGGCGAGATTTAAAAATTGAAGATTTCAAAATTTATTTGTTAGCATTATTTAAATCAATTTTACCCAAAAAAAGAATTAAAAATATAGATGATCTTGCTGAATTCATTCAAAAAAAATCAGCATGGGTTTCACAAGTTACTCTTTTTGGATATTTAAAAACAAGAATGGGAACTAAATGGGTCCTTCACTTTGATGATGAAAAATTTTTAGCATCTTTAAATTTAGCTAAGTGGAATATTTACTCAATAGCTCTTCAAGATTTAACTTTCTATAGTTTGTCTTATTTAAAAGTCTACTCTAATTTTAAAGATACAAATAAAGCATCTGAAATATATGATGCTATCATTGCTAACGAAATTAAAAATGGAATGCCATCTGATGTTGTAGCAAATGCTCGTGAAACTTTTAGCGAAAGATTAAAAAAAATTGATTGGTCAACATATTATAAGTCTTGGCCGTTTAATGAAAGTGCTTTAGCACTTTACAAGTGGGCACCAGTTGCAGAGGATCTAAAAACTTTAGACAGAAAAATTGTTTTAAATTCTATGATATTAAAATGGGAAAATATTGAAAAAGAATTTTTAAAATTAATAAGTATTTAAATATTTTTTCTATTTTCAACTAAGCTATTAACTACACTAGGATCTGCTAAAGTAGTTGTATCACCAAGTTGACCGTGCTCATTCGCTGCAATCTTTCTTAAAATTCTTCTCATGATCTTGCCGGATCTTGTCTTAGGAAGTCCTGGTGAGAAATGAATAATATCTGGGGTTGCAAGTGGACCAATTTGTTTTCTAACCCATAGTTTTAGCTCTCGCTCAAGGTCTAAATTATGTTCTTCCCCAACATTTAAAGTTACATAACAATACAATCCATTTCCCTTAATATCATGCGGATATCCAACTACAGCAGCCTCTGCAACTTTTGGATGAGCTACAAATGCGCTTTCAATTTCAGCTGTTCCTAAATTATGTCCTGATACTATTATTACATCATCCACTCTTCCTGTTATCCAGTAGTATCCATCTTTATCTCTTCTGGCACCGTCACCAGTAAAATATTTTCCATCGAATTGTGAAAAATAAGTATCAATAAATCTTTGATGATCTCCATAAACCGTTCTCATTTGTCCAGGCCAAGATTGTGTAATACATAATCTACCTTCACCAGCACCTTTAATTTCTTTTCCATTTTTATCTACAATTGCTGGTCTAATTCCGTAAAAAGGTTTTGTTGCTGAACCAGGTTTTAAATTTATTGCTCCAGTCTGTGGACTAATTAATATTCCTCCTGTTTCCGTCTGCCACCAAGTATCAACTATAGGACATTTTGAATTACCGACAGTTTTGTAATACCACATCCATGCCTCAGGATTTATTGGTTCCCCAACAGTTCCAAGTAATTTAAGCGATTTTCTTGAGGTTTTCTTTAATGGCTTATCACCTTCTCTCATTAAAGCTCTAATAGCTGTTGGTGCAGTATAAAAAATATTTACTTTATATTTATCAACTATTTGCCACCATCTAGAGCTATCCGGATATGTTGGAATTCCTTCAAACATTATTGTTGTCGCCCCATTAGCTAAAGGACCATAAACAATATAGCTATGACCAGTGACCCAACCAATATCTGCAGTACACCAATAAATATCTTTTGGTTTATAATTAAAAATATATTGATGAGTCATAGATGCATAAACCATATAACCACCTGTTGTATGCAAAACCCCTTTAGGCTTACCAGTCGATCCTGATGTATATAAAATAAACAAAGGATCTTCTGCACTCATTTCCTCAGGTTCACATTTATTTGATACACCTTTTGTCATTTCGTTATACCAAACGTCTCTTCCATTAACCCAATTTACTTGATTACCAGTCCTTTTTACTACGATACATTTTTTAACATTAGGACAATTCAATAATGCTTCATCAGTAATATCTTTTAGCGGAATAGTTTTTCCACCCCTTACACCTTCATCCGCAGTAATAATATACTCAGACTCACAATCATTAACTCTTCCAGATATAGAGTCGGCCGAAAAACCACCAAAAATTATTGAATGAATTGCTCCTATTCTT
Organism: Candidatus Pelagibacter sp.; assembly: GCA_045567035.1. GTDB lineage: Bacteria > Pseudomonadota > Alphaproteobacteria > Pelagibacterales > Pelagibacteraceae > Pelagibacter. Next base: position 66,686 of record JBJLDS010000009.1, on the reverse strand, counting down.
GCGCAAGCCAGCATAGTGAATGCTAACTCAGGTATCATAGTTAAATAAATTGTAACTCTATCGCCTTTTTTTATACCTAATTTTTTTAAACCGTTTGCAGCCTTAGACACCTCTTGATGTAACTGTTTGTAAGATATTTTTTTTTGATCTTTTGGATTGTCTCCAACCCATATAATTGCTGTTTTATCTTTTTTATCTTTTAAATGTCTATCAATACAGTTAGCACTGGCATTCAACGTACCATCTTCATACCATTTAATTTTTACTTCTTTTTTACTATACTTAACATTTTTAATTTTCTTATAAGGCTTTATCCACGTAATTCTTTTTCCTTCTTTTTTCCAAAATTCATTGTTGTTTTTTAATGAATCAGAATATTTTTTTTGATATTTTGTTTTATTGACTAAAGCATTTTTGATCCACTCTGATTTAGTCTTTAATATTAATTCTTTATCTTTATCTTTATCTTTGATTACAGCTTTTCTTGCTTTCTTCTTTCTTCTCATATTCTAAATACTACCCATCTTATTTAATATTTTCCAGCTTTTAGAATCAATTGGCATAACAGATAATCTGCTTTGTTTTATAAGAGATAAATGGCTAAGATCGTTTTTATTTTTAATCTCCTCTAAACTTACCGATTTTTCTAGCTTTTTTTTGAATTTAACCTGAACCGCTACAAACTTATTTTTCTTATCAGTAACATCAGGAAAAGCTTCTTTAATAACTTCAACTATACCTACAATCTCTTTTCCAATATTAGAATGGTAAAAAAAACATAAATCTCCAACCTTCATATTCTTTAAATTTTTTGCAGCCTGATAGTTTCTAACTCCATCCCATGGAGCTCCTTTGTTTCCAGCTTTCTTTTGTTGATCAATTGACCACACATCTGGTTCTGATTTCATTAACCAATATGATTTAGACATACTTATAATTTTACTCCTGCACCTTTCATAAAATTTGCTTTTTCATCTAACTGCCATCTAGGATTAACTGCGAAATTTAAACTATCAAATTTTTTCTTTTTATACTTTTCTAATCCAGCCATCGCAATCATAGCTGCATTGTCACTACATAAATCAATTGGTGGAAAAATAGGTTGAAATTTTTCTTTTAAAGACAACTCTTTTAGTTTTACCCTTATTTTTTTATTTGAAGCTACTCCACCTGCAATTACAAAAATATTATTTTTATTTTTATTTCTTTTTTTGAATTCATTGAATGCGACTTTACTTTTATGGGACAATATTTCTTCTATAGTACTTTGAAAAGAAGCTGCTAGATCATATTTATCTTTTTTAGATTTTAGATTTTTTGATAGCTTCAATACTGCGGTTTTAAGTCCAGCAAAAGATAAATTGCACCCCCCGCGATTAATAATTGGTTTGGGGAGGATAAATCTTTTTGGATCTCCTTTCTCTGCATACTTTTCAATTTGCGCTCCACCTGGAAATTCAATACCTAAAAGTTTAGCAGTTTTATCAAATGCTTCTCCAACAGCATCATCTATTGTTGTTCCTAATCGTTTATATTTGCCAAGTCCCTCAACACTTAAAAATTGAGAATGGCCACCAGATATTAAAAGTAGAAGATATGGAAATTTTATTTTAGAGTTTAACATCGGACTAAGCGCATGGCCTTCCAAATGATTTATTGCTATGAATGGTTTATTTAAAGATGCAGCAAAAGCTTTTCCAAAGTTTAGACCTACTGACAAACAGACAACTAAACCTGGCCCTCCGGTAGATGCAATAGCATCAATATTTTTTATTTCAACCCCACTGTCTTTGATTGCTTTTTTTACAATCAAATCAATTTTTTCTAAATGAGATCTTGCTGCAAGTTCTGGAACTACACCACCAAATTTCTTATGAACATCTGTTTGACTTGAAACTACATTAGAAAGAATTTTAACTCCGTTCTTTTCTTGCTGAATAATTGATGCTGCTGTTTCGTCACAACTGGTTTCAATACCTAGTATTAATGGGTTTTTTTTCATTATAAAATTAAATTAAAAAGTTATTTATGGAGTATAAATAAATTAAATGAAAAGCAAAAATATAATTATTGGATCTAGAGGAAGCAAATTAGCACTAATTTATGCAGAAACAGCAAAAAGAATAATCTCAGAAAATTATAAGGATTTTAATATTGAGATTAAAAAAATTACTACAGACGGTGATTTAAACACTAAAGATCGTCTATCTGATGTTGGTGGCAAAGGGCTGTTTTCAAAAAAGATTGAACAAGAGCTTCAACAAAAAAAAATTGACTTAGCTGTTCATGCTTTAAAAGATATGCCATCTGAAGAACCTGAGGATTTATTGACTAATTGTTTCCTTGAGAGAAATGACCCAAGAGAGATCTTAATTAGTAAAAAAAATTTGACTCTTTATGAATTGCCTTCTAATGCTGTGGTTGGTACGTCTTCATTCAGAAGAGAATTTCAGTTAAAACAAATAAGAAAAGATTTAAATTTTAAACTAATAAGGGGAAATGTTGATACTAGAATAAAAAAACTGAACTCTGAATCTTATGATGCCATTATATTATCTTATGCAGGATTAAAATCTTTGAATTTACAGAATAATATTTCTCAATTTTTTTCAGTTTCTGAAGTTGTTCCTAGCGCAGGACAAGGCGTAGTTGCTTTACAATGTAGAAAAACAGACAATGATCTTATAAATTTATTAAATAAAATAAATCATCTTCCAACTCATAATTGCATTATAGCAGAAAGAAGTGTTTTAAAAATTCTAGAAGGCGACTGCGAAACAGCTGTTGGAGCAAATGCATTTATTGAAGGTGAAAAAATTACTTTGTCAGCCGAACTTTTTTCTCTAGATGGTTCAAAAAGGTTTTTTCAGCAAGACAGTAAAGATTTATCAAAGTCAAGAGAACTTGGTATTGAAATAGGAAAAAAATTAAAAATAGAGTCTAATAACTCTTATAAAAAATAATTATGCATATTTTATTTACTAGGCCTTTAGAAGATTCAAAAGAAATAATAAGTAGATTTCAAAACTTAGGCCATAAAGTATCACACTTACCAGTTCTAAATATAAAAGAAAAAAAACATGAGAAAATAAATTTTTCAAATTACAGTGCTGCAATTTTTACAAGTGCAAATTCTATAAAATACCTAAAATCTAATAATATAGATAAAAATATTATTTGTTTTTGTGTAGGTGAGGCAACTGAGAGAAAAGCCAGTAGCTTTGGGTTTCAAAATATTTTTTCAGCTGAGGGTAATGTCCATAATTTAAAAGAAATAATCTTAAGAAATTTCAGCCCCAAGAATGGAAATTTACTTTATGTGAGTGGAGAAACAATTACTATGGAGCTTGATAAAAAGCTTATGTTAGAGGGTTATAAAGTAGATCGAATTATTAATTATTCATCAGAGTTTAATGAAAATTTAAATGATGAATTTTTAAAAAGATTAAAGAATGAAATACCAGATATTGTCTATATTTATTCTCAAAATAGTGCAAAAAGCTTTCTAAATATCATTAAAAAATACGGATTAATTGACCTTTGGATGGATACAAATTTAATGTGTTTAGGTGATAAAACATCTACTGTTTTAAACGAAATTAAATGGAAGAAAATTTTTTTATTTAATTCTGGAGAAGAGGAGTTTTTGTTATATAAAATTTAATTATGGAAGCTTTTGCAAATTTAAATGAATTGTTTCAATCAGTTTGGATCAAAGGAATTTTTGGGGTTAACTTTTTAGATATTATTATTGGTCTCGGCATATTTTTTATATTTTTAATTTTTAGAGGTTTAATAAGTAAATTAATAATAAAAAAATTAGAAATAATATCCAAAAGAACTACAAATAAATTAGATGATACTTTTGTAAAAGCTATGGAAGGCCCAGCAAGATTTTTACCTTTAGTGTTAGGTTTCTTTTTTGCAAGTTACTACATGTCATTTGGAGATGAAACCAGATCTTTCATCGAAAATATAAATAGAACTTTGATTACAATATTATTATTTTGGGTAATTCATCAAATCATTGAACCAATTTCATACATATTAAGTGGATTAGATAAATTATTAACTAGAGAATTAATTGGCTGGATAATAAAATCTTTAAAAATTTTAATTTTTATTTTAGGAGCTGCTGCAGTTTTAGAACTTTGGGGCATAAAAATTGGCCCTATCATCGCTGGTCTAGGATTATTTGGTGTTGCAGTTGCTTTAGGGGCTCAGGATCTATTTAAAAATTTAATTTCTGGAATTTTGGTTTTAGTTGAGAAAAGATTTAAAATGGGAGATTGGATTTTAGTAGAGGGAATTATCGAAGGGATAGTTGAAAAAATTGGTTTTAGATCAACAGTTATTCGTAAATTCGATAAATCTCTTGCAATAATTCCAAATTTTCAATTTGCAGAAAATGCTGTAATAAATGTAAGTCAGATCACAAATTGGAGAATAAGTTGGATAATAACATTACAATACGACACAACTGTAGATCAGCTAAAAACTATCAGAGATCAAATCGAAGATCATATTAATAAAAGTGTAGATTATGATATTAATGTTGGAGTTGCAGTTAGAATAGATAAATTCTCAGATAGCTCTATTGATCTTTACATTAGATGTTTTACAAAAACAGACAGCTGGAATGAAATGTTAAAGGTTAAAGAAAGACTTGCAATTGAGATCAAACAAATAGTTGAGGGAAATAAAGCATCTTTTGCATTCCCAAGTCAATCAATTTACGTAGAGAAAAAATGATTGCCATATATTTTTTAGCGCTTCAAATTTTAAAACTCTACACTTATATCGTAATTGCTAACGTGATTGTAAGTTGGTTAGTTGCATTTAATGTGCTGAATACATCTAATAGGTTTGTGTATATGGTTTTAGAATTTACTTATAAATTAACCGAACCAATATTGAATAAAATAAGGGGTTTTTTACCAAATTTAGGATCATTAGATATTTCGCCTGTAGTACTTCTATTATTGCTATGGTTTATAGAAATGTGTATGAAGCTTTACATAGCACCACAAATTTTTTAATTAAATATGATTTTAATCGACGGAAAAAAAGCAGCAGCAGAACTTAGAGAAGATTTAAAAAAAGAGGTTTTAGAAATTAAAGAAAAATATAATAAAGTTCCTGGTTTAACAGTGATTTTAATAGGTGAACTTGCACCAAGCAAAATTTACGTAAAAAACAAGGAAAAATCTGCACATGAGGTTGGTTTAAAATCTGAAGTAATAAGATACCCTAATGATGTAGAAGAAAAAACTATATTGGAAAAGATACAAGAACTTAATAAAGATGAAACTGTGTCAGGAATTTTAGTTCAATTACCTTTACCAAAACATATTGATAAACAGAAAGTTATAGAAACAATCTTACCGAGTAAAGATGTTGACGGCTTTCATCCAATGAATGTTGGTAACCTTTCGTCTGGCTATGAAAGCTCTATACCTTGTACTCCATTGGGATGCTACCTTCTTATAAAAAAAATTGAACCAAATTTAAATGGAAAAAAAGCAGTAGTTGTAGGTAGATCAAATTTAAATGGTAAACCAATGACACAACTTCTTCTTTCAGAAAATTGTACTGTAACAATTACACATTCCAAAACTAAAGATTTAAAAGCTGAATGTCTTGAAGCAGATATCATTGTTGCTGCAGTAGGTATTCCAGAATTAGTAAAAGGTGATTGGGTTAAAAAAGATGCAATTGTAATTGATGTAGGAATAAATAAGACTGATAAAGGAATTGTTGGTGATGTAGCCTTTGATGAAGTTTCGAAAGTTGCAAAAGCATTAACTCCAGTACCAGGAGGGGTTGGACCTATGACAATTGCTTGCTTATTAAAAAATACTATTGAATGTTTTAAAAGAGGTCAAAAATAGGTTAAGAAACTTTAGATCTACCACCGTCTACACCAAAAATTTGTCCTGTTATCCAAGAACTTTCATCAGTTAACAAAAACCTAGCCATTGCAGCTGAGTCTTTACCCTCACCAATTCTTTTCATAGGATGAGCCTTAGCAATTCCATCAGCGACTACTTTACTTTTTAATATAGGTTGTGCAATTTTTGAGTTTGTTAAACTTGGTGCAATACAATTTATTCTAATGTTTGGTGCAAATTCAGCTGCTAAAGATACTGTCAAACCTTCCAGAGCACCTTTTACTGATGCCATAATGCTATGGTTAGTAAATCCTTTTTGGACAGCAACTGTTGAAAATAAAACTACAGAACCTTTGTTTTCTTTTAGATTTTCTTGAAATTGCTTTATTACTTCAACAATTGGATAAAAATTTAAATCAAAGCATTTTTCGTAATCACTTTTCTTTGTCATTTTAATTGGCTTGAGATCAATAGAACCTATACAATAGGCAATACCTTTTATGTCAGTACTTTTTAATTGTGCTAATTTTTCTGAAAAATTTTCAGACAAGACATCTAAAACTGTGAAGTCAGAGTTAACTTTTTCTGATAGTTCCTTTAATTCTGGTTCATTTCTACTAATAAGATGTATATCTTCATTTTTCTCAGATAGTTGTAGTGCGAGATTAGAACCAATTGACCCTGTAGCACCAAAGATTAAATATTTACCTGACATAATATGAAACTATTTTTTATACTCGGAAATCAATTATTTCCATCAAAATATATAAATCGCTACAAAAATGATCACTTATTTTACATGGCAGAGGACTATCAGCTATGTACTTACGAAAAACACCATAAAAACAAGATACTACTTTTTCTTTCGTCTATGAGATCATATTCTGAAAACTTAAAGAAGGAAAATTTTAAGTTAAGTTATTCTGAAATTGAAAGTAAAGATTTTAAAGACGATTATACTAAAAAGTTAAAAAAAATTATTATTGCAAAAAAAATTAATGAAATTACGAGTTTTGAAATTGAAGATAAATTTTTTGAAACAAAATTAAAAAATTTTTTTTCAAAATTAAAAATTAAGTGGAATGTAATAGAAACTCCGATGTTTTTAAATTCTAGATTAGAATTTAAAAATTACTTAAATAAATCAAAAAAACCTTTTATGGCAGTTTTTTATAAAGAGACTAGAAAAAAATTAAATATTCTAATGAGTAAAGATGGAAATCCAGAGGGAGGAAAATGGAGTTTTGATGAAGATAACAGAAAAAAATTACCAAAAGGTACAGAGATTCCTAAATTTCCTAATATAATCGAAACAGCCCATACAAAAAAATTAAAACCAATTGTAGAAAAAACTTTTAGAAATCATCCAGGCGACACAAAAAATTTTTGGTTTGCAACAGAACAAAAAGAAGTTAATAAACTTTTAACTTTTTTTATCAAAGAAAAATTAAACCTATTTGGTGATTATGAAGATGCAGTTGATCAAAATAATAATATTCTTTTCCACAGTGCCTTAAGTCCATATATGAATATGGGATTAATAACTCCAGAGATTGTTGTGAATAAAGTTCTTGAAATTAATAAAAAGAATAAAATCAGACTAAATTCTCTTGAGGGGTATATCAGACAGGTTATTGGTTGGAGAGAATTTATGAGAGGTATTTATCAAAGTTATAGTGAAGAAATGGAAACTAAAAACTTTTTTAAACAAAATAGGAAAATGAAAAATTCTTGGTATGATGGAACAACAGGTTTGCCACCTTTAGATTATGCAATAAAAAATGCTGATAAATATGGTTGGTCTCATCATATAGAAAGATTAATGATTCTATCTAATATTATGAATCTGTGCGAAGTAGAGCCAAAGTCAGTTTATAAATGGTTTATGGAGATGTTCGTGGACTCATCAGACTGGGTAATGGTTCCTAATGTTTATGGTATGGGACTATTTAGCGATGGTGGAATATTCGCAACCAAACCATATATATGTGGATCAAGTTATTTTATGAAAATGATGGATTTTAAAAAAGGAGAATGGTGCAATACAATGGATGGTTTATATTGGAGATTTATAAATAAAAATCGAAATTTTTTCCTAAAAAATCCAAGATTATCAATGATGGTTAGGATATTTGATAAAATGAAATCTGATAGAAAAAAATTAATTTTATCTGAAGCAGAAAAATTTATAAAAAGAAATACTAATGTCAATTAAAGTATATTTTAACGATTCATGTAATATTTGCAGATTAGAGATTAATCATTACAAAAAAATTGCAGATAGCACTCTAGAGTGGGTTGATATCACAAATAATGAAGATGCATTGGTTAAAACCTCTAAAACACAAGCTGAATTACTAAGAAGATTGCATGTTATAGAGGATGGAAAAGTTATAGGAGGTGCAAAAGCATTTATTATTATTTGGTCTAAAATTCCAAAATATAAAATACTTGCGAAAATATTTAGCTTTAAGCCATTGTTTATAATTTTTCATTATATTTACGAAATTGTAGCCTATTTTTTATTTTTAAAAAATAAACACCAGCTTAAATGAAAAAAGAAAATCTACCCTCAAAAATTTGTCCAGTCTGTAATCGTCCTTTTACGTGGAGAAAAAAATGGAAATTAAATTGGGAGAGGGTGAAATATTGTTCAAAAAATTGTTCTAAAAAAAACTAATTTTTAATTTATTAAATTTTCCACTATTTTTGGTATATAATTTTTAAAATTAAAAAATCCTTTATTACAAAATTTCCAGGAATTTTGATCGAGCTTTCTGTAGAGAAAATTAATATTTTTTATAGAGTTTTGATTAATATAGTCTAAATTCTCTCCAACTGTAGGATAAAGACAGTAACTACTTTCTAAATTTTTAATTTCATCAATATTTATTACTTCACAATCAATTGATTTTTCTTGTAGCCTTTTTTTTTGGTCTTCTAATAAGCCTGCTTTAAAATTCACTACGTTTTCACTGAGTTTAATAATTTTATTTTTATTGTTATTAGATATTAGAATGATTTTCTTAAATTTCTTGCCCACAAAGTCAGTAATTTCGAATGCTAAGTTATTTTCAAATATAAGTAAGTTTTTACTCTCTATATTTGTAGGATTTTCAAAAGTTTTATGAAGAATGGTATAGTTTTTATCATTTATCTTTGGTGGCGCATTTTCATTAAGCTTAATGTTTTGAAATCTATTGTTTGTAAATTTTTTGATATTCCATTCACTTGCTAGATAATGTTTTCCTTTAGTTTGGATACCTGCAACCCAACGCCAACCCAAAGTATTAGATGCTGTATCTCCGTCTAATAAATGTTGCATGAAAAATTCCGCTCCAAGTTGCCATGGCAACTCTAAAGTAAATATCCAAATACTTGCAAACCACATTCTTGCATGATTATGTAAATAATTAGAATTTTTTAATTCATTAACCCATGCATTAAAGCATTCAATTTCTGTATTTCCTTCAATCGCATTTAAATAATTTTTATCATCTTTAAATTCCTCTTTAACTTTTTTTAAGTCTATTAAATAGTCGTCCCATACTCCTGATCTAAGCTCCATCCAACCTTTCCAATAAGTCCGCCATAAAACTTCTTGGATAAATTTTTCATTTTTTGAAAAAGAGAATTTGCCTAATGATTTACTTATTACTTCTTTCTCATTAATTATACCGTGAGTTATATATGGGGACAAACATGATGTATTTGATCTTTTGTCGGGACCAAAATCAAAATTTCTTAGTTTAGAGTAATCCCCAAGATTGGTATCTACAAAATTGTCTAAATTTTCTAAAGCAGTATTCCTACTAGGTATAAGTTTCATAAATTAATACCTTAATTTATCTTAGTTTTTTTTTGTGGAAATTAATAAAACGTTCAACATTAGATTTATTAAAACTCTTATTTTCTTCAAATGAGACTTTCTTCATTGAGTAGGCATTACTTTTAGTTGTTCGTGACTCGATGGTAATATTACCTTTGTATAATTTTAATTTAACAGATCCATTAACTTTATTTCTGTTTTGATCCACTATTTTTTGTAACTTAATTCTTTCCTTTGAATACCAATAACCATTGTAAATAAGTTCTGCGTATCTTGGCATCACTTCATCTTTCTTATGCATTGTTTCTTTATCAAGTGTTACAGACTCCATTGCTCTATGTGCTGTCATTAATATTGTTCCACCAGGTGTTTCGTAAACTCCTCTCGATTTAATTCCAATAAATCTATTTTCAACTAAATCTACTCTTCCTATTCCATTTTTACCGGCAAGATTATTAAGTTTATCTAAGAGTTTATAAGGTAATAGTTTTTTTCCATTAATACCTACTGGATCGCCTCTTTTAAAATTAATTGTTACAAAAGAAGATTTGTTTGGTGCTTTTTCTGGAGATGTAGTTCTTTGAAATATAAATTCTGGAGCAGAATTTTTTGGATTTTCTAACACTTTCCCTTCCGTTGAAGTATGAAATAAATTATCATCAACTGAAAATGGTGGAGCACCTTTTTTATCTTGAGGGATTGAAATTTTATTTTTCTTTGCATAATTAATTAAATCAGTTCTTGATTTTAGTTTCCAAATTCTCCACGGAGCAATTATTTTTATTTTTGGTCCAAAGTAATGGTAGCCAAGTTCAAATCTTACTTGGTCGTTACCTTTACCTGTAGATCCATGAGAAACTGCAAAGGCTTTAAATTTTTTAGCTACTCTGATTTGATCTTTTGCAATAAGTGGTCTTGCAATAGATGTTCCAAGTAAATAAACACCTTCATAAATTGCATGACCTCTAATCATTGGGTAAACATAATCTTTAACAAAAGTATTTTTTAAATCTTTAATTATAATATTTTTTACACCTAATTTTTTTGCGTTACTCTTAATTTTTTTCTTATCTAATTCTTGACCGACATCTGCTGTGTAACAAATTACTTCAGCATCATAATTTTCCTGAAGCCATTTAAGTATTATTGAGGTATCTAGCCCCCCTGAATAAGCGAGGACTATTTTTTTTTTAGCTCTCATTATTTAAGTACAATTTTTTTTAGCTGCGTTATAAGCTTTTGTAAATCCCATTAAAGAGTAATGATCAATTGTTTGTGAGTTTTGTTTGTTATATCCTGTTACCATTATTCTAGATCCTTTTTTCATCGATTTAATCATTTTCTTTTCAATTTTTCCGTCTGCTATCCAGGCAAAACTATTTTGTTGAATATCAAATTTATATTTTTTTTTCCCTGTTTTTGCGGAAATTGTATTACTTGTATTAAACTCATATCCTGCTGTTATACTTATTTCATCTGAAACTTTATCTTGAGGTCTAAAAGTTACAAAAAGTCTTGCTTCTCTTTCACTGCTTTTTGGAGATTGTAATACTGGTTTAGATTGTGCAAAACAAATTTTTTGTCCATCACTGTTAGAAATTAAAGTAGTCCAGTCTTTAAATTTACCAACTTCTTTTACCTCTTCAGCATTAAGGTTGCTTTGTATTATTAGTATACCTAAGACTATAAAAATTTTTTTAAGGGCAAGGATTTGAGTGCTGGGCATGGATTTTATTAATTTCATTTATTATCTCAGTATTAAGATTTACATTTACACTTTCTACGTTGGTTTTCAACTGCTCCATTGTTGTTGCGCCAATAATAACTGAAGTAATAAATTTTTGAATTTCACAAAATTTTAAGCTCATTTGAGCAAAATTAAGGTTGTATTTTGATGATATTTTAAAATATTTTTCCACAATTTCTGGAACATGAGTTTTTGTGTATCTCGTAAAGTAATCCCCAAAAAGTTTCTGTCTTGATTTTTCGGGCATTTTATTTTGCCTATATTTTCCTGACAGAAATCCACCTGCAAGAGGAGAGTATGCAAGTAGTCCACTTCTTTCTCTCACTGAGATTTCAGCTAAGCCAATTTCGTATGTTCTGTTTAATAGACTGTAAGGGTTTTGAACTGACATCATTCTAGGTAAATTTTTATTTTTAGAAATTTCCAAAAATTTTGACAAACCCCATGAAGTTTCATTCGAAAGTCCTACATATCTTATTTTACCAGCTTTCACTATTTCATTTAAGTTTTCAAGGATTTCATTAAAATCATTCCAGTCATCTTCATCTTTGTGGTCATATCCTAACCTTCCAAAGTAATTACTTTTTCTTTCAGGCCAATGCAACTGATACAAATCAATATAGTCTGTTTTTAATCTTTCTAAGCTTTTATTAACTGCTTCGTTTAAATTCTTTTTATCAAATTGATTTCCTCCTCCTCTAATCCAACTTAAGCCAGATCCAGAAATCTTTGTAGCTAAAATAACTTCATCTCTTTTATTTCTTGACTTAAACCAGTTACCAATAATTTCTTCAGTTCTACCGTATGTTTTCTTTTTAGCTGGGATTGCATAAATTTCAGCAGTATCCCAAAAATTTACACCTTGTTCTAAAGCATAGTCCATTTGTTCAAAACCCTCATCTTGGGTATTTTGCTCTCCCCAAGTCATAGTGCCTAAACAAATTGTGCTCACATCTAAGTCAGTATTGCCTAATTTCTTATAATTCATAGAAGATTAATTATTTTTTTGACCATTTTTGACATCTTGAATAAATACGAAAAGTTTATATATTGCAATTATGGAATTCAATAAGGAAAATATTCTAAATAGAGCAAAAGCTGGACAACAAACAGCTGTAATGGATGAAGGTCTAAGAGCCTACATGCTAAAAGTTTATAACTATATGGCTACTGGAATATTGCTAACAGGAATTATAGCCCTTTTATCATTTAAGTTTGCTGTTGTAACAGATGCAAGTGGAGCAATAGTAGGATTAACAGAATTTGGAAATGCAATTTATTTGTCAGGCCTTAAGTGGATTGTAATGTTAGCTCCTTTAGGAATTGTTTTTTATATGAGTTTTGGAATTAATAAAATGAGTGCTGGAAAAGCGCAAACTACTTTCTGGGTTTTTGCTGCTTTGATGGGACTTTCTCTTTCATCTATTTTATTAATTTACACTGGTTTAAGTGTTACAAGAGTTTTCTTCATAACTTCAATGACTTTTGGTGCCATGAGTATTTATGGTTACACAACTAAAAGAGATTTAACAAAGATGGGATCATTTTTGATGATGGGTCTTATTGGAATTATAATTGCCTCAATTGTTAATATATTTTTAAAATCATCTATGATGTATTTTGCAATATCAATTATTGGTGTTCTTATTTTTGTTGGTCTAACAGCTTATGACACTCAAAAAATTAAAAACATGTATTCGGCATCAGATAGCGGTGAATTAATAGGAAAGAAAGCTGTAATGGGTGCCCTAACTCTTTACTTAGATTTCATTAATCTATTCATAATGCTGCTTAGACTTTTCGGTCAAAGACGATAATTCTATAAATTTAAAATCTTTTCCAATTAGTATTTTTTAAAAGAACTTTTAGATCAAAAGAATTCTTTAATATTTTCCCATTAGTATCAGTAATTAAATATTTTAGGTTTTTATTCGATGGTTTAAAATTTTTACAAATTTTATACATTGCATTTTCAGCAGCATTTTTAAAAACACTAAAACTTACTTGCTTACTTGATATGGTAAGACCATAATCTTTCCATGATCCCTCAGATACCATTTTTGCATATAGATCTAAGATAATTTTAAGTTCTTTTTTTTCAAAAAAATATTTCTCTTTTTCTTTAGAATGTGAATTATCTACAATAAGCTTTAAATTTCTATTCATCTATTTTATGCTTTGTTATTATTGATACTTGGAATGCTGTAAAAATAAAAGTTATCGGTAATAGCCCCCAAACTTTAAAATTTACCCAGAACTCTTCCGATTGCGTTCTCCAAACTAATTCATTTAAAATTGCTACAACAAAGAAAAAAATCATCCATCTTTTATTAAGTATTGACCAGCCTTCATTTGTTAAAGAAATTGACTTACCTAACATTTTTTTAAGGATTGGTTCATCAGTAAAGTATTTGCCAAATAAAAGAGCCAAACCAAATAGTAAATTTATTATTGTGGGTTTGATATAAATAAAGACTGGGTTGTCAAAATAAATAGTTAAACCTCCAAAAAATGTAATTAAAACTCCACCCAATAATGGAACCATAGGAATTTTTTTTTCTAAATACCAAACTACAACTAATGATATAATTGTCGCAATTATAAAAGGAGGAATTGCGACTTTTAAGTCTTTATTAGAATCATAATAAAAGAAAAAGAATATTAAAAGAGGTCCAAAGTCTGTAATAAACTTTAGTAAAGATTTATTCACAAGAAGATATTAACAGATTAAAAAAACATTCATATTTTTTTTATTGATTTATTTAAAAAAAATAAATAGCTTATAGTTAATGAGTTTTAAAAAAGCTAAATTTTCCATTGGAGACGTTGTTAAACACAAACATTTTGATTTTAGAGGTGTTATCTATGATGTCGACTTCGAATTTAATAATTCTGAAGAATGGTATCAATCAATTCCAAAAAATGTAAGACCACGTAAAGATCAACCATTCTATCATTTGTTGGCTGAGAATGATGATCTAACCTATGAGGCTTATGTTTCCGAACAAAACTTACTTTTTGACGATTCTGAGGAACCGATCAAACATCCTTTGATCAATGAGATATTTTCAGGGAAAAAAGGCTCAGGGTATTTCAAACAATCGAATTAATTAAAAATCACTTTTTCAACACATTTAGTTCAAATAATTGACAAATGATCATGACATTATGGATATTATTTGATCAAGGATGAATTAAAACCCTTTTTTATTATCTCCCTCCACATCCTTGATCAAGTAGATCCTTGAAAAAAAATAAAACATCTCTAAAACATTCCTGATTTATGTTTAAATTTTTTGGAGTAAATAAACTGTTTTCAATTACATATAGATTTCAAAAGTATGTATTTTTTCTATTTGTAGTTTTTTTGAGTGTAGGACTAGTTGAAGCTTTAATATTGTCCCCACCAGATTATTTACAGAGTGATAGTGTTAGGATAATGTATGTTCATGTTCCATCTGCTTGGGTTTCATTAGGAATATTTTCGACAATAGCATTTTTATCAATTGGAAATTTTATCTTTAAAAATAAAAATTTTTCTTTAATAGCAAAGAGTTTAGCTCCCTCAGGATTAGTTTTTAATATAATTGCATTAGTTACAGGTGCAATTTGGGGAAAGCCTACATGGGGAACTTTCTGGGCGTGGGATGCAAGAATTACATCAATGCTTATACTGGCTCTATTTTATGGAATGTACATATTATCTTGGAAGATTTTTGAGGACAAGTTGCAAGTTACAAAAATTACGTCAATAATTGCCATTATCGGATTAGTTAATGTACCAATAATCAAATTTTCAGTTGAATGGTGGACTACTCTACACCAACCTTCGTCAGTTAAAATTTTAAGTGACTCTGCAATTCATTCATCAATGATTTTGCCATTATTTTTGATGACTGCGGCATTTGTATTGTTTTCATTGCTAATTTTTTTGATGAAATATAATACAGAATTGATAAAAATTAAGAATAAAGGATTAGAAAGATTATGATAATCGATAAATTGTTAATGAATGGATATGGAATTTTTGTTTGGTCAGCTTTTGCTTTCACAATGATAAATTTTACATTCCTTTACTTTGTGACTAAGTTTAAATTTGAAAAAGAAAAAAATAAATTTATATTAAAATATGGTTCTTTGAACCCAGAACAATCTAAGGCTGCAAGAGATCAAGCAACTAACAGAGAAATAATATCAGGCACAACTGTTAAGTCTAAGATTTAACTTGTTTTTTTCATGTATGGTAAGAAAGTTAAACTAAGAGTATTATTTTTGTTTTTGCTGTTATCAGCAATCGTTCTAACTGTATTTTTAGTTTTAAAATCCTTAGAAGAAAACGTAGTTTACTTTTTATCTCCAACAGAAGTTAAAGCATTAAATGAGATTAAAAAAGAGAAAATAAGAGTTGGAGGTATGGTTAAAAAAAATTCAATTAAGATAAACGATAAAATAATTAATTTTGTTATAACTGACTTTAAAAATGAGATTATAGTTAGATATGATGGACTTGTTCCAAATTTATTTCAGGAGGAGAAAGGAGTTGTTGCAGAGGGTTTCCTTGATGGAAAAAATTTTTTTAGAGCATCTAAAATACTTGCAAAACATGATGAGAATTACATGCCACCTGAGGTAAAAGAAGCATTGGAGGCAACCAATTGATATTTAATTTTATAGGTTTTTATTCGTTATTATTCAGTCTTATTTTTTCTTTAGTCATATTATATTATTCATACATCGAAGTAAAAAATCATCAGTCTCAATTAAATCCAAAAACATTTATTTTTTCTTTTTTACATTTACTATTTGTAGTCATTAGTTTTTTAAGTTTAGTCATTTCATTTATTAATTCAGATTTTTCCAATGAGACAGTATTTAATAATTCTCACACAACAAAACCTTTATTTTATAAAATCTCAGGAACATGGGGCAACCATGAAGGAAGTTTATTATTATGGCTTTTAGTATTAAGTTTATTTATCTATTTTTTTCTTATTTATTCTAAAAAGGAACCAAAAAAATACAGAGTTCAGACTTTAGTTTTTCAACATTTTATAATTATAGGATTTACATTATTTATAATTTTAACTTCAAACCCGTTTACATATCTTTTCCCTATTCCTAATGAGGGCTTAGGCCTTAACCCTATATTACAAGATCCAGCGTTAGCGATACATCCACCAATTTTGTATTTAGGTTATGTTGGATGCTCAATAATTTTTTCATCTTCACTATCAGCATTAGTAAATAACTATGTAAATAAAAACTGGGCAATTCACATTAAGAGGTGGGCATTAATATCTTGGATTTTTTTAACTATTGGAATACTTTTAGGTTCTATATGGGCTTATTACGAATTAGGATGGGGAGGTTTTTGGTTTTGGGACCCTGTAGAAAATGTATCTTTAATGCCTTGGATTTGTTTAACAGCTCTAATCCATTCTTTATTAATCCTTGAAAAAAAGAATTTATTTACATCATGGATTTTAATTTTATCTTTCTCAACTTTTTTATTAAGTGTATCGGGAACTTTTTTAGTAAGATCTGGAATACTTAATTCGGTACATACTTTTGCGAATGATCCCGAAAGAGGATTATTTATCCTTTGTTTCCTATTTATTTTGACAATATTTTGCTTAGTAATATTTCTAAAATATAAAAACCAAAATTCAATTAACAACACTTTAGCTTTTTTGAGCAAAGAAACTTCCGTTTTAATTAATAATTGGTTTATGATGTATTTTTTAGCAGTAGTATTTATTGGAACAACATACCCAATTTTTTTAGAAGTAATTTCAAATGAAAAAATTTCAGTTGGCCCACCATTTTATATAAAATTGATAGTTCCATTTTTTTTACCTTTTTTAGTGTTAATGGCACTTGGACCAAACACGTTTTTTTTAAAAATGAATTTAAAAAAGTATAATTTAAAACTACTTATTTATTTTATTTTATCAGTAATAATTTCAATATTGTTAGCTAATTTAATTACTACAAAAGACCTTTTTTTGACATTAATTTTAGTTGGATCAATTTTCTTATTTATTTCCTCATTTAGAGATTTTTTTGTAAAGAAAGATAAATATTACTCTCAAAGAATATCACATTTTGCTTTTAGCTTACTTATTTTAAGTATTATTTTAAATATAGCTTTTTCGACAGAAGTTATAACTAATTTAAAGGTAGGGGAAAAATTTAAATTTAATGATAATTTAATCGATTTTCAGAGCATAAGCGTCACCCAAGAGAAAAATTATAAATCCTTAAATGCTAAATTTAAAATACAAGATAATAATGAAATTGTATATTTAGAACCTTCATTAAGAATATATAATCAACCTAAAACAATAACTAGTGAGGCTGACATTAAAACAAATATTTATAGTGATAAATTTTTAGTTTTTAATCTAATTAATGATGAAGAAATATATAATATTAAATATCAAAATAAACCTTTTATGATTTGGATATGGATTTCAGCGGTATTGTTGTCATTAGGAGGTTTTGTAAATTTTCTAGAAAAAAGAAAAATATAGTATGAAAAAAAATTTTTTTATTTTAGGTTTAGTTTCAGTAATATTTTTTTTCTTCATAGTATTTTATTTGGGTTTAGATAAAGAAAACACTTATGAACCAAATATTGTTACAAATAAAAAAATTGAAAGTTTTACTGCTGAAAAATTGTTTGAAGACGGTCAAGTAAAATCTGATAATATATTTAGTGAAAATAAAGTTTATTTACTTAATATTTGGGCATCATGGTGCTTACCATGTCAAAAAGAGCATGATTTTTTGATGCAGTTAAAAAACACTCACTCCATAGAAATCATTGGTTTAAATTATAAAGACAAATTATCAAACGCAAGAAAGTTTATAGAAGAATTAGGAAATCCATACGCGTTAAGCTTAAGAGATAAGGATGGAACAATTGCTATATTATTTGGGGCCTATGGTTTACCTGAAACATACATAATAAAAGATAAGAAAATTATAAAGAAATATATTGGTCCAATTGACAACAAATCAATTAAAGAAATAATAACTTATACAAAATGAAATATATAATTTTTTTGTTATTATTTTCGTGTTTAACTCTTATCGCTAATTCTCAAGAAATAAATAATCAAGATTTGGTTAATAAAATTTCAAAAAATATAAGATGCCTTACATGTCAAGGTCAATCCGTTTACGATTCCCAATCAGAATTTTCTGAAAGCATTAAAATTATAATTAGTAATAAAATTCAGGAAGGAAAATCAGAACAGGATATTTATGATTTTTTGGTGGAAAAATATGGAGAATGGATAATCTTTGAACCAAAATTTAATAAAAATACCTTTTTATTATGGGTTTTGCCTTTATTGCTTTTTTTAGTCGGTGGTTTCTTGATTTTTAGAAATTTTAAAGCAGTTAAGTAAATACTTTATTGATTAATAAAATAAGTATATCTTTTGAATAATTATGAACGACGTAATAAGAAAAACTATATTTGTTTATTTTTTTTGCATCATAACTTCATTAGTTAATGCCGAAGAAAGGCAATTTAATTTATATGTTGGGAATTTCGATTTCAGTGATGATGGAAAAAAATCAACCTTATTTGGAATAGAGCATCAAAATCCATCACTTGTAAGAGATAGTTTTTTAGGAGAAATCTCTCCTGTTACAGGAGCATTTATAACAGCAGATAGTGCAAAATATATTTATACAGGCATTCAAGCAAATTATAAAATAGGAAGTCTTAATTTTAATCCAAGCTTCACGCCTGGTCTTTATGACGAAGGAGATGGTAAAGATCTTGGTCATGTTATTGAATTTAAAACTGAAATTCAAATTTCTGCTAATTTATCAGATTCAAGTAAAATTGGTTTTTCTTATAACCATTTATCAAATGCAAGTTTAGGTAGTAAGAACCCTGGGGCAAATAGCTACCTTTTTAATTTTATAAAAAAATTTTAATAGAAAATATGAGATTAAAAGATTGTCATAATTATCTAGATTTTAGAAAGTTAGCTAAAAAAAAATTACCCTCGCCAATTTTTCATTATATTGATGGTGCTGCTGATGATGAACTGACTTATCAAAGAAATACAAGTGCATTTGATGATGTAGATTTGGTACCTAACGTTTTAAGAGGAGTTGAGGACGTTGATTTATCCACTACAATATTCGGAAAAAAATTAGACTTACCTTTTTATTGTGCACCAACAGCACTACAAAGATTATTTCATTACGATGGAGAAAGAGCTGTCGGAAAAGCGGCTCAAAAATATAATACTATGTTTGGAGTATCAGCACTTTCAACAGTAAGCGTTGAAGAAATATCATCAATAGTAAGCACTCCGAAAATGTTTCAATTTTATTTTCACAAAGACAGGGGGCTAAATGATTCATGTTTGGAAAGAGCTAAAGCTGCAAAATTTGATGTCATGGCCTTAACAGTAGATACAATAACTGGAGGAAATCGTGAAAGAGATTTAAGAACAGGTTTTACATCACCACCAAAACTAACACTATCAAGTTTATTTAGTTTCGCTACTAAACCAATGTGGGGAATTAATTATTTAACTAAGGGTAAATTTGAACTGCCGCATCTTCAAGATTATGTTAAGGAGGGAACGAGTACCAATACCTCAATTGGAAATTATTTTTCTACCATGTTAGATCAATCGATGAATTGGAATGATGCTGAGAAATTATGTTCGCAATGGGGAGGTCATTTTGCTCTAAAAGGAGTTATGAGTGTTGAGGATGCAAAAAGAGCGGTAGATATTGGTTGCACTGGGATAATGGTCTCAAATCATGGTGGTAGACAATTAGATGGTTCTAGATCTCCATTTGATCAATTGGCTGAGATAGTAGATGCAGTTGGAGACAAACTAGATGTCATTTGCGAAGGAGGAATTCACAGAGGAACACATATGCTTAAAGCATTATCTTTAGGTGCTAAAGCATGTTCGGGCGGAAGATTGTATTTATATGCACTCGCTGCGGCTGGACAAGATGGTGTTGAGAGAGCAATAAATCAATATCGAATGGAATTAGTTAGAGGAATGAAATTAATGGGATGTACTAAGATTAGTGAATTAAATAGAAACAATTTAAGATTTAGAAGAAGTTAGATTAATTATTGTTCACTTTGGTCGCATGTAGTAAAAGACATTGAACATTTTCAATAAAAATTGCATGATAAAAAAAACTCAAAATTAGAAAGGCCTTACCTCAATGAAATTAGCAAAAAATTTAGAAAACCTAGGAACAGAATCAGCATTTAGCGTTTTAGCAGAAGCTAAAGCTTTAGAGGCCAAAGGCAATCCAATGATACATTTAGGATTGGGACAACCAGATTTTAAAACACCAAAGCATGTAGTTGAGGCTGCAAAAAAAGCTTTAGATGACGGACATCATGGGTATGTAATGTCTAATGGTATTCCAGAGTGCAGACAAGCTGTAACAAGATGGATCAAAAGAAGATACAATACAGATGTAGATTTTGAGAGAATTTTAATAATGCCGGGTGGAAAACCAACAATGAGTTATGCAATTCAATGTTTTGGTGAACCAGGTGCAGAAATTATTCATCCAACACCAGCTTTTCCAATATATGAGTCTATGATAAATTACACAGGCTCAACACCTGTTCCATATGATTTGACTGAAGACAAAGACCTTAAGTTTAATCCAGAAAAAATTTTATCACTTATTACTGATAAAACTAGATTGTTAATTTTAATTAATCCTAATAATCCTACAGGAAGTTTCGTAGAAAAAGCAGATATTGATGTCTTAGCCGAAGGTTTGAAAAAACATCCACATGTAACAATTTTAAGTGACGAAATTTACAGCAGACAAATTTTTGATGATAAAGAAATGCCAACATTTTTTAACTATCCAGAACTTAGGGAAAGACTGATAGTATTAGAAGGTTGGAGCAAAGCATATTCAATGACAGGTTGGAGATTGGGCTGGAGTTTTTGGCCGAAAGAACTTGTTCCACATGTTAATAAACTTTTAATAAACAGCGTTTCATGTGTAAACGCTGCTGCTCAATTTGCAGGAATAGCTGCTTTAGATGGTCCTGATGACTCAATTGATGCTATGATGGTTAAATTTACACAAAGAAGAGATTTAATTCATAAAGGCTTAAATGAACTACCAGGTGTAGAGTGTAGTTTGCCTGGTGGAGCTTTTTATGCATTCCCAAATGTAAAAGGAACAGGAATGAATGGAGCTGAGTTTTGTAAAAAAGCAATGCACGAGGCTGGAGTAGCTATTGTTCCTGGCACTGCTTTTGGACAAACTTGTAATGATTTTGTTAGATTTAGCTTTGCAGCATCTCAAGATAATATTTCACAAGCATTGGAAAATGTGAAAAAAATGCTTACTAAATAAGCTGTATTTTTTAACATTTTTTTATTAGTATTAAGAATATGAATGAACAAGTTCAAACAGAGCTCAAAAAAATTCTTAATGGAAGATTTTCAAATTCAGAGTCTACAAGAGCAAACTATGCACGTGGTGAGGATACATACGATCCAGTATTATCTAAAGCAGTAGTTTTTCCAGAAACTAATGAAGAAGTCTCTAAAATATTAAGTATATGTAATGATCATAAAATTCCAGTAGTTCCATTTGGTACGGGAACTTCTTTAGAAGGAAATGTTGTTGGAAATGAAAACGGAATTACAATTAGTCTCGAAAAAATGAATAAAGTTTTAAGCGTTAATGTCGAAGATTTTGATTGTAGGGTTCAAGCTTGCGTAACAAGAGAACAATTAAATGATTACCTGAGAGAGGATGGAGTTTTTTTCCCGATTGATCCAGGTGCTAATGCTGCAATAGGTGGCATGGCTTCTACATCAGCATCAGGAACTATGGCTGTTAAATATGGTACTATGAAAACAGTTATATCAGGTCTTACAGTAGTATTACCAAATGGAGATATTATAAATACTGGAAGTAGAACAAAAAAAACTTCAGCTGGCTATAATTTAACAAATCTATTTATTGGCTCAGAAGGAACACTAGGCATAATCACTGAAGTTCAGTTAAGGCTGTCACCAATTCCTGAAAGTATAATGAGCGCTGTATGTCATTTCCCTTCTTTAGAAATGGCAGTTCAAACAGCACAACACATAATTCAGTATGGCGTTCCAATTGCAAGAATTGAAATGCTTAACAAAGAACAAATGGAAATAAGTATTAATTACTCTAAATTAAAAGATATTGAGGCAGTGCCTACATTATTTTTTGAATTTCATGGAACTGAGGCATCAAACAAAGAAAACATAAAAATTGTTGAAGAAATTTCACAAGAAAATAATGGAAGCTCATTTAAATGGGCAAAAGATTTAGCGGAACGGAATAAACTTTGGCAAGCAAGGTGGGATGTTTACTATTCAGTTAAAGCTTTAATAAATAATGGTAGAGTTTATTCAACTGATGTATGTCTTCCGATCTCAAATATAACTGAGTGTGTAAATTTTGCAGAAGATCAAACAAAAAAATTAGGTCTCCGAGCTCCCATGGTTGGACATTTAGGAGATGGAAATTTTCATGTTGTTTTACCTTATGATCCTAAGGAAAATGAAACTTATGATAGGATAAGAAAATTTAGTGATCTACTCATCGATAAAACATTAGAGTTAAATGGAACTATAACTGGAGAGCACGGTGTTGGTTTACATAAGAAAGCTTACTTATTAAAAGAGCATGGTGATAGTATCCCCTTAATGAAATCTATAAAAAGAACTATTGATCAAAACAATATAATGAATCCTGGAAAAATTTTTGATTTAAATTAACTTTAAAATTGTATGAAAAAAATTTTAATAACTAGAAAACTATTAAGATCCTGTGAAGAAAAAGCAGCTAAAATTTTTGAAGCAAATTTTAATTTAAATGATGAGCTTTATTCACAAAAGAAATTAATTGAAATGAGTAATGGCTGTGATGGTATTTTATCAGCTCTTACAGATAAACTTGATGCAGATACTATAAATAAACTACCCGAAAGTGTAAAAATAATTTCAAATTTCGCTGTTGGGTTTGGAAATATTGATTTAGACGCAGCTAAAAAAAAAGGTATAGCTGTTACAAATACTCCTGATGTTTTAACTGACGCTACTGCTGAAATAGGTGTGCTTTTGATCTTAGGAGCTTGTCGAAGGGCTTCAGAAGGTATTGAAAAAGCTAGAGAGGGAGGATGGGTTTGGTCAGCAGATTTATTAATTGGTAAACAATTAACTGGCACAAGATTAGGTATATTAGGAATGGGAAGAATTGGACAAAAAATTGCAAAAGTTGCAAAGTCACTTGGAATGATAATTCATTATCATAATAGATCAAAACTTAGCGAAGATAAGGAGCAGGGTGCAATATATCATAAAAATTTAAAAGATTTACTCTCTGTCTCTGATGTATTATCAATTTGTTGTCCTGCCTCAAAAGAAACAATTGATATGATTAACAAAGAAACAATTGAGTATTTACCTAAGGGTGCAGTTGTAACAAATGTTGCAAGAGGAGATATTGTAGAAGATGAAGCGATGATAGATGCTCTTAACAGAAGAAAAGTTTATGCAGTTGGTTTAGACGTTTATAAAAATGAGCCTAATTTAAATCCTGGTTATTTAAAGCACCCAAGTGCATTTATACTTCCACATTTAGGAAGCGCTACTAAAGAAACTAGGACAGCAATGGCTAATTTAGCGATTGATAATATGGATGAATTTTTTAGTTCTGGTAATTGTAAAAATAAAGTAAACTAGAGCATATTTTCAATTTCAGATTGTATTTTTTTTTAACTTGGCCAATTTGAGCGAAGACTCTCTATTAGATATATGTTTAAATTATTTAGTTAATTAACTTAAAGAGGGAGAAAATAATGATTGAAAAGAAAAAATCATTGAAAAAAAACATGCCTTCAAGACGTAAGTTCTTCAAGGCAGCAGCAGCAACTGGTGCAGCAGCAACAGCAGCAGTAGCAATGCCAAATCTTGCATTAGGTGACGGTCACGTTACTTTAAAAATGCAAGCAGCTTGGCCAAGTGGTGCTAACATATTTTTTGAAATGGCAGGAGACTATTGCAAAATGGTTAGCGACATGTCTGGTGGATCTTTAAAAATAGATCTTCAGCCAGTAGGTTCAGTTGTAAAAACATCTGAAATTGGAGCAGCGGTTAGCGATGGAAACCTTGATATGGGTCACTGGGTGACAGCATATTGGTATGGTAAAAATCCTGCAGCTTCACTTTTTGGAACTGGTCCTTCATACGGAATGTCATCTCAGGAAGTAATGGGATGGATGGAGTATGGTGGAGGAAGAAAACTGTATGATGAAACTCTTGCAAAAGTAGGTTTTGATTATCTTGGTTTCTTTCACATGCCTATGCCAGCACAGCCTTTTGGTTGGTTCAAAAAGAATGTAACAAAAGTATCTGATGTTAAAGGAATGAAGTATAGAACAGTTGGTCTAGCTACTAACGTTTTAACTGCTATGGGAATGGTTGTAAGACAATTACCAGGTGGTGAAATTCAGCCAGCAATGAAAACAGGTTTGATTGATGCTGCTGAGTTTAACAATCCAACATCTGATTCACAGTTTGGAATGCAAGATGTATCTAAACACTATCACTTAGGTAGTTTTCACCAATCTCAAGAAATGTTTGAGATACCAGTGAACAAAAAAAGATACAATAGCCTTTCACCTGCTCATCAAGCTATCTTGAAGAATGCTGCTTATGCTGCAAACTCAGATAACTACTTTAAAGCTTTAGTTAGATATTCTGCTGACTTAGCTAAATTGATGAATGAGCATAAGGTAAATGTGTACCAAACATCTGATGAAATTTTAGCCGAACAGTTAAAAGGTTGGGATAAAATTGTTGCAGAATTTTCTGGGAAAGATCCTTTCTTCAAGAAAATTATCGAATCTCAAAAAGCATATGCTAAGAGAACAATGAAGTATCTGTTGATGAATCAACCGAACTACAAATTAGCTTATGAAAATGAGTTTGGTCCAATTGGAAAAGTTAAAATCTAATTAACTTTTATTAATTTTAAAAAGAGGGGGTTTTTGCCCCCTCTTTTTTTAACTAAATTTTAAAAAATTTTTTATGATGAGTTTTTTCATTAGGTTTGCAGATACGCTGAGCACTTCTATGGGTAAGGCCTTTTCTTGGTGTATCGTAATTTTAATGGGAGGAACTGTTTATGAGGTCATAATGGCTTACGCCTTTAATGCGCCAACTTTATGGAATTTTGATTTTAGTATGCAAATGTATGGTGCAATACTTATGATGTCAGGTGCTTACTGTTTAGCTACCGAAGCCCATGTTAGAGGAGATGTAATTTATAGATTGTTTAGTCAACGAACCCAGGCCTGGATAGATTTGGTACTTTATTTTCTTTTCTTTTTTCCTGGAGTTATAGCTCTAGCTTTCTATGGTTATGAATACGCAGCTCAAGCTTGGAAAATAAAAGAAACTAGTTGGAGCAGTCCTGCTCAAATTCAAATATACATGGTTAAGTCAATGATACCTGCAGCAGGAGTTTTACTTATTATTCAGGGGATTAGCGAAGTATTTAGATCTATAATTTGTATTAAAACAGGAATATGGCCGGCAAGATTGGTTGTGGCCGAGGAAACAGAACAAATGTTAATGAGAACATCTCAAAAGGAAGATAAAGAAAATGTTATTTAGTCTGACAAATCCTGAAGTAGCAATCTTAATGATGGGTGTATTTCTTTTCGCAGTCCTACTGGGGTTTCCAATAGCGTTCACTTTAATGGCGATGGGAATAGGCTTTGGCTATTATGCATATTACGATCCAGTCTTAATGGACCACCTCTTCGATAATAGAATATTTTCTTTATTTGTTAAAAATACTTATACCGTTATGGATAATAACGTGCTTACTGCGGTGCCTCTTTTTTTATTTATGGGATATTTGGTAGAGAGAGCTGGAATTGTTGCTAAATTATTCTTTGCAATAAGATTAGCTGCTCATAGATTGCCAGCATCAATGGCTGTTGCAGCTTTAATAACATGTACTTTATTTTCAACAGCTACAGGAATTATAGGAGCAGTTGTTACTCTAATGGGATTACTCGCATGGCCAGCTATGGTAAAAGCAGGTTATGACAAAAAATTTGCCTCAGGAATAATATGTGCAGGGGGTTGTCTAGGAATTTTAATTCCACCGAGTATAATGTTAATTGTTTATTCTGTGATTGCACAACTATCTCCATTAAGATTATTTGCAGCTGCAATTTTTCCAGGATTAATGTTAGCAGGACTTTATATTGCTTATGCAGTTACAAGAGCGTGGTTAAATCCGTCTATAGCACCAAGACCTCCAGCTGAAGATATACCACCAAGAGCAGAGATCTTAAAAGAAGTTCTGGTTTCTTTTGTGCCATTATTTGGATTAATAATGTTGGTTTTAGGTACTATTTTAGCAGGAATTGCTACACCAGCTGAAGCAGCTGCTGCAGGTGCATTTGGGGCAATAATTTTATCATGGTTTTATAAAACACTTAAGTGGCAAAATTTTAAAGAATCAGTATTTCTTACTGCAAAAACAACAGCTATGATAATGTGGCTATTTATTGGATCTTGGACTTTTTCATCAGTCTTTTCTTATTTAGGTGGACATGAAGTATTTGAACATTTCTTTACATCAATAAATATAACAACTTGGCAATTTTTAATAATAACTCAGATAATAATCTTTCTTTTAGGTTGGCCATTAGAATGGACAGAAATTTTAATTATATTTGTTCCAATTTTTTTACCATTACTAGAAGTATTTAATGTCAATCCGTACTTTTTTGCAATGTTGATTGCTTTAAATTTGCAGACATCCTTTTTAACCCCTCCGATGGCTATGTCAGCTTACTATTTAAAAGGTGTACAAAAAACGAATGTAGAATTGTTAGAAATATTTAAAGGGATTATGCCATTTTTAGCTATAGTAATTTTTGGAATGTTTTTAATGTACATGTTTCCCGGTATAGCTTTGTGGTTACCTGAAGTTTTATTTGCTGACTAAAAAAATGGTAGATTTATTTTCACTGAAAGTAGAAGATCTTGCTTCAAAAATTAAAGAGGGTCAATTAACATCAGTTCAACTCTGTGAAAAATATATTGAGAGAATAAACAAATTTGAAAAAGAAGTTAAAGCCTGGGCTCATTTTGATAAAAAAAACTTATTAGAAAAAGCTGAAGATTCGGATGAGTATAGAAAATCAGGGAAACCTGTTGGCTCGTTACATGGTATCCCTATTGCTATTAAAGATATAATTGGAACAGTTGATATGCCAACGGAATGTGGAACTGTAATTAGGAAAGGAAAATCCTATTCTCAAAATGCTGAAATAGTTGAACTTTTACATTCTGCAGGTGCAATTGTGATGGGTAAAACCGCAACTTCTGAATTGGCATATCTTGGGCCACCAAAAACAACTAATCCTCATGATTATTCAAGGACACCTGGTGGGTCATCAAGTGGATCAGCGGCATCTGTTGCATCATTTATGGCTCCTCTTTCAATTGGATCTCAAACGGGTGGATCGGTTATTAGACCCGCTTCTTTCTGTGGTGTTGTAGGTTATAAACCAAGCTATGGTTTGATCTCTAGAAATGGTGTTTTGAAAACTTCTAATGCATTAGATCATATAGGCATGTTTGGACGTACAGTTGAAGATGTTGCTTTATTAGCAAAAGTTTTAATTAAAAAAGATCATCATGATCCTGCAACTATATATTATTCAGCAGAAAATATTTTAGAGGAGACAAAAAAAGGACCTTTATATGATCCAAAATTTATTTTTTATAAGTCAGATTATTGGAAAATAATAGATAAGAAATCAAGAGAGTCGTTTGAATATTTTATTAAGTCATTTAAAAATATAGAAGTATTCGATACACCATCATATTTTAAAGATATTCATAGGTATCATCAAATCATTCATGAAACAGATTTAGCAAATAATTTTTCAACATATTATAAAAAATATAAATCAAAATTATCTAAGTATATGCAAACAGCTATTGCCAACGGAAATAAATATTCAGCGAAAGAGTATACTGAGGCAATAGATTTTAAAAAACGAAGTTATGAGTCTTACAAAGAGGTTTTTGAAGATTATCATGGAGTTCTTTCTCCTTCTAGTCCAGGTGTAGCACCAAAAGGTTTGAAAAGTACTGGAACAGCAGAATTTAATAAAGTTTGGTCATATCTTGGAACTCCTTGTATTTCACTACCTTTGTTGCAAGGTGAAAATAATTTACCTTTAGGGGTCCAGTTAATAGGTGATAAATATGATGATCATAGATTTTTAGGGGTTGCTAATTGGTTGGAAAAGGAATGTAATAATTAAATGCAAAAATTTACTACTATTTTAGGATGTGCAATTGCGATCGCTTTTTTGCTTGGTTTAGCTACCACATTAACTAGATCAACGATGATAGGTTTTCTTGACGTATTGCCAGTTTATATTTTAATGGGTGTTGCAATCTTTATGATGGTATACGAAGCGTTTTTTGATAAATCTTCAAAATAGTTGTTTATAGTTAAGGTGAAAATTATTTATCTTACATTATCACTTTTAGTTGGAATATATTTCTTAATTGTACTCTCAATTTATCTTTTCCAAAGAAGTTTATTATATCATCCCACAGAAAATAATTACCTAGAGGAAAAACTATTGGAACATAATATTAAAAAAATAGTTATCCCTTCAGAACATGAATTAACTGGTTGGTATTATAAAAAAAATTCTAAATTTAAAACTTTGCTATTTTTCCATGGAAACGCCGGTAAATTAGAAAATAGAATATATAAATTAAACGACTTATCTAAGTTAAATATAAATTATTTAATAATTGCATATAGAGGATTTAGTGGAAATGAGGGAAGTCCTAGTGAAGATGGATTATATTTAGATGCTCGAGCAGCTAAAAAGTGGCTTAATTCAAATGACATCGATGATAGCAATATAATTTTATATGGAGAGTCTTTAGGTACAGCAATATCCATTGATTTAGCTAAAGATTTTAATTTTGCAGGAATTATTTTAGAATCCCCTTTTACCTCAATGGTTGATCTAGCAAAAATTTATTATCCATATTTACCAGTTAGTATTTTACTTAAGGATAGATACAATTCGCTGGATAAAATGAAGGATATAAATTCTCCTATTTTAATTATGCATGGAAAAAAAGATAAAATTGTACCATATAATATGGGAGTTAAAATTTTTGAAACAGCAAAAGAACCTAAATATAAATATTTCAATGATTATGACGACCATATGATGGAATTTAATGATAATCTTATAAATTCTATTGATAATTTTATAAAAAGAATAAATTAAGACACAATTAAAACAAATAATCTTCATTATTTTTTTTTATCCTAAAATTACAATGAAAAGATTTCTTTTTGTAATATTGTTAATATTTTATAGTTCAGCTGCATTATTTTTATTAGCGTTATTTTATTCTTCTCAGTCACTCGCTGAAACAAATAAGTCGATAGATAATTATTTTTATATAGGTAAAATGGAGTCACATAATAAAGATTTTACCTTGTTCTTTAAACCAAGAGATAAAGCTATTTTAGCCAAGGGAAAGAATTCTAATTATATTAACAATTATCCTCAAGATCTTTATTTTTATGATAATGTTTCTAAAAAGGAGATTTCTTTGGTTTCATATGATTGGTTTCCTAAAACAGCAAAAAAATTTTTATTAGACTACGACTATCCTGTTTTTCCCGATGATTTCGCATACTATCTATTAAAGGATAATAATACACTGATTATGGTTAGCACTATAAAAGATATTAATAAAAATTTTATGTATGACATTAAAAAAAATAAATTAAACATTTATCAAAAAAAAAGTGATTTAAATTTTATTATATCCACATATTCGCGTAACTGTGGCTATACAAGTTTAAATTCAGAATTTTCATGCAATGTATATAAGCCTTTAATTGCAAATAACGTAATTAATTAATTGATTTGTGTGAACGCATCAGCAAATATCCTGGCATCAAAAATTTGTAAATCATCTTCTTTTTCACCAAGACCTAAACAAATTATGGGTAATTTAAATTTTTTTGCTACTGCTATTAACACCCCACCTTTTGCTGTTCCATCTAATTTTGTCATTATAAGACCAGTAAGAGGAATAATTTTATTAAATTCTTCAACTTGATTAATAACGTTCTGACCAGAAGTTGAGTCTAGTACAAGAATAACTTCTTGAGGAGCATTTGTATCCAATTTTTTTAGTACATTTGCAATCTTTTTATATTCATCCATCAAATTTTTTTTGTTTTGAAGTCTTCCAGCTGTATCAAGCAGAACATCATTAAAGGAGTTATTTTTTGCGTATTCTAAAGTTTTGTAAGCTACAGACGCAGGGTCTGCTTTAGCTTCAGACTTTATTATTTCTACTCCTATTTTTTGAG
This sequence comes from Candidatus Pelagibacter sp., assembly GCA_045567035.1. Taxonomy (GTDB): domain Bacteria; phylum Pseudomonadota; class Alphaproteobacteria; order Pelagibacterales; family Pelagibacteraceae; genus Pelagibacter. Next base: position 35,737 of record JBJLDS010000009.1, on the reverse strand, counting down.
ACCATGTTTCTAATTGTTCTATTGCTGCAGCTCTAAATGTATCACAAGCCCCTAATACTACTTTTCTATTATTATTTTTAAGAATTTTACTTATTTTTCCTATTGTTGTTGTTTTTCCAACTCCATTTACACCAGAAACTAAAGTTACATTTAAATAATCTTTTGTTTCAAAAATGCTTTTGTTTTCTAAAGGCTCCATTAACTCAACTATATATTCATTAAGTATTTTTTTAACTTCATTAATTGGCTCAGAATTAGGATCTATTTTTTTATCTGACAGGATTGATCTAATATCACTGGAAGCATCTACCCCAACATCTGCGCTAATTAAAAATTCCTCAATTTTATCAAGAGTATTGTCGTCAATTTCTTTTTTTATTATTATTTCTTTTAATCCAGATGCAATATTTGATGCACTTTTTTTAAAACCTAATTTAAATTTTTCAAATATACTCATTAAAAATTAATTTTAATTTCCTGTATTTTTGAAACAGGTCCTTTCATAGAAATAAAATTACTATCATTGATATTTATTTCAAGTTTACCTAATTCAAATTCAAGATTTACTGGAGATTTTATTAAATTGTTAATTTTGCCAGCCAAAGCTGTTGCACAAGCCGCTGTGCCACAAGCTTTTGTAAGTCCAGCTCCTCTTTCCCAAACTTTTAATTTAATATGACTTTCATTTATTTTTTTTGCAATTGATACATTACATTTTTCTGGAAAAAAATTATGATTTTCAATTTTAGGTCCTATTTTTTCAATATTAAATTTTTCAAGTTCATCTACGAAAAATACCACATGTGGATTTCCAACATTTATCGCAGTACCATTTTTCATTTCAACTTGAATATCTTCAAAATTAAAGTTTAGATTTCTAGTATCCATTTTTTCTTTAAGAGGAATATCTGCCCAGCCTAATTTCCCTGGACCTATTTTTGTTTCAACAATTTTATTTTCATAAATTTTTGACTCAAGCATACCACCTAAAGTTTTTAGAGTTATCAGATTTTTATTGTTTTCTTTTGACAAAAGGTAAGCAACACATCTTGTTCCATTCCCACAAGCTCCAGCCAGACTTCCATCTGAATTATAAAATATTAATTCAGCATCATTTTGATCAGATTCTCTTATAATGATTAATTGATCACAACCTATGAATTTTCTACTACATATTTTTATTATGTCATTATTCCTAAGATTAATTTTATCAAATCTTTCATCAATAATTATAAAATCATTTCCAAGACCATCCATTTTAAAAGCTTTAAATTCCATATATTTAGATATGTAACTTATTTATTGACTTTTTGAACCTCTATTATAATTTGTTCAAGTTTCCGCAAAAAACAGCATTTTGCGGTGTCTTTGGTAACAAAGAGATCGACACCAGTTAGCGAGGGTTCGCCCACTGGTGCGTTAACTGCTGGGTGAAAAATATGTTTGATAATTTGACAAATAAATTTGAAGGAATTTTTTCTTCTTTAAAAAAAGCTCCTTCATTAGATGAAAAGCAAGTAGATGAAGGTCTTAGAGAAATAAGATTAGCATTACTAGAAGCTGATGTCTCAATTGATGTTGCAAAAGATTTCATAGAAAAAGTCAAGCCTAAAGCTTTAGGAAAAGAAATTATAAGATCAACATCACCAGGACAGATGGTAGTTAAAATAGTTTATGATGAACTGGTATCATTGCTAGGTGATAAGAATGTAGAAATTAATCTTAACGCAGTCCCTCCTGTATCTGTAATGTTAGTTGGCTTACAGGGATCTGGAAAAACTACGACAACATCAAAATTAGCAAAATTTTTAGAAAAAAATAAAAAGAAAAAAATAATGATGGTAAGTTTGGATGTATATAGACCTGCAGCCCAAGAGCAACTCAAATTGTTAGGTGAACAAAATAATATTAATACGCTTCCAATTATTGAAGGTCAGTTGCCAAGTGATATTTGCAGAAGAGCTTTAAGTGCAGCAAGCTTAAATGGATCTGAAGTAATATTGTTTGATACCGCTGGACGTACTCAAATTGATTTACAAATGATGAATGAAATTAAACAAATAGAAGAAATAATTAAACCTTCAGAAACAATATTAGTTGCTGATTCTTTAACTGGTCAGGTTGCTGCAAATGTTGCAAAGGAATTTAAAAATACCGTAAATCTTTCTGGAATAATTTTAACTAGATCAGATGGAGATGGAAGAGGTGGCGCTGCTTTAAGTATGAAGTATGTTGCAGATGTTCCAATTAAATTTTTAGGTGTAGGTGAAAAAGTAGAAAATTTAGAAGTTTTTTACCCAGATAGAATTGCGAATAGAATATTAGGGATGGGAGATATAGTTACTCTTGTTGAAAAAGCTTCAGAAGACATAGATGAAGAAAAACTAAAAAAAACAGAAGAAAGATTAAAGAAAGGTCAATTCACACTTGAGGATTATTTATCTCAACTTAAACAGATGAAAAAAATGGGAGGCATTGAAGGCTTAATGTCTTTTCTACCAGGAGTATCGAAAATAAAATCTCAAATGGATCAAGCTGGTGTTGACGAAAAAGTAATAACTCAAAATGAGGCTGTAATATTATCAATGACTAAAAAGGAAAGAGAAAACCCAAAGTTAATTGATGGTTCTAGGAAAAAAAGAATTGCTAATGGCTCAGGCACAGACATTGCCACTATCAATAAATTGTTAAAACAATTTAAAATGATGTCAGAAATGATGAAAAAAATGTCTAAAGGAAATACTCAAGGTTTGGCGGATAAAGGAATACCTCCAGAACTTTTTAACCAAATGAAATAATAAAAGGAGAATAAAATGTTAAAACTTAGATTATCTATGGGTGGAACAAAAAAAAGGCCAGTCTATAAAATTGTCGTTGCTGATAGTAGATTTGCAAGAGATGGAAGATTTATTGAAAAATTAGGTTTCTTTAATCCATTACTTCCAAAAGAGAAGAAAGAGAGAGTAGGATTAGAGACAGATAGAATAAAATATTGGCTTGGGCAAGGTGCTAAACCAACAACTAGAGTTGCAAGAATTTTAGGTGAAAATGAGTTGATGCCTATGCCTGAGAGAGGAAACAATCCTCAAAAAGCTATTCCTAAAAAGGAAAGAAAAAAAGAAGGATCTGACGAACCAAAAGCTGAAGAAAAAAAAGCAGAGGCACCAAAAGCTGAAGAACCAAAAGCTGAAGAACCAAAAGCTGAAGAAAAAAAAGCAGAAGAACCAAAAGCTGAAGAAAAAAAAGCAGAGGCACCAAAAGCTGAAGAACCAAAAGCTGAAGAAAAAAAAGCAGAAGAACCAAAAGCTGAAGAAAAAAAAGCAGAAGAACCAAAAGCTGAAGAAAAAAAATAAAAATGTTTAAGGCTCGAATTTTTACTTTATATCCTGAACTTTTCCCTGGACCATTTAATGAGGGACTTTTTGGAAAGGCATTGAAAGAAAAATTATGGGAATTAGAAAAAGTAAATATAAGAGATTACGCTACCGATAAACATAAGACAGTCGATGATACTCCATACGGAGGTGGATCAGGAATGTTGATGAGGCCAGATATTATATCGAGAGCAATTGAGGATAATACTAAAATATCAGAAAAAATAATTTATTTAAGTCCCAGGGGAAAATTATTTAATCATGAAATTGCAAAAGATCTATCAAATCAAAAAGTCATTAATTTACTATGTGGACATTTTGAAGGAATTGACGAAAGAGTTTTGGTAAAAAAAAATATCGAGGAAATAAGCATAGGAGATTTTGTATTATCAGGAGGGGAAACAGCTGCTTATGCCATATTAGATGCAATATTAAGATATATTCCAGGTATATTAGGAAATAAAAATTCTACAGAAGACGAAAGTTTTGAAAATGGACTTTTAGAGTATCCCCAGTTCACAAAACCTCAAATTTGGGAGGAAATGATGGTTCCAGAGGTACTTTTATCAGGAGATCATGCGAAAATTAAAGACTGGCGTTTATCTCAATCAGAGGCTATAACACGCGACCGAAGACCAGATTTGTGGCAAAAATATAAAAAGAATTAATTTGATAAGTTTAAAAATGAAAAATATAGAAGAAATTAATCAAGCAAATTTAAAAAAAATTATTAGCGAGAAAAAAATACCAGAGTTTTTTCCTGGAGATATAGTAAAAGTTGGAGTTAGAATAACTGAGGGTAAAAGAGACAGAATTCAATATTTTGAAGGTGTTTGTATTGCAAAAAAAAGTAGGGATTTAAATTCTTCTTTTACAGTTAGAAAAATATCTTTTGGTGAGGGTGTAGAAAGAACATTTGCTTTATATAGTCCTATAATCGGCTCTATTCAGGTTATAAGATCAGGTAAAGTAAAAAGAGCTAAGTTATATTATTTGAGAGATAGAACTGGTAAATCAGCAAGAATTGCAGAGAAAATTAAAAAGAAAATAGGTATTGATGTAGAGGTTAAACCTGAAGTTGTTGATGAGAAGAATGTGGCGCAACCTATCGAAGGTACTTCTGGGACTGAAAATGAAGTAAGTGAAAAAGAAAATGCTCAAGAAACAATAAAAACAGATAATGAGCAAAAAAATGAAAGTCCAGAAGAAAAAAAATAATTTTTTTCTAAATGCCTAAAACAATTTACGATAAAATCTGGGACGATCACTTAGTTCACCAACAAGATGATGGAACATCTCTTTTATTTGTTGATAGACATTTAATTCATGAAGTTACAAGTCCCCAAGCATTTGAAGGTCTTAGGAATGCCAATAGAAAAGTAAGAAATCCAAATTTAACTTTAGCTGTTGTTGATCATAATATACCTACCACTGACAGATCAAAAGGTATCGATGACGATGATTCTAGAATTCAGATTGAAACACTTGATAAAAATTGTAAAGAATTTGGCGTTCAACTATTTGGTGTTGATGATAAAAGACAAGGCATAGTGCATATTGTTGGACCAGAGCAAGGATTCACTCAACCAGGAACTGTTATAGTTTGTGGGGATAGTCATACAGCTACGCATGGTGCTTTTGGAGCATTAGCCTTTGGAATAGGAACTTCTGAAGTTGAGCATGTTTTAGCAACTCAGACTTTAGTTCAAAAGAAAGCTAAAAATTTTAGAGTAAATGTGAATGGCAAACTTGCTATTGGAGTTACATCTAAAGATGTTATTTTACAAATCATTGGAAAAATAGGTACTGCAGGTGGAACAGGACATGTTATTGAATATGCTGGAAGCTTGATTTCTGATTTGTCTGTAGAAAATAGAATGACAATTTGTAACATGACTATTGAAGGAGGTGCTAGAGCTGGACTGATACAGCCTGATCAAAAAATTTTTGATTATCTGAAAGGTCGTCCCATGTCTCCAAAAAATGAAAATTGGGATAAAGCATTAGAGTACTGGAAAACCTTGAAAACAGATGATGATGCTAAATTTGATAAAGAAATAAATTTAACAGCGGATGATATTGTGCCAATGGTTACTTGGGGAACTTCGCCACAGGATGTAGCACCTATTGATGGCAAAGTACCTAATCCAAAAAATGAGAGCAATATTGATAAAAGAAGCTCAATAGATAGGTCATTACAATACATGGGTTTAAAACCAGATGTTGCAATGAAAGATATAAAAATAGACACAGTTTTTATAGGTAGTTGCACAAATGGAAGGATAGAAGATCTCAGAGAAGCAGCTCAAATATTAAAAGATAAAAAGAAAGCAGCACATGTTCATGCAATGGTAGTTCCTGGTTCTGGACTTGTAAAAGAACAGGCAGAGCAAGAAGGTTTAGACAAAATATTTATTAGTTCAGGTTTTGAGTGGCGAGAGCCTGGATGTTCAATGTGTTTAGCTATGAATGCTGATAAATTAAAGCCAGAAGAAAGATGTGCATCAACATCAAATAGAAACTTCGAAGGGAGACAAGGAAGAGGCGGAAGAACTCATTTAGTAAGTCCAGGTATGGCTGCTGCTGCAGCAATTGCTGGTAATCTAGATGATGTTAGGAAATATCAAAAATAAAATGCAAAAATTTAATAAACTAAAAAGTATTCCAGCATATTTACCAATAGTAAATATTGATACAGATATGATTATACCTAAACAATTTTTAAAAACTATTAAAAGAACTGGCTTAGGTAAAAATTTATTCTTTGAAATGAGATATGATAATGATGGCAAGGAAATAAAAGATTTTATATTAAATAACAAGCCATTTACTGATTCTAAAATATTAATTACTGGAAATAATTTTGGATGTGGGTCTTCTAGAGAGCATGCACCTTGGGCTTTGTTAGATTTTGGAATTACATGTGTGATCAGTTCGAGTTATGCTGATATTTTTTATAGCAATTGTTTTAAAAATGGTATTTTACCAATTATTTTACATGAAGAAAAAATAAAAGAGCTCTCAGAGTATTCATCTAGAAAAGAGGAAATTTCAATAAACTTAAGTGATCAAAAAATTACATATGGGAATAATGAGATAAAATTTGATATTGATCCATTTAAAAAAAAATGTTTACTAGAAGGGTTAGACGATATTGCCTTATCACTTGAAAAATCTTCAAAAATGGATCTCTTTGAAAAAAAATTAAAGGAAACTAAACCATGGATATTTAATGATTAAAGTAAAAAAAAGAAAAATATTATTATTACCTGGAGATGGAATTGGCCCTGAAGTTATTGAAGAAGTTAAGAAGATAATTAATTGGTTAAATAAAAATAAGTCTCTTGATTTTGAGATTGATGAAGATCTTGCTGGAGGTTGTTCTTATGATAAGCATGGAACTCCAATTACTGATGAAGTTTTTTATAAAGCATTAGAAAGTGAAGCTGTAATGCTTGGTGCAGTTGGAGGTCCAAAGTGGGATAATCTAGATTTTTCAAAAAAACCTGAAAGGGCATTATTAAAATTAAGGAAAGAATTAAAATTATTTGCAAATTTAAGACCTGCAATATGTTTTAAACAATTGGTTGATGCATCAACACTTAAACCAGAAATAGTGTCTGGACTCGATATTATGATAGTAAGAGAATTAACAGGGGGTATTTATTTTGGAGAACCTAGAGGTATTAAACCAATAGATAATGGTGAAAGAAAAGGAATAAATACACATACTTACACATCAAGTGAAATAATTAGAGTTGCTAAGGTTGCTTTTGATTTGGCAAAAAAAAGATCTAATAAAGTAACCTCATGTGAAAAGTCAAACGTAATGGAAGCAGGTCAATTATGGAGAGAAGAGGTCCAAACTTTGCATGATAAAGAATATAAAGATATAGAATTGAGTCATATGCTAGCAGATAACTGCGCTATGCAATTACTAAGAAACCCAAAGCAATTTGACGTAATTGTAACTGATAATTTATTTGGAGATATGCTATCTGATCAAGCATCGATGCTAACAGGATCTTTAGGACTTTTACCTTCTGCTTCCTTAGGAGCAAAAAATAAAGATGGTAAAATGAGAGCAATGTATGAACCAATACATGGATCAGCTCCTGACATTGCAGGAACTGGAGCAGCGAATCCAATAGCCACGATATTAAGTTTTGGAATGGCATTGAAATATTCGCTTGATATGGATAAAGAAGCCAAAAATTTAGAAAATGCAGTTCAAACGGTCTTAGATGACGGTCTTAGAACAAAAGACATTATGTCTAAGGGAAATAAAGAAGTAACTACAAGCCAAATGGGTGATGCTATAATTTCGAAATTGAAATAATTTATTAATTACTCTAAGATATTTCTTATGCCAACTTATACAGCTCCATTAGATGATATGATGTTCCTTTTTGAAAATTTAAGGAACAATAAAAATTATAATGAATTAGATAAATACAAGGAAGTAACACCAGATCTTGTAAAGGACATACTGCAAGAGGCAGCTAAAATTAATCAAAACCTAATATTACCATTGGCAAAATCTGGAGATGAAAACCCTGCAGTGCTAGAGAATGGTGTTGTTAGAACACCACCAGGATACAAAGAAGCATATAAAAAATTTATTGAAGATGGATGGATATCATTAGCATGCGATCCAAAATATGGTGGACAAGGTATGCCAAAAACTGTCAGTGCTTTCTTTGACGAAATGTTATCATCAGCAAGCTTAGCATTTAAACTATATAGTGAATTAACAATAGGAGCTTATAATTGTATTAACCATCATGCTACTGATGAAATAAAAAATAAATATTTACCAAAAATGGTTGAAGGTAAATGGAGTGGTACTATGTGTTTGACTGAACCAGTTTGTGGAACAGATCTGGGTTTATTAAAAACTAAAGCTGTAGAACAAGATGATGGAACATTTAAAATAAGTGGCCAAAAAATATTTATCACATCAGGTGATCATGATCTTACAGAAAATATTATACATCTAGTTCTAGCAAGAGCATCAGATTCTCCACATGGAACGAAAGGAATAAGTTTATTTTTGGTACCAAAGTTTATTGTAAATAGCGATGGTTCCGTTGGAACTAGAAATGGTGTTTCAACTGGATCTTTAGAAAAGAAGATGGGAATAGGCGGTTCTGCAACTTGTGTACTCAATTTTGATGAAGCAACAGGTTATATGATAGGTCCAAAAAATAAGGGTTTAAATTCAATGTTTACAATGATGAATTTGGAAAGAATAGTTGTTGGAATTCAAGGATTAGGAATTTCTGAAATTGCTTATCAAAATTCCTTAAGTTATGCAAAAGAGAGAAAGCAAGGTGTAAGCAATAATAGTCAGTCCAAAAATGGAGCTGATTTTATAATTGAACATGCAGATATTAAAAAAACGCTATTAAATATGAAGTCAATTATTGAAGGTGAAAGAGCATTATCTTTCTGGCTTGCTCAGCAAATAGAGGTAAGTTTATACCATGACGATGCTCAAGTTAGACAAGATGCAACAGACCTTGTCTCTTTAATGACACCAGTTGTTAAGTCTTTCTTCACTGATATGGGAATGGAAATCACAAGCGATGCAATGCAATTGCACGGAGGTTATGGTTTCACCAAAGATTTAGGTATTGAACAGCTATATAGAGATAATCGAATTACTCCAATATATGAAGGCACAAACTCTGTTCAAGCAATTGATTTAGTATTTAGGAAATTAGTTAATAGAAACGGGGATATCATTGGAAAGTATATCTCTATGATTGATGATGATTTAAATATTAGTGATCAAAAAATTAAACCTTATATCGATAAAATTTCAAAAAGTATTGATATTTTAAAGAAGTTTACTGACTGGGTAAAAGATAAAATTCAAAATGAAAAAGATGATGCAAGTGCAGCCTGTAATGAGTATTTAAAAGTTCTTGGATTAGTTGCTACAGGACATGCATGGATAAAAGTTTTAGAAGTGAGTTTTAAAGACTACGATAAAAATAAAAAATTTTATGAAGAGAAAATTAAAACTGCAGATTTCTTTTTTAATAGAGTACTTACAAAATGTGAAAATTATTATGATACTGCTAGCACTGGTAGTAAATATATAATGGATTTTAAATTTAATTAATAAATGAGTCATTACGAAACAAATCTTGACAAAAATAAAGCTAATTATGTACCTTTAACACCTTTGTCATTTCTAGAGAGAGCTAAAGATATTTATCCAAATTATGAGGCTATTGTTTATGAGGATAGAAAATATACATGGAATGAAGTTTATAAAAGATGTCTTAAATTTGCGAGTGCATTAGAAAAAATAGGCATTAAAAAAGGAGACACAGTTTCATTTTTAGCCTTTAATACCCCAGAGATATTTGAAGCACATTACTCAGTTCCTATGACGGGTGCAATTCTTAATACAATTAATATCAGATTAGATGCAAAAACAATTGCATATATTTTAGAACACAGTGATGCCAAAGTATTAGTGGTTGATAGACAACTACATACGGAAGTTAAAAAAGCATTAGAAACTTCAAATAAAAATATTACTGTAATTGATATACATGACAAATTTGCTGATCAATCTAAGCTAGAAAAAATAGGCGATCTAGAATATGAAGAATTTTTAAATTCTGGAGATGAAAATTACATGTGGAAAATGCCAGATGATGAGTGGGAAGCAATTTCTTTAAGTTATACTTCTGGGACAACAGGAAATCCAAAAGGAGTGGTCTATCATCATAGAGGTTCATATTTAATGTCGACTGGAAGTGCTACGGCATGGAATATGCCAAATAGACTAAATTTTTTAACTATTGTTCCAATGTTTCATTGTAATGGCTGGTGTTATCCATGGACAGTACCGATGTTAAACGGGAGAACAATTTGTTTAAGAAATATTGACGTAAAAAAAATATTTGAATTAATTGATAAATATAATGTAACTCATTTTGGTGGTGCACCAATTGTATTAAATATGATTACAGGCGCTCCAGAAGCAGATAGAAAAAAATTAAAAAATAAAGTTTATGTTCTTACTGCAGGCGCACCTCCGCCAAGCATAATTTTTAAAAAAATGAAAAGTTTAGGTTTTGAAGTAATGCACGTTTATGGTTTAACAGAAACTTATGGTCACGTAACTCAATGTGCTTGGAATGATGAATGGAATGGATTTGAGGAAGAAAAACAAAATGAAATCAAAGCAAGACAAGGTGTAAGATACCCAAATACTGAAGGTGTAACAATTATGGATCCTGAGACAATGAAAGAGGTTCCAAGAGATGGAAAAACAATTGGAGAAATAATGATACGTGGAAATGTTGTTATGAAGGGGTATTTTAAAGATAAGGATGCAACTGATAAAGCTATGAATGGTGGATGGTTCCATACTGGTGATCTAGCTGTGATGCACCCAGACGGTTACGTAAAGATACAAGATAGATCAAAAGATATAATTATTTCTGGAGGAGAAAACATTTCTTCAATTGAAATAGAAAATACTCTAGCTAAACACCCATCCGTCTCTATTGCAGCGGTAGTTGCAAAACCTGATGAAAAATGGGGTGAAGTTCCATGCGCATTTATTGAAATGGTTCAAGATAAACCAACTACAGAAAAAGAATTAATTTCTTTCTGTAAAGAAACACTAGCTAGTTTTAAGGTGCCAAAAAAAATTGAATTTTGTGAACTGCCAAAAACATCAACTGGAAAAATCCAAAAATTTGAACTAAGAAAAAAGGCTAAGGAGCTAAACTGAAATTAGAGGTAAACGACAAAGACGTTTTCGTCTCTACAGGAGGGGTAGATTTTGAACAAAATAAACCTTCTATACTGCTTTTGCATGGAAGTGGTTTGAGCCATATAGTGTGGTCTCTTCACGAGCAATTTTATACAACAAATGGTTATAATGTTTTATCTGTTGATCTTCCTGGTCATGGAAACTCTGAGGGACCATCGATTAAATCAATTCAAGAAATTTCAGATTGGATAGTTGAGCTAATGAAAAAATTATCAATTAAAGAAATAATCATTATTGGTCATTCTCAAGGTGCATTAGTCGGTATTGACTTTTCATCTAGATACCAAAATTTAATATCAAAATTAATTTTGGTTTCCGGAACACATAAAATGCCAGTTAATCAGGATTTGATTGATTTAGCAGAAGCTGGAGATGAAAAATCGATATTACTTATGATGAAATGGGGTTACGAGGGATCCAAGGCTTTTATTGGTGGAAATCCAGTAAAAAAAATAATCAATTCATCAAGAGAGATAAGAGAGATTTTAGCAGTAGACTTAAATGCTTGTAATAATTATAAGGATGGCGCTGAGTCTTTAAAAAAAATAAATTGTCAAACTTTATGTATTTTTGGAGAATTAGATAAAATGGTTCCTTTAAAAGTTGGAGAAAAAATGGCTGAACAAATAAAAAATTCAAAAGTTGAAGTGATTACAAATTGTGGACATATGATAATTTTTGAAAGAGCTTTTGATATGCGAAAAAAAGTAATTAGTTTTTTAAAAAATGAGTAATTTTGTAATTGCAAAATCTAGAAGGGTTAGAAGTACGCCTTATACATCTAGAATTGAGAAGCAAGGAGTAACTTCTTACACAGTATATAATCATATGTTGTTACCAGCTAGTTTTGGAACAGTTGAGGAAAATTATTTTCATTTAAAAGAGCACGTTCAAGTTTGGGATGTTGCCGGTGAAAGACAAGTAGAAATTAAAGGAAAAGATGCCGCAAAATTAGTTCAGATGATCACATGTAGAGATTTATCAAAATCTAAAGTTGGCAGATGTTATTATTGTCCAATAATTGACGATAAGGGAGGATTAATTAATGATCCTGTAATTTTAAAGTTAGCAGAGGATAGATGGTGGATATCTATAGCAGACTCAGATGTAAAATTATTTGCAAAAGGGATTGCAATTGGAAAAAATTTTCAAGTTGAGATTTTTGAGCCGGATGTAAATATATTAGCTATCCAAGGACCTAAATCATTTAAACTTATGGAAGAAATATTTGGAAAAGAAATTTCTGATATGAAATTTTTTGGATTTGATTATTTTGAATTTGAGGGTGTAAAACATTTAATAGCAAGATCTGGCTGGTCAAAACAAGGTGGATACGAAGTTTATGTTGAAGATAGAAAATCTGGTGTAGCTTTATACGATAAATTGTTTGAAGTTGGAAAAAAATATGATGTAAAGCCAGGATGCCCAAATCTTATTGAAAGATTAGAAAGTGGCCTTCTCTCTTATGGCAATGATATTGACATAGATGATAACCCACTAGAGTGTGGATTTGATAAGTTGGTAAATACAGATAGTGAAGTTGAGTTTTTAGGTAAAGAAGCTTTAAAAAAAATAAAATCTGAAGGAATTAAAAAAAAACTTATGGGTGTTAAAATTGATACTAATGCAATAAGTGTAACAGAATCTGTAAGTATTTTTGATGAAAATAATAATGAAATTGGTGAACTTAGATCAGGTGGATATTCACCTCATTTTAAAAAGGTAATTGGAATTGCAATGCTTAAAAAACCCTACTGGGAAACTTCGCAAAACATTAAAATATCAATAAATAATAAGATATTTAATGGAAAAGTTTGTGATTTACCTTTCATCTAGGTATAAATCTTAAAAAAACTATAATGAATATAGCAATAGTAGGCGCAACTGGAAATGTTGGTAGAAAACTTTTAGAAGTTTTACAAAAGAAAAACTTTGCATTTGATAATATATATTTAATTGCATCTTCAAAAAGTGCTGGAAAAAAAATACATTTTAAAAATCAAGATCATATAATTCATGATATTGAAAATTATGATTTTTCTAAAGCTGAAATCACTTTTTTTGCTGCAGGTTCAGCAATTGCAGAGAAATGGGTTCCAATTGCAGCAAAAAATTCTATAGTAATAGATAACTCAAAAAATTTTAGGATGGATCCTGATGTTCCTTTAGTCGTGCCAGAGGTAAATTCACAACACTTAAAATTTTATAAAAATAAAAATATTATAGCAAACGCAAATTGCTCAGTAATACCTTTAGTTGTTGCACTTAAACCATTACATGATTTGTATGATATTAAAAGAATAGTAGCTTCAACTTATCAATCTGTTTCTGGTGCAGGCAAGTCAGCAATGGACGAGCTATTATCACAAACAAAAGAATTTTATGAAAATAAAGAATTAAAATCAAAATATTTTACTAAACAGATTGCATTTAATGCAATACCTCACATAGATAAGTTTTTAGATAATGGTTATACCAAAGAAGAACAAAAAATGCATGATGAGGTTAAAAAAATATTAGATACTAAAATAAAAGTAACATCTACTTCGGTAAGAATTCCAGTTTTAGTTTCTCATGCCGTAAGTGTAAATGTCGAGTTTAACAGAAACTATAAATTAGATGAAATAAGAAATGTTCTCGGTAGTTCACCTGGCTGTAAACTTGTTGATAAAATGGAAGATGGTGGATATGTAACTCCAGTTGAAGCTGAAAACGAATATGAAACATTTATTTCTCGAATTAGAAAAGATGATTCTCAAGAAAATACAATAAATTTATGGATTGTTTCAGATAATTTATTAAAAGGAGCGGCACTTAATGCAGTTGAAATTGCAGAAACTTTAATTAAAAATTTTAAATGAACGAAAAAAATCCTATATCACCACACATACAAATTTATAATTGGCATATTTCATCTTTAGTATCAATCGTTCATAGAATAACAGGAGTAATAAATTTTACTCTAATAACTATCATTTGTTTTTTGGTAATGACTTTAATGCTAGGGCCAAATAATTATTCTTTGATAAATATTTTCTTTAATTCTATTTTTGGAAAATTTATAATAATTTCTATTACCTGGTCATTCAGTTTTCAGATTTTGAGTGAAGTGAGACATTTTTTTTGGGATTTAGGTTATGGATTTGAATTGAAAACTTCAAATTTAACAGGGGTTTTAGTTATAATAGGATCTTTTTTAACAACACTATTAATTTATTTTTTAGGAAGGGTTTTTATTTGATGATTAATTCTACAAAAAAGTGGCTTTTGATGAAATCTAGTGGAATAGTTTTAGTTCCATTTACGATCTGGTTCATTCTTAATTTTGTATCAATATATGATAATGATTATCAAGAGGTTTTTTTATTTTTTTCTTCCCAGCCTTATAAATTTCTCTTCTCAATTTTTATAATTATAGCTTTTTTTCATTCTGCTCTTAGTATTAGTGAGATTTTTGAGGATTATGTAGAAAATGAGACAATTAAAAATGTCGCAAATAAATTATTATATTTATTTGCTATTATAATTCCTTTATTAACATTAATTGTATTATTTAATTTATAAAAATGAGTTCATATAAAATTATTGATCATGAATATGATGTTGTAGTCCTTGGGGCTGGAGGATCTGGTCTTAGAGCTGCAGTAGGATTGAGTGAAGCTGGATTAAAAACAGCCTGCATATCAAAAGTATTTCCAACAAGAAGCCATACTTCTGCGGCGCAAGGAGGTATTTCTGCTGCATTAGGAAACATGGGAGAGGATGATTGGAGATGGCATATGTATGATACAGTTAAAGGGTCTGACTGGCTTGGAGATCAGGACTCTATAGAATATTTATGTAAAGAAGCACCTAAAGCAGTTCTCGAGTTAGAACAATATGGAGTTCCATTTAGCAGGACAGAGGATGGTAAAATTTATCAAAGACCATTTGGAGGAATGACTAAAAATTATGGAAATGGCACCGTGCAAAGAACATGTGCCGCAGCAGATAGGACTGGGCATGCAATATTACATACATTGTATGGACAAGCCCTTAAACATAATACAGAATTTTTTATTGAATATTTTGCACTTGATTTGTTAATGAAAGATGGAGAGTGCAAAGGATTAATAGCCTGGAATTTAAATGATGGAACTATACACCGTTTCAGATCACATATTACAATCATAGCTACAGGTGGATATGGCAAAGTTTATTATTCAGCAACTTCAGCACACACATGCACAGGGGATGGAAATGCTATGGTTTTAAGAGCAGGTTTACCATTACAAGACATGGAATTTGTACAATTTCATCCAACAGGTATTTATGGACATGGAACTTTAATTTCTGAGGGAGTCAGAGGAGAAGGTGGTTATTTATTAAATTCAAAGGGTGAAAGATTTATGGAAAGATATGCGCCAAAAGCAAAAGACTTAGCATCAAGAGATGTTGTAAGTAGATCTATTGCTGTAGAAATAAATGAAGGAAGAGGTGTTGGAAATGAAAAAGATCATGTTCATCTCCATTTAGATCACTTAGATCCAAAAGTAATTGAAGAGAGGCTACCTGGAATATCAGAGTCATCAAGACTTTTTGCTGATGTTGATGTTACGAAAGAGCCAATTCCAGTTGTACCGACAGTGCATTACAACATGGGAGGAATTCCAACTAACTATAAAGCTGAAGTCTTATCAGCAAACGGAGCAGATACAGTTCCTGGGTTAATGGCTATCGGAGAAGCAGCTTGTGTTTCTGTGCATGGAGCTAACAGGTTAGGATCTAATTCTTTGATAGATCTGGTTGTTTTTGGAAGAGCGGCAGCTAAAAGAGCATCAGAAATCGTAAAACCAGGAACTCCTCATGAAGAAATCTCTCAATCAGAAACAGATAAATGTCTTGAAAGATTTGATAAATTAAGAAATTCGGATGGATCAAACAATACAGCAGATTTAAGATTATCTATGCAAAAAACGATGCAGTCTAAGTGTGCAGTTTTTAGAACTGAAAAAACCTTAAGCGAGGGAGTAAATGAAATAAGAAAACCATTTGAGGGCATAGAATCTATTAAAGTGAAAGATAAATCATTAATTTTCAATACTGATTTAGTAGAAACTTTAGAATTTGATAACTTAATAAGACAAGCAATCACAACTATGGACTCTGCTTATTATAGAAAAGAAAGTAGAGGAGCTCACGCTAGAGAAGATTTTCCAAATAGAGATGATGATAAATTTATGCAACACACGTTATCTTGGTGTAATGGAGAAAAAACTGAAATAAAGTATAGACCAGTGACAAGATCAACTTTAACTAATGATGTTCAATATTTCCCTCCTCAAGAAAGAGTTTACTAATGGTTCAAATAAATCTTCCTAAAAACTCAAAAGTTATTAAAGGAATTTATTACAAAGACAAAACTAATTCAAAAAATATTAGAAAAGTAAATGTTTATAGATGGGACCCTTCAACTGGTGAAAATCCAAGAATTGATACATACGAAGTTGATATGGACAACTGCCCATCAAAAGTTTTAGACTTACTTAACAAAATTAAAAATGAAATAGATCCTTCACTTGCATATAGACGTTCATGTGCCCATGGAGTTTGTGGTTCTTGTGCTATGAACATGGATGGAAAAAATGGTTTAGCATGTACAAAACCTCATGCAGAAATTAAGGGTGATATTAATATTTATCCGTTACCACATTTGAAAGTATTAAAAGATTTAATAGGAGATTTAAATACTTTATACAAACAATATGAGTCCGTAGAACCATGGCTTAAGACTTCTAAAAAAAATGATCAACAAGAGATTATTCAATCAAAATCAGATCGTTCAAAATTAGATGGATTATATGAATGTATAATGTGTGCTTGCTGTTCCACATCTTGTCCAAGTTATTGGTGGAATGGAGACAAATATTTAGGGCCTGCAGTACTTCTTCAAGCTTATAGATGGATAATGGATAGCAGAGATGAAGATAGAAAAGAAAGATTAAATAAAGTAGCTGATGAATTAAAGCTTTACAGATGTCATACAATCATGAACTGTACAAATGCTTGTCCAAAGGGACTGAATCCCGCAAAAGCAATTGCATCAATAAAAAAAATGCTTGCAACAAGCTAGTTAGTTAGATTAAATAAATTAATAATGAACCTGATAGAACATTATGTTAATGGAAGCAAATATACTGGATCTTCAAAAAGAAAAGGTAAAGTATTTAATCCTGCAACAGGAGATGTAAGTTCTGAGGTATTGCTTGGATCTAAGGAAGATCTTAATAAAACAGTAGATTTTGCAAAAAAAGCATTTGAAAACTGGTCAACCAAACCTCCAATACAAAGGGCTAGAATTATATTTAAATACAAAGAATTAATTGAAAAAAATTATGATGAGTTAACAAAATTAATTGTATCAGAACATGGCAAAGTTTATGAGGATGCAAAAGGATCTCTAACCAGAGGACTTGAAGTTGTAGAATTTGCATGTGGAATACCTCAAATGTTAAAAGGTGAATTTACAGAAAACGTAGGTACAGATATTGACAGCTGGTCACTTAGACAACCATTAGGAGTTTGCGCAGGTATAACACCATTTAATTTTCCAGCAATGGTTCCAATGTGGATGTTTCCAATGGCAATAGCTTGTGGAAATACTTTTATTCTTAAACCTTCTGAAAAAGATCCATCATGTTCAATGAAATTGGCTGAGCTTTTCTCAGAGGCAGGATTACCAGATGGTGTTTTGAATATAGTAAACGGAGATAAAGAAGTTGTTGATTCAATTCTTGAGAATAAAGATATTCAGGCTGTAAGTTTTGTAGGATCTACTCCAATAGCTAAGTATATTTATGAAAATGCAGCCAAAAATGAAAAAAGAGTCCAAGCTTTGGGAGGTGCAAAAAATCATTGTGTTGTAATGCCAGATTGTGACTTAGACCAAGCAGTAAATGGTTTAATGGGTGCAGCTTATGGTTCTGCTGGTGAGAGATGTATGGCACAATCCGTTGCTGTTGCTGTTGGAAGTATTGGAGATGAATTAGTAAGCGAATTATCAAAGAAAGTTGAAAAACTCAAGGTTGGTCCTGGAATGGATAAATCGTCTGAAATGGGACCACTAGTTACAAAAGAGCATCTAGAAAAAGTTACTGGTTACGTTGATTTAGGTATAAAAGAGGGTGCAAATCTAGTTGTTGATGGTAGAAAAATGAAACTTCAAGGTTATGAAAATGGTTTTTATATTGGAGGATGTCTATTTGACAATGTCACAAAAAATATGAAAATTTATAAAGAAGAAATTTTTGGTCCAGTTTTATCAGTTGTGAGAGTTGATGATTTTAACGAGGCAACAAAATTGGTGAATGATCATGAATTTGGAAACGGAACTTCAATTTACACAAGAGATGGAGATGTTGGGAGGACTTTTGCAAGTAAAATTAAAGTAGGTATGGTGGGCATAAATATTCCAATACCAGTTCCAGTAGCACATCATAGTTTTGGAGGATGGAAAAGATCCTTATTTGGAGATCAACATATGCATGGACCTGAAGGAGTAAGATTTTATACAAAATTAAAAACCATTACATCAAGATGGCCTTCGGGTGTTAGATCTAATCCTGAGTTTATAATGCCAACAATGAAGTAAAAAATGAAAAAAATTTCTTTAATAGGTTCGGGTCAAATAGGAGGAACATTAGCTCATTTAATTGGTACAAAAGAATTAGCTGAAGAGGTTATATTGTTTGATGTAGCATCTGGAATTGCTAAGGGTAAAGCACTTGATATAGCTCAATCTTCATCTGTGGATGGTTTTAATGTGAAATTATCTGGTACTGATAAATATGAGGAGATTAAGGACTCAGATGTAATAATTATTACTGCGGGCGTTCCAAGAAAGCCTGGAATGAGTAGAGACGATCTTTTAGGAATTAATTTAAAAATAATTAAGCAGGTAGCAGAAGGAATTAAAAAACATTCTCCAGATTCTTTTGTTATTTGTATAACAAATCCGTTAGACGTTATGGTTATGGCATTCCAAAAATATTCTGGATTACCTACTAATATGGTAGTTGGTATGGCTGGTATATTAGACAGTTCAAGATTTAAATTATTTTTATCAAGAGAGCTTAATGTTCCTGTGAAAGAAATAGATGCTATGGTAATGGGAGGCCATGGAGACACAATGGTTCCTTTGCCAAGATTTACAAAAGTTTCAGGCAAACCTTTACTAGATATAGTTAAAGAGGGTAAAATTTCCTCAGAAAGATTAGAAGAAATCAATCAAAGAACTAGAGATGGGGGAGCAGAAATAGTTAAATTTTTAGAGAAAGGGTCTGCATTTTATGCTCCTGCTGCTTCAGGAGTTCAAATGGCTGAAGCCTTTATAAATGATGAAAAAAAACTACTTCCTTGTGCTGTTTATTTGAATGGAGAGTATGGTGTAAAAAATGTCTTTGCTGGAGTGCCTGTCGTAATTGGCAAAAATGGTATCGAAAAAATTAAAGAAATCGATCTTGATGAAAATGAAAAAAAAGAATTTATGAAATCTATAGAAGCAGTAAAGAAATTATGGGAGGCCGCATCAGTTATTGATCCAAATCTAATAAAATAAATAATGAATATTCACGAACATCAAGCAAAAGCATTGTTAAAAAAATTTGGGGCCCCAGTTCCTAATGGAGTATCAGGAAAATCTGTAGAAGAAATTTTAGAAAAAGCCAAAGATTTAAAAACTGATAAATTTGTTCTTAAAGCGCAAATTCATGCTGGCGGAAGAGGTAAAGCTGGAGGTGTTAAAATCCTAGATAATATTGAAGAATTGAGCAAAGAGTCTAGAAAATTATTAGGAAAAAAATTAGTGACACATCAAACGGGTCCAGAGGGAAAAGTTGTAAAAAGATTGTATGTAGAAGAGTCTTCTAAAATTGAAAAAGAATTTTATTTATCATGTTTGATTGACAGATCTAGTTCTAAGATTGCTTTTATTAGTAGCGATCAAGGTGGTATGGATATTGAAAAAGTTGCATCAGATAAACCAGACAAAATATTTACAACAAAAGTTAATCTTGCCGACCATATTTCTGAAAAAGACTGTGAAAGTATAATAAAGGCATTCAAATTTGATGATAGTATTAAATCAAAAGCAATCTCATTAATTAAATCAATATACTCATTATTTATTAAAACTGACGCTAATATGGTTGAAATAAATCCATTAATAATCACAAAAGAGAAAAAAATTTTATGTCTTGATGCAAAAATTAATTTTGATGACAATGCTTTATTTAGACAATCTGAAATTATGGAATTAAGAGACTTAAATGAAGAAGATCCAACTGAAATAGAGGCAAGTAAACATGACCTATCATACATTAAATTAGATGGAAGTATTGGCTGTATGGTAAATGGTGCAGGCTTAGCAATGGCAACAATGGATATTATAAAATTATATGGACAAGAACCTGCTAATTTTTTGGATGTAGGTGGTGGCGCATCTAAAGAAAAAGTATCTGAAGCTTTTAAAATTATTTTATCAGATAAAAACGTAAAAGGTATTTTAGTAAATATTTTTGGTGGAATAATGCGGTGTGATATTATTGCAGAGGGGGTTGTTACAGCAGCAAAAGAAATGAATATAAATGTCCCATTAGTTGTAAGACTTTCTGGAACAAATTCTGAAGAAGGAAAAAAAATTTTAGATAGCTCTGGTTTAAAAATAATTTCTGCGAGTGATTTATCTGATGCAGCAGAAAAAATTATTAACAGTATTGAATAAATGTCAATTTTAGTCAATAAAGATACGAAACTTATATGCCAAGGATTTACTGGGTCTCAAGGAACCTTTCATTCTGAGCAGGCTATTAAATATGGTACTAATTTAGTAGGAGGTGTTACACCAAAAAAAGGTGGTCAAACTCATTTAGATAAACCAGTTTTTGATACTGTAGTGGAAGCAAAAAAAAATGTTAATGCAAATGCGACGATGATTTATGTTCCAGCTAGATTTGCTGCAAACGCAATTATTGAAGCAATCGAGGCTTCC
This sequence comes from Candidatus Pelagibacter sp., assembly GCA_045567035.1. Lineage (GTDB taxonomy): Bacteria > Pseudomonadota > Alphaproteobacteria > Pelagibacterales > Pelagibacteraceae > Pelagibacter. Next base: position 14,532 of record JBJLDS010000009.1, on the reverse strand, counting down.
ATTGAACTTATAGTTTGTATTACAGAGGGAATACCAGTGTTAGATATGTTAAAGGTTAAAGAGTATCTTAAAAACTCTAAATCAAGACTAATTGGACCAAATTGTCCAGGAATTATAACTCCTAATGAATGCAAAATTGGGATAATGCCTGGTAATATACATAAAAAAGGATCAGTAGGTATAGTCTCGAGATCAGGGACTTTGACATATGAGGCAGTTGCTCAAACTACAGAGAATGGATTGGGGCAATCAACATGTGTTGGGATAGGTGGAGACCCAATAAATGGAACAAATTTTATCGATTGTTTGGACCTTTTTTTAAAAGATGATGAAACAGAATCAATTTTAATGATAGGAGAAATAGGAGGAACTGCAGAGGAAGAAGCAGCAGAATTTGTCAAAAACAGCAATATTAAAAAACCAATAGTTGGTTTTGTAGCAGGGCTCACTGCTCCTAAAGGTAGACGAATGGGGCATGCAGGAGCAATTATATCAGGAGGCAAGGGCGGAGCTACTGATAAAATAAAAAAAATGGAGCAATGTGGCATCGCAGTAGCAAAATCTCCAGCAGAACTAGGAAAAACACTAGTGGATATATTGGCATTTGATAAATAATTATCTGATAATATAATTAATATAAAAATGAGTTCATCAAAAAATCTAGATCACGCAAAAACATCATTCTTACATAAAGCAAATACTTCATTTATTGAAGAAATGTATGTAAAATTTATTGAAGGAGACACAACTATTCCTCAAAGTTGGAAAAGCTATTTCGAAGATCTAGGAGAGGACCTGAATGATGTTATTAAAGAAATAGAGGGCCCTAATTGGAAACCAAATAAAATTAAGATTAATCTTAATCAGGAAAATTTAAAGGAAAGCCAAAAAGTAAATCAAATAAATATCAAAGACTCAATTAAAGCAATAGCTCTAATAAGAGCATATAGAATAAATGGACATTTGATAGCCAATTTAGATCCTTTAGGTATGATGGAAAGAAAATACTTGCATGAATTACATCCTGAAGATTATGGTTTTAAAAAAGATGATTTTAATAGAAAAATTTATTTAGATAGTTACCTAGATAGAGATTTTGCATCACTCAAAGAAATAATTAAATTTTTAAAAGATAAATATTGTTCCAGTATAGGTGTTGAGTACATGCATATGACAGAGAGAGAAGAAAAAATTTGGTTTAGAGAAAGAATAGAAAAAGAAGAAAACAAAGTCAGTTTTACAAATAATGGTAAAAAGGCAATATTAAATAAATTAATTCAGGCAGAGGGATTTGAAAAATATTTAGCATTAAAATTTGTAGGAACGAAGAGGTTTGGTCTTGATGGTGCTGAGTCTTTAATTCCAGCGTTAGAGCAAATTATTAAAAGAGGTGGGCAATTAGGAGTCAAGGAGATTAAAATTGGAATGCCACATAGAGGTAGATTAAATGTGCTAGCTAATCTTCTTCAAAAATCTTACAAAAAAATATTTAATGAATTTACTGGAGAGTTTTCAGAAACTCACGATGACTCAACTGGTGATGTTAAATATCATTTAGGCGCTTCATCAGATAGAACATTTGATGATATTCCAGTTCATATTAGTTTAACAGATAATCCGTCACATCTTGAGGCAGTAGATCCTGTTGTTTTAGGTCAAACCAGAGCAAAACAATTTTATCATAATGATGCAGAACGAAACAAAGTAATACCAATATTAATTCATGGCGATGCAGCTTTTGCTGGCCAAGGAGTTGTAGCAGAATGTTTTGCGATGTCTGGTTTAAAAGGACATAATACTGGTGGAACTATTCATATAATTGTAAATAATCAAATTGGTTTTACTACGAGCCCAAGGTTTGCTAGATCAAGTCCTTATCCGTCTGACCTAGGAAAAGTTGTTGAATCCCCAATTCTACATTGTAATGGCGATGATCCTGAGGCAGTAGTTCATTGTGCTAAAATTGCTATAGAGTTTAGACAAAAATTTAATAAAGATGTCGTGATAGATGTGATCTGTTACAGAAGGTTTGGTCATAACGAAGGAGATGAACCTTCTTTTACTCAACCGCTAATGTATGAAAAAATTAAATCTCACCCATCTACATTAAAAGTTTATGGAAAAAAACTTATAGATGAAAAAATAATTTCCGAACAAGAATTTAATGCTCAAATAAAAGATTTTAAAAATTTATTAGACGAACAGTATAAAAGTGCAAAAAATTATCAGCCTAAGCTGAAATGGTTCGAGGGAACTTGGTCGAGATACAAACCAGAAAAGGGTAAAGATAGACGAGGAAATAGTGGAGTTAATTCAGAAAAATTAAGAATAATCTCTGAAAAAATTAATAAAATCCCAGCTGAAATAAATATTCACAAAACTATTAAAAAAATTTTGGAATTAAGAAGACAGTCCGTAGAAAGTGGACAAGGAATTGATTGGTCTTCTGCAGAATCGTTAGCATTTGCATCTCTATTAGAAGAAGGTTATCCAGTCAGATTAGTTGGTCAAGACTCTGGAAGGGGTACATTTAGTCAAAGACATTCTGTTTTGAGAAACCAAACAGATAATTCTAGGTATGTGCCACTAAATAATATTTCAAAAAACCAAAAGAATTTTGAAATTGTTGATAGTTTTTTGTCTGAATTGGCAGTTCTAGGATTTGAATATGGTTATAGTATGGTTGAGCCAAATACATTAACTTTATGGGAAGCGCAATTTGGTGATTTTGCTAATGGTGCACAGGTAGTCATTGATCAATTTATTGCATCTGGTGAAAGAAAATGGTCAAGAGCAAGTGGTCTTGTCTTGTTGCTTCCACATGGATATGAGGGACAAGGTCCAGAACATTCATCAGCAAGATTAGAAAGATTTTTACAATTGGGTGCCCAAGAAAATATTCAAGTAATGAATTGTACCACGCCTGCAAATTATTTTCACGCCTTAAGAAGACAAATACATAGAGACTTTAGAAAACCATTAATTATAATGACACCAAAATCATTATTAAGAAATAAATATTGTACTTCTAATTTGGAAGATTTCGGAAAGGAAAATTTTTTTCATAGAATTTTAAACGATCATGCTTTGGAGAAGAGAAGTAATTTTATAAAACTTAAAGATAATAATTTAATTAAAAAAGTAATATTATGCTCAGGTAAAATCTATTTTGATTTACTTGAAGCAAGAGAAAAAAATAAAAAAGACGATGTTGTATTTTATAGAATTGAGCAATTATATCCATTTCCAGTTAAAAATCTTGTTAGTGAATTAAAAAAATATTCTAAAAATGCAAAATTTTTCTGGTGCCAGGAAGAGCCAAAAAATATGGGAGCTTGGTTTGCAGTTAGAGATTATATCCAATGGACATTAGATTATATTAAAGCTAAAAATAGAAATATCTCTTATATTGGGAGAAATCCAGCAGCATCACCTGCTACAGGTTATGCAAAAAGACATATTTCTCAACAACAAGATATAATAAAAGAAGTTTTAAAAGATGAGTGAAAAAATAATTGTACCAGCATTAGGTGAAAGTATAACAGAAGCTACGGTTGCAAAATGGATTAAAAAAGTTGGTGATACTGTTGAGGCTGACGAACCAATTGTTGAATTAGAAACTGATAAAGTTAACCTTGAGGTGCCATCTCCTGTTACTGGTATATTAGAGGAGATAAACGTCAAGGATGGAGCAACAATAGAAGTAGGAACAACACTTGGAAGCGTTAAAGAAAATGATCTTAGTGAGACAAAACATACAATAAAAAAGATACAGCCAAAAGAAGAAGTCCCATCAGCTACTGAAAAAATAATTGAAGAGGCTGAAGAATTTTCGAAAAACGATAATGATGTAATTTCTACTAAATTTCTAAATGAGAATAAAAATATTATCAAAGAAGAGCCAGTTATTTTAAAGGATGAGGAAAAACCACTTATTTTAACAGATGAAGTAGTTGATGACGAGGTAATTACTTCAAATGGCTCGCTATCCCCTGCTGTCAGAAAAATAGTTAATGAAAATAATATTGATGTAAAAAAAATTAAAGGATCAGGTAAAGAAGGACGTATATTAAAAGGTGATCTTATTCACTTAATGAATATAAAGCCAAAACCTAATCAAAGAAAAATAGATTATGGTGAGGAAGAGCGAATAAAAATGACTAGACTTCGACTAACTATAGCGAAGAGATTAAAAGAAGCACAAGAGAACGCAGCTATGCTAACCACCTTTAATGAAGTTGACATGTCAATGATTAACGACATGAGAGCAAAATATCAGGAAAATTTTAAGACAAAGTTTGGTATTAAACTTGGATACATGTCATTTTTTATAAAAGCATGTGTAAATGGTCTTAGGTCATATCCTGCAATAAATGCAGAAATTGAGAATGATGAAATAATTTATAAAAATTATTATAATTTAAGCTTTGCTGTTGGGACAGATAAAGGTCTGGTTGTTCCTGTAATCAGAAATGCTGATGAATTGTCTTTTGCAGATATTGAAAAAAATATATTAAAACTATCTGAAAAAGCTAGAAGTGGTAAACTTTCAATTGAAGATCTTCAAGGAGGAACTTTTACTATAAGTAATGGGGGAATATATGGTTCAATGTTATCAACTCCAATTCTAAATTTACCACAATCAGGAGTTTTAGGAATGCATAATATCGTAAAAAGACCAGTTGTAATTAATGATGAAATACAAATTAGACCAATAATGTATCTTGCTTTATCTTATGATCACAGAATAATAGATGGAAAAGAAGCTGTATCTTTTTTAAAACTTGTAAAAGAAAATTTAGAAGATCCTAGGGGTCTTTTTTTAGATTTATAAATGGATAATAATTTTGATGTAGTTGTAATTGGTGGAGGTCCAGGAGGATATGTTTGTGCTATTCGCTTATCTCAATTAGGTCTCAAAACTGCATGTATTGAGTCCAGAGGATCACTTGGTGGAACATGTTTGAATGTAGGCTGCATACCATCCAAAAATTTATTAAATTTATCTGAAAATTTCTATAAAGCAAAAAATTTTCATAAAATTGGTATTGAGATAGATAATTTAAAATTAAATTTAAAAAAAATGATGGAAAATAAAAATAATTCAGTAGAGACACTCACAAAAGGAGTTGAATTTCTTCTAAAAAAAAACAAAGTTTCTTATTTCAAAGGTACTGGATCTTTTAAAAGCAAAAATGAAATATTGTTAATTGATAATAAAAAAAAGGAAACTATTATTAAAACAAAAAGTACAGTAATCAGTTCTGGGTCAAAACCTACGCAATTTCCAGGGTCTCAATTTGATGAAAAATTAATACTTTCGTCTACTGGAGTTCTCAATTTAGAAGGTGTACCAAAAAAGCTAATTATAGTTGGAGGTGGTTATATTGGTTTAGAGATGGGATCAGTTTGGTCGCGATTAGGCTCAGAAGTCCATGTAGTAGAATTTATGGATCATATTACATCTGGAATGGATCGTGAAATTTCAAATGAGTTTATGAAAATTTTATCTAAACAAGGAATTAAATTTTCACTTGAGACAAAAGTAAATAAAATTTTAAAATTAAGTAATTCCGTAAAACTTGAAACAATCAACAAAGATGGAAAAAATAATATTTTAGAAGCAGATAAAGTTCTTATTTCTATAGGTAGAAAACCAAATACAGAGAGTCTTCAATTAGATAAAATAGGTGTTAAACTTAATAAAAAGGGGTCAATAAGTGTTCAAAATAATTACGAAACTAGTGTTAAGAATATTTTTGCTATAGGAGATGTTATATCTGGACCAATGTTGGCACATAAAGCAGAAGAAGAGGGAATTGCGGTTGCAGAAATAATTGCTGGTCAGTCTGGTCATGTTAATTATGATATTATACCATCTGTAATTTATACATCACCAGAGGTTGCGTCTGTTGGAAAAACTGAAGAAGACCTGGTGTCAAAAGGTCAGTCATACAAAGTTGGAAAATTTCCTTTTATGGCAAATTCTAGAGCTAAAGCAATTAATGATACAGAAGGATTTGTAAAGATCCTTGCCGATAACAAAACAGATAAAGTCCTTGGTGTACATATAATAGGTCCTCATGCCGGTGAAATTATTGCTGAAGTTTCAGTTGCAATGGAATTTGGAGCCAGTTCAGAGGATATTGCAAGAACTTGTCATGCCCACCCAACATTTTCTGAGGCTGTAAAAGAAGCAGCATTAGCAGTAGAAAAAAGACAGATTCACTCGTAATATATTTTCATAAATTAAATATGAAAATTCCTGTTTTAATACCAAATATATTTAATCATCCATTTACCTATGAAACTGATCTAGATTTAGAAATTGGTGATTATGTGATGGTCCCATTTGGAAAATCAAGTTTAACAGGCATAGTTTGGGATCATTTCGAAAAACAGAACAATAAAAATTTTTTAACAAAAAAAATATCGAGTAGGCTAGATATTAACCCACTTTCTAAAAAAACGATTAATTTTTTAAATTGGTTTTCTGATTACAATTTAATTCCTAAAGGCATGTCATTAAAACTTCACTTATTGAGTGGAGAAGCAATAGTAAATTTTAAAAAAAATGAATATAAAAAATTCAATGAAATATTACCTTCGATAAATTATCAATTAAATGAAAGTCAAAATAAAACATACTTAGAAGTTTCGCGTTTAAATGAAAAATTTAACGTACATTTATTACAAGGAGCAACAGGTTCTGGAAAAACTTTAGTATATTTCAATCTTATAAAAGATAAGATTGATCAGGATAAACAAGCTTTAATTTTATTACCAGAAATAGGGCTTACAAGTGAATTCGAAAAAAAATTTATCGAGTTTTTCGGTTTTAAACCAGCAATTTGGCATTCAGGTGTCACAAAAAAAAACAAAAAAATAATATGGAGTGGATTAGCATCAAATAAGATTAAAGTTGTAATCGGTGCAAGATCTTCTTTATTTCTTCCATTTAAAAAACTTGGGCTTATTGTTGTTGATGAAGAACATGATCAATCTTACAAACAAGATGAAGGAGTTATTTATAATGCACGGGACATGGCAGTTTCGAGAGCTTCATTCGAAAATATTCCAATAAACTTGGTTACAGCTGTACCATCTTTAGAAACTTATTCAAATGTTATAAAAAAAAAATACTCTCATTCAAGATTATTAAATAGATTTAAAAATGCATCGTTACCATCTTGTGAAATAATTGATTTAAATAAATTTAAACTCGTTAATAAATCGTGGATATCATCAAAAACTTTTGAAAAAGTAAATTACCATCTGGAAAAAGGTGATCAAGTGCTATTTTTTTTGAACAGAAGAGGTTATTCACCTAATGTTATTTGTAAAAACTGTCTCAAATCATTTGTGTGTAAAAATTGTTCTATAAATTTAGTTTACCATAAAAACATAAAAAAACTTTTATGCCATTATTGTGGTACCAAACATGAGTTGAAAAGAGAGTGTGAGAATAATATCAGTGGAAGTTGTAAATTTATTTTTACTGGACCAGGTGTTGAAAAGGTATTGGATGAAGTCAATACGTTATTCCCAAAATTTAAAGCATCTATATTTTCTAGTGATACTATGAACAAAAAAAATTCATCAAGTATTTTAGAAAATATTTCTAATAATAAAATTAAAATATTAGTTGGAACACAATTAATTTCAAAAGGTTTTCATTTTCCAAATCTAAATTGTATAATCGTACTTGATATTGATTTGTCATCACAAGGTCATGATTTAAGATCAGGAGAAAAAAATCTTCAACTTTATCATCAACTAGCTGGTAGAGCTGGGAGAACTGGAAAAGCTTCAAATATTTATTTTCAAACACTAATTATGAATAAGGAAAAATTGAATGATATAACAAGCTCTGATCCCTATGATTATTTAGAAAAAGAATTAAATTTAAGAAAGTTAAATAATCTTCCCCCATTCCAAAGATTTATTTCAATCATCTTGAGCTCTGAGGATGAAAAGGCATTAGATGATGAGTCTTTAAAATTACAAAAGGCTCTTAAACAAAATTTAAAAGCACAAATTTTAGGTCCAGTTAATGCACCCATTCATAAAATAAAAAAAAAATATAGAAATAGATTACTTATTAGGGCTAGCAAATCTTATAAAATACAAAAATTTTTAGCTAAAATCCTTCATGATTTTAAATTTTCTAAGAAAATAAAACTGTCGGTTGATGTTGACCCAATTAGCTTCAATTAATTATGAAAATTACACATTTTTTTAACATGTCTCACTTGAAGAGAAAAGACTGATGTGCTACTTAATTTCAAAATTTAATTAATCGTCAATTTGTATAGGATAAAAATTGAGCAACTCTAGAGACTTTTCAGATACTTCAGCTAGCAGATATTCATTAGCATTATATGAATTAGCTGATGAAATGGATCAAATTAAAGAAATAGAAAATAATTCCATGGCATTTTTAAAATTAATTTCTGAAAGCTCTGAATTCAATTCCCTTATTAAAGATCCTACAAATAAACAAAATGAAATCTCTATTGTAATTAGTTCTATTGGAAAAAAATATAATTTAAATGCTTTATTTACGAAATTTTTAAATTTTTTAGTTTCAAAACGAAGATTCTTTTTTATGGAAAAAATTTTAAGAGGTTTTGTAGATCTGTGCTCTAAAAAAAGAGGAGAAATTAAAGCTCAATTGTTATCTGCTAAAAAACTTGATGAAAATGAAATTAATAATATAAAAAAAGAGCTTGAAGAAAACTTAAAATCAAAAATAAAATTAGACTATTTATATGACGAGAGTTTAATTGGTGGTTTAGTAATGAAAGTTGGAAGCACTATGGTTGATACGTCAATAAAAAATAAATTACAACAAATAGAAAAAGGAATGATAGAGGCATAATATGGAAATAAATCCTTCAGAAGTAACTAAGATACTAAAAGAACAAATAAAAAAATTTGGGGATAAAGCTGAAGTAACTGAGGTTGGGCAAGTTTTGTCTGTTGGAGATGGAATCGCAAGGATATACGGATTAGATAATGTTCAAGCAGGAGAAATGGTAGAATTTGCCGATGGATCAAAAGGCATGGCTTTAAATTTAGAAAGTGAAAATGTTGGGGTTGTAATTTTTGGTGATGATAGATCTATTAAAGAGGGTGACACTGTTAAGCGAACAGGCGCTATCGTAGATACTCCAGTTGGTAAAGAACTTTTAGGAAGAGTTGTTGATGGTTTAGGAAATCCTATTGATGGAAAAGGTGCTCTAGATAAAAGTGTAAAAAGAAGCAGAGTTGAAGTTAAGGCTCCAGGTATTATTCCAAGACAATCTGTAAATGAACCAATGCAAACTGGATTAAAATCAATTGATAGTTTAGTTCCAATAGGTAGAGGACAGAGAGAGCTTATTATTGGAGACAGGCAAACTGGAAAAACAGCAGTAGCAATTGATGCAATAATAAACCAAAAAAAAATTAATGAGTCTGGAGATGAAAAACAGAAGTTATATTGTGTTTACGTAGCAGTTGGACAAAAAAGATCTACTGTAAGACAAATTGAAAAAACTTTAGAAGAAGCTGGAGCAATGGAATATACTACTATTGTTGCAGCAACAGCATCAGATGCTGCTCCTCTTCAATTTTTAGCGCCTTATACAGGATGTGCGATGGGAGAATTTTTTAGGGATAATGGAATGCATGCATTAATTATATATGATGATTTATCTAAACAGGCTGTAGCTTATAGACAAATGTCATTATTACTTAGAAGGCCACCAGGTCGAGAAGCATATCCAGGTGATGTATTTTACTTACATAGTAGACTTTTAGAAAGAGCTGCAAAATTGAGTGATGAGCATGGTGGAGGATCATTAACAGCACTGCCAATTATTGAAACGCAAGGTGGTGACGTTTCTGCATTTATTCCTACAAATGTAATATCTATTACTGATGGCCAAATATTTCTTGAAACAGAGTTATTTAACCAAGGTATAAGACCAGCGATAAACGTTGGTTTATCAGTTTCTAGAGTTGGTTCTTCTGCACAAACTAAAGCAATGAAAAAAGTTTCTGGCTCAATGAAACTTGAACTTGCTCAATACAGAGAAATGGCAGCATTTGCTCAGTTTGGGTCTGATTTAGATGCATCAACACAAAAATTACTTAATAGAGGGTCTAAGCTTACTGAATTATTGAAACAGAAACAGTATTCACCTATGACAGTTGCCCAACAAGTCATTTCAGTTTTTTGTGGAGTAAAAGGTTATCTGGATGATATTGAACTAAAAGATATAGCTGAATTTGAGAACAAAATTCTTGAAAAATGTAAATCTGATAAGCCAGAAATTATAGATTCGCTTGGTTCAGGAAAATTAGACGAAGATACTGAGAAATTATTAATTGAATTGATTGTTGATTTAAAAAAAACCTTAATTAAATAAGATATATGGCAAGTCTAGATGATTTAAAAAAGAGGATAGTAAGTGTTAAATCTACGCAAAAGATTACAAAAGCAATGAAAATGGTTGCGGCTGCTAAACTAAAGAGAGCACAAGATAATGCTGAAAAAGGAAGACCTTATTCCGAAAAAATGAACAACATTATATTAAATTTATCAAATGGTATTTCAGATAAAGAAAGTGCACCTAAATTATTATCTGGCACTGGTGATGAAAAAACCCATTTATGTGTAATTTTAACTTCTGATAGAGGTCTATGTGGAGGATTTAATACAAATATTGTAAAAAAAGCAAAGTCATATTTTGACAAAATTGAAAAAGATGGAAAAATTTTAAAGATAGTTACTGTTGGTTCTAAAGGAAATGATCAACTCAAAAGAACTTATGGAGAAAAAATAATTGAAAAAATATCATTTAAAGAATCAAAAAATATCAATTTTTTTGATGCAGATAAGGTTGGTAAAATGATTATAGAAAAGTTTGAAAAAAAAGAATTTGATGTATGTACTATTTTTTATAATAAATTTAAAAATGTAATTACTCAAATACCACAAGCACAACAAATTATTCCATTAAAAACATCAGAGCCTGAGGGTAATTCATCTGAAGATAATTATGAATTTGAACCTGAAGAAGATGAGATTTTAAGTAATTTATTACCTAAAAACATATCAACTCAGATTTTTAAAGCGATGTTAGAAAATTCAGCAAGTGAACAAGGATCAAGGATGAGTGCAATGGATAATGCGACAAGAAATGCTGGAGAAATGGTTGATAAACTTACTATTGAATACAATAGAAGTCGTCAGGCAGCAATTACTAAAGAACTAATAGAAATAATATCAGGAGCAGAGAGTTTATAATTATGAGAAAAGGAAAAATTACACAAATTATTGGAGCGGTAGTAGATGTCAAATTTGATGGAGAATTGCCGGAAATTTTAACTGCATTAGAATGTGATAATGCTGGGAATAGATTAGTTCTCGAAGTGGCGCAGCATCTAGGAGAATCTAGCGTAAGGACAATAGCTATGGATGCAACTGAGGGTCTTAAAAGAGGTGATGAAGTATCAGACACTGGTGCCCCAATACAAGTTCCTGTGGGACCAGAGACTTTAGGAAGAATTATTAATGTTATTGGTGAACCTATTGATGAAAAAGGTGATGTAAAAACAAAAGAAAACTGGCCAATTCACAGATCAGCCCCAGAATTTAATGATCAATCTACTGAAACAGAAATATTAGTGACAGGAATTAAAGTAATTGATTTGCTTGCGCCTTATGCAAAAGGTGGAAAAATTGGACTATTTGGAGGCGCGGGTGTAGGAAAAACAGTTTTAATTATGGAATTAATTAATAACGTTGCAAAAGCTCATGGTGGATTTTCAGTATTTGCTGGCGTTGGAGAACGAACGAGAGAAGGTAATGATTTGTATCATGAAATGATTGATTCAGGTGTAATTAAACCAGAGGGAGATGGATCAAAAGCTGCATTAGTTTATGGCCAGATGAATGAACCTCCAGGAGCACGAGCACGAGTAGCATTAACAGGGTTAACAGTTGCTGAGTACTTCAGAGATCAAGAAGGTCAGGATGTTCTTTTTTTTGTAGATAATATTTTTAGATTCACTCAAGCAGGATCGGAAGTATCAGCTCTCTTAGGCAGAATTCCCTCAGCAGTTGGATATCAACCAACTTTAGCAACAGATATGGGTAATTTACAAGAAAGAATTACGACAACAAATAAAGGATCTATTACATCAGTTCAGGCAATTTATGTACCTGCTGACGATTTAACTGATCCTGCTCCAGCAACCTCTTTTGCACACTTAGATGCCACTACGGTTTTATCAAGACAAATTGCTGAAATTGGAATTTATCCAGCTGTAGATCCATTAGACTCTACATCTAGAATTCTTGATCCAAGAATTGTTGGTGATGAACATTATAGAGTGGCAAGAGAAGTTCAGAGAATATTACAAACCTATAAATCATTACAAGATATTATTGCAATTTTAGGTATGGATGAATTATCTGAGGAAGATAAACTTGTTGTGGCAAGAGCAAGAAAAATACAGAGATTTTTATCTCAACCATTTTTTGTTGCAGAAGTTTTTACTGGCTCTCCAGGTAAACTTGTAGATCTTGATGCAACAATCAAAGGCTTTGATGCAATTTGCAAAGGTGAGTATGATCATTTACCAGAAGCAGCATTTTACATGGTTGGAACAATTGAAGAAGCAATTGAGAAGGCCAAAAAAATGGAAAAAGATGCAGCTTAATGAGTGATACCTTTAAATTAGAAATTGTAAATCCAGAAAAATCATTTCTTGTAAAAGAAAATGTAAAAGAAGTTGTGGTCCCAGCTTTTGAGGGCGAAATGGGAATTTTAAAGGATCATATATCTATAATTTCTTTTCTAAAACCAGGTGTGCTTAAAGTTTTAGAGGGAAGTTCTGATGAGAAAAAATATTATGTTGAAGATGGAATAATAGAATTTAAAAACAATTGTCTTTCAGTTTTAACTAGTAATATATTTGATATTTCTGAAGCAAATAAAACATCAATTACTGAAATAATTAACAATGCAGAAAAAGAAGCTCAGGACAATGATCTAGATGATCAAAAAAGATACTTAATTGAGCAAAAAATTGAAGTTTTGAAATCAATCTCAACTATTAATTAAATAATTCTCAATTTCAGATTTTAGATGAATATAAATATGTGATTTAAAACTCACAGCTACTTTAGTTAATTCCTCCACTTTAATCCATTTCCAGTCTAAAAACTCAGGATGATTAGTTTTGATATTAATCTCTTTTTCATCACCAACAAATCTCATTATATACCACTTTTGTTTTTGGCCTTTATAACGACCTTTCCATATAATACCTAATAGGTTATCAGGCAGTATGTATGTTAATTCTTCTTGCACTTCTTTTAATAATTCAACATTTTTAATATTAGTTTCCTCATAAAGTTCCCTATATGCAGCATCTATAGCTTTTTCTCCAGGATCAATCCCACCTTGAGGCATTTGCCAGAAATTTTTTGGATTATCTATTCTTTTTGCAACAAAAATTTCATTTTTTTTGTTTAAAACTACTATTCCAACACCTTTTCTAAGAGGCAATTTAGAGAATTTATCCATTATTTAATTAACTTTATCCAGTGATTAGTTTTATAGCAAATTTTAACTGGTTATCTGTATCAGTATCAATCCTAAAATCATCTGACTTTTCCACAATTTCAATATCTGGACCAACACCAATTTCAGAAATGGAATCTCCTGATGGTAAATAGTATTTTGAAACTGTTAATCTAATTGCACCATTATTTTTTAAGGGCAATATTGATTGAACAGAGCCTTTTCCGTAACTATTTTCTCCAATAATAATAGCTCTCTTATGATCTTTTAAAGCACCTGCAACAATTTCTGAAGCTGAAGCTGACCCATAATTAATTAAAACAATTAATGCTTTGCCATTTGTAATATCACCTTTTTTTGCAAACCATTTTCTATTTTCATAAGATTTTCTTCCTTTTGTAGAAACTATCTCTCCAGCATTTAGAAAAAAATCTGTTATTTTAATCGCTTGAGATAAAAGACCGCCTGGATTATTTCTTAAATCTAATATGTAGGCTTTCAAACCTTCATTACGATTAATTTCTTTTATTTTATCTTCTATTTGTTCACTACTATTTTCATTAAATGATGTAAGTCTTAAATATCCAATTTCTTCATCAATATATTTTGCTTTAACAGATTTTATTTCTATAACCTCTCTCTTTATTTTGTAAACAAAGGACTTTTTCTTACCTATTCTTCTAATTGTTATTTCAATTTCAGATCCTATTGGTCCTCTCATTAAATCAACAGCTTCTGTTAATGTTTTACCTTGTACCTGAATGTTATTTATTTTTACTATATAATCACCCGCTTTAACCCCTGCTCTATATGCTGGTGAGTTGTCTATGGGAGAAATTACTTTAACGACCCCTGCCTCCATACCAACTTCAATACCAAGTCCACCAAATTTTCCACTTGTTTCTGTTTGCATACTTTCAAACATTTTAGGTGACATGTAAGATGAATAGGG
>JBJLDS010000008.1:0-30186 GCA_045567035.1 Candidatus Pelagibacter sp. | reverse complement strand
GTTCATTAGAAAGATAATTCAATGAATATAATAGCTACAGACTTAGAAAAAAAAATAAACTCAGAACTTGGGACAAAAGTAAAATCTTCTACTATCAAACATCAGCAAATATATATCACGATTAACATTGATGATTTAGTGGATGTAGCGACAGTCTTAAAAACAAATCAGAAGTTAAAGTTTAAACAGCTAATAGATATCACAGCTGTGGACTATCCATCAAACGAAAAAAGATTTAAAATTGTTTATTTTTTATTGAGTCATGAGTTTAATCAAAGAATTATTATAAGTAGTTTTATAAATGATAATGAACAAGTAGAAACTCTTACAAATATTTTTCCTTCAGCAAATTGGATGGAAAGAGAAGTTTTTGATATGTATGGTGTTGTATTTAAAAATCATCCAGATTTAAGAAGAATTCTTACAGATTATGGTTTTGAAGGACATCCCTTAAGAAAAGATTTTCCATTAACAGGTCACAACGAAGTTAGATTTAGCGAGGAAGAAAAAAAAGTTGTTTATGAGAAAGTGAAATTGGAGCAAGACTATAGAAATTTTGATTATGAGAGTCCTTGGGAAGGAACCAAGTATATTAAAGAAAAAATTAAAGAAAAATGAAAAAAAGTACAAAAACAATGAATTTAAATTTTGGTCCCCAGCATCCAGCGGCACATGGTGTTCTAAGATTAATTCTTGAACTAGATGGAGAAATAGTGGAAAAGGCCGATCCACATATTGGTCTGCTTCATAGAGGTACTGAAAAATTAATAGAAAATAAAACTTATATGCAGGCTGTACCTTATTTCGATAGGTTAGACTATGTTGCACCAATGAACCAAGAACATGCTTTTGCTTTATCAATAGAAAAAATACTAAACATAAATGTTCCAATTAGGGCTCAATATATAAGGGTATTGTTTTGCGAGATCGGTCGAATTCTCTCTCATATTTTAAATATCACAACTCAAGCTTTAGATGTTGGGGCTTTAACTCCTACATTGTGGGGTTTTGAAGAAAGAGAAACACTAATGACTTTTTATGAAAGAGCCTCAGGATCAAGATTGCATGCAAATTATTTTAGAGCTGGAGGTGTTCATCAAGATTTACCACAAGATCTTTTAGATGATATCTCTAAATTTACAATTTCATTTCCAAAGGTCATAAATGAACTAGAAAATCTTTTAACAGATAACAGAATATTTAAACAAAGAAATGTCGATATCGGAATAGTAAGTGTGGATGACGCAATTAATTACTCATTTTCGGGCGTAATGTTAAGAGGGTCTGGCATTCCTTGGGACTTAAGGAAAGCTCAACCATATGATTGTTATAATCAGTTCGACTTCAAGATCCCAGTAGGTAAAAACGGTGACTGCTATGACAGATATCTTTGCAGAATTGAAGAAATGAAAGAAAGTTTAAAAATCATTGATCAATGCATAAAAAATATGCCAAAAGGTCCAATAAAATCTCAAGACAATAAAATTTCACCACCTCCAAAAACTGAATTAAAAGAGTCAATGGAGGCACTAATTCACCATTTTAAATTATTTACTGAAGGTTATAGAGTTGACGAAGATGAGATTTATACTGCAGTTGAAGCTCCAAAAGGAGAGTTTGGTGTTTATTTGATTTCTGATGGATCAAATAAACCTTACAAATGTAAAATTAGAGCACCGGGCTTTTCGCATTTGCAGGCAATGGATTATTTAATTAAAGGACATATGTTAGCTGACGTTCCTGCAGTTCTTGGATCACTCGATATAGTTTTTGGAGAAATTGATAGATGAGTATAAAAAAAGTTTCAAAAGAACAACCAGATAATTTTAAATTTACCGATGAAAATTTAAAAGCAGCAGAAAAAGCGATTTTAAATTATCCAAAAGGTAAACAAAAAAGCGCTGTAATGGCATTACTTTATATTGCACAAAGACAAAATGATAATTGGATACCTTTAGCTGCAATGAAGTATATAGCTAAAATTTTAGAAATGCCTTATATAAAAGTTTATGAGGTAGCTACATTTTATTCTATGTATAATTTGGCACCTGTAGGAAAATATTTTTTTCAAGTTTGTACAACAACACCATGTATGATTAAAGATGCATACAAATTAGTTGATGTTTGTAAAAATAAAATATCAGAAAATGAGTCTGAAATATCATCAGATGGCTCTTGCTCTTGGATGGAAGTGGAATGTTTAGGAGCTTGTGTAAATGCTCCTATGGTTCAAATAAATGAGGATTATTATGAAGATCTTGATGCATCAAAATTAGAGAAGATAATAGATCAAATTTATAAAAATGAAAAACCAGTACCCGGATCTTATAGAGGACGAATAAGTTCGGAACCTGAAAATATTAGAAAAACATTATTGGATAATAAAAATGCTTAAAGACGAAGATAGAATATTTAAAAATTTATATAATGACCTAGGTTCAGATATAGAGTCGTCACAAAAAAGAGGAGATTGGAGTAATACAAAGGATATCATTAAAAAAGGAAGAGAGTGGATTATCAATGAAGTTAAAACATCTGAGCTAAGAGGAAGAGGAGGTGCTGGCTTCCCAACAGGTCTTAAATGGTCATTTGCCCCAAAAGAAGTTGGTTCAAAACCTCACTATTTAGTTATTAATGCTGACGAGTCAGAGCCTGGAACTTGTAAAGATAGAGATATATTAAGATTTGAACCTCATAAGTTAATTGAAGGATGTTTAATTTCTTCTTATGCAGTAAATGCTCATGTTTGCTATATCTATATTAGAGGTGAATATTATAAAGAAGGTCAAGCTCTACAAAAAGCAATAGATGAATCATATGCCAAAAAATTAATTGGGAAAAATGCTTCGGAAACAGGTTGGGATTTAGATATTTATATTCATTATGGTGCAGGAGCATATATTTGTGGAGAGGAAACTGCTTTACTAGAAAGCTTAGAGGGCAATAAAGGTCAACCTAGATTAAAACCACCATTTCCAGCTTTAATTGGCTTGTATGGATGCCCCACAATAATTAATAATGTTGAAACGATAGCAGTTGTTCCAACAATTTTAAGAAGAGGAGGAAAATGGTTTTCTTCTTTAGGTAGATCTAAAAATACTGGTACTAAAATTTATTGTATTTCTGGAAATGTAAACAATCCCTGCAATGTAGAGGAAGAAATGGGAGTACCTCTAAAGGATTTGATTGAAAAACATGCTGGTGGTGTTGTTGGTGGATGGGATAATTTAAAAGCGGTGATACCAGGTGGATCTTCTATGCCGTTATTACGAAAAGAAGTGTGTGATACTATAAAGATGGATTTTGACGCTTGTGTAGAAAACAAAACTGGTCTTGGTACTGCTGGAATTGTTGTAATAAATAAAGACCAAGACATCATTAAATGTATGGCAAGAATAGCAAGATTTTATAAACATGAAAGTTGTGGACAATGTACACCTTGTAGAGAGGGCTCAGGGTGGATGTGGAGAATGTTAGAAAGAATGGCAAAAGGTGAAGCAACTGTAGATGAAGTTGATATGTTGATGGATGTAACAAAACAAATAGAGGGACACACTATTTGTGCTTTTGGAGAAGGTTCTTCCTGGCCAGTTCAAGGGTTAATTAGAAATTTTAAAGATGAAATTTTAGAGAGGAATAAGTTTGATCCTATAATAAAGAAAAATAAAGAAATACCTTATTTGGTTGATCAACATTTATTAGACACTGAATAATGCTTAAACTAAAAGTAAATGATAAAGATATAGAGGTCGAAGAAGGCCTAACAGTTTTACAAGCATGCGAGCAAGCTGGAGCTGAAATACCAAGGTTTTGTTATCATGAAAAATTATCAATAGCTGGTAATTGCCGAATGTGTTTAGTAGAAATGGAGAAATCACCAAAGCCTATTGCTTCATGCGCAATGCCTGCAACAGAGGGAATGGTTATAAAAACAAATACAGAAAAAGTTGAAAAAGCAAGAAAAGGTGTCATGGAGTTTTTACTTGCTAACCACCCACTTGATTGTCCTGTATGCGACCAAGGTGGTGAATGTGATTTACAAGATCAATCAATGTTTTATGGCGTTGACAAATCCAGATTTAAAGAAAATAAAAGATTTGTTCCAGAAAAAAATATGGGACCTTTAATCAAAACCCAAATGACTAGATGTATTCATTGCACTAGATGTATAAGATTTGCTACTGAAGTAGCTGGTGTAGAAGAATTAGGAGCTATTGGTAGAGGGGAAAATATGCAAATTACAACATACTTAGAAAAAGCGATGGAGTCCGAGATGTCTGCTAATGTAATTGATTTATGTCCAGTAGGAGCCTTAACTTCAAAGCCATATGTTTTTGAAGCAAGGCCTTGGGAGCTTAAGAAAACAGAGAGTATTGATGTTATGGACGCTATTGGATCAAATATAAGAGTTGATACATACGGATGGGAAGTTAAACGGGTTTTACCAAGAATAAATGAAGACATAAATGAAGAATGGATATCAGACAAAACTAGGTATGCCTGTGATGGTTTACTTAACCAAAGGTTAGATACTCCTTACATTAAATATAATAATAAATTTGATAAATCTAGTTGGAAAGAGGTTTTTAATATTATTAGCTCTAAAATTAAAGCTACAGACAAATCAAAGATATGCGGTTTCACTGGTGATTTAAATAATATGGAATCACTATATATTTTTAAAGATTTTTTTAACAAAATATTAAAAAATAATAATTATGATTGTAGAAGCAACAATCAATATATAAATAATTCAAAAAGAGAAGATTATTTATTTAACTCATCTATTAACGGCATTGAAGATAGTGATTTTATTTTTTTAATCGGTACAAATACAAGACATGAAGCAACTATTTTAAATTCAAGAATTAGAAAATCTTGTCTGAATAATAATACCAAAATTATTTCATTAAATGATCAAGGTGATTTAACTTTTCCATATGAAAATTTAAATGGAGATAGTGAAACAATTAAAAATATCACAGAAGGAAAACACCCAGTCTCAGAATTATTAATTAATTCAAAAAAACCAATGATTATATTAGGACCTTCAGTCCTTGAAAACCAATCTGGAAAATATATCTATGAGTCATTAAAAAAGTTCCTATTCAGTAAAAATAAAATTTCTGAAAACTGGAACCCGTTAAATGTTATATCATTACATGCATCACGAATTGGTAGCTTAGATCTTGGAATTATAAATTCTGGAGATGGTTATAATTATTTAATAAATGATTTAAATAATCATAAATTTGATGTTGTATTCCTTTTTGGTCAAGATAATTTAGTTTTCAATAAAAAAGATGAATTTGTTATTTATATTGGAAGTCACGGGGATGCTGGAGCCGAAATAGCTGATATTATTTTACCTGGTAGTGCATATACAGAGCAGGATGGTTATTTTACCAATTTAGAAGGAAAGCTTCAAAAAGCTTTTAAAGCCTCATACCCACCTGGAGATGCTAAAGAAGACTGGGAAATTATAAATGATTTATCTGAAAAAATTTCTGGAAAAAAATTATATAAAGATAAAAACGAACTTGAAAAAGCGATGATTAATTATTTAAAAATTTTTTATGAAGAGGACAAACAAAAAAAAATCGAAGTTAAAGATAATTTAAATTTTATTAAAGAAGATATTACAACAAAAAAAATTGATTATTATTACTCTAATGTTATCGCAAGAGCATCAAAAACAATGTCTAAGTGTAGAGAGGCTAAAGATATTAAAGCATGATCGAATATTTAAATATTTTTTTTACGGAAGTTTATAAAATAGTTTTTTTATTAATTCCTGTCTTAACTGCTGTAGCAATGATTGTATGGCTGGATAGAAGAGTTTGGGCATTTGTTCAGAAAAGAAGGGGTCCAAATGTAGTTGGTCCATTTGGTTTGTTTCAGTCATTAGCTGATGCATTAAAGTATATTTTTAAAGAGATGATAGTTCCTGCTAGTGCCAACAAAGTAATTTTTATACTAGCTCCAATCGTAACAATGACTTTAGCACTAATAGCTTGGGCCGTGATCCCATTTAGTGAAAATTATGTTCTAGCTGATATTAATGTAGGTATTTTATATATATTTGCTGTCTCCTCATTAGGAGTTTATGGAATAGTTATGGGTGGATGGGCTTCAAACTCAAAATATCCTTTTTTAGGAGCAATTAGATCTGCGGCTCAAATGGTGTCTTACGAAGTTTCAATTGGCGTTATAATTATAAATGTTTTGTTGTGCGTAGGATCATTAAATTTAAAAGATATAGTATTAGCCCAAGAAAATATGTGGTTTGTTGTGCCACTTTTTCCTATGTTTGTGATATTTTTTATTTCAGCCTTAGCAGAAACTAATAGACCACCATTTGACTTGCCAGAGGCGGAAGCTGAGCTCGTAGCGGGTTATCAAACAGAATATTCAGGAATGATGTATGCAATGTTTTGGCTTGGTGAGTATGCAAATATTTTATTAATGTGCGCACTTGGATCAATTTTATTCTTGGGCGGATGGTTATCACCTATAGATGTATATCCATTAAATATTATACCTTCTCCAATATGGTTAATTCTAAAAATTTTATTGTTATTTTTTCTTTTCGCTTTAGTAAAAGCAATTGTACCAAGGTATAGATATGACCAATTAATGAAATTAGGCTGGAAAATATTTCTACCACTATCTTTAACCTATGTTGTATTAACAGCAAGTTTCCTTTTTTACTTTGATTTATTGCCTAAAACATAATTATGAAATTATCCAGAATATTAAAAACTATATTTTTAACTGACTTTATATCAGGACTAATTTTAGCAATTAAAGAAATTTTTAAAAGCAAAAAAACACTAAATTATCCATTTGAGAAAGGTAAAATTAGCCCTAGGTTTAGAGGGGAGCATGCCTTAAGAAGATATCCTAATGGCGAGGAAAGATGTATAGCTTGCAAACTATGTGAAGCTGTATGTCCTGCGCAAGCAATAACGATTGAATCATCAGAACGTGAAGATGGAAGTCGTAAAACAACTAGATATGATATAGATATGATGAAATGCATATATTGTGGCTTATGCGAAGAATCATGCCCTGTTGATGCTATTGTTCAAGGTCCAAATTTTGAATTTTCAACCGAAACAAGAGAAGAGTTATATTACAACAAGCAAAAACTTTTAGATAATGGTGATAGATGGGAAAGTATCTTAGCAGCTAATATAAAAGCTGATAAACCTTTCAGATAATAATGATTGCTCATTCAATTTTCTTTTTCACCTTTTCAACGATTGCCGTGATATCTGCTGTAATGGTTACAGTTTCAAAAAATACAGTTTATTCAGTTTTTTTTTTTAATTTTAGATTTTGTGAGTATATCTTTCCTATTTATTATGATTGGCGCTGAATTTTTAGGAATGATAATGCTAATTGTCTATGTTGGAGCAGTTGCTGTGCTTTTTTTATTTGTAGTTATGTTGCTCAATGTTTCAAGACAGAAAAGTCAATGGTTTAATAGAAGCTCTAATCATTTACCTATTGGTATACTAATAAGCATAATTATATTTTTTGAACTAATTATAGTAATAGGTGGATGGAAATATAAGCCTGATGTTTTAACAATTAATAGTATTAATTTTGACCAAAATTTAAGTAACACTCATCAAATAGGCAATATTTTATACACTGATTTTATTCATTTGTTTCAATTAAGTGGCATGATTTTATTAGTTGCCATGATTGGGGCAATAGTATTGACTTTTAGAAAAAGAGACGGAATTAAGAGACAAAGCTATTTTAAACAAATTAGTAGAGAAAGATCCGAAGGAGTATCTGTCGTTGACGTTGAGGCTAATAAAGGAGTTAAATTAGATGATTGAAGTAGGTTTAGGACATTATCTAACTTTGGCAACAATAATATTTTCAATTGGTGTAATAGGAATTTTTCTGAATAGAAAAAATGTTATCGTTATTTTAATGAGCATAGAGCTAATTCTTTTAGCTGTTAATATTAATCTTGTTTCCTTCTCTATTTTTTTAAATGACTTAAATGGACAAATATTTACTTTATTTATTTTAACAGTCGCCGCCGCTGAGGCTGCTATAGGACTTGCTATAATTGTAGTTTACTACAGAGGATCTCAAACAATTAGAGTAGAGGAAATAAATAAATTAAAAGGTTAATATGGAATATGCAATATTATTTTTACCATTAGTAGGCTCAATATTAACTGGTTTTTTTTCCAAATATATTGGTGAAAAAATATCTTTATTTATATCCTGTGCATTAGTTTTAACATCAGCAATTTTATCAATTTTTATTTTTTATCAAGTAATATCATTTAATTATGAAAATAATTTATTGATATTTAATTGGATTGACTCAGGTGCACTTAATGTAAATTGGTCAATTAAAATAGATGCTTTATCATCAGTAATGCTCGTAGTTGTTTGTCTAGTTTCATCTTTAGTACATATTTATTCTATTGGTTATATGTCTCATGATCCTCATAAACCGAGATTTATGTCTTATTTATCTCTATTTACATTTTCGATGTTGGTCTTGGTGACCTCAGACAATTTTATACAGTTATTTTTTGGTTGGGAGGGAGTTGGTCTATGTTCGTATTTTTTAATTGGTTTTTGGTACAAAAAACAATCAGCAAATGCTGCAGCTATGAAAGCTTTTTTAGTTAATAGAGTTGGAGATTTTGGATTAGCTTTAGGAATTTTTCTTATTTTTTATTTATTTGGCACTGTAAATTATAATGATGTGTTTTTAAATATCCCTAATTTTCAAAATAGTGAAATATCACTTATTGGTTTTCAGTTTAACTCCATAACTGTAATTAGCATACTGCTCTTTATTGGAGCAATGGGAAAATCTGCACAATTTTTATTACATACTTGGCTACCAGATGCTATGGAAGGACCTACACCTGTATCTGCTCTTATTCATGCCGCAACAATGGTTACAGCTGGAGTGTTCTTAGCAGCAAGATGTTCACCAATTTTTGAGTATTCAACGGTAGCTTTAAATTTTGTTCTAGTAATTGGAATGATCACTGCTTTTTTTGCTGCAACTATTGCACTTGTTCAAAAAGACATTAAAAAAGTAATTGCATATTCTACGTGCAGTCAATTAGGTTATATGTTTATAGCCATTGGAATAGGTGCTTATAATATTGCTATATTCCACTTATTTACTCATGCTTTTTTTAAGGCATTATTATTTTTAGGCGCTGGATCAGTTATACATTCTTTAAATAATGAGCAAAATTTAGATAAAATGGGAGGTTTATGGAAAAAAATGCCATATACCTGGATTTTAATGATTGTAGGAACTTTAGCATTAACAGGGTTCCCTTTCTTATCAGGTTACTATTCAAAAGACGCAATAATTGAATTTGCCTATTTAAGAGGAAGTTTTCTTGCTTATTTATCTGCCGGTATTGGAATTTCAACAGCAATATTGACTTCAATATATTCTTGGAGATTAATCTTTAAAACATTTCATGGTTCTTACAATAATGAAAATTGTGTTTATGAAAAAATACATGAGTCACCAAAATCTATGATGTTACCATTAATCTTACTTGCACTAGGTTCGATTTTTGCAGGTGCATTTTTTAAAGATTTATTTATAGGTTATGATAGTGATTTAATTTTTTGGAAAAATTCCATTTTCTTTATCTCGGAAGTTTCAAAAGATCATCCACCATTTTGGTTTTTGATTTTAACACCAGTATTTGTCACGATTATGATTCCAATTTCTTATTATTTATTTATAATTAATAAAAATATTCCAAAATATTTAGCCGAAGAAAACAAAAGTGTATATGATTTTTTAATCAATAAATGGTACTTTGATGAGATTTACGATTATATTTTTGTACAACCAGCAAAAAAAATTGGAATTTTTTTATGGAAAGTTATTGATTTAAAAACTATTGATAGATTTGGCCCAGATGGAATATCAAATTTTATAAAATTCTTATCAGATAAAGTTGTTAAGTTTCAAAGTGGTTATATTTATCATTATGCTTTTGTAATGTTAATTGGTGTATCAATTCTTCTTACTTATTTAATGGTGTATTAAGATGAATTTCCCTATTCTTTCATCCTTAATATTACTACCTTTAGTCGGGTCAATATTTATTTTTTTATCAAAATCTAGTGACGATAGCGAAAATAAGAATATAAAATATGTTGCATATTTTACTTCTTTTTTGAATTTTTTAATTTCTTTATATCTCTGGTTTATGTTTGATAAATCTACAGATCTCTTTCAGTTTGTAGAAACCAGACCTTGGCTAGAGGGATTTATTAATTATAAAGTTGGTGTAGATGGTATATCAATTCTTTTCATAATTCTTACAACATTAATTACTTTTTTGTGTATTTTATCCGTATCAAGCACTGTTAAGATAAAGTTAAAAGAATATCTTTTAGCAATTTTAATAATGGAAAGCTTTATGATTGGAGTATTTTGTTCGCTAGATTTAGTAATTTTTTATCTTTTTTTTGAAGCAGGGCTAATTCCAATGTTTTTAATAATTGGAATTTGGGGTGGTCCTAGAAGAGTATATTCAGCATTTAAGTTTTTTTTGTATACCTTGTTAGGATCGGTTCTGATGTTAGTTGCTATAATTAGCATTTACTGGCTATATGGTACTACTGATTTTAATAAGCTATATGACCTTGGTATAGATCCTCAATATCAATATTTATTATGGTTGGCATTTTTCAGTTCTTTTGCTGTAAAAACTCCTATGTGGCCAGTTCATACTTGGTTACCAGATGCACACGTTGAGGCTCCAACAGCTGGATCAGTTTTACTAGCAGCTATATTATTAAAGATGGCAGGCTATGGTTTTATAAGGTTTTCAATTGGTCTTTTTCCTCACGCATCAGATTTTTTTACTCCTCTAATCTTTACTTTATCTGTAATAGCAATAATTTACGCCTCTTTAATAGCCTTGATGCAGGATGACATGAAAAAATTAATTGCATATTCATCTGTTGCACATATGGGTTTTGTAACAATAGGGATTTTCACTTTTAATCAACAGGGTTTAGAAGGAAGTATATTACAAATGATAAGTCATGGATTTATTTCTGCTGCATTGTTTTTATGCGTTGGTGTTGTTTATGAAAGAGCCCATTCAAGAATGATTTCAGATTACGGTGGGTTAGTCTCCATAATGCCCAAATATGCAATTGTATTTATGGTTTTCACACTTGGCTCCATTGGATTGCCTGGTACTAGTGGTTTTGTCGCCGAATTTTTAATTTTAATGGGTGCTTTTAAAAGTAATTTTGTGGTTGCTATTTTTGCAACTATTGGAGTTGTGCTGTCAGCTGCTTACATGCTTTGGTTATATAAAAGAGTAATTTTTGGAAATATTAAAAAAAATGAACTTTTAAAAATGTTAGATCTAACAAAAACTGAAAAAATAATTTTTGCATCATTAGTAATACCTATAATTTTGTTTGGTTTCTACCCTGATCCACTGATAACTACTATAGAAAATTCTTTATCAACTTTAATAGAGGACTATAACTTAAGATTGGTAATGATAAATGATTAATTATAACTTAATTTTACCTGAAATTTTTATTTCTTTATCAATTATGTTTTTGTTGATTTTTGGGGTATTTAAAAAAAATAGCTCAAAGATTGTTTATAATTTGTCATCTATTTCATTAATTATTGGATTAGGTTTGCTTTTAGTTTTTTCAGAAACTTATGATTATTATTTATTCTTGGATAGTTACAAAATAGATAATTTGTCATTCTTTATGAAACTGTTGACAATTTTATCAGGTATATTTGTGCTTTTAATCTCATATAAGTATATTGAAAAAATTAAGATTATAAAAATCGAATATCCTATACTTATATTGTCTGCAATTTTGGGAATGTTAGTAATGATTAGTTCTAATGACCTAATGGTTTTTTATATGGGTTTAGAATTGCAATCATTACCTCTGTATGTACTGGCTGCTATAAATACAAATAATGTTAAATCATCCGAGGCAGGTCTTAAATATTTTGTACTAAGTGCGTTGTCATCTGGATTACTTCTGTATGGATGTTCGTTGATTTACGGTTTTTCTGGATCTACTAACTTTGATGTTATTTCATCAAATATAGGCTCTGATGAATTTGGTAATATTTTTGGAATAATTTTTATTTTAGTTGGATTATCTTTTAAGATTTCAGCGGTTCCATTTCATATGTGGGCTCCTGATGTTTATGAGGGTTCTCCAACAACAATAACTTTATTTTTTTCTGTTGTGCCAAAGATTGCTGCATTAACTGTATTTATTAGATTTTTATATGTTCCATTTATTGATTTATTTGATCAGTGGCAATCTATAATAGTATTTATATCCATCGCATCTATGTTGCTTGGATCTTTTGCTGCTATAGGCCAGACAAATATTAAAAGGCTTATTGCATATAGTTCTATAGGGCACATTGGATATGCTTTAGCAGGATTAGCCGTTGGTACTAATTTAGGCATTCAAAGTTCAATCGTATATATTACAATTTATTTAATAATGAACCTCGGTTTTTTCTCATGTTTATTAATGTTAAAAAGAAATGATGTTTATTATGAATCTATAAATGATCTATCAGGTTTATCAAAAAATCATCCTATAATTTCTCTATGTTTCCTAATACAATTATTTTCTTTAGCTGGAATTCCACCACTAGCTGGCTTTTTTGCAAAATTTTATATATTTATTGCTGTAATAGAGCAATCAATGTATTTTTTAGCAATTGTTGGTTTAATGGCAACTGTGGTATCAGCTTTTTATTATCTAAGAATTATTAAAATTATTTATTTTGATAAGCCTAATGACAAATTTGATAGATTTAATAGCTTAAGTTTGAAATTAACTTTATCAATTACTACAACAATATTGGTATTATATTTCGTATATCCAAGCTTTTTATTTAAAATTGTAGAAAATATATCTTTTGTTTAAATGATTTTTAAAAAATTTAATTATGGTAGAGTTAACAGTACTAATGATTTAGCACAGAAGTTAATTAAAAAAACCAGATATAAATCTGGTTTTATTACAGCAAGTTCACAAGTTAAAGGAAGAGGAAGACATGGAAATGTCTGGATTTCTAAAAAAGGAAATTTATTTGTTACAATTTTTTTTTCTTTAAAATCAATAGATTACAGTATAACAAAATTATCCACAATTAATTTAAACATAATTAAAAAATTGCTATCAATGTACACTAAAGAAAAAATTTTTATAAAAAAACCAAATGATATAATGATTAATAAAAAAAAAATTTGTGGAATATTGCAAGAAATTATTTGTAAAAATGGAAAAAATTATTTCATTGTTGGAATAGGATTGAATGTTAATAACAAACCAAAAATAAATAGATACCCAACTGTTTGCTTAAAAGAAATAATAAATAAAAAAATTAAGATCAAAGATATTTCTAATAATCTTTTTAATTTATATAACATTTTTTTAAAGAAAGGTATGATATGAAGATAGTTGGAGATATTGGAAATTCAGATACAAAAGTATGTATTTTAAAAAATAAAAAAATATTTAAAAGAATTATTTTTCCCACTAAATTACTAACCAAATCATTCTTTAATAATAAAATAAAATTTATTAAAAAACATAAGATAACTAGTTCATTATTTTGTAGCGTTGTTCCAAAAAAATTTGAAATAATTAAAAATGTTTTAAATAGTAGTTTTTCTATCAAGACTTATGAATTAAAAAAAATAGATTTAAAGGATATAATTAAGATTAAGGTAAATTTAAAACAAATTGGTTCTGATAGGTTAGCAAATTCAATTTCAGTCTTAAAATTGAACTCTAATTATATTATTATTGATTTTGGTACTGCAACAACTTTTGATGTGATAATTAAAAATAATTACTATGGTGGTATTATTGCACCAGGGATAAATTTATCAATAAAATCACTTGAAAATAACGCAAGTTTAATACCAAATTTCACTCTTCAGAAAGTGAAAAAAGTCATAGGGAAAAATACCTTATCAGCATTAAGATCTGGTTTTTTTTGGGGCTATACTGGCTTAATTAATAATATTATAAAGTTAATTAAAATTGAAACAAAAAAAAATTTTAAAATTATAGCTACAGGAGGCTATTCCCATCTATTTAAATCCTCCTTAGATTATAAAGTTTCTATTGATAAAGATATTACAATAAAAGGTTTGATTAAAATAATTAATAAGAAAAATTTATAAAATGCAAAAAGATGAATTATTATTCTGTCCATTAGGAGGTTCAGGCGAGATTGGAATGAATATGAATCTCTATGCATATGGAAAACCAAGTGAACAAAAATGGATAATTATTGATACAGGTGTAACATTTGCAGACGATACAATACCTGGAATAGATGTTATTTATCCTGATCCAGGATTTATTATCGATAGAAAAGATGACTTATTGGGTATTGTTATAACACATGCTCATGAAGACCATGTTGGAGCAATAACACATCTATGGAAAAAACTTAATTGTAAAATTTATGCAACACCATTTACAGCTGTTCTTATTAAAGAAAAGTTTAAAGAAAAAAATATAGATATTAATAATTTTCTTCAGATAGTCGAACTTAATGGCAAAATAAATCTTGGCCCTTTTAAAATTGAATATATTACTTTGACACATTCAATTTTAGAACCTAATGGATTAAGAATTGAAACCCCAGCAGGTACAATACTACATACTGGTGATTGGAAGGTTGACCCCAATCCTTTAATTGGGGGAAAAATAAATTCCGATAGATTAAAAGAAATAGGGAATGAAGGGGTCCTTGCTATGATTTGTGACTCAACAAATGTTTTTAGCATGGGTAGATCTGGATCTGAATTAGATGTGAGAAAAAATATTTTAAACTTAATGTCAAATTTAAAAAAAAGAATAATTGTTACTTCTTTTGCTTCAAATGTAGCTAGAATGGAAACCATATTTTTTTGTGCAGAAAAGACGGGAAGACAAATTTCTTTAGTTGGTAGATCTATGCATAGGATTTATAAAGCAGCAAGACAGTGTGGATATTTAAAAAATGTCATAGACCCTATTGATCCACGAGATGCAAAAAATATTTCCAGGGAAAAAATCGTATATCTTTGCACAGGAAGTCAGGGTGAACCAATGGGAGCTATGATGAGAATTTCAAATTATACTCATCCAGATGTTTATATTGAAAAAGGTGATGCTGTTATATTTTCTTCGAAAATCATTCCTGGAAATGAAAAAAAACTTTATAAATTACACAACCAACTAGTTAAGGAGGGTATAGAAGTTATTTCTGAAGAAACTGAATTTGTTCATGTTTCTGGCCATCCTAATAGAGAAGATTTAAAGGATATGTATAATTGGGTTAAACCAGAATGTATTATCCCTGTTCATGGTGAGCATAGACACATGATTGAGCACGTTAAGTTTGCAAAAGAAATGCAAATTAAAAATACTGTTCTAGTGGAAAATGGTGATATTGTTAAAATTGCTCCAGGCGGCAAACCAGCTGTTTATGATAAAGCACCACATGGTAGGTTATATGTTGATGGATCAGTAAGCATTGAAGAAGACGGTCAATCAATTAAAGATCGAAGAAATATATCAAATAATGGATTTATGGATGTAACTATTATTATATCCTCAAACGGTAATATTATAAAAGACCCTTTACTAACTATCAGAGGTTTACCAATTTATGACTCAGAGGAATTTAAATTTGGTCTGCAAGAGAAAATATTTGAGGCCTCAAAAACCTTCTCATTAACAAATAAAAAACAGGAAAGTAATTTGATTGACGCTATAAAAGTTACATGTAGAAAATATAGTAGGGAAAAGACTGGTAAAAAACCTTTAACCAATATAAATTTAGTTAGAGTTTGATAAAATGTTTTTTTCAAAATTATTTGTTCCAATATTAAAAAATAATCCAACAGAGGCTAAAATCAAATCACATCAACTGATGCTTAGGACAGGAATGATCAAACAATCGTCAGCTGGTATATATTCTTGGTTACCATTTGGTTTTAAAGTAATGAAAAAAATCGAACAAATCGTTAGGGAGGAACAAAATAATATTGGCGCTCAAGAGATCTTAATGCCCACAATACAATCAAGTGAGATTTGGAAGGAAAGTGGTCGATACCAGGACTATGGTGAAGAAATGTTAAGAATAAAAGACAGACAGGATCGTGAAATGCTCTATGGTCCAACTAACGAAGAACTAGTGACTGATATTTTTAGATCAAGTGTTAAGTCTTATAAATCACTTCCTCAATTACTTTATCATATACAATGGAAATTTCGTGACGAACTTAGACCTAGATTTGGAATTATGAGATGTAGAGAATTTTACATGAAAGATGCATATTCATTCGATTTAAGTGATGAAGAAGCTCAGTATTCATACAACAAATTTTTTATATCATATTTAAAAACATTTAAACGTCTAGAGCTTTCGGCAATCCCCATGGCTGCCGATACTGGCCCAATAGGTGGAAATTTATCTCATGAATTTATAATTCTTGCTGATACAGGTGAAAGCAAAATTTATACTGATAGAAGAATATTCGATGTGAATAGCAAAAACATTCAAAATGATAAAAAATCACTGTCAAATTTAAGAGATGAATATGAAAAATTTTATGCTGTTACGGATGAAAAATATAATCAAGATGAATTTGAAAAAAAAGTTAATCAAGAGAATAGATTAAATACAAAAGGCATTGAAGTAGGTCATATTTTTTATTTTGGTGACAAATATTCAAAATCAATGAATGCCTCTGTTGACCACAAAGGAAAAAAAGAATTTGTTAAAATGGGTTCGTACGGTATTGGCGTATCTAGATTAGTTGGTGCAATTATAGAGGCAAAATATGATGACAAAAATGGAATAATGAGATGGCCTTTATCTGTATCACCATATCATTGCGTGATAATTGCTAGTATTTCAAAAAATGATTCTTCAAACTTAGAGAAAGCAATAAAATTGTTTGAACTTCTCAAAAAAAACAATATTGAGGCAATAATAGATGATGAAGACGAAAATTTATCATCAAAAATTAAAAAATTTAATTTAATTGGAATACCTTACCAAATAATATTAGGTAAAAACAGCGAGTCTGATAAAATTGAATTTCGTGAAGTAGGAAAAGACTCTAATAAATACAGTATTGAAAAAATATTAGAAATATTAAAAAAAAAAAAATAAATTGATATCTAATTTAGAAAAAAAAATTGTTTTTACATATTTAAAAAGTAGAAAAAGAGATGGTTTTTTAAATATTATATCTATTTTTTCATTTGTTGGAATAAGTCTGGGCGTTGCTGTTTTAATTATTGTTATGTCAGTAATGAATGGTTTTAGAAATGAATTAATTTCTAAAATAGTTGGATTTAGTTCTCATGCAACAATCCAATCCTATAATCAACCAATTGATTTAACAAAATTAAAAAACTCACCTTTTATGGACAATATTAAATTAAATGTATTTAGTAATAATGGTGAAGCTATCATTATTAATAAAGAAAATACTAAAGGCATTCACGCAAGAGGATATTTAGAAAAAGATTTCAAAAATTTAGATTTAACCAGTAGTGAAAATTTTCAAGGGAGTAAATTTTTACTCAGAGATAGTATATCAATCGGTAAGGAGTTAAGTTATTTATTAGATTTAAAAATTGGTGATAAAATAACAATTATGTCGCCTGTGGGCATCGAAACCATTGTTGGAAATCTTCCATCACAAAAATCATTCACAATCTCATCAATATATAACACTGGAATTATCGATTTTGATACAAATGTTATATTTATAAACTTAAATGATCTTGAGGGGTTATTGCAATTAAGTAATAATAATCGCCATATCGAAGTTTATTTCAAAGATTACAAAGAAATAAATTTTTTAAAAAGTGAATTAGAAAAAATTTTTACTGATGAATATATTTATACATGGGCTGATTTAAATAAGTCACTTTTTTCAGCATTAAAAGTCGAGAGAAATGTAATGTTTATAATAATGTCGTTAATAATTATAGTTGCTGCTTTTAATATAATATCAGGATTAACAATATTTGTAAAAAATAAAACTAGAGAGATTGCCATACTTAAATCTATAGGAGTTTCAAGCTACACTATTAAAAAAATTTTTTTTCTGATAGGTTTTTTTATTGGGACGTTTGCTACTTTTTTTGGCATTATTCTTGGTGTCCTTTTCTCAATTTATATTGAAAAAATTAGATCATTATTGAGCACATTATTTAATTTGAACTTATTTCCTGAAGAAATATATTTTTTAAGTAAAATGCCATCAGAAATTAATATAGAGTCTGTTATTTTAGTTAGTTTATGCTCTATTTTTGTTACATGTGTAGTATCAGTGTATCCAGCCTCAAAAGCCTCACAACTTAATCCAGCAAGAGGACTTAAGTATGACTGATATTATTGAATTAAAAAATGTATCAAAAAACTATTATAAAAAAAATAGTATTAAAGTTTTAAAAAAAATTAATTTTGTTTTTGAAAAAGGAAAAATATACTCTATCACCGGCCCATCTGGATCTGGCAAATCAACTTTATTAAATTTGATATCACTCATAGATGAACCTACCAGCGGATCTATAAAAATTGATGAAACAATTATAAATTACGGTAAAAAAACCATTAATGATAAAATTAGAGCAAAAAAAATTGGTATAGTTTATCAAGATAAAAATCTACTTTCAGATTTTACCGCATTAGAGAATGTCTATTTGGCAAGACTTATATTTAAAAATAATTTAAATGAAGCAAAACAAGATTCAAAAAAAATAATTAATTCATTGGGATTAGCAAATAGAATTAATCATTATCCAGCAGAGCTATCCGGTGGTGAGGCTCAAAGAATTGCTATATCAAGAGCATTAATAAATTCTCCAGAAATTATATTAGCAGATGAACCAACTGGAAGTTTAGATACCGAAAATGCAAAGGAAGTATTTAAAATACTTCTTAATTTAAAATCAAAAAATAGAACAATTATTTTTGCAACTCATAATAGATTCTTTTCTGATATGGCTGATTGTAAAATTGAGTTAAATAATGGTAAAATATCCATTATTAATGCAAAAAACTGAGTCGAAAACATTTAATCATATTAAAGTTCATTCTCAATATTCAATATGTGAAGGTGCTATTAAAATTGATGCTTTAAAAGAATTTTGTAAAAAAAATAAAGTTAAAAGTATAGGTATTTCTGATACTTCAAATTTATGTGGCGCTTTAGAGTTCTCTGAAAATATATCGAAATCAGGCACTCAGCCAATAATAGGAACTCAAATAAACTTTAAATTGGATGGTGAAATCGGTCTAATACCACTTATTGCAAAAAATGAAGAAGGTTATAAGAATATAATTTCATTATCTTCAAAATCATATTTATCTAATGATAATTTATCTGATCCACATTGTAATATAAGTGAATTATTAAAAACACTAAATGGAGTAATTATTCTATCTGGAACTATTAATGGCTTATTTGGTAAATTATACAATAAAGGTAAAATTAAAGAAATTGAAAAAATTTATCAATCATTAAATCAGACACATAAAGAAAATTTTTATATTGAGATACAAAGACATAACGATTTGAATGAAAAGAATTTTGAAGAATTAAATTTAAGTTTATCTGGAAAAATTAATATTCCAATAATTGCCACAAATGAGGTATTTTATTTGGATAAATCTTATCATGAGGCACATGATGCGCTCATTTGCATAGGATCAAAGTCATATATAAATGACAAAAATAGATTAAATTATTCAAATCAACATTATTTTAAATCAACAGATGAAATGCAAGTTTTGTTTAAAGATTTGCCAGAAGCTCTAGAAAATAACTATAATTTGCCACTTCGTTGCAATTTTAGAACCTTACCTTCTAAACCAATACTCCCTGACATAAGTACAGAGAATGATGGAAATGCCGACACGACTTTAAAAAAATATTCTCTTGAAGGTCTAAAAAATAAATTTTTAAATCATTTTAAAATTGATGTTGATAAATTAGTCAATAATAAAGAATATAAACTTTATAAGACACGTCTTGATCATGAACTTGAGATCATTACTAAGATGAAATATTCAAGTTATTTTCTAATTGTTTCAGATTATATTAAATGGGCAAAAAAAAATGATATTCCAGTTGGTCCTGGTCGAGGATCTGGCGCGGGTTCACTTGTGGCATGGTGTTTGGAAATTACAGATGTAGATCCTTTAAAATTCAATTTAATTTTTGAAAGATTTCTTAATCCAGATCGTATATCAATGCCAGATTTTGATATTGATTTTTGTGAAGAAAAAAGAGATTTAGTTTTAAAATATTTATCCAAAAAATATCCTGAAAGTGTAGCTCACATTATCACTTTTGGAAAATTAAAAGCAAGAATGGTAATCCGTGATGTAGGCAGAGTGATAGGCCTTCCTTATGGATTTGTTGACAGTATTTCAAAAATGATCCCATTTGATCCATCAAGACCTCAAACTTTATCAGAGTGTATTGCAACGGAACCGAGACTTCAAAAATTAATCCATGACGACAAAAGAGTTAAGAAATTAATAGATTTGTCTCTCAAATTAGAAGGACTCAATAGAAATGTTGCTACACACGCCGCTGGCGTTGTTATTGCTGATAAAAAATTATCAGAGACAGTACCACTTTATAAAGATAAATCTGCAGATTTATTTTTACCTTCCACTCAATTTGATATGTATTCATCAGAAAATGCAGGTCTAATAAAATTTGATTTTTTAGGATTAAAAACTTTAACTGTAATTAATAAGACTTGTAAATTAATAAAAAATATAAACAAAAATTTTTCAATAGAAAATATAGATTTTTCTGATCAGAAAGTATTTGAATATTTATCCAGTGGTAACACTGTTGGTTTATTTCAATTAGAAAGCTCTGGTATGAGAGAGGCTCTAATTGAAATGAAGCCAAATCATTTAGAGGATATAATTGCCTTAGTTGCTTTATATAGACCAGGCCCAATGAGTAATATTCCAATTTATAATGATTGTAAGCATAAAAGAAAAGAACCTGATTATATTCATCCTTTATTAGAAGATATTTTAAAACCAACTTATGGTGTCATAATTTATCAAGAACAGATTATGCAAATAGCTCAAAAATTATCTGGGTTTACTGCAGGAGAGGCAGATATTCTTAGAAAAGCAATTGGAAAAAAGAAAAGATCTGAAGTTGAAAAACAAAAAGAGAGATTTATTAATGGTGCAGTAAAAAATGGTATCAGAAAAGATGTTGCGGCAGGTATCTTCTTAAAGATTGAACCTTTTGCTGAATACGGATTTAACAAAAGTCATGCTGCTGCATATGCAATTATTGCTTATCAAACTGCATATTTAAAAACCTATTATCCCCATGAGTTTTTTTCGGCATCAATGACTATGGATATTTCTAATCAAAATAAGTTAAGTGAATTTTATGAAGAGCTTAAAAGGTTAAATATTGAAATTGTAAGACCAAATATAAATTCATCTAATGCTGATTTTTTTTCAAATGATGGAGTTTTTTACTACGCATTAGGGGGCATAAAAAATGTTGGTTATGAGGCGGTACAAAATATTGTTATTGAGAGAGATAAGAACGGTCCATTTAAATCTATTAATGATTTCATCAATAGAACTGATCCTAAAAATATTAATAAGCTTCAATTAGAGGGGTTAGTTAAATCAGGAGCATTTGATAATCTTAATGAAAATAGAAACTTAATTTATTCCTCAATACCAAATTTAATAATAAAATCTAAAAATATTTTTGAAAATAAATCAAATAATCAAATAGATTTATTTTCTGATGGATCAATTGATAGTGATGAAGGCTATTTATTAGGGAATATCAATGAGTGGAATTTTGAAGAAAAGCTAAAAAAAGAGTTTGAGTCTATAGGGTTTTTTATTTCAGATCACCCACTTAGTCAATTTAAGGATATGTACGATCAATACAATATAAAGAGTTATACAGAGTTTAAAGAAATGAATACATCAAAAGAAACTAATATTGCTGGTACTTTGCTAAAAATACAGGAAAGAAAAACTCAGAAGGGTAACTCTTATGCAATTATTAAACTTACAGATCTTAAAAGTGTTTTTGAACTTTTTATTTTTTCCGATATTTTAGATTTAAACAGGGATATATTAATTGAGGGAAATTCTTTATTATTAACCATTATAAAAAATATTACAGAGCAAGGAAATAGATTTACAAGAGTAAATGTAAAAAAAATTGTAAGTTTAAAAAATTTATTCAACAAAACTATAAATGAAGTAATTTTTGAACTAGATGATATTGATAAGATAAAAGTTCTTTCTGAAATAATTAATAAAGAGGGAAAAACAGAAGTTTTGATTAATGTTAACAAAGATAATGAAAAATATACGTTTAAGCTTAAAAATAAACGTAACATAGATAGAAAATTAGTAAATTTAATAAAAAATAAGAATATATTGACTAATTTTTCCTAAAAAAACACTTGTTTTAATCTAAATAAATTTGTAAATATCACGAAATTAATTACGCACACAATTTTGTGGTTTTATACCTCCGGTCCTTAAGTGGAAATAATTGTGGTGGCTCAACCGGGAATAAATATGAAAATACCAAATCTAACTATACAACAATTACTTGAAGCAGGTGTCCATCTTGGTCACAAAACATTAAGATGGAATCCTAAAATGAAAAAATATATCTTTGGAAAAAGAGACTCTATTCACATAATAGATCTAACTCAAACTTTAGAACTTGCTAACGTAGCTTTGGAGAAAGTTTACAACACTATATCAAATGGTGGTAAGGTTTTATTTATATCTACAAAAAAGCAAGCATCAGAGGCTATAGCAGAACTAGCTAAAGAAACAGATCAATATTTTGTAAATTATAGATGGTTAGGTGGTATGCTAACTAACTGGGGAACTATTTCAAATTCAATAAAAAAACTTGATAAGATTAACAAAGATTTAGCTTCTGAAAACAGAGGCTTCACTAAGAAAGAATTATTAAAAATGAGTGTTCTAAGAGATAAGCTACAAAGATCATTAGGTGGAATTGCCGACATGAAGAAAATACCTGATCTAGTTTTTATAATTGATACTAATTACGAGTCTTTAGCTATCAAAGAATCTATTAAACTAAATATTCCAATCGTAGCAATACTAGACACAAACTCAAACCCCGATGGCATTGATTATCCAATACCAGGAAATGATGATGCTAGAAGATCGATTGATTTATATTGCAATCTTTTAAAAGAAACTATTAATAACGCTAAAGAAGAAGTCAAACCTAGTTTAGAAGTAAATAATAATATTAAGACTACTGAAAATAAAAAAGATGATATTGTGGATACAGTAGATGAAAAGAAGAAATTAAACTAATGAGCCAAGATTTACAAAATATAAAACAATTACGTAAAAATACTGGTGCTGGATTCAAAGATTGTAACCTTGCACTAAAAGAGGCAAATGGTGACTTAGATAAGGCAATAGAGATACTTAGAGTTAAAGGAATTTCAAAAGCGTCAAAAAAAATGTCAAGAGTTGCTAACGAAGGTGTTATAGCAGTAACTGGAGATAGTAATAAAATGTCACTAATAGAAGTAAATTGTGAAACAGACTTTGTTGCCAAAAATGAAGACTTCATTAAATTTGTTAAAGAATTAAGTAAAATTAATAACGATAGTGATTCAAATTTAGGTAAAATTAAACAATCCATTATGAAAAACGGCACCACTGTAGAGGAGAATTTGGTTAATATGGTATCTAAAATTGGTGAAAAAATTACTATTGGAAGAATAAAAACATTTGACAGACCAGACTCAAAAAATTTTTACTACCTTCATACAGTAGTAAAAGATAATTTAAGTAAATTGGCAGTTATTCTTTCAATTGAAACTACAAACAACTCAGAAAAACTAACTAATTTTGCTAAACAATTAACTATGCATATAGCAGCGTCTAATCCTTTAGCAATAGAGGATAAGTTTTTAGATAAATCAGATATAGAAAAGGAAGAATTATTAATAAAAGAAGAACTAAAAAATTCAGGAAAATCAGCAGAAATTGTAGACAAGATAAGTGTTGGAAAAATAACAAAATTCAAACAAGATAATTCACTTCTTACACAAGCTTGGGTTATGGAACCAAAAAAAAAAGTTAAAGATATAATCGCCGAATTAAATATATCAGATTTAAAAATAAAAGAATTTTATAGAATAAAAATAGGAGAATAATGTTTGATAAAAACATTTTCAGTCACAAGATGACTGTTACTATTGATAGATTTGATAAAGAGCTTTTATCAATCAGAACAGGTCGTGCCAATTCTAAGATGTTAGACTTAATTAAGATAGATGTTTATGGACAAAAAATGCCGATAAATCAATTAGCTACAATTACAACACCCGACCCTCGAACAATCAATATACAAGTATGGGATATCAACAATGTTACTTTTATAGATGCAGCAATAAAAAAATCCGAATTAGGTTTAAATCCACAAATTGACGGGCAATTAGTTAGGTTACCAATACCAAATCTCAATGAAGAAAGAAGAAATGAAATCAAGAAAATGATTAAAACTATGGGTGAAAAATGCAAAGTATCAATAAGAACAGTTAGAAGAGAAGCAAATGACCAATTAAAAAATTTTTTAAAAAATAAAGAAATTAGTGAAGATGAATTAAAGAGTAACGAAAAAATTATACAAGATATGACTGATGAAAATATAAAACTAATTGATGAAAAAGTATCTTTTAAAGAAAAAGAAATAATGACAATATGAATAAGATAAACCATGTTGCTATAATCATGGATGGTAATGGCAGGTGGGGATACAAGAAAAAAAAAATCAAGAAATTACGGTCATAGAGAAGGGCTTAATACTGTTAAAAAAATTATAGATGAAAGTATCAACACTAATATAAAATATTTAACTTTATTTGCATTTTCAACAGAAAATTGGAAAAGACCCAAAAAAGAAATAAAGTATTTATTTAATTTATTAGAAACATTTCTTCACAAAGAAATTAACAAACTAATTGAAAAAAATATCAAGCTTAGGATCATTGGAAATAAAAAGAATTTTTCAAATAAATTAAAAAAAATTCTTAGTAATTCAGAAAGAATTACAAACAAAAATTCAGGATTACAGATTAATTTAGCTTTAAATTATGGATTTAAAGAAGAATTAGTTACCTCTATAAACAATTTAATTAGAAAAAAAAAAAAATTAATGAGAAAAATATAAAAAGCAATTTGTACACTTCCAATATACCAGATCCAGATATATTAATTAGAACTGGTAATACTTATAGATTGAGTAACTTTATGTTATGGCAGATTGCGTACTCAGAGATTTTTTTTATTAAAAAGTTATGGCCTGATTTTACAAAAACAGATTTTAAAAAAATAATTAGCACTTATTACAACACAAAAAGAAATTTTGGTGGTTTATGATTATTAATAATTTATCTAAGAGAATATTAAGTTCTATATTACTTTTACCGTTAGCTTTATTTTTCATTATTAAAGGATCATTCTTTTTTAATTTTTTCATTTGTGTCTGTTTCTTGTTTACATCATATGAATGGTATATGATGACTAAAAAAAAAAATTATCACATCATTGGCTATTTATTTTTAATTTTTTCTTTTTTTTGTGCTTATTTGTTGAGAAATTTAGATAGCCATGAAGGAGGGCTACTTTTTCTTCTTGTAATTGTAGTATGTGTCTCATCAGATATAGGTGGATTTGTTTTTGGGAACATTTTTAAGGGTCCAAAGTTAACTAAAATAAGTCCAAACAAAACATATTCAGGTATGGTTGGCGGTTTTCTTTTATCAATTATTAGTATTAATTTTTACATTTATTATGCCAATAAATACCTAGATAAAAATGCTGAATTTACTATTGAAGCATTTATAATAGTAATTTTAATATCATCTATTAGTCAATTTGGAGATATAATTATTTCATACTTTAAAAGGTTATCTAAAATTAAAGATACAGGTAAAATTATTCCTGGTCACGGAGGCATTCTTGATAGAATTGATGGGATGATTTTTGCGATCCCATTTACATATTTAATATTAATTTTTGGTATTTTTGAATGAAAAAAAAAATTATCATTCTAGGATCAACTGGTTCATTGGGAAAATCTACCTTAGATATAATTAGCAATAATAAAAAAAATTATAGTATTGAATTGCTGGTCGCAAATAAGAACTTTAAAACAATCTATAAGCAAGTAATAAAATTTAAGCCCAAATTTGTTTATTTAGCAGATAACATCTATTCAAGGAGACTAAGCATATTATTAAGAAATAATAAAACTAAAATTATTACTAAGTTTGATGAAATAAATAAAAAAATATCCAAGTCAGATATAATGATGAGTTCTATAACTGGTTTGGATGGCCTTAAATATAATTTATCATTAATTAAAAAAGCAAAAAAAATACTTTTTGCTAATAAGGAATCTATTATTTGTGGCTGGAACTTAATAAAGAAGGAAATGGATAAATACAATACATCATATGTGCCTGTAGACTCCGAGCATTTTGCGATATCTGAGCTGACAAAGAATAAAGATATTAAAAAAATCAAAAATATTACGATTACTGCATCTGGAGGTCCTTTTTTTAACTTTGAAAAAAAATTAATGAAAAATATAAATAAAAAAATGGCACTTAATCACCCAAGGTGGAAAATGGGTAAAAAAATATCAATTGATTCGGCTACAATGATGAATAAACTTTTTGAAGTAATGGAGGCATATAGATTATTCGATTTAAAATCACATCAAATCAATATTGTAATTCATCCGCAATCAATCGTTCATGCTATTGTCAACTATAAAAATGGAACTAGTCACGCATTATTACATAATACTGACATGAGAATTCCAATTTCTTCAGGCATGTGTAATGACAATGTTAACAATAGATCGAAATTTAGTGAATTTAATATAAATAAATTCAATAATTTGAACTTCTATAAAATAAGCACTTTAAAATTTCCTTCACTTAATATTTTAAAAAATATTTCTGAAAAATGTACTCTATTTGATACAGTGCTAATAAGCGCTAATGATGAGTTAGTAGATTTATTTCTTAAAGATAAAATTCAATTTAATGACATTATTTTAAATTTAAAACGAATAATAAAGCTTAAAAGTTTTAACAAATATAAATATATCAAGCCTAAAAATTTTAAAGAAATTCAAGAATTGAATCATTCTGTTAGATTGAAAACCAGAAGTATATGTATATGATGATATAATGTGTAAAAGAATTTTAACATATACATTTTTTTATTATTTTTTTCAAATATATTATCAGCAACTAATATATCAAATGTTGAGATAAACGGTAATGAAAGAATTACTAAAGAGACTATTATACTTTTTGGTCAAATAGATCTTAATAATGAGATTAATGATAATGAATTAAATACAATTTTAAAAAACCTATATGAAACTAATTTTTTTGAGGATATAAAACTAAAGATTATTGATCAAACATTAATAGTCAATGTAAAAGAATTTCCTTTAATAAGCTCTTTAGAAATTGTTGGTGTTAAGGCAAAAAAAATAAAAAATCCAATACTTGAGAATATAAAACTCAAGAACAAAGGTTCTTTCAATGAATATTTAGCAGGCAAAGATAAGGATATTGTTACAAATGTATTGAGAAGCTTTGGATATTACTTTTCAAAAGTCGATATAAAAATTATCGATCAACCTAATAAAACTGTTAAATTAATATATGAAATTGAAATGGGAAATAAAGCACTTATTAAAAATATAAATTTTATAGGAGACAAGGTCTACAAGAAAAGAAAATTGTATGATGTTATAGCCTCAGAAGAGTCAAAATTTTGGAAAATAATTTCAAGTAATAAACATCTTGATGAAGATCGAGTCATGTTAGATGTAAGATTATTAACAAATTTTTATAAGAATAAAGGTTACTATTATGCTGAAGTTAATAGTTCTTTTGCTGAATTTTCAGATGATGGGAAATTTGATTTAACTTTTAATATTAATGCAGGTAAAAAATATTATTTTAATAAATTACAACTTAATTTACCTTCAGACTTTGACGAAAAATATTTTTTATCCATTAATGAACAATTTTCAAAATTAAAAGGAAAGTCATATTCTTTTAAGAGAGTTGAAAAAATTCTTAAAGAAATTGAAAGAATAGCTTTATTAGATCAATATCAATCTATAAATGCCTATGTAAACATAAGTATCAGTGATGATAATAAACTAGATTTTAATTTTGATATAAATGAGATTCCA
The DNA here is from genome assembly GCA_045567035.1 of Candidatus Pelagibacter sp. Lineage (GTDB taxonomy): Bacteria > Pseudomonadota > Alphaproteobacteria > Pelagibacterales > Pelagibacteraceae > Pelagibacter. Next base: position 1,804 of record JBJLDS010000008.1, on the reverse strand, counting down.
AAAAAATATGTAGAAAGAATTAATGTTCTAGGAAATAATATTACTAGAGAGGATGTTTTAAGACAAAAATTTGCCTTAGACGAAGGTGATACTTATAATGAGATACTTTTAAATAAATCAATTAACAATCTAAAAAGTCTTAATTTTTTTAAATCTGTCACTTCATCAGTTTCAGATGGATCTACTAGCGATATGAAAGTAATTAATATTGAAGTTGATGAAAAAGCAACTGGTGAAATATTTGCTGGGGCTGGTTTTGGTACTAATGGAGGGACAATTGGATTTGGAATTAAGGAAAATAACTTCATGGGAAAAGGTATTAAATTTGATACAAACTTAGAACTTTCTGAAGAACAAATAAGAGGTCAGTTTTCAGTTTTTAATCCTAATTTTAGAGGTTCTGATAATGCTTTATCAACCAATATTCAAAGTTTAACAAATGATCTAATGTCAGACTATGGTTATAAAACTAACAAAACTGGTGTTAGTTTTGGGACTAGATTTGAATATTATGAAGACTTATTTTTATCCCCCTCAGTATCATCATTTTACGAATCTCTTAAAACAACAAGCACTGCATCAAATACTCTTAAAAAACAAAGAGGCACTTATTTTGATACTGATATAGATTATACTTTAGACTTTGATAAAAGAGATCAAAAGTTTCAAACAAGCAATGGTTTTAGATCAAGATTTACACAATCAATTCCTTTAATAAGTGAAACAAATGCACTTTTAAATGGATATGAATTTAATCTTTATGAAGAAATAGCCGATGACATGGTTGGTGAATTTACTTTTTATGTGAGAGCTATCAATTCACTAACAGATGATGATGTTAGAATTTCTGAAAGATTATTTTTACCATCAAGCAGGCTAAGAGGCTTTGAAAGAGGAAAAATAGGACCAAAAGATGGCCAAGAATTTATTGGAGGTAATTATGCATCATCAGTTAATCTATCAACTTCACTACCAACAATATTCAATGATTTAGAAACTTTAGATTTTAATATTTTTATAGATGCAGGTAATGTTTGGGGTGTTGATTATGAGTCTACCTTAGATGAGTCAAACAAAATAAGAAGCTCCACTGGTATTGCAGTAGACTGGTACACTATTGTTGGCCCATTAAGTTTTTCATATTCAATACCAATTAGTAAAGCCGATACGGATATTGAAGAAAACTTTAGGTTTCAAATAGGCACAACCTTTTAATGAAATATTTTGTAAATTTATTTGTTATTATAATTATTATAATTTTTCCCCAAGTAGTTAAATCCAATGATAAGATTGTTTATATAAATATTAATAAAATTATTAATCAAAGTATAGCTGGTGACTTTATAAACAGGGAATTAGAAAAACTACATAATACTAATTTATTAAATTTAAACAAAATAAAAGATGAATTACAAAAAGAGGAAAAAAAAATTCTATCAAAAAAAAATATCATATCTGAAGATGAATATTTAAAACAAATAAATTTATTAAAAGTAAAGGTAAACAATTATCAAAATAAACAAAAAATAATGCTTAAAGAACTAAATGACAAGAAAGTAGCAGCTAAAAAAGAATTAATGGACAATTTAAATTCAATATTAACTAATTTTGCTAATAATAATGATATTTCTTATATATTAAATAAAAAAAATGTTGTCATTGCCAAAAAAGATTTAGACATCACTGATGATATAATTATTCTTTTAAATCAAAAAATCAAAAAAATTGCTTTAAAATAATGTCTGAAAATATTTTTTTTAAAAATCAGGGACCTTTTGCTTTTTCAAAAGTAATTAATCAAATT
>JBJLDS010000007.1:0-125058 GCA_045567035.1 Candidatus Pelagibacter sp. | reverse complement strand
TTTATTCTCAGTAGATGCACCTAAGCTTGCTGGCAAAGCCCAACCCATAGCAGTAAAATTGAGATCGTGAAAAATTCTTTGGTTATCTTTACACTTATAATCTTGCATTATCCATGCTAAGCAAGATCCAGTATCTACAAATAAGTCATTTTTTTTTGAGGTGAACTGATTTAATTTTTTAACAAAATAATATGGATCAATCTTTCCACTATTTTTAATTTTTCTTTTAAACAATTGTTTCCATTCATTATTCTTATTAAACCAGCTTTTTTTAAATAAAAAACTTTTAGTTTTATTTTGTTTATTAAATTCTTTCATAAAATCTATTGCATCACAATTATAGGATAGATAAATTTTTTTTTTTAACTTTTTAAATTTGTTTATTTCACCTAGATCTATATCAATCATAATAATTTTTGCATTTCTCGCAAAATATTTAATTGGACTACCAGTTTCTCTAGTACTGAGTCTTGAACCAATTACAATTAATAAATCTGAATTTTGAACACAAAAATTTCCTAACCTAGTACCGTGTGTACCAAAAGTTCCAAAATTAAATTTATTATTGTTAAATAAGCTTTTTGCTCCCCAAGTTGTTAAAAATGGTATTTTAATTTTATTAATAAAATTTTTAATAACATAATTGTGCTCTACTTTGTTGACACCTGACCCAAAAACAATTGTTGGTCTCTTGCTTCTCTCTAATAATTTATTTAAATTACTAACATTATTAATTTTTTTCTTTTCAATTTTTTTTGGCTTGAATCTTAAAAGTTTTTTCTCATCAATCACCATTCGCTGAATATCATCTGGAACATCAATTAAAACTGGTCCAGGTCTTCCAGATTTTGAAATATGAAGAGATTTTTCCAATTCGTAAAGTATTTTGTATGGATTTTTTATTTGTTTTGAGTATTTGGTTATTGATTTTACTATAGAAATTATTTCAGTTTCTTGAAATCCTAGTTGTCTAATTTTGAGATTTTTTTTTAATCTAAATGTTGTTACTTGACCGGTTATAAATAGAACTGGAACTGAGTCAAACCACGAACATCCTATACCTGTAATTAAGTTTGTTGCTCCTGGTCCACTGGTGGCAACTGCACATGAAGGTGAAGATTTAAATCTAGCTAAACCATCAGCACCCATTGCGCCAGCTTGTTCATGGTGGTTAAATACACATCTCATACCTTTTGTTGAGGAGATAGAATGTATTAAATGTATTGAAGCACCACCAGTTATAGCAAAAACAGTTTTAATATTATTATTCTTTAAGAATTTTGCTATTATGTTTGATACTTTATCCATAGATATATATTTTATTAGTTATATATATACATACACATTCTTTAATGAAAAAGAAAATTATTATAATTGGTATTAGTTCTGACATAGGTAAGGCTCTAGCGTTAAAGTTTTATGATGATGGATATGAAATAATTGGAACATATAGAACAAAAAAAAATATTAATTTACTACCAAAAAATAAATTTAAACTCATTAAATTTGATATCGGCGGCGCAAATAGAGTAAGCTTAAAAAATTTGCTGAAAGCCTCCAAGGGATGGAAAGTATTCATCTCCTGCACGGGAACATTAAATCCAATAGGAAAATTATTTAGCCAAGATATATATAAAGTAAAATCTAATTTTAATATTAATTTTTTTTCAAATCTAGAAATATTGAAAGAAATTTTTTTATTAAGAAAAAAAAATAGTCATATTTTTTTTTTTTAGTGGAAGTGGTAGCAATGGACCAGCTAATGATTTATCATTTTATAGCCTATCAAAGCTTTTATTGATAAAGGTATCTGAGTTAATATCTGAGGAATATAGAGATCTGAGATCCACAACTATCGGGCCAGGTTTTATAAACACTAAAATTCATCAAGAGCTAGTTGCTAAAAAAAGGAAAGCAGCAACTGCTTATAAAAAATATCTGAAATTAAAGAAAAAAAAAACAAAAAGATGAAAAGTCCCATGATAATTTATATAATTTAATTAAAACGTGTATAAAAAATCCAGAAATATCAAATGGTAGAAATTTTTCTAGTAAATATGATGATTGGCAAAATAACTTCAAAAAATATAAATTAAAAATTAAAAAAAATAATAATTTCTTTAAATTAAGGAGATATGAATAAAACAGATACCTTTAAAATTAATTTATTTAAACAACTTAGTTTTTTAAAAAATACGAAAAAGTCCCATATCCCAAATTCTATAAATTTTAAAAAATATAAAAGATTGTTTGAAAAGAAAATTATTAAAGCAAAGTTTAAAAAAATTATTCTAAATTTTAGTCCTGATATAAAAACTATCACTCTTAATTTTTTTTCAAATGGGTAAATTAAATCCAACATATCTTTTAGGTTACAATGAACTAATAATTTTTTGTTTTTATGTATTTAATAAAAAAAAATATTCCAGATTTATAGATATCGGAGCTAACATTGGCCTTCACTCAATTTTGTTAGATAGATTAAATTACAAAGTGTTAGCCTTTGAACCAGACAAGGATAATTTTCAGGAATTAAAAAAAAATATAAAGTTGAATAAATGTAAAAATGTTAAAATATTTAACTCAGCTATTTCTGATAAAGATGGGTTTAAAAAATTTGTTAAAATTTGTGATAATACAACAGGCAATCATTTATTAGGAAAAAAAAAAAATTTATACGGCGATCTTGAAATTTACAAGGTAAAAACAAAAAACATTAACAGCTATTTATATAAAAACTCTTTAGTAAAAATTGATGCAGAGGGTTCAGAAGTAGATATATTGAAAACTGTTAAAAAAAAATCATTTGAAGAAGTAGATTTTATATTAGAGGTTAATAATATTAAGAATGCTAGATTAATATTAAAAATGTCAAAGAATAAAAAATTTAAAATCTATTCACAAAAAATAAACTGGGATCTTGTAAAAAAGTTAAATGATATGCCAAGACATCATTCTGAAGGTTCTATTTTAATATCACGAGATAGTTACGACAGTATTTTAAGTTAAATTTTTTCTTATAAGAAGTTTCTTATTTTTTAATTCATAAATTTTATTAAAAAATTTTAAATTATTAAACCTATGTGAAATAAATATAATAGTTAAGTCTGGATAGAGTTTCTTGATTTTTCTAAGTAGTTTAAATTCAAGTTTAGAGCTTAAATTTGTCGTACCTTCATCTATAATTAAAAATTCTCTTTTAAAATAAAGAAATCTTGCAAGCGCTATTTTTTGCCTTTCACCCTGGCTGAACTTTGCTTCTAAATTATCTGAAGTAAATTTTTTTTGTGTTTATCACCAATTTCTACAATACTTAATATTTTATCTATATTTTTTTTTTCATTAAAATTAATTTTTTCTTTAAAACAGATATTTTCATAAATACTTGCATTCATAAAAATTGGATTTGGATCTAGAATTGAAAATAATTTGAAGTAATTTTTTTTTTCAATATTTTTACCATCAATGAATATCTTTCCATTTGATGGCTTTAATAATCCAGAAATAATATTTATAAGAGTTGTTTTCCCTGATCCATTTGATCCGATTATAGAAATTTTTTCACCTTTATGAATATTTAGATTAAGATTAGAAATTACATTAGCACTTGAGTCATAATTAAAACTAATTTTTTTTAGTTGAAGTTTTTTTTTAAAATTAAAATAATTTTTAGTATTTTTTTCTGAATTTTTTAAATTAATACTTGGTAAAGTGTCAATTAAAGACTTATTAGATTGCATAGCTGACAGGGATACATAAATTGATTGCAATGCAGGAATTATTTTTACAGACAATATTCCAAAAAACATAAAGAAAAGTATTGTTTCTTGGTTAAATAAATTATTTCTATATAAAAATATTACGGCAAGTATTGAGAAGAAGATAGTAATTGCTTCAACAATATATTTTGGTGATGTTGATATAAAATTTGCAAAAGTTCTTGTATTTATCAGAATTTTTGACATAGATGTAAATTTTTCATTTATGTATTTTTCAAGGTTATAAAGTTTTACATCTTTGTTTAAACCTAATGAATAAGATACAATTTCGTAGATTTTTTTATGAGATGAGGAAATATCAACAGAAGTTTGATAAAGTTTCTTTTTAAAATAACGAAATACAAGTAAATAGGTTGCAGAGAGTATCGATAGAACTATCATTGATACTTTAAAATTAACAATAAACAAAGTTAAAATTAACAAAACAGCCAAAATGATTGAGCTAATAAATTGAAAAAATGGAATGAATATTCCAGCGGGTAACCTAAACATGTCGGTAATAATGTTATTCAAGGATTCACTTTTTGTATGATTTAAAAAATATGAGTATTTTTTAAATAAATAATTTCGAAAAATATTTATTTGAATATCCGAAGATAATTTAAATGAAAAATATGCCGAGTCTTTTATAAAATATATAGAGAATAAATTTGCGGAAATCGCTAAAAATATAGAGGCATAAAGTATTTTCTCAAGGCTAAATTTAATATTTAAACCTAATAAATCAATATTCGAAATATTGTCCAAACTAAAATTAGTTGTTTCAAGTGAAATAGATGTAAGCTGGAAGGCTAAAATTGGAAGTGTTAAATACAATAAATATTGAAGTATTGTTGAAACAAATAATAAAATTATAAGAATAATAAATTTTTTTTTATTTGAATATTTTGATATTAATTTAAAGATATTTGATAACATTAATAATGTAGAATACAATTTTAATATAGATAAATTTTATGAAACGTCCAGTATATTCGTTAATTCCTGCAAAAGGAAAATCAACCCAAATTAAAAATAAAAATCTCTTAAAAATACATGGCAGAAGTTTATTAGAAATAGCTATTAAGAGCTCTATTAATTCAAATGTAATTGATAAAACTTTTGTTTCATCTGAGTCGAAAAAAATTTTAAATATCGCAAAATACTATAATTGTAATTTAATAAAAAGACCAAAAATACTTTCCTCCAAAAAAGCTCTGGGTATTAATGTGATAAAACATTTTTTGAAATCAATTGAAGTGATTGCTAAAAAGAAAAATCCAATAATTGTAATTTTACAAACTACATCTCCATTAAGATCAATAAATAACATAAAAAATTCAGTAAAATTATTTAAAAAAAAAAAATTAAAGTATTTAATGAGTGTAAGAAAAAATGAAACTTCGCCTTATAAAGATATGATTATAAAAAATAGTAAATTGATTTCCATAACTAGCAAAAAAAATGTAATTATGAATAGACAATCATTTCCTCAAACATATAAACCTAATGGAGCAATATTTATTCTATCTTACAAAAATTTTATAAAAGATAAATCTTTCTTAAACAAATGTCATCCATTTATTATGAATAAAATAAATAGTTTAGATGTTGATAGTTTAAATGACTTTAATTTAGCGAAAAAATATTTTAAAAGAGTTCATGCAAAGAAAATTTAAAATACAAAATAGAATTATTGGTGAAAATTATCCTCCAGTTGTTATTGCAGAAATTGGTATTAATCACAATGGATCATTAGATAGAGCAATTTATTTATCAGAAATGGCGATAAAAGCAGGCGCGGAAATAATTAAACATCAAACACATATAGCTGAAGACGAAATGTCAGTAGAAGCAAAAAAAATTAAACCAGGAAATTCAAATTTAAATATTTTCTCAATTATTGAAAATTCACAACTTTCAGAAAAAAACGAGATCAAATTAGCAAAATTTGTTAAACAAAAAAAAAAAATATTTATAAGTTCTCCTTTTTCAAAAAAAGCTGTTGATAGATTAGAAAAAATTGGAGTACCTGCATACAAAATTGGATCCGGTGAATGTAATAATTACCCTTTAGTTGAATATATTTGTAAAAAAAAAAAACCAGTAATACTAAGCACTGGGATGAATGATATTAAATCAATATCAAAATCTGTTAAATTATTGAGAAAATATAAAAATCCGTATGCTTTACTTCACTGCACTAATATTTATCCCACACCTAACAAACTTGTGAGACTCGAGTGTTTAAATGATCTAAAAAAAAATTTTCCTGATGCTGTTATTGGTTTTTCAGATCATACTGAAACAATCTATAGTTGTTTAGGAGCTGTAACATTAGGTGCTCGAATTTTAGAAAAACATTTCGTAGATACAAAAAAAAGAAAAGGTCCCGACGTTTCGTGTTCAATGGATAAATCAGAACTTAAACAATTAATAAATGGATCAAAGTTAATTTTTTCTTCACTCAAGGGTAAAAAAAAAGCTTTAAAAGAAGAATCAAAAACAATTAAATTTGCATTTGCCTCAGTTGTTGCTACTAGAGATATTCAAAAGGGAGAAAAACTGTCAAAAAATAATATATTCACTAAAAGGCCAGGCAATGGTTACTTCGGTATTGGAGATTACAATAAATTATTAGGTAGAATTGCGCTTAATAATTTAAAAAAAAATCATCAAATAAAAAAAAAGGATGTTTCCTGAAAAGAAAAATATTTATTGTAACTGAGCGAAGAGCTGACTTCAGCAGGTTTAAGCCAATAATTAAGCTAATTAAAAGTTCAAAAAATCTTGATTATATTCTTATTGTTACAGGAAATCATATTATAGATGAGTACGGAAAATCGATAAAAGAAATTAAAAATGAAAGATTCAAAATTTCAAAAACTTTTAGGATGTTTTTGAAGAATAAGAAAAATGATGGTGCAGAAATGGTGCACGGTATGGGAATAGCTATTAAGGAGCTTAGTAAAATAGTTAAAAAATATAAGCCAGATATTATATTATCTGGGTTTGACATAGCTGCAAACTTTGCAGTTACTGTAGTTGGAGCACATATGAATATACCTGTTGCCCATATACAAGGTGGAGAAGTTTCAGGTACAATTGATGAGTCTATTAGACACGCTATGAGTAAATTTTCTCATTATCATTTTGTCTCTAATTTAGATGCAAAAAAAAGATTAATTAAAATGGGAGAAGAAAGAAAAAATATTTATGTGGTTGGGTGTCCATCAATTGATGCCCTTATTCAAGAAAAATCATTTTCAAATGATTATATTATGAAAAAGTTTAAAATTGATTTAAGAAAAAAATATTTGATTTTAATTCAACACCCAATAACAACCGAAACTAACTCGGGAGAACAAATAACTAATACATTAAAAGCTATTAAAAATTTAGATATAGATAAGCTAATAGTTTATCCAAATAATGATGCTGGTTCAAAAAAAATAATAAGTGTTTTAAAAAATTCTAGTTACAAAGTTGTTAAAACTTTAAATTTAAAAGAGTATAAAACATTATTATCGAATGCATCAATGCTTATAGGTAATTCTAGTTCAGGAATCCACGAAGCAGCTACTTTTAAGATCCCAGTTATAAATATTGGGACAAGACAAAATGGAAGACTCAAACCTAACAATGTTATCACAACATCATACAAAACTAATGAAATTGAAAAAAAAATTAAGTATGTTTTATATAATGAAAATTTTAAAAAAAAAATAAATTATATAAAAAATCCTTATGGTGACGGAAAGTCTGCGGTGAAAATAGTTAAACTTTTAACAAAAATTAAATTAAAAGGAAATATTATCCAAAAAAAAATTACCTACTAATTTATTAAATTGCGAAAAAAAATATTACTAATAGGAGCGAATGGTTTTTTAGGTAAAGAAATATTTAAAAAATTTATTAAAAATTATAAAATTGTAAAATTTAATAATTATAAAAGTAAAAAAGATATTAGAAATAAAAAATTTTTACAAATTGTGAGTAATAAATATGGTCCATTTGATATTATTGTAAATTTATCAGGACAAATATCTAGCAACTTAAAAAAAACAAAGTCAATTAATGTTGATGGAACAAAAAATATCATTCAAGTCTTTGGAGATAAAGCAATGTTGATTTGTTTTTCTTCACTTACAATAGGAGCTAAAACTTCCACATTAAGCAATGTTAAAAAAAATTATATTAGTTCAAAAAAAAAAATGGAAGAAATAGTGATTAAAAATACAAGAAATTTCAAAATTATTAGACTTGGTAACGTTTATAATGATATTTTAAACAAAAAAGGTTTAATGAAAAATTTGAAACTTCATTTTTTTTCAGGAAAAAAATTTAGGCTTCAAAATAAGACTGAAAAAAATTATTATGTGCATGTTTCAGATTTTTTGCGCATATTTGATGGAATTTTAAAAAAAAGGAGTTCAAAAAGAATTATTAATATTGCTACAGAAAAATACTCTAACATGCAATTATATAGTATTTTTAAATATTTTTATGATAGCAACAGTAAAATAAAAAATAAATTTATCTTAAAGAGTGTTGATAATTTAAAAAATGAACTTTTTAAACCAAATTTTACGTTAGTAAAAACAATAAAAAATATAAAGTGAAAAATTTTTTTTTTAATAAGTCAGTTTTAGTCACTGGAGGAACAGGAAGTATTGGTTCTGCTCTAGTTAAGAATTTACGAAAAAAAAATTGCAAAGTAGTAAGGGCATTAAGTAATGATGAGAATGGTTTGTATGAACTGTCAGAGTCAATTAATGAAAAAAAAGATATTTCATTTCAGCAGAAAATGAAAAAAAATAAAATAAGATTTATATTAGGGGACATCAGAGATTATAAAAGGTGTTTGGAGGCCACAAGAGATATAGATATTGTTATACATGCTGCAGCTTTAAAGCATGTCCCAATTTGTGAGTTTAATCCAAAAGAGGCAACAAACACAAATGTAAAAGGTACTGATAATCTGATAAAAGCGTCAAATAAAAATAAAGTAAAGAAATTTTTATTTATAAGTACTGACAAAGTTGTTAGTCCAATTTCAATTATGGGAAAAAGTAAATTATTAGCAGAAAATCTTGTATTGAAATCTAATAAAAGTAAAAAAACTAAATTTTCCTGTATCAGATTTGGAAATATAATTGGATCTAGGGGCTCTGTACTCCCAAAATTTAAAAAACAAATTTTAAATAATAAGGAAATTTCACTAACTGACCCAAATATGCAGAGGTACTTTTTAACAATAGATAAAGCTGTACAGAATATTTACAAATCTGTTGAAATTATGAAAGGAAACGAAATCTTTTGTTATTGGAAATTTGCCTAAATTTAAAATTATTGATCTAGCAAATGTTCTTTTGAATTACTATAAAAAAAGAATTAATTATAAAAAAAAAATAATATTTACAGGCATCAGATCTGGAGAACGCTTAAATGAAGAGCTTTTCTTAAATCAAGATCATAAAAAAATATTTAAATTTAAGAATCTCATAATTATAAATGATAAAATTAAAACAAAAAATATCAAAAAATTTTACAACATTAAAGAAATTAAAATTTATAAAGCTAATAGTAATCTGTTTGTTGCTTCGAAAAAATATATATTTAATTATTTATATAAGAATAATTTAATTTAAGTAAATGAGTCTCAGAATTAAGAACAAAAAAATTGCTTGTTCATTTAACGATTTTTCAAATATAGGTTTTATAGAATTTATCGAAAAACTATCTACAGAAAATCAAATTACGATTTTTACAAATAATCCTTTTGCAAAACATGTTTTTAAAAAAAATACAAAAATTGAGATATTGAATGAGAAAAAAAGTTATCTGTATAGAATTTTAAGCTTTTTAGCGTTGAGTAAGAAATGTTCATTAGAGAAATTTTACCATATTGAGAATATCCTTTTTAATAAGAATATTTTTATAAGAATATTATTTATCTTCAAAAGTTTGTTATTTTTTTTAAATATTGGAATAGATAGAAATTTCTTAAGAAAAAAATTTAAAAAAAATAACAAAAAAATCAAAAATTTTGACATATTATTCACAGATTTTAGATTTAACGAAATATATACTAATCATGATCTAAATTTTACTGCAAAAATTAACCAAATACCCGTATATTCATTTATATTTAGTTGGGACAATATTTTTTCTGGAGATGTAAATTTGTTCGCAGATAAGTATTTTGTTAGCTCAAGAAAACTCAGAAATTTGATATATGATAGACACAATATAGAAAAAAGAAAAATATCATTATTACCTGCCTTTCAGTTTGATTATTTAAAAAATAAGAACAGGATAAAAAAAAAGGAAAAAGATTATATTTTTTATGTTTGTTGCTCAGAGGAAAATACAAGAGCAGCAGAAGAGGAATTTGAAGTTATTAACTTTATTGGAAAATATCTAAAAGAAAAAAAAAGTGACTTAATTTTAAAAGTCAGACCTTATCCATATTTCTCAAAAAGAAAAATAGATTTTAAAAAAAAGATAAAATTTAATAACATTAAGGTAATGGACTATGGAAAAATTATCCCAAGAACTTTTTATAACGACATGACAGTTTATATGAGATATGAAAAAAGTCTTAAGAAAAAATATTTTTTATTGTTTAATTCAATAGCAAATATAAATTTCTTTTCTACAATTGGAATTGAAAGTGTTCTTTTAAAAAAATTTACAATATTTTTAAATTTAAAAAAAAACCATAGAAATTTGTTTCAATATTTAAGATCAAATAATTTTAAAGTAAAATTTTTGGATCATTACAAATTATTAAATGGCAGAAAAAATTATCTCCATTCTTATGATGCGTTAAAAATTGTATTAGATGAAATTATAAATAAAAAAAATAAAATAAAGTTAGATAAATATGATTATAACTTTTTTAAAAAAACATTTACTTTTTAACAAGTGGTATAAAATTCGTTCCTGAAAAAATTCCACCAGTTATCTTATAATCTCTTTTTAAATTTTCTTTAAAGAATCTTACAGTTTTATTCATACCATCTACACACAAACAAAAATCCTCGGGCATTTTTTCCTCAATATTCACACCATCACCCGCTATAGGAATTTTAGGATGGTCAGCTCTATCTTCATAAAAGAAATTTATTTTTATACTGGGAAATTCATCACAAATTGATACATTTTGCCCATTAATTTTTTTTACTATTAAATTAATTTTAACAAATTTTAGCACCGCAAGATCCTCTTCATTGAAATAAGTTTTCATCTTATCCAAATAACCTTGATCTTGTTCTAAGGAAAAAAATTTAATTTTCTCTTTATCTAATTCAGCATTTTTTTTGAGTGCATTTAAAATAACGATTGTACTATATCCCGCACCTACTTCCAAAGTACATTTAGGTTTTCTTTGTAATATAATTTTATAAAGATTAAGCAAATCTATATAATCTGGGTCCATCAAAAAATCAGATACAGGCAATTTTGTTTTCATCAGTTTTTCAAGCTTAAACTTAGAATAAATATAATAAATTTTTCTTACATCAAAAAAAATTGACTGAATAGGATTAGTAAAATGTTTAATAATTTTGTTAATGATATTTATATTCATATCTAATATAAGTATTTAAAATATGTCATCTCATACTTATACTCAAAAATTTATAAAATCATTAAAAAAAATATTTTACGATTTTTACATAAGCTTTACTTTTAAAAAAATAGTTCATAGTTCGGACAAAAGTAATTCTAATATTTTTGAAAAAACTACAAATTCTGATAGTCAGATTGATTTATTAAAGAAAAATGGGGTTCTTGTTTACAATATGGATTACATAAATGATGATATGGTTAATCCTTATTTATCAAGTTTTGATAATAGAATTAATTTGAATTCTTTTGATGAATCGCCTGTCATAAATATACCGTTTTTGCATGAAAAAAATTCATTAGTAGAAAAAATTCTTTCTGATGAAAAATTAATAATATTAATAAAACATTATTTAGGGAATGATGCAAAGTTAGATTTAATTTCTGTAAACTCAACTTGTTTAAATTCTATAAAACAAATTGTTTCTGAGAAGTGGCATTATGATAATGTTGGAAGAAGAGTTAAAATGTTTGTATACTTTAACAATTCCTCAAAGATAAGCACTGACTATATTCTAGGTACAAATAATATTTATCACAAAAATTATTCTACTGATGGGAGCAGAATTAAATTTGCTAAAATCAAATCTTTAGAAAATAAAACAAAAAGCTTTTATCCTGTTAAATTTCAGTCAATTATTTTTGATACTAATGGATATCACAGGGGTAGGTTTACTTCTGAAAAAAACTTTAATGAAAGAGATAAGTTGGAATTAAGAAATATGATAAAATTCGAATTTTCTAGCGAGGCAAAATCAGAAAAATTTTTTGGTAAAAGTGATGCTATCGGTCCAAGAAATACTTTTTTTTCTGATAAATTTAATTTTAATAATTGTCCCTTGATAAACAAAAAATATTTAACAAAAATAGATAATTTTTTGTATTATAGTAAGCTTTTTTCAGAAAATTATTAAAATTTTTTTATAAATGAAAACAATATATTTTTTTTCGTCCGATGGCTTTCCATCAAAGAAAAATCCTGTTTATGGTATTTTTACTTATGAACAAGCTAAAGCATTAAAAAATAAAAATAAAATATTAATAGATTTTCAATCTAACAAAAAAACCAAAATTTTTTTGGATTCTAGGAATGGTTTAAAAATTTATAGACTTTTATATACAAAATACAACATACTAAAGATATTTAAAAATTTATTATTCTTAAATAAATTATTTTTAAAAAATAAACCAGATCTTATTATTTGTAGTTTTTTAAATTTACGAAATATACTTTATTCTTACTTTTTTAATTTTGATTTAATTACTATAATTCATGGAAGTGATGCGGTTTGCAAAGGCGTCATTAAAAAAAAAATAGTCAGCTATTTTTTAAAAAAAAACAAAAAAATAATTACTGTTAGTAATTATACCAAAAAAATATTCTTCTCTAATTTTAATGATAAATCAATTAAAGATAAAGTTTCAGTCGTATACAATGGAATTTCTAAAGATAAATTAAAACTTATAGATAAGAAGTTTGTTAAAAGCTTAAAGAAAAAGAAAAAAAAAATAATAACTTGTGTTGCCAACTTAGTTCCAAGGAAAAATATTCAATATTTAATTGAGATATTTTATATATTAAATCAAAACAATCCAAACAAATTCCATCTTTATATTGCTGGAGATGGATCCGAAAAAAGTAATATTTTAGAATTGATTTCTAAGTTAAAACTTACGAAAGATGTGACCTTGAATACAAATTTGTCAGATAGAGAAATTTCATCTATCTTGCATGTTTCAGAGATATTTTGTTTATTTAGCAAAAATTATAAACATGAATTTGAAGGCTTTGGAATTGTAATTATAGAGGCAATGTTTGCTAAAAGTATTGTTTTTGCATCACAACACGGAGGTATGCAAGAATTAGTTAAAAATAACGTAAACGGTTTTTCTTTTAACCTTAGGACAAGTAAACCAAATTTGATTGCAAAAAAAATTGAGCTAGTATCAAAAAATAAAAATATAAAAAAGAGAATTATTTCAAAAGCACATAATTTTTCCTCAAATTTTAGTTGGAAAAAAAATATTGAAACTATACTAAGTTATATAAATCAATAAAATTTATGAAAATATTAATTATTAATACAGGTGGAAATGTTCATTCTTTAAAAAATATATTAAACTTTTGTGGATATGAATCAAAAGTCTATGAAAAAAAAGCAGACCTTGATAATTATGATGTATTTTTCCTGCCAGGTATTGGAGCATTTGATAATTGTATTCGGTTTCTTAAAGATTTAGATATTTTTGAGATTTTAAGAGATAAGAATTTTTTAAAAAAAAAAAGAATTTTTGGTATTTGTGCAGGTATGCAAATTCTGTTTGAAGAGAGTGAAGAAGGAAACTTGAAGGGGTTATCTTTATTAAAAGGAAAGGTAAAAAAATTTGATAACTTACATATGGGATGGAACAACGTGTATTCTGATAAAATTGAACTAGATAACAGAAGTGATTTATTTTATTTCGCACATAATTATTTTGTTGATTGTGATAAAAGTCTTATTTTAGCACACTGTAAACATAACTTTGAATTTCCAGCCATAGTTCATAAAGATAATATTTATGGAATACAATTTCACCCTGAAAAAAGTCATACTAATGGCATTGACCTTCTTAAAAAAATTTTAATTAGCCTAAATTAAATGATAAGAAAACGAATTATTCCAGTTCTATTATTAAAAGAAAATAAACTTATTCATCGAAAAAACTTTAATGAAGAAACAGATGTTTATGTAGGGGATCCAATTAATGCAATTAATATATTTAATCAGTATCAAGTTGATGAAATGGCTTTCATAGATGTTACAAAGAAAAAAGATAGCATCAACTTTAATCTTCTTGAAAAAATTGCAGGTGAGGCTTTTTTCCCAATGACTTATGGCGGGTATATAAAAAATATTGAAGATGCAAAAAAAATAATTAATATTGGTTTTGAAAAAATTATTATAAATTCAGTAATATTTGAAAATCCTAATTTAGTAAATGAACTTGTAAAGTTTTTTGGCTCACAAAGTATTATTGTATCAATCGATTTATATTCACAGAATGAAAAATATTTTTTATATGACCATAAAAAAGGACAAATAACAAAAAAAAGATTTGATGATTACGCATCAGAAATTGTTAAACTGAACCCAGGTGAAATATTAATTACACATGTTAATAATGATGGTGAAATGAATGGTTATGATTTGAAATTTGTTGATTTTGTAGCAAATTTTGTCAATAAACCTGTAATTTATAAAGGTGGATCTTTAAATTATGATGGTCTTAAAAAAGTACTTACTAATAGTAATATTAATGCAGTTGCAAGCTCTTCTATTTTTATCATGAAAAAAAAAGATGGGGGTATAGTTTTGAATTATCCAAATTATGAAGAAAAAATAAAGATTTATGGAAATTTGTAAAAATTGTGTAATGGATGAAACAATTGAAGGTTTTCTATTAGATGAAAATAATATTTGTAACTTTTGTAACGATTGGGAAAATAGAAAAAACTATTACATAAATTTTGACGACAAACAAATTCATGAAAATTTATCAAATATTAAGAAAGAAGTTAAAGATCATTCATTTAAATCAAGTAGTAAGTATGATTGTCTTGTAGGATTAAGTGGAGGTAAAGACAGTTCATTTGTAGTTTATAATATTTGGAAAATGGGCTTAAACCCATTAATTATTCATTTAGACAACGGATGGGGAACATTAACATCTAATTCTAACATAAGTAGGATTTTACAGAAAACAAATTTTGATTATAAAACTTTAGTCTTAGATTGGGAAGAGTTTAAAGATCTTCAATTAAGTTTTCTAAAAGCTGGAGTACCAGATATCGAGCTTCCAACTGATCACGCTATTTTAGCTTATGTCTACAACAACGCTTTAAAAGAAAATATTAAATATATTTTTTCAGGCATTAATTTTGCAACAGAGCATTCCACAATTCCTTCATGGGGCTGGAGGAAAGATGATTTTAATCATATAAAAAAAATACATAAAACATTTGGCAAAGAAAAACTTAAAAGTTTTCCAAAAATCTATCCCTTTAAAAGATTTTTTTATGAGAATATTTCAAAAAAAATCAAAGTGATAAATATACTGGATAATATTAATTATAATTCTCACAAAGCATCTAAAATATTAGCAGAAGAATTTGGATGGAAGCCATACGAAGAAAAGCACCATGAATCATTTTTTACAATGTTTTTCCAAACCTATATTCTTCCAAATAAATTTAAAATAGATAAAAGAAAATTACATTATTCATGCTTAATAAGGAATAAAGAAATGGAGAGATCTGAAGCAATTAACGCGCTGAGCTTGCCCTCATATAATACTCAAAATTTTAATCAGAATAAAAACTTTTTTTTAAAAAAATTATCATTATCTGATGAAGAGTTTAATGATATCATGAATCGGAGACCAAAAAGACATGACCATTACAGCACAAATTGGACAAATAACAAAATTTTTCAATTGTTTAAAAAAAGTATAAAAAAAGTATTTAATAAATGAGAAAAGTTAATTAATAAAGTACAAAAGATATGATTTATATGAAGGTATTAATTTTAGGTTGTGGTAAAATTTTAGACAAACATTACAAGGCCATAGAAAAGAATGGCAACAAAAAGTTCAAAATAGTTGGGTTATGTGACAAAAATGCAAATACTTTAAATAAATTAAAAAAAAAATTTAAAATAAAAGTTTATAAAAATTTTGTAAATGCAATAAAAGAAACAAGGCCAGATATTGTATCTATTCTTCTTCCATCAGGAATGCATGCCAAGTATGTTAAGACTGCTCTTAAACTAAATGTTCACGTTATTGTTGAGAAACCAATGTGTCTAAGGTTAAAAGACTCATCTAATATCATTGGTTTAAGTAAAAAATATAATAAAAATGTATTTGTTGTGATGCAAAATAAATTTAATTTGCCTGTAGAAAAGTTAATGGATGATATTAAAAAAAAAAAACTTGGAAGAATTTTTCATGGAAGTGTAATTGTAAGATGGAGAAGAGACCAATTTTATTACAACCAATCAAAGTGGAGAGGAACCTGGAAATATGATGGTGGGGTAGTATCAAATCAAGCAAGTCATCATTTAGATTTGTTAAGATCGATTATGGGAGAACCCTTGTCAGTTTTTGCAAAAAATTTTAATCATCTAGCAAAAATAGAAGCAGAGGATACCTCATTAATATTATTTAAATTTAAAAATAATAAAAGTGCTATTATGGAGGCAACTACAGCAACTAGACCAAAAAATCTTGAAGGTTCAATTACAATTTTAGGCTCAAAAGGATCTGCCAAAATTGGAGGCTTCGCATTAAATGAGATTAGTTTTTATAATTTAAATAATAAATCAAAGAAAATAAATTTAAAAAAATACCATCAGAAAGATTTAACTCATGGACATTATAAATTTTATGATCATGTTTTTAATTGTTTAAAATATAAGAGAAAATCTCAGTTTAGTGCATTTGAGTCACATAAGACTATTAAATTAATCAATGCGATATATAGATCTTCAGAAACAAGTAAAGAAATTTTTTTAAAAGATAATATTAATTCAAAATTGCTAGGCAGATAATATGACTATCTCTTTTTTAGACATAAAAAAACAAAATATAAGCATCCAAAAACAAATTTTAAAATCAATTAAAAATAACATTAATAATTCATCTTTCATTGGAGGTTTTGATTTAGAGAAATTTCAGAAAGAATTTTCTAAATATTTAAAAGTTAAGTATTGTATAGGGACAGCAAACGGTACAGATGCACTAGAGATATCATTAAAAGCTTTAGAATTAAAAAAAGATAGTGAGGTCATTGTTCCTGCTAATACATGGATTTCTACAGCTGAGGCTGTCTTAAACAATGGATTAAAAGTTAAATTTGTAGATGTTGACCATACTCATAATATTTGTATTAAAGATTTAAAGAAAAAAATTAATAATAATACAAAAGCAATAATGATCGTTCACCTATATGGAAATCCAGCAAATATTCCTGAAATAATTAAGTTATGCAAAAAGAATAATATAAAAATAATTGAGGATTGCGCACAATCACATGGAGCTGAATTTAAAGGAAGAAAAGTCTCAACATTTGGTGATTTGGGTACATTTAGTTTTTTTCCTTCTAAAAACTTAGGTTGTTATGGTGATGGAGGGTGCATTGTCACAAATAATAAAAAATATTTTCTTAAATGTAAAAAAATTGCAAATCATGGAGGGTTAAAAAAAAATAGCCATGAGACTCTAGGAAGAAATTCCCGTTTAGATAATTTACAAGCTGGAATATTAAGAATAAAACTAAGAAAATTAGATAGCTGGATTAATTTGAGAAATAAACAAGCAGAAATTTACACCAATTCTTTGTCAAAAATTCGTAGTTTATCTTTTGTTAAAAAGTTAAAAAACACCAAATCTTCTTTTCATTTATTTGTTATTAAAACTCAACAAAGAGATAAATTAAGAGAATTTTTAAAATCCAAAAAAATTAATACTGGAATACACTATCCATTATCTTTACCAGAAACACCAATTTTTAAAAAACATATGTCTTATTGTAAAGATATGAATTCTAAAAAATTTAGTAGAAAAATATTAAGCCTTCCAATTGGTGAGCATCTTAAATTAAAGGATGTAAAAAAAATTAGCAAAACAATAAAGCAATTTTTTAATGAATAGATTTTTGAGAATATCCTCTATCTATCCAGACTTTTTAAAAGTTCTTAAAAAAAAATACGATAAAAAAGATGAAAGTTACACAAAAACTTTAAATAATATTTTCGATGAAATGTACTCAGTTTCAAATTTTATAACACAGGCGTTATCAAAAAAAGGTTATAATTGTAATGAAATAATTGAGAATGCAGATTTTATCCAAAAAAAATGGTTAGATGAATTTGGCGATAAATCTTCTAATGATACTATTTTAATACAGCAGATTAAATATTATAAACCAAATGTTCTATTTTTAGGAAATGCAAATATTGCTAAGAAGAATTTAATTGAAACTGTTAGAAATTTTGATTTTGTAAAAACTATTTTATGCTTTCATTGTGCCCCATTTACTAAAAAAATATTAAACAATTTAAATTTTGTAGATGGGATTGTAACTTGTACCAAGGGTTACTCTGAAAAAATATATTCAATAACAAAAAAAAATGTTTTGCTTATGAGACATGCATTTCCAAATAATATTGATTACAACTTTACACCTCAAAATAGAAATATTGATATAAGTTTTATAGGTTCGATTTTTATAAATACTAAATTGCATAACGATAGGGTAGATTTAGTATATAAATTGATGCGAAATTTTAAGAATTCATATATAGCTATCAATTTTTCTAACAAATTTTTATTACAATATATCTATTACTTATTAATATGTATTCTTAATTTAAAAATATTAAAAAACTTTAATTTTTTTTTAAAAATTATCTACATTTATTTTTTTTCAAAAAAACCTTCTTTTGGTATAGATATGCTTTCAATATTAAACAAAACTAAAATATTAATTAATACCCATATAAAAGACACAGAGTATGCTGGCAATATGAGACTTTTTGAGGGAACAGGCTCAGGCTGCATGTTAATCACAGATAAGAAAAAAGACTTAGATAAATTGTTTATTATTGGTAAAGAAATTGAGGTTTTTGAGCACAATTCTGAATTGATTGAAAAATGTAAATATTACCTTAATAATTATGAAAAATTGAAAATAATAGCTGAAGCAGGGAGAACTAAGACTAATAATCATCACAACTATGCAAATAGCGCATTCGTTCTTGATAAATTCATAATTAAATTATTAAAAAAATGAAAAAGATTTATAAAAATTTAGAAAATTTTTCTGGTTTCCTGCCAAATTTTTCTTATTTTTTATCTTCAAATGTAATTTCGTACTTTTTTTCTTTTTTTATAATTGTAATTTTTGCAAGAAATTATTCTTCTCAAGCATTTGGAGAATTCACTATTGCCCAAACAGTTTTTTTTCTTATTTATTCAGTTTCATTTTCTAATATACATTATTATTTAAATAAATCACTTTCTTTAAAATTTCAAAATCGAAGAAAAGATATAGCGTCATGTTTTTTAATAACTTTTTACTCATCGATAGCACTTTATTTACTTATAGCTTTCATATTAACTTTTTTAAATATTAAGCAAGAGCTTAAATATTTAATATTAATTTTAAACTTAATACTTTTATCTGAACCATTTTCAGTTTTTTATAGTGAGTTATTTGTAAGAGGACAATTTAAATTAATCTTTAAAATTAGATTTTTCCAGACTGCGATATTTTTTTTTATTAAACTTTACATAATATTTAATGATTATAGTTATTTATTTTTAGCTTTGAGCTACTTTTTGGAAAATCTATTATTTTCTATAATTATTATTTATTTTTTTAAAGAGAACGGAAATAAATTTAAAAATTTAATATTTTCAAAAAAACATACAATACTAATTTTAAAAAAAATAATTCTTTTCCCTTTGTTAGCTTTTGTAATTCTTGTCTCTATGAGAATTGATGTATTAATGATATCAAATTTATTGGGATCTGATGAAGCAGGATATTATTCTTCAGTTTCAAGAATAATAACTATAATTCTACTATTTGGCACTCACTTCTTTCAATTTATCTATCCCAATTTAAATAGAATTATACCAGACACACAAAAATTTAATAATATTTATCAAAATTTAGTTCTGATTAGTTTTTCTGGGGGTCTGTTCTTTTATTTAATGTCTATATTTTTTGGAGAAATGTATTTGAATTTATTTGGTACAGATTTTATTTTAGCACTTAATTCCTTAAAAATTCTTTCACTAAATATAGGTATAGCGTTAACAATAAATTTATGGGTACATAAGCAGTATGTTCAGTCTAATTATACTGAAATTCTTGTATTTCAAACTTTAACAATTTTTTTAAATATTACTTTAAATTATTACCTAATTTCTATTTTTGGAATTAATGGAGCGTCTTTAGCTACAGTAGGATCGGCTTTTATATCAATCATGGTTGTTAACTTAATGAATCCGAGAGAGATTTATTTAATTTTTTCTTCTTTTTCAATTTCGAAACAAAAGCAACTAGCCAACGCAATATTAAAAATTATATTTGTAAACAAAAATCCAGATAAATTAGATAAAATAAAAGACTGAAAAACAATCATAAACAAAATAAAATTTTTTTTAGTTGTAAAGAATAATTTAAAAAAATTATAAAAAATTATTGAGAATATTAGCAAACCAAAAAATCCTGTACAAATAATTACATCAACTAATAAATTATGGGGATAAGTATAAATTTCGCTGTTCAATAAATCATTTCCAAAAAATACATTTAGGTTAGAAATGTTAAACAGAAATAATGAAGCCAACTTAACTCTAATTAAAACTGAATTAAGAATTGATCCGGTTTGGTTAATATCATTTTGATTTATTACATAGTCATTTAAAATAAATAAGCAAATAATGGTTATAAATATTAAAAATAGAGTTAAATTTATCTTAAAATATTTTATCCAGTAAAAGATTAGAGTTAAAGAACATATTCCTAAATGTAAGAGAGAGTCCGTTAAAAAAAAACAAATTAATATAATTGTCATCTTAAATATAAAAATTTTTTTATTTTTTTTATCTTTTGTAAAATATTCGTCAATTAATAATAAAAAATAAATATTTAATATATAAATCATCGAGTGAATGTTGATGAAATATGCTTTTATCTCATATGAACCATCAAAATTTATGATAAAATCTTGATATCTGTAAATTAAAAAAATAAAAAATACTGTTAAAAAATAGTTTAAAAAATTAATGCTCTTCCTTTTAAAAGCATCGAAATCAATATTTAACTTTGTAAAAGTAAGTACAAAAAGAGGTAGAATAATATTAAAAATATTTATAAGTAAAAATTTTTTTATTTCTATATTGTGCAAGTAGAGGTCTCTTAATCTAATCTCGTCTCTTAGACCTATTTTATTAAAATATTCATAAATATCTAAATTAAAATTTAATTTTTCTCCAAAAAAAAAATTAAATAAAAAAATAATATTTAATATTATTAGTAAACCAACAATCCAATTTAATTTTTTAGCAGTATAGAGAAATAGTAATAGACTTGATACGATGATTAATATCCTATAAATAATCATGATTTTAAAATCACTATTAGGAAATAATAATAAATTAATTTCTTTTAAAAAAATCGCAATTGATAAACCATATAATATTGTTGAAAAGAAAATTAATTGTATATTATTATGTATGTTTAATGGAGTTTTCATTTATAAATGTTATAATTATATATGTTAAAAAAAATAATTAAAAATACACTAAAGTATTTTTCCTATGATATAAAAAAAATTCATAATCCAAATGTAATTACTTTTAATTCTGAAGATCAAGAAATTTTTAATAATTTATTCAAAAAATGCGAAAAAGAATCACTTAACGTTAGTAAAGAAAGATTTTTATCCTTATTTCAATCAGTAAAGTATATTTATAAAAACAATATTAAAGGGGATTTTGTAGAATGTGGTGTTTTCATGGGAGGTTCAGCTATGATGATAGCTTATTCTATAATGAATACTAAAGACCCGCTCTTTGAGGAAAAAAGATTATGGCTTTATGATACATTTACAGGAATGGCAAATGTTCATGAAAGTGATGTTAATATTTTAAATCAAAAAGCTAATGAAAAACTAAAAAAAACAGACAAAAAAAAAAACTCAAAGGATATTTGGGCATATTCTCCAATATCTTATGTAAAGGAAAACATGATCAAAACAGGATTAGACTCTTCTCAAGTTGTTTATGTTGAAGGATTAGTTGAAGAGACATTAAATAATAAATATCCTGAAAAAATTAGTCTTTTAAGATTGGATACTGATTTTTATTTATCTACAAAAAAAGAATTGGAAGTCTTGTATCCTAAATTAGAGGTTGGAGGTTTATTAATAATTGACGATTATGGACATTGGAAAGGTTGCAAAAAGGCTGTTGATGAATATTTTAAAAATAAAAAAAATATTTTTTTTCAGCAAATTGATTATTCTGGATTGATTGGCATTAAAACTGGTGAGTAAAAAAAAAATAATTATAGTAGGATATAAAAGTTTTATACAAGAAAATCTTTACAAAAACTTATTACCTAGATTTAATGTTAAGAAAATTAAATTTAAAAATTTAAAAAAAAAAAAAATTAAAAATACGATAGTTATAAATTGTAGTCAGCATGATCGTTTTTTTAATAAAAGATATAATAGAAAATTTGATAGAAACTTGATAATTGCAAATTATATTTCTAATAGTGATAATAATTTGATTATTTTAAGTACTAGACAGGTTTATAAGCCAAAAATTGGTATAACTGAGAGTTCTGCTATTAAACCAATTAATACTTATGCAAAAAATTGTATCAAGTCTGAAAAATATTGTAATAAGAGATTAAACAGACAGCTTTTAATTTTAAGGCTGTCAAATGTAATTGGCAATGAGATTGGAAAAAAAAAGAGACCATCAATAATGAGTTTAATAATAAAAGGAAAACAAAATAAGAGATTGATTTTCGATAATAATATTTTTTTATATAAGGATTTTCTTCCAATAAATTTATTTTGTAGATACATTTCGAAAATATTAACAAAAAAAATGTCTGGTATTTATAATGTAGGCTCTGGTATTCCAATCAAAGTAAAAAATTTTGTTGAAAATATAATCGATACGAAAAAAGTTGATATTAATATTATTAAAAAAAAAAAGTTTATTGATGCAGATTTTTCATTTAATATCTCAAAGTTACAAAAGGCAATTAAAGTAAAAGTTAATAAAAAATATTTAAATAATGAGTTAATCAAACTTAAAAAACAAATAAATTAATTAGATATGAAAAAAATTTTTATCACTGGTGCTGCAGGTTTTATAGGATCTCATTTATCAGAGAGGCTATTTTTAACATATAAAAATACTCAGTTTATACTTTTTGATAAAATTACTTATGCAGCAAATAAAAAATATCTTAAAAAGTTATTAATCAAAAAAAACGTTAAATTTGTACGAGGAGATCTTTTAAATTTTAAAATGCTTGAAAAATATTTAAATAAAGTTGATTTAGCTATTAATGTTGCTGCAGAAAGTCATGTAGATAATTCTTTTGGCAACTCTCTAATTTTTACCAAAACTAACACACTGGGAACACATTATTTTTTAGAGGCTTGCAGAAAACAAAAAATTAAAAAAATAATTCATGTTAGCACTGATGAGGTATATGGTGAAAATTTAGGAAGACCTTTTACAGAGAAGCAATTTTTAAATCCAACAAATCCGTATTCAGCCTCAAAAGCTGGAGGAGACATGATCGTTAACTCATATAAACATTCATATAATTTAAACATAGCAACTGTAAGAGCTAATAATATTTATGGAATAAGACAATATCCTGAAAAGCTTATTTCTAAATCAATTATGTGTTTTATTAAAAAAAAAAAAATGACAATACATGGAAAAGGTAATCGGTTTAGACATTATTTATCAGTGCACGATTTTTGTGATGGAATTTTAAAAATCATAAAAAGTAAAAAATTTAACCAAATTTACAATATTGGTTCAGATGATTATTATAATATCATAGAGGTTGTTAAGATGATAAGTAATTATTTTAATTTAAATATTAATAAAAATATAAAATTTGTAAAAAATAGACCATTTAATGATAAAATATATAAAATTAATTGCACAAAACTTAAAAAATTGGGATGGAAACCTAAAAGAAATTTAAAGGATGATATACCGTTTATTTGCGAGTGGTATAAAAAAAATTCTAAAATATTTAGATAATGAAAATTTCTTTTTTATCCTATAGTGATTTTAAAGGAGGAGCATCCTTAGCAGCATACTCTATCTTTAAATCTATTAAAAAAAAAGCACTAAAAATCAATTTTCTTTGCATTAATAAAAAATATAAAAATTCTAAAGTTATTTATGGTAATTATTTTAAGATTTACTTAAATATTGTTAGAACTTTAGAAAAAATTTTAATATTTTTTTTTCTTAAAAAAAAATTTCACCAATCTTTAAACCTCTTTAAAACAAATTCTGATGTGTTTATAAGGGAGTTTAATCCAGATATCATTAATATTCACTGGATCAATAGATCAATGATATCTTTAAGAGAGATTCTAAATCTTAATTCTAAATTAGTTATCAGTTTGCATGATATGTGGTTTTTAAATTCTACACAACATTATTTTGAATACATTGATAAAAAAAAAGATTTTCTCTCAAATCACTGTTGGGAGTTAAAAAAGAAAATACTATATAATAATAAAACTTTTTTTATCGCACATAACTTATGGATGTTTAAAAAATTTAAAAAGTTATTTCCAAAAATAAAAAATAAAATTTTTTTATGCAATTATTATCCTATCAATACTACACTTTTTAAACCGAGAAATAAATTAATTCTAAGGAAAAAACATGGTGTTCCTCTAAATAAAAGAGTTGTTTTTTTTTCTGCACAAGATTTTTCAGATCAAAGAAAGGGTTTCCTATACTTTAAAGAAATAATTAACACACTAGGTAACGATAAAAGTTTGTTTTTTGTATCACTTGGAAAAAAAAATTTTTATTTTAAAAATATAAATAATTTTAAGCATTTTGATTTTATGCCAAATCAAAATACATCTGAAATATATTCTTTATCAGATATATATATATGTACTTCTTTAATCGATAATTTACCATTAACTATTCTTGAGGCATTATCTTCAGGAAATGTTGTCTTTAGTTTTGATAATGGAGGATCAAAAGAGGTATTAAAAAATATTGGGTATACTTTTAAATTTTCTGAAATAAAGAAAATGACAGAAATGATTAAAAATATCAAAAAAGAAGTTTTAATAAAAAAAGGAAGGTCCTCAAGGAAATTTGCAACCAAATATTTAAATAAAAATAAAATTGGAACAACATATAGTGAAATTTTTAATAAGGTAAATAAAATCAATGTTTCTAACTATAATAACCCCAACTAATAACTCAGAGGATAAGATACTTAAATGTATTAATTCTGTAAATGAGCAGACTTTTAAGGACTATGAGCATATTATAGTTGATAACAAATCGACTGACGAAACCTTAAATATTATTAAGCATTTTAATAATGAAAAAATAAAAATTATTTCTGAAAAAGATAATGGAATTTATTTTGCTATGAATAAAGGTATAGAAATATCAAAGGGAAAATATCTTTTATTTTTAAATTCGGATGATTATATTTTGGAGAAAAATTTTTTTGATAAGATTAATAATATATTTAAAAATGACGAATTTGATCTATGTTATACAAACATAATATACCAAAAAAATATTTTTAATATTTCAAGAAAATATAAGTCTGGAAATCAGAATAATATAAATAAAATTGGCTGGCATATACCACATCCTGGCACTGTAATAAAAAAAAAATATATTAATTCTTTGGGCAATTATAATACTAAATACTTAATATCTGCAGATTTTGACTTTTTCATTAAATGTCAAAATAATAAAAAAACAACTTTTTATTATTTAGATGAATATTCCATAAAAATGTCAACTGGTGGTGCAAGCTCAGGAATAATAAATATTATAAAAGCAAACTATGAGTGTTACAATTCATTATTGTCAAATGGATATAAAAACCCATTAATTTTTGTATTCGTAAAATTAATTAAGAAATTTTTCCAACTTTTTTAATATTAAAAATGAATAAAAAATAAAAAATAATATTTAAAATAATTAAAATTATTAGATTTATATTAAATAATTTGTATAGTAAATTCGGCCATATAATCATAAGCGAATAAATAATTACAGCTATACTAAGATTAAATTTTTTTTTTAAAAAATGGTGAAAATGATTTAAATCCCCTTTGAAGGGATTTTTTTTATTTAATATTCTCTCACAAAATAACCTAAACATATCAATTCCTGGAATTAGCAAAATTAAAAAAATTCTTTCACAAGATAGATCTGATACTCCAAAATTATATTCTTTAATTATATATAACCCGATAAATGTTGAGAGCAGATATACCCCAGAATCGCCCAGGTAAGTTATATTTTTGAAATTAAAAAATAAAAATATTAATATAGAAATTAAAAATAAAAAAAATAAAATATTTAAATTATTATTTATATTAAAAATTAATAACAAATATATTATTGAAATAATTGATGAGTTACCGTTAATACCATCAGCCATATTTAAACTATTAATTAAAAGTAGAATAAAAAAAGGTGTAAGAAATATAGATATTTTTTCTATTTCATAAGTAATTTCGAAAGTTTCGAAATATAAATAATTAACTAAATAATCACTTTCAAAGCTAAAAAATACAAATAAAATAAAGTATATTATTAATAACCTAATATTGTAATTAATCTCAAATATGTCGTCAATAATTCCTATTAAAAAAATAAAACTTATTAAAAAATAAGCAGTTAAAGAGTCTTCATAAAAATTATATTTAAATATATACAAAAAAAAAAATGCAAAAGTAATAAACAAATAAATTCCTAACCCACCAATTAAAGGAGTTTGGTCACCCGAAACTTTTTTAAGCTTAAAGTGACTTGCAATTCTTTTTGAATTTAAAAATAAAAATATTAAAGCTATACTTAAAAAAGTTATTAAAAAAAATATATTAAATTTCATTTAATTTTTTAGCTGGGTTTCCTGCGTATTTTCCTGGCTTAGATATATTTTTGGTAACCACTGAACCTGCTCCTATTACTACATTGGAACATATTTTTACTGGTAAAATTGTAGAATTACTACCAATATAGACTTTTTTCTCTATCGATGTTTTTTTCCATTTAATTCTGTTTCCTCCTGCTGGTTTTCCATCTGAAAACTTATCATTAATAAAAACAACTCCATGTCCTACAAAACATTCATCTCCTATTTTCACACCTTCACAAACAAAGCTATGTGATTGTATTTTTGTGTTATTTCCAATAACAACGTTTTTTTGTATTTCACAAAATGGACCAACAAAACAATTATTTCCAAATTTTGCACCATATATATTAACCGGTTCTATTATTTTGAGATTTTTTCCATTTTTTATATTAACAATTTTTGATTTATTTTTTTTCATTTAATGATAAAGAATTAGTATACTTCAATATGTTTAACCTTTTTTTAAAAAAATATGATAACACGTTTTATTTATTATTATTTTTACCAATATCATTTTTAATTGGAAGTCTTTTTTCTAATATAACAGCTGTTTTATTATCTATAATTTACCTAATTTATATAATAAGAAATAATAAGATAAGGATAATTAAAGAAAAACAACATTTATTTCTATTTTTACTCTTTGCAATTTTTATACTTAGCTCAATAAATTCAAATTATAAACTAGAGGGTCTGGAAAATTCTTTTTCTTATCTGTCTAATATTTTTTTGTTTTTAGGTATGTCTTTATATTTTTTAAATGAAAAAAACAAAATTCAATTATTATCAAAAATAGTTACAATAATTTTAATATTTTTATGTTTAGATTGTTGGCTTCAATTTTTACTAGGAGAAAATATTTTTGGATATGAAAGGCAACAAGCAGGGCGACTAACCTCTGTATTTAAGTCTGAGCAAATTCCTGGAAGCGTAATATTTCATTTATCTCCTTTTTTATTATATTTTTTATATAGCACAAAAAATTTTTATCTAAAAAAATTTAAATTTTTAATTTTAATTTTTGTTTACTTTTCTATCATTATCACGGGAGAAAGAAATTCATCTATTATTTCTTCTATTTTAATTTTTTTAATTGTTATTTTAAATTTTAAAAAAACTTATTTTAAACAATTGTTAGTTTATTTCTTTTTAATTATTATTTCTTTTAGTGTTTTATATTTTAAAAAAGATAGCAATTTGAAGGATAGAATTAATTATACCATATATCAAATTACCAAAGATAATATTTATTTTGGAATGTACGGTAATGCTTTATCTATATTTTCAAAAAATAAAATTTTTGGGACAGGGCCTCAAACTTTCAGATATGAGTGTTATAAACTAGCAAAATATCCAGGCAAAGCAAAAGTAAAGGAAATAGGCGAATATTGTAGTTCTCATCCTCACAATTATTATTTTGAACTTTTATCTGATGCTGGATTTTTTGCTCCTTTTATTTTTTTTATTGGGTTACTAAGTTTAGTATTAAATAAAATAAAAAAAATAAGTAACAAATTAATAAATTCCTTAATAATAATATATCCATTGTTATTTTTTTTCCCATTTTTACCATCAGGAAGTTTTTTTAGTTCGTTACATATGACAATATCATGGTTTAGTATTGGTTTTCTTTTTTCTATAAAAGATTTTAGCTTATCTAAATAACTCTATTTTTCACTATAGTTTGGTCTTGCATTCAAAATTGGTTTTTCAAAATAATAATAAAGTAAGGTAGAAAGCAATACTTGAAAAACCATAAACAAAAATAACTCAAGTGCAAAATAATTTACCTTTAAAGATGAAATTATATAGATCAAAAGTAAATGAAATAAGTAAATAGAATATGATATTTTTCCTAAAAATAAATTTAAATTTATTAAATTTAAACTATTAATATTTTTTTCACTTATATAAAAAAACAGCACAATTAATGATCCCCAAATTGCTATAATATAGTGATAAACAAACTTGCTTAGATTTTCTCCATCATTTATATTTAATTTTAGGATAACAAATATCAAAACAGATAAAATCAAAATTGTCACAAAAATTATACATAAGTTTAAATTATTTTTCTTTATTTTATCTTTTAAAAAAAACAAAATAAATCCAAAGACAATTGAATCTAATCTAAAAATTACAATTCTTCTTACATTTTCTCCCCATTCTTGATTATCAGAAAACAAAATCCTTAATATAAAAATTATTATTACAAAAGTTAATGAAATATAAATTAAGCTAAACTCTTTAATCTTAAGAAATAAGATTAAATAAATTGGAAATAAAATATAAAACCATTCCTCTACTGATAAACTCCAAGAAATTGAAAAATAATCATTTTCTAACCAATTAATAAAAAAGTTTTGGATAAAAAATAAATATTTTAAATAATCTAAAGTGAATAATTTATTTAGAATTATTGATGTTAAAATTAAACTAAGTACATAAAGTGGTATGGTTCTATACCATCTTCTTATAATAAAGATCCTATATTCTTTAAACTTTTTTTTTTCAGTTAATTTAATAATTTGTGGAGCTAAAACAAAACCACTGATGATAAAAAATACTTCAACAGCCATTGAAGAAATTATTTCTAAATTAACATTAATCCCGACTTTATTAATAAACAAATGTGAAATAGCAACTGTGAAAGCTGCAATAAATCTTAAAAGATCAATATATGAGTATCTATTGGTTATCACTAAATTAAATTATAAAAAATTGTAATTAAAAATATCAGTACTAATATATTTTGATAAAAAAATAACCAATAAAAACATTATTAATATAATAATTATACGTATTAGATTTTTTTTAAATTTCATTTTATGGAATCATAAATTATTTTAGATAAATATTCATGGCCTTTTTCATTTAAATGCGCATTGTTATAATACAATTCTTCGTATTTTATTTTTTTAAAATAAGGGAACAAATTATTATAATTTATATTTTTATAACTTATTTTATCTAAAAAATGGTTATAATCAGTAATATTGTCTAGATTTTCCATAGTAGGAATTAAAAAAATGCTTACTTTTTTGTCTATACTTAATCCCTCTAAATGATTTATAAAAATATTTAATTGATTACTTTGATTTTCAGTAGAATTTGAGATTGTATTTTTAAATTTATTTTTGTGATATCTATCAAGAATTTTATATTTAAACAGTATGTGATTCATTATTTCAAATGATGCTTTTGAAAATGGATTTAATTTATAGTTATAAATTGGCAAACTTTTAAAATTTGTTTTACCAATCGAAAAAGAATGACTTATGACTATAACTAATTCGTCATATAGACTTCCTTCAACCTCTTGTAATCTATATGATAAATTTTCCAAAAGATAACCGTTTACACCATAATTTCCACAAATACTATTTCCAGCTAATCTGTCACAAACTTTTTCAGAAAAAATATTTTTATTATCTATATATGAACCTGCAAAAGAAACGCTATCTCCAAAGAATAAAATTTTTTTTTTATTAGTATAGTTTTTCCATTTATAATTAGTTCTCATTCCTAGATGATTAATATTTAACATTTTACCTTTAAATCTTCTTAACTCTTGATTTTTTTTAGGATAATAATTGTTGCCATTAACATTATAGATTACTGGATCTCCAAAACCAATAATTCGTAAAATTATTTCTAATGAGACAAGGAATACAATTAAGTATTTTAAGGATTTAATCATTGTATTTTATACAAAATATAATTTTTAAATTTAAGTATTTCTTTACCCTCTATATTCTTATAATTGAGAAATTTTATTTTGTTTATTTTTTTAATTGTATTTACATCAGATAATAAGTATATTTTATTTTCTAAATTTTTACCTGAAGTCTTTAAAAGAAACTGTTTTAAACCATAACCATCTAATTTATAGAAATCCATTTTAATTAATTCATAGTTCATGACTGGATAAAAATATCCTTTAAAGTTTTCAGACTCATAAACTAAAATTTTTGAATAAGGTGGCACAATTTGATTAATTTTGCTTGATAATTCATTTAATTCATATCTCATTTTCAAAGCATTATTCCAATAATTTTCCTTTAAAATAATATTTGATGGCAATAATGGCCTTAGAGAATTTGCGGGACTTATACTAAAAAAAAATAATATTAATAAAAAATAATGTTTGTAATTTATTCTATAGGTATCAATAAATTTAATTATTAAAAATAATACTATTCCAAATATTATTGCTCCTAAATGTCTATGCCATGAAAGTTCTATTGTTAAATTTTCATTAATCAGATTATTTTTAATTCCCCACATAACTAAAATTAATAAATAGAAAAAAATAAAAGCTATATATAGTAATGATATAGGAACAATAAAATTTGAGTTTTTTTCCTTAGATATTAAAATTGCAATAATTAATATAAAAGCTATCCAAAACCACAAATTGATTGGAATTCCAATTAATTTAAATTGAATATTTGTTTGATCAAGAATTTTATTATAAATTAAAAAAGTTTTAGCGTGGTAAATTCCTTCTTTACTTGAAACTTTAAAATAATTTAATAATACCGCTTTGAGTCTGTCCATATTATTAGATATTTTATTTTCCTTCCATTCATCAGGATTTGGTTTAATATCAAAATTTAAACTGGTAAATTGCTTTCTTTTTTCAAGTATTTTCAACTCAGTATCATTTTTTTTAAAATTAAAATTTTGAAAATGAGTAATATTTATTAGCACCGAAATAGTTACTAAAGAGCAAACAAGAATAATTTTTTTGTATTTTTTAAAAAATATTGAATGAATAATAAATATTCCCATTAAAGAGAATGATATTAAAAACGCACTATATTTAATACTGGGCAATAAAATTAATAAAAGAGAAAATAAATAATAATCTTCTTTTGAACTTTTTCTAAATAAAAATATGATTAGTAAATTTGTAATAATAAGGGCGATAGTTGAGTCTACATATAATCTATCAAATCCTGGTCCTAGAATAAATATTAAAAAATAAATCAATATTGATAATAAAATTTTTTTAATATTATTTATGTTCAAATAATTAATAATATTAATCATTAAAAGAACTTTAAAAAAATTATGAGCAATTAATAATGTTGTTTCATTAAAATCATTATAAGAATTTTTTAAAAAAAAATAGTGTAAATAAGAAAGAGCATTAATTTTAGAATGTGAACCCTTATCTAAATAATCTATGTATATAGGTAATATATTTTCATGATAAACTAATTTTGATGTAATTCCATACTCACTAAAATCATCAAACTTATACAAAAATAAATCTTTCGAATGCCAAATTATTATTGAATAAATTATAAATAAAATAAATAAATTAACTAAATTTTTTTGAGAGAAATTTTTTTGGTAAATTAAATATACTAAAATTACAACAGATAAGGAAATTATTATTAAATTAGCCTCAGGTAAAAAACCAACTTTTCCAAAAAAATATATTACAAAAATTATAAATGAAGAAACTATTAAAATTGATTTATATATATCAATCTTTACTTTTACACTGAGTGCTAAGCTATAAATAATTAATATTAAAAATGGAATGTATATACTCATAATAAAAATTTTATAAATTTTATTATCATTTATTTTTAATTAACAGCTTTTAGTAATATATAAAGATATAATTAAAGAATTTACTTGATAATAACCAGATTTTAAGAAATAAAATGTATAATAGATAAGCTTCTTCAATGAATAAAATATTAATAATACCCACTTACAATGAAATTGAAAATATAAATGTGTTATATAAAAAAATCAGAAAATTTAATAAAGATTTAAAAATATTATTTATTGATGATAATTCTCCTGATGGAACGATAAATGAAATAAAAAAATTAAAAAAAAAAGATAAAAAAATTCTTTTTTTATTGAGAAAGAAAAAGTCTGGTATCGGTTCTGCTCATAAAGCAGGAATTAAATGGGCTATAAACAATAAAGTAACTTTTTGTATAACTATGGACAGTGATCTTACTCATGATCCAAAATTAATTTCTCAAATGTTAAAACATGCTCCTAAATATCATCTGGTACAAACCAACAGGTTTATGCATAAGAATTCAATGGCATCATGGCCAATATATAGAAGAATATTAACATGGATGAGATATTTTCTTTTAAGAATTTTATTAAACATAAAATATGATTCTTCGGGGGCATTCCGTTGCTATAATTTTAAAAAAATGAACCCCAATCTTATTTTTTGTGCAAAAAATAATAGTTACTCTTTTTTTTGGGAAACAATGTATATATTCGTTAAAGAACAATACTTAGTTAAAGAACTAAAAATGATACAAAACTATAGAAAATCTGGAGACTCAAAGATACAGTTTAAGGATTGGGTTCATGGATTTTATTATTTATTTGTAATTTACTTCCGTGACTTATTAAATATAAGTTATAAAAAATTATGAAAGTTAAAAAATGTAGAAACTGCAACTCTACGAAAACTGAAAAGTTATTTTCATTAGGCGATATTCCATACTCAGGATTTTTTCCAAAAAATAAAAATACAGTTGTTGAAAAAAAAAATCTCACCTTAATGAAGTGTAAAATATGCCATCTAGTTCAGCTTAATGAAAAATTTAATCCAAAAAAATTATATAATAATAATTATGGTTATAGAACTGGTATAAATAAAACCATGACAAACCATGTTAAAAATTTAGCTAAAAAACTTATAAAAATAACTAAACTAAAAAAAAATGAGTCTGTGTTAGACATTGCAAGCAATGATGCAACCTTATTAAATTTTTATAATAAAAATATAATTAAGTGTGGGTGTGATCCTCTAATACCAAAATTTAAAAATTTATATAAAAAAATAAATTATATTCTTCCTGATTTTTTTTCGGCTAAAGGTTTGATTAATATTTATGGTTACACACCAAAATTTAAAATTATAACAGCAGTAGCAGTGTTTTATGACTTAGAGAGTCCCAACTCCTTTCTAAATGATATACATAAAATTTTATCAAATGATGGTATTTTTGTTTTAGAGATGGCAGATCTTGGAAAAATTATAAAAAACGTTATGTTTGATACAATATGCCATGAGCATCTAGAGTATTATTCTTGTGAAGTAATAATTGAGATGGCAAAAAAAAATAATCTTGAGGTAATTGATATCGAATATAACAGTTCTAATGGTGGTAGTTCTAGATTTTATATTTGTCAAAAAAATTCAAAATATAAAATTAAACATCAAAAAATTAAAAAAATATTGAAGGATGAGTCAAAAATCAAACTTAAATCTGCAAAAACTTACAGAATGTTATTTAATAAAATACATCGTGTGAAGGAACAATTAATTGAAACGTTAACTAACATCAAGTCCAAAAACCAAAAAATATTTGGTTATGGAGCTTCTACAAAAGGAAACATTTTGCTGGAGTATTTTGGAATAAATAAAAAATTAGTTAATTACATAGCTGAGAGGAACCCTGAAAAATATAATAAATTTACACCATCTGGAAAAATACCAATTATTTCAGAAGCAAAAGCAAGAAGACTCAAGCCAGATTATTATCTAGTTTTACCTTGGCACTTTAAAAATGAAATTTTAATTAGAGAAAAAAGTGAGAGAAAAAGAGGAGCAAAATTTATTTTTCCACTCCCAAAATTAACTATTTATTAAATATGGAAATTATTCTTTTTTTAATTTTGCTAAAGTTATAAAAGTATATATTTTTGATACCAAAAAAATACCAATTAAATGTTTGCTAGTTGCCCATCCAACCAGAAGAGGAGCTAAATAAAAAAGTAGAATTAACAAATAGTAAAAATCATATTTTTCAATATTCAATGTTTTTCTTTTTCTAAATATTTTTAAAAATAATAATAAAATTGATATGTTGAGAATTAATTTGTTAGGAATATTTGAATATCTTATTTCCTTTTTATTATCTGTAATAAAGACTTGGCTTCCATCGACATATATATAAGTAAAAATAAACTTAGCTTTTAATAAAATATTACTTAAAAACTCTTTGTAATTACTTTTTATATATTGATAATTTTGTTTTTGATAAAAGTCATAAAATTCCCATTCATCATTAAAATTCATTTTTTTTAAAGTTTTTTCATTAACTATTCGATCAACTGTTTTATCAGGATAATAGTTTTTAAAGTCTTTATTCAAAACATGTGAAAGTCCCCAAGAATTAATTGATATTAATCCTGAACCAAATGCAAATCTTTGAGTTTTATTAAAACTAAATCCACCCCATATTAAAACCGCAGAAAAAACAAAAATTATTGGAAATATTTTATATTTCTTATTTTCAATAAAAAAAATGAATAGTGACAAGAAGATTGTTAAAAAAAACATATTTACTTTAGTTAAATATAATACGAAAAGTATTATTGCTGATAATATAAATTTGTGTTTAAATTCTGAAATAATAATTAGATAAAATGAAGGAAGCAATAATGCTACAACAAAATCTGCATAAACGAAATTTAGTGATACAATTAAATTATATGGATTATAAAGAATTAAACATAGAAAAGATAAAAAATGCCAAATTTTTAAATTCAATGTTGATACAAAAATATAAGATCCTAAAAAATAAATAGAAAAAAAAATAATATTTTTTAAAACTAAAAAATAGTAAATATTTTGAAATAAACTAAAAATACTTGATATTAAATATGGTACAAACGGAAGTCTTGCAGCATACATAGTAATATTCCAGTCATTTAAATAATAAGAATTTTCGTAAAATAAATTATGAATAAGTTGACCATGCGCAAAGGGAATTTGTTTTAAAATAATATTATAATCTTTATCAACTAGCCCAGGATATTTTGTTATTAAACTATTGGTGAAATAAATAGAGAGAAATACCACTGATAAAATAAAAGATAAGTAAAAAATTAAACAAAACCTAAAATTTAAACTTTTAAGGTTAGCGTTTAACATGTTTTCAAATAGTTTATTTTTCACTTAAGTTAATAAATAAGTAGCTTTGTTTTTTCTCAATGTTTATATTTTTTAATTTATAGTTAGTACATGGAGATTTATTATACATGCATAAATGATTAGTAGTATATATATCTAAATAATTTGAAATATTAACCTTTGATATTTTTGGCTTTATATTTTTATTAAATGAATAAATATTTGGCCAAATATCTTTATTGCTATAATTCTTAACTGATCTAACAGCTTGTTTTCCAAAAAATGCAACTATACATATTAAAAAAATCACCTTTGTTATTTTTGTAATATTTTTTAAGTTAATTCTTTGTATAGCAAAAAAAGTTGAAAGTATTATTGAGGATACCAAAAAAGAATAACCATACCTAAATATAGGAAATTTTAAAAAAAAAATTAAAGATCCTATAATGCTTACAAAAAATGATATAAAATAAAAAAAATCAAAGTTTTTAAACATTTTAAAATCACTTTTACTCTTACCAGAAATTAAATATGCTATTACTAGAGCAACTAAAATATATGGAAACAAAATTGATACAATAAATTTTCCATGTTTTTTAGACCATGTTTTATACCAATTAAAATTTTTATTATAATCATTAAATGAAATATTATTATCTTTTCTATCAGGCCACCCTTTAGACCACGCTTCACCTGACCGACTTTCCAAATGCACTTCATTTAAATCAGTCCATTTTAGACTGTTAATACAAGTGATCTTGACTGGATAAATCGCACATCCAGATACAGCAATATTTTTTGTTAACCATAAAATTAAAAGAAATGTTGGCATGGAAAATAATAATTTAAGATTTTTTCTATTATAATATCTAATAAAAATTAATAGAGGAATTATAAATACAATTATCATTAATGGTTTATTTAAAAAGATAAATACACAGATAAGATAAATAAAATTTAATTCAGGTTTATCTTTCTTCAGCAGAATAGATATTAGATAAAAAAAACTCAGATGTGCTAATGCATCATTTCCAAAAGAACTATACCTATTTATTTTATAGCTAATAAAAATAATTACAAAAATACTAAAAACTTTTGATAAATCTATTTCATTCTTATTTCTAAATATTCCCAATACATTATTAAAGAAATAAATTATGAAAAAACTTGCTGAACTTGCCAAAGGAATAACTATCCCTGAATTCCCAAATAAATAATTATTATTTATGGCAGATAAATATTGCATAATAGAAATATGACCAAATCTAAAATGTATATTACTTACTCCAAAAATTATTTTATAATCATTTAATATATTTGTATAAGGAAGATGATATAATCCAGCATCAGGTCTATTATTGTTACTAAAAATTAAAAGTGAAAACGTTACTAATCCAGATACTAGTATAAAAATTATTTCATTCTTATTGAATTTTAATTTTTTTTGATAAAGTAAGATTGTTAGACCTATGATTAGTAAAGATGTATTAAATAATTTGTTTAAAGGTATTAAAAAATTAGCAAACAAGCTTATAAGAGATACTATTATTATTCCTATAATTGATTTTTTAATTAAATCATCAGTCCTGTTGGTATTTTTTTTATGACTTGTTAAATTACCATAGGAATAAAACATCAAATTAGTAATTATTGAAAATAATAAAATTTCAATCATATCAAATAATGTAATATAACTTTAAAAATATGCTGTCTATAATTATACCAGTTTATAATGAAATAAATACCATTGAAAAAATTATTGATCAGATCAATAGTTTAAATTTCATTAAAAAAGAAATTATTGTAGTTGATGATTTTTCCACAGATGGAACAAAAGAATTAATTGAACAGAGATTAGTATATAAAATTAACAAGGTTTT
The DNA here is from genome assembly GCA_045567035.1 of Candidatus Pelagibacter sp. Classification (GTDB taxonomy): domain Bacteria; phylum Pseudomonadota; class Alphaproteobacteria; order Pelagibacterales; family Pelagibacteraceae; genus Pelagibacter. The sequence goes on along the minus strand of JBJLDS010000007.1, from coordinate 87,126 downwards.
TTATCATAAAGAAAATAAAGGAAAGGGTGCCGCGATTCAGTCAGCAAAGAAATTAGTGAGTGGTGATTATATTATTATACAAGATGCAGATTTAGAGTATGATCCAAATGACTATGAAAAGCTTTTGAAGCCAATTTTAAATAAAGAATATGAGGTAGTTTATGGTTCGAGAGTATTAGGAAAAAATAGATATTATCAAAATAATTTTTATTCTAATTTAAGAGTTTTTTTTAATCATGCTTTAACAATCTTTTCTAATATTTTAAATAATCAGAGGCTGACTGATGCTCATACATGTTACAAGGTATTTACCAAAGATCTTTTTGATAAGATTATTTTAAAGGAAAATAGTTTCAGTTTTTGTCCAGAAGTGACTACTAAAATAGCTAACTTAGGAATAAAAATAAAAGAGGTACCCATTAATTATAATGGTAGAACCTATAATGAAGGAAAAAAAATAAGATTTATTGATGGTATAATTGCAATTAGAACTCTAATACAATATAGATTTTTTAAATAAAATATAATGAAAAAAAAAATTGCACTTATTTTTGGAGTAACAGGACAGGATGGAGCATATCTCTCAAGATTTTTACTTCAAGAAAAAAGATATATTGTTCATGGAGTTAAAAGGAGAAGCTCTTCGTTAAACACTGACAGAATAGATGGCATTTATAAAGATCCTTTTGAAGAAAAAAAAAATTTTTTTTTACATTATGGAGATATTACTGATTCTTTAGCAGTTTATGATTTAATAAAAAAAATTAAACCTGATGAAATTTATAACTTAGCAGCACAGTCACACGTAGCAGTATCTTTCCAAATACCCGAATATACAACTAATACAGATGCACTTGGAACACTCAGAATATTAGAGGCTATTTTAAAATCAGACAAAAAAATAAAATTTTATCAAGCTGGCTCATCTGAAATGTTTGGCAAAGTTGTTGAAAAACCTCAAAAAGAGACTACACCTTTTTATCCTCGTAGCCCCTATGCTGTAGCTAAATTATTTTCCCATTGGATAACTATTAATTATAGAGAGGCTTATAATATCTTTGCATGTAATGGAATTTTATTTAATCATGAAAGTCCTTTGAGAGGTGAAACTTTTGTGACAAAAAAAATAATTAAAGGATTGTGTAGAATAAAACAAAAGAAACAAAAAAAATTATTTCTTGGAAATATTTATGCAAAGAGAGATTGGGGCCATGCAAAGGATTATGTTAAGGCGATGTGGAAGATGTTGCAATCTTCGAAACCTCAAGATTTTGTCATATGTACAGGAAAACAATATTCTATTAAACAATTTATCAATTTAGTAGCTAAAGAATTAAAAATGAATATTTCTTGGACAGGAAAGGGTCTTAATGAAAAAGGCTACGACTCAAACAAAAGATGTATTATAGAGATAAAAAAAAAATATTTTAGACCTTCTGAAGTAGATACTCTTAATGGAGATTATTCTAAAGCAAAAAAGCACCTTAAATGGAAACCAGAAACTAATATTGATGGATTAATAAAAGATATGATTTCTCATGAATTAGATATCTTAAATAATGATAGATAAAAAATCTAAAATTTTTGTTGCTGGACATAGGGGTTTAGTTGGATCTTCAATAATAAGAAGATTAAAATATCTTAATTATAAAAATATATATTATCAAAGTAGCGCTAAACTTGATTTAAGAAATCAATCTAAAGTTTATAAGTATTTGAAGAAAATAAAACCTGATGCTGTAATAATAGCTGCGGCAAAAGTTGGAGGTATTCACGCAAATAACTCATTAAGAGCGGAATTTATATTTGATAATTTGTCAATTCAAAATAATTTAATTGATGGTAGTTATAAGAATAATGTTAAGAATTTAGTTTTTTTAGGATCTAGTTGTGTTTATCCAAAAAATAGTAAGCAGCCAATTAAAGAGGAATATTTGCTCTCAAATTATTTAGAAAAAACAAATGAACCTTACGCAATTGCAAAAATAGCAGGCATTAATATGATAGAGAGTTATAATTCTCAGTATAACTTGAATTATAAATGTTTAATGCCCTGTAACGCTTATGGACCAAATGATAATTACAATTTGATGTTTTCACATTTTTTGCCAGCTTTAATAAAAAAAATTACTGATGCTGTAAGAAATAATAAAGATTATATAGTTCTATGGGGAACAGGAAAACCTTTAAGGGAATTAATTTACTGTGATGATATTGCAGATGCCTGTTTATTTTTTTTAAGAAAAAAAACAAAACATTCGTTAATTAACATTGGAACTGGAATAGAAAAATCTATTGAAGATTATGCAAAATTTATAATGAAACATCTACATGTAAAACTAAAAATTATTTATGAGAAAAAAAATTTAGATGGCACATACAGAAAATTACTAGATGTTTCATTAGCTAAGAAATATGGATGGAAACATAAAACGACTTTAACCTCAGGAATTTCATATACCTTAAATGATTATTTGAAAAAAAGCTTCAAAAAAGCTGACTTTTAATTGATATAAACTATATAAATTTAAATGTTTGACAATTTTAATTTAATTAATATAGATCTACTGCCTGGTGATTATTGCGAAGGGGTAATACCCGATACCATTCCGAACTCGGAAGTAAAGTCCTTCAGCGCCGATGGTACTTTGTCTTAAGACATGGAAGAGTAGGACATTGCCAGGCTAAATATTTAAATGAAAAAATTCATTTTAGTAACTGGTGGTGCAGGTTTTGTTGGCTCGAATTTAATTGAGACGTTACACGAGAAGACTAGTTTTAATATTATTAGTCTAGATAATTATTCCTCTGGTTCAAAAAAAAATCATTTAAAAAGTAATAGAGTAAAGTATGTTACTGGTAGTACGTCAAATATATCAAGAATTTTCAGAGGACAAAAAAAAAAAATAGTTTCAGTTTTTCACTTTGGAGAATTTGCAAGAATTTACCAAAGTTTTATAAAACTTGATGAATGTTTGAATTCAAATACAATAGGAACTAATTCAGTTTTCAAATTTTGTTTAAAAAATAAAATCAAACTTATATATTCAGCTACTTCTGCAACTCTTGGTAACAAAGGTAATGATAAAAACCTTTCTCCATACGCTTTTACAAAAGCAAAAAATCTTGAGTTATTAAATAATTTTAAAAAATGGTTTAATTTTAAATATGAAGTTATTTATTTTTATAATGTTTACGGACCAAAACAAATTAAAATAGGTGATATGGCAACAGTAATCGGAATATTCGAAAATCAATTTAAAAAAAAACTTCCTCTCACAGTGGTAAAACCTGGAACACAAACTAGAAGATTTACCCATATAAAGGATACTGTTGACCTTTGTTATTATGCATGGAAAAAAAACCTTTCAAGACATTATTCAATTACTAATAGAAAAAGTTTCTCAATTATTGATGTAGCCAAAATGTTTAAAAAAAAAATTATCTATTTACCTGCTAGAAAAGGTGAAAGGTATGCTTCAGCATTAACGAAAATGAATTTATTAAACAAAGTTCATAAAAAATACGGTAAAATACAATTAAAAAATTATATAAAAGATATTATTGATCATTGATATCTTTACAAATTAATCAATATTGTTTAACAAGATAAAAATTATGAAAATAGCAAGTTCTTTAAAATCATTAAAAAAACGTGATCTTAACTCTAAATTGGTGAGAAGAAGAGGGAGAGTTTATATAATAAATAAAAAAAATCCTAAATTTAAAGCAAGACAAAAATAGTAAAAAGAAAATGAAAATAGCTTCTTTAAAAGAAAATTTAGAATTTGAAAAAAGAATATCAATCACACCAGAAATAGCAAAAAAATATATTTCTACTGGATTTGAAATTAATTTATGTAAAAATTATGGAAAACATTTAGGATTTAATGATGAAGAATACAAAAATTTAGGAGTTAAAATTTTTGAAAACGAAAAAGATATAATTTCTGACGCAGAGATTATTATTCAGTTAGCATTGCCTGATGATGAAAAAATATCTTGGGTAAAAGAAAATCAAACTTTAATTGGTGTACTGGATCCATATAATAATAAAGAAAAAATTTCTGAGTTGATAAAAAAAAAAATAAACATATTTTCTTTAGAGTTGCTTCCAAGAATAACTAGAGCTCAATCTATGGATATACTTTCTTCTCAAGCAAATTTAGCTGGTTATAAAGCTGTGATAGAATCTTTCTCTGTATTTGAAAAAGCTATTCCAATGATGATGACAGCTGCGGGAACTGTGCCAGCAGCAAAAGTTTTAATTGTGGGAGCGGGAGTAGCAGGTCTCCAAGCTATTGCAACTGCTAAAAGAATGGGAGCGATTGTATATGCAACAGATGTGAGAATTGCATCAAAAGAACAGGTTGAGAGTTTAGGTGGAAAATTTCTAGTAGTTGAGGGAGCAGAAAATTTAGAAACAGAGGGTGGTTATGCAAAAGAAGCTTCTGAAGATTTTAAAAAAAAACAAGAAGAATTGCTATCTGAAACATTAAAAAAAATTGATATTGTGGTATGTACTGCACTTATACCTGGTAAAAAAGCTCCTCTGATTATAAAAGAAAATATGATTGACAATATGAAATCAGGTTCAGTAATTTATGATTTAGCAGCAATTCAAGGTGGAAATACAGCGTATACAGAGGTAGATAAAGTAATTGAAAAAAATGGAGTGAAAATAATGGGTGAAAAAAATATTTTAAATAAGTTACCCACATCATCATCTAATCTTTACGCGAAGAATGTTTATAATTTTATTATAAACCTTTATGATAAAGAAAAAAAAAATGTTAATATTAATCTTGATGATGAAATTATCGCTAAAACAATTTTAAAATAAATATGGAAATAGATCCTTTTATATTTAGATTGAGCATTTTTATACTTTCAATTTTTATTGGGTATTATGTTGTTTGGAGTGTTACTCCTTCACTTCATACACCTTTAATGTCTGTAACAAATGCAATATCTTCAGTAATAATAGTAGGTGCTATAATTGCAGCTTTAGCCAAAGGAGGAAATATTTTTGATACAGCGAACGTATTTGGTTATTTGGCAATAATTTTAGCTGCTGTAAATATATTTGGGGGATTCCTAGTTACTCAAAGGATGTTGGCTATGTATAAAAAAAAGAAAAAGGATTAATAATTAATTATGTCAGCAAATATTTTAGCAATTTTTTATTTAATATCTGGGGTACTTTTTATTTTAGCATTAAGAGGACTATCATCTCCAGAAACTTCAAGACGAGGAAATCTATTTGGTATTTTAGGAATGGCAATTGCAATAACTGTAACTGTATTATCTGCTGGGAATTTTTCTTCGGGTTTTTTATACTTAATAATTTTTTTATTAATTGGAGGTTCAATCGGTGCATTTATAGCTTTTAAAATACCCATGACAGCTATGCCTGAACTAGTTGCAGGATTTCATAGCCTTGTAGGTTTAGCAGCAGTTTTCGTAGCGATCTCAGCTTTCTTAAACCCAGAAGTATTTAATTTGGGTAACCCTGGTAATATTAAGATTGCTAGCTTAATAGAAATGTCTTTAGGTGCAGCTATAGGAGCGATAACATTTACGGGTTCAATTATAGCTTTTTTGAAATTAAGAGGTATTATGTCCGGATCTCCTATTACATTTGTTGGACAACACTATCTAAACTTATTTTTAGGTATTTTATTAATAGGTTTAATTTTTTATCTATGTAGAACTCAAGTTGACACTTGGTTTTGGACAATAATAATAATTTCTTTTTTAGTCGGTATTTTATTAATTATACCTATTGGAGGGGCAGATATGCCAGTTGTAATTTCAATGCTTAATTCGTACTCTGGATGGGCTGCTGCAGGAATAGGATTTACTCTAGAAAATAGTGCACTAATCATAACAGGTGCATTAGTAGGTTCCTCAGGAGCAATTCTATCATACATAATGTGTAAAGGAATGAATAGATCATTCTTTAACGTAATTTTAGGTGGATGGGGTTCAACTGATCAATCCACATCAAATCAATCAAAAGAACAAAAACCAGTAAAAAATGGTAACGCTGATGATGCTGCTTTTTTAATGAAAAATGCCTCTTCAGTAATTATAGTTCCTGGTTATGGTATGGCAGTTGCTCAAGCTCAACATGCATTGAGAGAAATGGTTGATGCTTTAAAAAAAAATGGTGTTAAAGTTACTTACGCAATTCATCCAGTTGCAGGCAGAATGCCAGGACATATGAATGTTTTGTTAGCAGAAGCGAATGTACCTTATGATGAAGTTTTTGAGTTAGAAGAAATAAATAATGATTTTGCAAATTGTGACGTTGCTTACGTTATTGGAGCAAATGATGTAACCAATCCAGTAGCAAAAACAGATCCACAAAGTCCTATATATGGTATGCCAATATTAGATGTTGAGAAAAGTAAATCAGTTCTTTTTGTAAAAAGAAGTTTATCACCAGGATATGCTGGGATAGATAACGATCTATTTTATAGAGATAATACCTTGATGTTATTTGCAGACGCAAAAAAAATGACTGAAGATATTATCAAAAACTTATAACATTTTTTACATAGAATTTATTCATCAAAGTTGATTTTAATATCAGTTAAATTTTCATCATTTTTCATATCTAGTTTATTTGGTAGATTATTTGTTTCACTAACTATCAAAGGTTTTTTTTCAAAAGTAAGTTCAATAACAATTGGATTCCCTTCTTTATCTACTGGCGAACAATTATTAGGATGTATATGAACTAATTCTAAATTTATTTTTTCGGCAAACTTATAAATTTGATTTATATTTAAATCCACATCATGAAATTCACAAACTAGTCCCGTTAAATTATTATCAAAATTTAATATCTCCTCTAAAATTCGATACTCTGTTCCTTCAATATCAACTTTTAAAAAAATATTTTTTTTACTAAAACTCTTTAATATTTTTTCAAGGTCACCATAAAAAATGTTTTTTTTTATAAATTTTGCTTTTTTTTTAAATATCATAAAATCATATAGATTTTTTATAGTTGCCCATAAATTCTTAATTTTTCCCCTGTAAGGTAAAAATATAAATTCCAAAATGATTAATTTTATCAAATTTTTTTGAATCGGAATTGAGTCGTAACATTCAATAACTAAATCAGAATTTAATTTTTTAAATGATTTCTCAAATGACCAGTCATCATTTATTCCAAGTGAAACTAAAACTTCCGCCTCTTTTATTGAATTGATACCTACTAAATAACCGCCATCATTATTTCTACCTAAGCGCATTAATGAATAATTTTTTTTAGGTTTGAGAATTTTTTTAAAGGACATATAATTATTTAAGGGGCGTTCTGTTGCCAGGTGCCCCAAACCCCGTAACTTAATTAAAATTAATTAAGCTGCAAGAGCAAATTTATTATTTGCAATTATAAAATAGCCCATTACGGCGGAACAATACCGAACGAAAGAACAGCTTTTAGACACTCGTCGATTCTATTTCACCCCCATAAGTTGTATTAATGGTGGAGGTGGTGGGTACTGCCCCCACGTCCGCAATGTTTATTACGAAATTCGTTTATCGTCATAGTTGGAAAACCAACTCTATTAATATAAAAGCTATAAGAATAGATTCAATAAAATTCATGAAATTAACAAAAGAACAAATAAAGGAAATAAGAGATCAACAATCTCAGCAAAATAAGACAAAAAGAGTGACAGTCCCAGAACTCGAAAGTATTCTTTTTGAAGCAATGCCAGCATTGGATCATGGATTCGTAAGGGTCATAGATTATATGGGAGATGATACCTCAATCGTTCAATCCGCAAGAGTTTCGTATGGAAAAGGTACAAAACAAGTTTCATCAGATAGTGGATTAATAAAATATTTAATGAGACATTGGCATAGCACACCTTTTGAGATGTGTGAAATTAAATATCACATAAAATTACCAATTTTTATTGCTAGACAATGGATAAGACATAGAACTGCAAATGTAAATGAATATTCAGCAAGATATTCTATTTTAGATAAAGAATTTTATCTTCCAACTGCTGAAAACTTAGCTGCACAATCTTCTAGTAACAGGCAAGGAAGAGGTGATATTTTAAATGACAAACAGGCAAAAGAGGTTTTAAAATTGTTAAAAAATGATGCAGAACAAACTTATGATAATTATGAGACAATGTTAAATCAAAGATATGATGGATCAACAATTGATGAAAACAAAAAAGGATTAGCTAGAGAGCTCGCAAGAATGAATTTAACTCTTAATACTTATACTCAGTGGTATTGGAAAACTGATTTGTTAAATCTAATGAACTTTTTAAGACTTAGAGCAGATAGTCATGCACAATATGAAATAAGAGTTTTCGCAGATATAATGTTAGATACGCTAAAAAGATGGGTGCCTATTACCTATGAAGCATTCATGGACTATAGGGTTGGAGGTACAGAAGTGTCTGCTAAAGGAAAAGTAATAATTCAAAAATTAATAAAAGGTGAAGAAATCAATATAGATAATTCTGGACTCTCTAAGAGGGAATGGAATGAATTAATGTTAGCTTTTGATCTTAAAGATAATTTGATTTAATTTTTTTTTGCAAAATCTAAATAAATTTTAGAAATTTCATGATCAGGTATGTCCTCAACTATTGGTTTGCCAGCGTCTCCACTTTTGCCAACTTTGGAATTTATTGGAATTTCTCCTAAAAATTCTTTACCAAATTCCTCAGCTGTTTTTTGAACTCCACCCTCACCAAATATAGGGTATTTTTTACCATCATCTCCAATAAAATAACTCATATTATCCACTAAACCTATAATTTTTACTTTTAATTTATCAAACATTTTAATTCCTCTTTTTACATCTTGAAGAGCAATTTCTTGAGGTGTTGATATAATAATTGCACCATCAACACTTATTTCTTGAGCAAATGTTAATTGAGTATCACCTGTACCTGGTGGCATATCTACTATAATAAAATCTAAGTTGTCCCATTTTACTTTTTGAGTAAAAGTTTTAATTGCACTTGTTACCATGGGTCCACGCCAAATCATTGGTGTTTGTTCGTCAGTTAAAAATCCTATTGACATACATTGTATTCCATACTTAATTATTGGAATTAAAGTTTGACCGTTACTTTCAGGTTTTTCATTTATATTAAATAATTTAGGAAGTGAGGGGCCATAAATATCGGCATCCAATAAACCAACATTACAAGAAATTTTTTTGAGAGCTAAAGCTAAATTAGTAGCAAAAGTGGATTTGCCAACCCCACCTTTTGCGCTGGATATGGCTATAGTAAATTTAGTGCCATTTATTGGATTTTTTACAAATGTTTTTTTACTAGTTTTTTGGTCCATTGCTTCATTAAGTCCATTATTATTGGGCTTTAACTCACTAACTTAACTTGTTTTTCAACAGAAAGACACTATATAGATTGTCATGGTTGATGATTTTAGAGGTAGAGGAGGAAGTCCATGGGGCACTCCACCAGGTGGAAACGGAAATGGATCAGGAAGAAGAGGTCCTAAGCCGCCAGACATTGATGAAGTTATTAGAAAAATACAATCAACTATAAATAGATTTTTCCCAGGCGGATCTAGTTCTACAGGAGGCAAAAAGCCAATAGCTTTAGGTATTCTTATTCTAGTTTTAATTTGGGTAGCAAGTGGTTTGTATAGAGTTTTACCAGATGAGCAAGGAGTGGTGATGAGATTTGGTAAATTTGTAAAAACAACTCAGCCAGGTTTAAATTATCATTTTCCCGTTCCTATAGAAAGTGTCAAAACTCCAAAAGTTACAAAAGTTAATAGAATGGATATTGGTTTTAGATCTGAGAGAGATTCAGGATTTTCGTCGGGTGGAGTAGCCGATGTGCCTGAAGAAAGTTTAATGTTAACTGGTGACGAAAATATTGTGAACATAGATTTTTCAGTTTTTTGGGTAATTAAAGATGCTGGAAAATTTTTATTTAAAATTCAAGATCCGGAGGGCACAGTTAAAGCAGCAGCTGAAACTGCTATGAGAGAAGTAATTGCAAGAAGTAATATACAACCAATCTTAACTGAAGGAAGGTCTATAATTGAGACAGATACACAAGATATTATTCAAGATATATTGGATGAGTATGAAAGCGGAATTCAAATAACTCAAGTACAAACCCAAAAAGCAGACCCACCAGATCAAGTTATTGACGCATTTAGAGATGTACAGGCCGCTAGAGCTGATATGGAAAGATCCAAAAACGAAGCTGAAGCATACAGGAACGACGTTATACCTAGAGCAAGGGGTGAAGCGCAAAAAATTTTACAGGCAGCAGAAGCTTATAAAAAAGAAGTTGTTGCAAAAGCTGAGGGTGAAGCAAGCAGGTTCGTATCGATTTATAATGAATATGCTAATGCCAAACAAGTTACTCAGGAAAGAATGTATTTAGAAACTATGGAAAAAGTATTAGCTGATATAGACAAAGTTATTATAGATAAAAATTCAGGTTCTGGCGTAGTACCTTATCTGCCTTTACCAGAATTAACAAAAAAGAGTAGCAATTAATGAAAAAAATTATTTTACCACTAGTAGCAGCTATAGGAGCTTTAGTCTTTTTCTCAGTGTTTATAGTTAAAGAAGTAAACCAAGCAATCGTTCTACAATTTGGTGATCCAAAAAAAATTATACTTGAACCTGGTCTAAACTTTAAAATTCCTTTTATACAAAATGTTGTTTTTTTAGATAAAAGAATATTAAATTTGGATACACCACCAGAAGAAGTGATAGCATCAGATCAAAAAAGATTGATTGTAGATGCTTTTGCAAGATTTAAAATTGTTGATCCACTTAAATTTTATATATCTGTTGGAAATGAAAGGGTTGCAAGATCACGTTTATCAACGATAATTAATTCTAGAATAAGAAATGTTTTAGGTCAACAAAGGTTACAGACATTATTATCAGAAGATAGAACGAAACAAATGTCACTGATCCAAGATGGTGTAAATAATGAGGCTGAAAATTTTGGAATAAAAATTGTTGATGTTAGAATTAAAAGAGCTGATTTACCACAAGCTAACAGTGATGCAATCTTTAGAAGAATGCAGACTGAGAGGGAGAGAGAAGCTAAAGAATTTAGAGCAAAAGGTGCAGAAATGGCAATTACCATTACTTCAACTGCTGATAAAGAAGTAACAGTGATATTGGCAGATGCAGAAAAGCAATCTGAAATAATGAAAGGTAAAGGTGATGGTTTAAGAAATAAAATCTTTGCTGATGCTTTTGGAAGAGATCCAGAATTTTTTGCATTTTATAGAGCGATGCAAGCGTATGAAAAAGCTTTGATCGGAGGTGATACTTCTTTGATTTTGTCTCCAGATAGTGAATTTTTTAAATTTTTTGGTAGTATAGAAGCTAAGACTCAATAATTAAGAGTTTAACGGACTATGTTTAAGAATTTAAAAGTACTTATATTATTAATTACTATTTCAGCATTCACTTTTCAAACAAAAGCAGAAACACCTTCTTCATTTGCTAACCTTGCAGAAAAATTAATGCCTTCTGTAGTAAATATTTCAACTACACAAACAGTTGTGACTAGACAAAACCAATTTCCATTTGAGTTTCCTCCAGGCTCACCATTTGAGGATATGTTTAAGGACTTTGGAACACCAGAAAAGAGACAAGCAATGGCTTTAGGTTCAGGGTTTATCATAAATTCAAATGGTACAGTTATAACAAATAATCATGTTATAAAGGGCGCAGATGATATCCTTGTTAGAGTTGGTGGTGATAGAGATTATAAGGCAGAAGTTTTAGGAGCAGATCCTTTATCAGATATAGCAGTGCTCAAAATTATTTCTGAAGAAAAGTTTATACCTGTAGATTTTGGTGACTCAGATAAATCTAGAATTGGTGATTGGGTAATTGCAATTGGAAACCCTTTTGGGTTAGGTGGAACAGTTACAGCTGGAATAATTTCAGCAAGAAATAGAGATATAGGCTTATCTAGATATGAAGATTTTATACAAACTGATGCCTCCATCAATCAAGGTAACTCAGGTGGACCTTTATTTAATATGGATGGTGAGGTAATAGGAATTAACACTGCTATTTTAGGTCAATCAGGTTCAATTGGGATTGGTTTTGCGATCCCATCTAACTCCGCTGAAAAAGTAATTGATCAACTAATTAAGTTTGGAGAAACTAAAAGAGGGTGGCTGGGTGTCAGAATTCAAGTTGTAAGTAAAGAAATTGCGGAAGCTGCAAAACTTAATGAACCAAAGGGTGCGTTTGTTGCAAGTGTTGCAGACAAAAGTCCGTCAGATAAGGCAGGAATTAAAAATGGAGATATTATAATTAATTTTAATGGTACACCAATTAATGAAATGAAAGAACTCCCTAAAATAGTTGCTCAAACAGAAGTTGGAAAGGTAGTTGAAGTTATAGTTTGGAGAAACGGGAAAGAAATTATTAAAAAAATTAAACTTGGTAGACTTGAAACATCAGACGATTTCAAAGTGGAAAAACCAAACGAAAACAAAATTTCGGAAATTGAGAAGTTAAAAATTTCTGTAAGGCTTGTTAATCAAAATGATTTAAGAGAAAGAAATTTACCAAGCAATACTAAAGGCTTAGTTATAACTGATATAAAACCTGAAAGCCCAATTGATTATTTAAATGTTGGCAATATAATTATAGAAACTGATGGAAAACCAATTAGAACGGTTGGACAATTAAATAATTATATTGACTCTGTAATTAGATCTGGAAATAAAACGATTTTTATAACTATATATAATAATCAAAATCAAAAAAGATCTATTGGAATAAAAATAGAATAGAGATTATTTGTCCAAAATTATTTTAATTTACGGACCTACAGCCTCAGGAAAGTCAAACTTTGCATTAAAAATAGCAAAAAAAATAAATGGTGAAATTATTAACGCAGATAGTATGCAAGTTTATAAGAAGCTCAAAATATTAACAGCTAGACCCGGAAAAGAAGATTTAAAAAAAGTAAAACATAATCTCTATGGTTTCATTGATATAAAAAAAAGCTTTTCTACAGGTGATTGGCTTAAATTTGTAATTAAAAAAATTAAAGAAGTTAATGGCAAAAAGAAAATCCCTATAATTGTTGGTGGAACAGGGTTATACTTTTATTCATTAACAGAAGGATTTGCAAAGCTTCCAACAATTCCAATTAAATTTAGAAATAAAATTAGGAATTTAAATAAAAAAATTGGTCAAAAAAATTTTTATAAAAGACTTGTTAAAATTGACCCAATATCAAAAAATAAAATTAATTCAAATGATGTTCAAAGATCTATTAGAGCATATGAAGTAAAAAAATATTCAAATAAGTCTATTTATGAATGGCAAAAAAAAACTAAAACTATTTTTAACAAGAATAGATTCATAAAATTATATTTAAATTATTCAAGAGAGGAGCTACTTAAACGAATTAATGTAAGAACAAAAAAAATGATTAAATCTGGAGCAGTATCCGAGGTCAAAAAACTATTAAAAGAAAGAAATGTAAAAAAAGAGCATTATTATAAAATCATAGGATTTCAAGAAATTGAAATGTTTCTTGAGGGGAAAATAGATAAAAACAATTTATGTAATCAAATTAATATACGAACTAGGCAGTATGCTAAAAGGCAAACTACATGGTTTCGGGGTAAAATGGAATCATGGACACCAATTGATCCAAATAAATTGACTCCTTTTATAAAAAAATTAAATAAATCATCACTTAAACTTGACCAATTAATATAAAGTCCGTTAGATTGCATAATGCCAAAATTATATTCAGGAGCTGAAATTGTTTTTAAATGTTTAGAAGATCAAAAAGTAAGCCATCTTTTTGGTTACCCTGGTGGAGCAGTTCTCCCGATATATGATGAATTAAAAAATCACCCATCTATTAAACATATTTTAGTTAGACATGAACAAGGTGCGGGTCATGCTGCTGAAGGCTATGCTAGATCAACAGGAAAACCTGGAGTAGTTTTAGTTACATCTGGTCCAGGAGCGACTAACGTAGTAACTGCTTTAACCGATGCTTATATGGACTCTGTACCAATTGTTTGTATATCAGGACAGGTGCCAACTCATTTAATAGGAACAGATGCATTTCAGGAATGTGATACTACAGGAATTACTAGACCTTGTACTAAACACAATTGGTTAGTTAAAAAAATTGAAGATTTACCAAAAATTATGCATGATGCTTTTAGGGTTGCAATGTCTGGAAGGCCAGGACCAGTATTAGTTGACATACCTAAAGATATTCAATTTGCAAAAACAGTTTATAAAAATTTTAGTAACAAAGTTTCAAAACAAAATGGAAAAAATTATAAATCTTTTTCTATTAATGAAATAAATAAACTGATTGATTTGATGAGCAAATCAAAAAAACCTATTTTTTATACTGGAGGAGGAGTAGTAAACTCTGGACCTGAAGCTAGTAATTTGCTGAGAGAACTTGTATCAATGACGGGATTTCCAATTACATCTACTTTACAAGGACTTGGATGTTTTCCTGGAGATGATAATCAATTTTTAGGAATGTTAGGAATGCATGGAACATATGAAGCTAACAATGCAATGCATGACTGTGATTTGATGATTAACATTGGCGCAAGATTTGATGATAGAATAACTGGAAAAATTGATGAGTTTTCTCCTAAGTCAAAAAAAGTTCATATTGATATAGACCCATCCTCTATAAATAAAAATATTAAAGTAGACTTACCAATTGTTGGTGATGTTGGAGAAGTTATGCAATCAATAATAAAAACTACAAAAAAAAACAAACCATCATTTTTAAAATCAAACAAACAAAATATTGCAAAATGGTGGTCTCAGATAGATAAGTGGAGAGCTAAAAAATCTCTTAATTTTATAAATAGTGAAAAAAAAATAATGCCACAACATGCAGTGCAAAGGTTATACGAACTTACAAAAAAATACGATACTTACGTTACAACAGAAGTAGGACAGCATCAAATGTGGGCTGCCCAACATTATAAATTTAACAAACCTAATAGATGGATGACATCCGGTGGTTTGGGAACAATGGGATACGGAGTACCGGCAGCTGTTGGAGTACAAATAGCACACCCAAAAAAATTAGTTATAGATATTGCAGGCGAAGCATCAGTTTTAATGACTATGCAAGAAATGTCTACTGCAGTTCAATATAATCTTCCAATTAAAATATTTATACTTAATAACGAATATATGGGAATGGTAAGACAATGGCAGGAACTTTTGCATGAAAAGAATTATTCAGAAAGTTATTCTGCTGCACTTCCAGATTTTGTTAAATTAGCAGAAGCATATGGTTGTGTAGGTATTAGAGCTAAAACACCTGACGAACTAGATGAAAAAATTTTAGAAATGATTAATGTTGATAAACCAGTTATTTTTGATTGTGTTGTCGATCAAAACGAAAACTGTTTTCCAATGATACCTTCCGGTAAACCTCATAATCAAATGCTTCTCGGTCCACAGGATCAAAAAAGTAAGAAAATTTCAGGTAAAGGGAAGACACTAGTATAATGTCTAAATCTGCTTACAGCAATCCAACTAAATCAGGAAAATTAAACACACATATAATAGTTGTTTGGGTTGATAATGAAGCTGGAGTTCTGGCAAGGGTGGTCGGTCTTTTTTCAGGAAGAGGTTATAATATTGAGTCACTAGCAGTTGCGGAGGTGGACTCGAAAAGAAATATTTCCAGGATTACAATTGTTACAACTGGAACTCCTGAAGTGATAGAGCAAATTAAGCTTCAATTAAAAAAATTGGTGCCTGTTCATAAGGTTGCAGATTTTGTGAGGACAGACAAAATGGTAATTTTTAAAGAAATGGCTCTAATAAAAGTAGTTGGAAATAATATTAAAATTAACAAAGCTTTTATTGCTTGTAAAAAGTTTAATCCTGTAATATTGGATAAAACAAAAAAATCAGTTGTTATACAAATAACTGCATTAAGAAGAGAGATTGATAAATTGACAAAAATTTTAAAAAGCAAAGGAATGGTCAGCGTATCAAGAACTGGGGCAGTAGCAATGACTAGAGGCTCAGAAACTTTTAAATAGGAGAAATAATATGAAGATGTTTTATGAAAAAGATACAGATGTAAATTTAATAAAAAGTAAAAAAGTTGCTATATTCGGATACGGCAGTCAAGGACATGCGCATGCTTTAAATTTAAAAGATAGTGGGGTTAAAGAAGTAGTAGTTGCTTTAAGAGATGGATCATCCAGCAAAGAGAAAGCAGAGTCAAAAGGTTTAAAAGTAATGAATTTATCAGATGCTGCAGAGTGGGCTGATATTGTAATGATATTAACTCCAGATGAATTACAAGCATCTATTTACAAAAATCATATAGAACAAAGAGTAAAAGAAGGAACTTCGGTAGCTTTTGCCCATGGCTTAAATATTCACTACGATTTAATTAAAGCTAGAAAAGATTTAGATATTTTTATGGTCGCGCCAAAAGGACCTGGTCATTTAGTTAGAAGTGAATTTGAAAAAGGCGGAGGCGTTCCATGTTTATTTGCAGTTCATCAAAATGGTTCAGGCAAAGCAAGAGATTTAGCAATGTCTTATGCATCAGCTGTTGGAGGTGGTAGATCTGGTATTATAGAAACAACATTTAAAGATGAAGTAGAAACAGATCTTTTTGGTGAACAAACAGTGTTATGTGGTGGCCTTGTAGAATTAATAAAAAATGGTTATGAAACTTTAGTTGAAGCTGGATATGAACCAGAAATGGCATATTTTGAAACTGTTCACGAAGTTAAATTAATTGTAGATTTAATTTATGAAGGTGGAATTGCCAATATGAATTATTCAATTTCAAATACAGCTGAGTATGGTGAGTATGTTTCTGGTCCAAGAATAATCAATAAAGCTGAAACAAAAAAAAGAATGAAAGAAGTTTTGGATGATATCCAGTCTGGCAAATTTACAAAAGAATGGATGGATGAATGCAAAAATGGTCAAAAAAACTTTCTTAAAACTAGGGAAAAATTAGCTGAGCATCCTGTTGAAAAGGTTGGAGCAGGATTAAGAGCAATGATGCCTTGGATCTCAAAGAAAAAATTAGTAGACAGCGATAAGAAATAGATTTTATCTGTCAATTTTAGGCTAAATAGGCAAATTATTTTGCAATCTGAACGAGAGGATGTATGATAGAAAATCATATATTTTGAGATGACTGACAAAAACAGAGTATACATATTTGACACAACAATGAGAGATGGCGAACAATCTCCGGGAGCCTCAATGAGTCTTGAGGAAAAATTACAGATAGCAAGAGTTTTTGATGATCTTGGAGTAGACATAATAGAGGCAGGATTTCCAATTGCATCACCAGGTGATTTTGAAGCAACAACTGAAGTTAGTAAAATTCTAAAAAAATCAATACCAGCTGGTTTATCAAGGCATTCTAAAAAAGATATCGATAGATGTTATGAGGCTTTGAAACACGCTCCTAGATTTAGAATACATACCTTTATATCAACTAGCCCTCTTCACATGAAGCATAAATTAAATATGTCTGCTGATCAGGTTTATGATTCAATTAAGGAACACGTAACTTATGCGAGAAACTACACAGATGATGTGGAGTGGTCTTGTGAGGATGGCACAAGAACAGATATGGATTTTATGTGTAAGACTGTTGAATTAGCAATTAAAAGTGGTGCAAAAACTATAAATATACCTGATACTGTTGGATATACAGTACCATCAGAATTTACGAAAATTATTCAAACATTATTGAATAAAGTTCCAAATATAGATAAAGCAATTTTATCAACACATTGTCATAATGATTTAGGACTTGCTGTTGCAAATTCACTTGCAGGAGTACAAGCAGGGGCACGACAAATTGAATGTACTATTAATGGTATTGGAGAAAGAGCTGGAAACGCTGCTCTTGAAGAAGTCGTAATGGCTATTAGAACTCGAAATGATTTAATGCCATACTCAACTGGCATAAATACAAAATTATTGAGTAAAGCCTCAAAAGTTGTTTCAAACGCTACAGGTTTTCCAGTTCAATATAATAAAGCTATTGTTGGAAAAAATGCATTTGCTCATGAGGCAGGCATTCATCAAGATGGAATGCTTAAGAATAGAGAAACATATGAAATAATGACGCCCGAGAGCGTAGGTGTAAAGCAGACTTCTCTTGTAATGGGAAAACATTCAGGCAGACACGCATTCAAAGATAAATTAAATAGCTTAGGTTATGTAGATGTAACTGATGATGTAATTCAAAATGCATTTGGAAAATTTAAAATTCTGGCTGATAAAAAGAAACATGTATATGATGAAGATATCATAGCTTTAGTAGATGACAGTTTAATTATAGATAATAAAGTCAATGCTTTAACGTTAAAATCTTTAAAAGTTTTTGCTGGGACAGGAGAGCCACAAAAAGCAGAAATGACTCTAGAAATTTTTGGTGAAATTAAAAGCTCTAGTGAAACTGGAGATGGTCCAGTTGACGCAATATTTAAATGTATTAAGAAACTATATACACACGAAATGCATTTACAATTATATCAAGTTCACGCAGTTACTGAGGGAACAGATGCCCAGGCAACTGTAAGTGTAAGATTAGAAGAAAATGGCAAAACAACTGTTGGACAGGCAGCTGATACAGATACACTTGTAGCATCTGCTAACGCTTATTTGAGTGCTTTAAATAAAATGTTAATAAAAAGAAATAAAACCGCTCCTAATGAGGGGTATGAAAATCAAAAAATGAAAGGAATATAGATGGGGATTTTAGGAAATATTACCAAAATTTGGAGTCAAGATATGGCTATAGATTTAGGTACAGCAAACACTTTAGTAGTATTAAAGGGACAAGGCGTAGTTTTAAATGAACCCTCGGTTGTAGCAATTGTAGAAGAAAAAGGAAAAAAAACTGTATTAGCGGTTGGAGATGAAGCCAAAACTATGCTTGGTAGAACTCCAGGAAATATAAGCGCTATAAGACCGTTAAGAGACGGTGTCATTGCAGATTTTATAGTTACTGAAGAAATGATTAAACATTTTATTAAAAAAGTTCATAAAAGAAGTACTTTTGCAAATCCAAGAATATTAATTTGTGTTCCAACTGGCTCAACACCTGTTGAAAGAAAAGCAATTCAAGATAGTGCATTAGCAGCCGGAGCTCGTAGAGTACAATTGATTGAAGAACCTATTGCAGCTGCAATAGGTGCAGGCCTTCCGATCTCAGAGGCAACTGGCTCAATGGTTGTTGATATTGGAGGAGGAACAACTGAGATAGCTGTTATGTCTTTAGGAGGAGTTGTTTACTCAAAATCGTTGAGAGTTGCTGGAGATGCCATGGATCAAGCAATGTCCACATATATGAGAAAAGAGTACAATCTATTAATTGGCGATAGTACAGCAGAAAAAATTAAAAAAGAAATTGGAACTGCCATTCCTACAAATAATAATACATATCCAGTTAAGGGTAGAGATATTAGATCTGGTACCCCTAAAGAAGTAACAATAACAGAGGAAGATACATCAGAGGCTTTATCTGGAATATTAAAAGAAATGATATCTGGTATTAAAGATGCATTAGAAAATACCCCTCCCGAACTATCAGCAGATTTAGTTGACATGGGTCTTACTTTAACAGGAGGTGGAGCTTTACTTAAAAACATCGATAAAAGATTTGCAAAAGAAACTGGTTTACCTGTTCATATTGCAGATGATCCATTAGCTTGTGTTGCAATTGGAACTGGCAAAGCTTTAGATCAAGAGGAGACCTTTTCTACAGTATTATCTGAGTATTAATAATTTAAAATGGAACCGAGTAGAGATGATTTTATAATTGCTATTCGATCTGCCTTTTTAAAAAAAGGTAATAAACAAAGATTCTCATTATTTGCGTTAATAACAATATCTTTAATTTTTTTAATTTTTAGTAAATATAATTTTAAATTTATAAATTATATCAAAATCGGAATAAATGAGACTGTTTATAGAGCTTCTTTCGTTGTTTATGCTCCATTCAATTTTTTAGATGATAAGTATTTTGAGATTAAGAGTCATTTTAATTTATATAAAAATTATGAAATTTTAAATAAGGATTTACAGAATTTAAGAAAAAAAAAATATGACTCAGAGTTTTTAATATCTGAAAATAAAAGATTAAAAAAGGTTATTGAAGATATTTATTATTCATCAGATGAAATAATAGCGAAGGTATTAGTGGATAAACAAAGTCCATTTTTGAAATCAGTTGTAATAAATAAAGGATCAAAAAATAATATTGTAAAAGGTATGGCGGTATTGAGTGAATATCATTTAATTGGAAAAGTGGAGGAAGTTAACTACACTACTTCCAGAGTTTTGTTGTTATCTGATTTGAATAGCAAAATACCTGTTTTAATTGAGCCAGAAGGAGTAAGAGGTATCTTAAGTGGAGGAGAAGATAATCTTGGTGAAATTAAGTATCAAAAAGAAAAATTATTAATTTCAAATGAAAGCATTGTATATAGCTCTGGATTAGGAGGCATATTAAAAGCAGGCATTCCTATTGGTAAGATCAAGATTAATAATCAAAAAATAAATGTTAAATTTTTTAAAGATTTTAATCAAATAAGTTTTGTAAAAATTTTGCGTTTTTCTGAGGAAAAAAATTAAAATGGCAAATATTAGTAAAAATAATATATCATTGTTTTTCTTCAGATTAGTACCTGTAATTTTATTATATATTTCAGTTTTGCTCCAACTAGATGAAGATAGTAAGGACTATTTTAACTTTAATTTTCCACAAATATTAATTTTTTATTGGTGTTTAAAAAGGAATGACCTTTTAGGATATGGTTTTATATTTTTTGCGGGGATAGTAAATGATACTTTAGTTGGATTACCACTAGGCATAACCAGCTTTTGTTACTTGATTTTGTGCGGATTTGCAGCTTATTTAAGAACTATTACTATAAGTCCAAGTCTTATTAAAGATTGGTTTTTCTTTTTATTGGCAATCTTTGTTACAAACTCTTTAAGTTTCATTATATTATATTTATTTTTTGATGTTGAATTAAAAATGGGTAAACTTTTTTTAAATACCTCATTTACTTTTTTACTTTATATAATTTTTAGCGCAATTTTTGACTATTTTTTGAAAAATTTTATAGGATTAAAAAATGATTAATAGTGGTGAAGGTGGTTTTACAAAAAAAAGAAATATTGTAAGCAGAAGAATGTTTATTTTAACCGCTGCTAAAGTAATAATTTTTGGTGGAATAATTACTAGATTATTTTCTTTACAAATTAACAATAATAAAAAATATTTAAATCTGTCTGATGAAAATCGACTTAGAGAATGGAGACTCCCTCCAGTAAGAGGTGATTTTAAAGATTATTTTGGAAACACAATTGCAGGAAATGTTGAAATTTTTCAACTTCATGTTGTTCCAGAAGAAGTAACGAATTTTAAAGTTCTGATGTTTAGGTTACGAAAGATTTTAAATCTTAGCGATAATGAATACAGAAAAATTATAAAGAAAAAAAATTCACAAAAACCATGGGAAACCTTAATTATTTCAAATAATTTATCTTGGGATGAGTTTTCAAAAATTAATTTGTATCTTCATGAATTAAATGGCGCTAAACCAGTTTTATCAATAGCAAGAAATTATCCTTTTAAAGATAATTATAGTCATGTTTTAGGATACGTTTCTCAGGCAAGCGTACAAGATATTAACAGAAATGAAATAATCAAAAATAATCATGTTCCAGGATTAAAAGTTGGAAAAACAGGGTTGGAAAAAACTTATGAAAAAAAACTCATAGGTACTAATGGGGTACAAAGGTATGAGGTAAACGCATTTGGAAAAAGAGTAAAAGAATTAGACCATGAAAAAGGCAAAAAAGGAGAAAATATAAGAATTACTATTGATACTGAAATTCAAAAGTTTTTAACCGAATCCTTAAAAGATAAATCTGGTTCTATTAGCGTCATGGATATATTCACAGGTGAGATTATAGCAATTCAGTCTTCACCAACATTTGATCCAAATATGTTCATATATGGCATTGGCAATGAAGAATGGAAAAAAATTACTAAAAATCCATTAAAGCCTTTACTAAATAAAACTTTGTCTGGTTTGTATTCACCAGGCTCGACAATTAAACCCATAGTAGCTCTATCAGCATTAGAAAATAATGTAATTAACAAAAATTTTAAAGTCAGATGTAGCGGAAAAATTGAGCTTTTTGGTCAAACTTATCATTGCTGGAAAGATAAAGGCCATGGCTTGATGGATTTAAGAAATGCAGTAAAACAATCGTGCGATACTTATTTTTATGAAGTTGCCAGATTGCTAGGTGTAGATAGATTAAAAAAAACTGCTGAAAATTTTGGATTGGGAAAAAAAGTCTTAGAAAATTCTTTTTTAGAGGAGAAACAAGGCATAGTTCCATCAACAGAGTGGAAAAAAAATGTAATAGGTAAAAATTGGGTTTTAGGTGAGACTTTAATTACAGGTATTGGTCAGGGGTATATTCAAACAACACCATTACAATTATGTTTAATGACAGCACAGCTGGCAAATGGTGGTTATAAAATTAAACCAAAGATTATTGCAGACAAAAATCAAATGAATGCAAATCAAATTAAATTTAAAATGAAACAAAATTTTATTAAAAATAAATTTGACAAAACTCAAAATCTTTTAGATAGAACACAAGGTATATTTCAAAATAAAGAAAATTTTTTTACGCCATTATTTAAAGACAAAAAAAATATAGATTTTGTACTGGACTCAATGTATGGAGCTACAAATGAAATAATGGGAACATCGTATTCTTCAAGGATAGAAGATGATTTTTATCAATTTGCAGGGAAAACAGGAACTGCTCAAGTAAAAAGAATCACTGAAGAAGCAAGAGAATTAGATTTAAAAACTAGTGAAATACCATATGAAGATAGAGATCATGCTCTTTATATTGCTTTTGGACCCTACAAAGATCCAAGATATGCGGTAAGTATTATAATAGAACACGGCGGTTCGGGAAGTTCAGCAGCAGCACCTATTGCAAAAGATTTATTTAAATTAATAATAGATAGACACCAGCTAAGAGAAAATAAAAGAAACGAAATAAATTCAGAGGAAAATGTTTAAAGAAACTTCTTATACCAATCGTTTAACTTTTTTTCAAAAAATAAGATCAATTGATTTAATTTTAATTTTTTGCGTTTTGATATTAGGTGGAATTAGTACATTTGCAATGTATTCGTCTGAGGGTGGTCAGATGCTTTATTATACCAAAAGTCATTTGTTAAGATTTAGTGTATTTTTTGTTCTCATGATATTTTTATCTTTTACAAGATTAAAATTTTTTCATAGTATTTCTTACTTTTTATATTTTATTGTTTTGTTATTATTGTTGTATGCATCTGTATATGGGGTTACAGTTTCAGGATCCCAAAGATGGATAAATTTATATTTTATAAATCTCCAACCTTCAGAGCTAATGAAAATTGTGATTATACTTTGTTTTGCAAAATTTTATCACAGAATGCAAATAGATAATGTAAATAGTTTCCGTAATTTAATAGTACCAATTATAATTTTAATTATGCCAATGTTTCTGGTAATAAGCCAACCTGACTTAGGAACTACAATACTAATTGCATTAAGTGGGATTGTAGTAATTTGGTTATCTGGGGTTAATATAAAATATTTTATATCGTCATTTATAGTCTTAGTTATTGCTACTCCATTTTTTATATCTTTTTTAAAACCTTATCAAAAGTTAAGAATTTTAACCTTTTTTGATCCTGAGAAAGATCCATTAGGTGCTGGCTACCAAATTATCCAATCAAAGATAGCGGTTGGGTCTGGAGGATTTTCAGGAAAAGGTTTTCTACAAGGAACACAAAGTTATTTAGAATTTTTACCAGAAAAGCATACTGATTTTATATTTACCCTATTTTCTGAAGAATTTGGATTTATTGGTTCAATTGGATTATTATTAGTTTATTCAATTTTAATTTATAGAATTATTTATATTGGATCAATTTCAAGAAATTTCTTTAGTAAATTATTTTGTTATGGATATGGATCATCAATCTTTATTTATATTGCAGTAAATATGTCAATGGTTTTAGGATTATTACCAATAGTTGGATCTCCACTTCCAATTATGTCCTATGGAGGATCATCAATGCTCGCAACAATGGTAGGTTTAGGAATAGTTTTAAGCTCAAAGATATATCATAGACAAATAATCGCTTAATAGAGATAAATCTTCGCACTTAGATTAATGATATATATTAAAAAATATTTTTAACTATTATTTAGATATGCAAAAAAAAGAAAAAATTGGAATTATAGGTGCTGGTATACAGGGCGTGTGCAATGCGTTATTTCTTCAAAAAAAAGGTTACGAAGTAACTATATTTGATAAGTATGAACCTGGAAGTTCTGCATCATATGGAAATGCAGGTCATTTTTCACCATATGCCTCTGTTCCTCTCAATCGCCCAGATGTTTTGTCAGATGTTCCTTCAATGCTTTTAAGTACAAGAGGACCTTTAGCATTAAAATGGAATTATGTTTATAAAATGCTCCCATGGTTTTATAGTTTTGTAAAAAATTGTAGAGAAAATAAAATGATGCACACCGCAAAATATATGCATCAAATTTTAGATTTATCTCTACCAGCGTTTGATGAATTATTCGAAGAAATTAATTTAGATGGTTTAATAGAACATAAAGGCATCATGTACGTTTGGACTAATAAAAGTCAAAAAAGTAGAGATTTAGAAATCAATTTAAGAAATAATTTAGGTGTAAAACAAAGATTATTGTCTCCTAAAGAAATACATGATCTAGAACCAAACTTAAAACCATTTTATGATGGTGGAGTTATTTATGATTACGCAAGACATGCAAGAAATCCAAAAAAAATTTTAATCAAATTATTCGAAAACTTTACTTTAAAAGGAGGAAAGTTTTTAAAATTAAATATTGAAAAATTAGATTTTGATGAGGAAAAACCTGTAATTAGATCTGAAACCCAAAGATTTATATTTGATAAACTAGTAATAGCATGTGGAGCTTTTTCGAAAAAATTTACTGACAAACTGCATGAAAATATCCCTTTGGAAACTGAAAGAGGTTATCATGTGCACTTTAAAGGATATGAAAATTTAATATCTAGACCAATTGTTTATGCTGATAAAGGGTTTGGCATGACTCCTATGGAGCAAGGTTTGAGAGTTGTTGGAACTGTAGAGTTTGGTGGTTTAAAAAATCCATTATCAAAATCTCGAATTAGTAATCTAGTTTTAAATGCAAGAGAAATGCTAGATGGATTAACAGAACACAATGATGAATGGCTAGGATTTAGACCTACTTTACCTGATTTTTTACCTATTATAGGCCCTTCAAAAAATTTTAAAAATGTTTTTTATTCTTTTGGACATCATCATTTAGGATGGACATTAGGAGCAATATCTGGAAAGATTATTTCATCAATGATTTCTGATGAAAATACTAACCTTGATTTAGAACCCTATAGTTCTTTACGATTTTCGTGACATTTAAAAGCAGCGATAGATTAGCTTATATATTACTAATACTTGCTTCGCTTTTTTGGGCAGGAAATTTTGTTATTGGAAAATTTGCGAGTATTTATGAAATACCTGCATTTTCTTTAAATTTTTATAGGTGGTTTTTTGTGTGGATTATATTATTCCCATTTACTTATAAAGAAATTTATAAAAATAAAAAATATATAATTGAAAATTTCAGATTATTTTTAGTTTTGGGTGTGACTGGAATTACAATATTTAATTCTGTTGTTTATTATTCTTTATATTTTACTCAAGTTATAAGTGGCATATTAATGATTTCAACAATACCAGTAATGATAATACTAATTTCTTCAGTATTAAAAATTGAGAAAACAAATAACTTTCAAATAATAGGTGTTATTCTTTCTTTAGTTGGAGTTTTTTGTATTATTACAAAGGCAGATTTAGAACTAATAAAAAATCTAGATTTTAATAAGGGTGATCTATCTATGACTATAGCTATGTTTTCATGGGCAACATATTCTGCATTACTTAAAAAAAAAAAATATAAGCTTTCACAAATTTCATTATTACAAGTAATTATTTCATTTGGATTTATTTTTTTAATTCCAATTTATTTTATTGAAAACAAAGTAGGCAACCCTTTAAATTTTGACTTACCTTTCTTTTCAATTTTGACTTATGCGGTATTATTTCCTGCCATTGCTTCATATCTTTTTTGGATAAAAGGAATTAGCATTATTGGCACAAATAGAGCAGGGGTATTTCTTCACTTGATGCCAATTTTTGGCGCAATATTAGCCATGATTATATTTAAGGAAAAATTTATGTTTTATCATATTTTGGGTGCAATTTTTATAATTATTGGAATAACATTATCAAACAAAAAAAAATTAAATGCTTAAAATTGCAATTTTAGATGACTACCAAGACATCTCTAAAGATTTAATAGATCTAGATAATGTATCAAAAAGATATGAGATAAATGTTTTTACTGAGCCGTTTGTAGATGAAAAAGATACAATAGAACAACTTAAAGATTTTGAAGCTTTGCTAATAATGAGAGAAAGAACTCATATTACAAAAAACATAATTGGCGCATTAAAAAATTTAAAATATATAGTTACAAGTGGAATGAGAAATAAATCAATTGATTTAGACGAAGCAAAGAAAAGAAAAATAATAGTTTCAGGAACTGAGATTAACAAGAATCCCACATCAGAATTAACTTGGGCTCTCATATTAGGATTAGCAAGAAATTTGAAGACTGAGAGTGAAAATATGTATCAGGGTTATTGGCAAACAACACTTGGTTTTGAGCTTAAAGGAAAAATACTTGGATTAATTGGGCTTGGAAATATTGGTTCAGAGGTCGCAAGAATAGGAAAAGCTTTCGGTATGGAGGTTATGGCCTGGAGTGAAAATTTAAATTTAAATAATTGTAAAGAATTAGGTGTTCTACCTTCATCAAAAGAAGATTTAATTGCTAACTCTGACTTTATATCAATCCATGTTCAGGGTGGAGAAAGATATAAAGATTGTATTACTTTAAAAGAATTTGATAAAATGAAAAAAACATCATTTGTAATTAATACATCTAGAGGTGAAATTATTAATGAAGATGATTTGATAATAGCACTTTCAACCAACGTTATTGCTGGTGCGGGCATAGATGTTTATGGAAAAGAACCATTACCTTCAACACACAAATTAAGATTTATACCCAATGCTTTAATACTTCCCCACTTAGGGTATGTTACTATTGAAAATTATTCAATGTTTTACAAGCAAATGATAGAAAATTTAGATGCATGTGCATCAGGTAAACCAATAAGAGTTATAAATGAGTAAAATAGATAAATCAAAGTTAACAGCTGAACAAAAATTAGTTTTACTTGAAGAGGGAACAGAAAGACCAGGTTCTAGTGAATTAAACAATGAAAAGAGAGAAGGTAGCTACCATTGTGTTGGATGTGGAATAAAACTTTTTGAGTCTAGTGCAAAATATGAAAGTGGTTCTGGATGGCCATCATTTTATGAGTCTCTTCCAGATGTTTTTGAAATAAAATCTGACTTTTATATTGGTTATGAAAGAAAAGAATACCATTGCAAAAAATGTGGTGGACATCATGGACATATATTTGATGATGGCCCTAAGCCAACAGGTAAAAGATACTGCAACAATGGTATTTGCTTAGTATTTAAAGAAAAAAAGGTTTGAAATTATTTCTATTTTACTAAATCTAAAAGTTTTTTTTCTTTTTCAAGAGCTCTTACCTCAACATATCCACCGATATGCTCCTCGTCAAAAAAGATTTGTGGTATAGTTCTCATTCCATTTGATCTTTTCAACATCTCATCTCTTTTATCCGGATCAAGAGCAATATTAATTTCATTATAAGAAATATTATTTCTCGTAAGTAATCTTTTAGCTGCATCACAGAAAGCACAGTTTGGACCTGAATATATTGTTACATTTTTCATATTTTAAATATAGTCACTTTCTTTAATTTGTCTTCTTATATTTTTCCTTGAGTACTCAAATTTTTTCCTATGTTTTATACTTTGTGAATTTACTCTCTTCCTCCACAATCTGAAAGATGATGGTTTTAATGATCTTCTCATTATTTTAATAACCTCAGATTCTGACTTACCGGTTCTTTTATTTATTTCTTCAAAAGTAATTCTGTCAGCCCATGCTGCCCAAATTACCCAATCTGGACTATTTGGATTTGGTTCTGGTTTTTTCACCCTTGTCATGGGTCTGTGACTTTTTTTCATACCTATTTTCTTAATATTTGAAAAAATTGATTAATGCAAATTTTAATAATTATGATATTATGATTATTAGATAGTCCTATCTAGCCATCTTTAGCTCCCGGTTTTTTAGGGCTATCCTTCTTACCAGAAAAATCATAAAAATATCTTATGTTTCCAAATGACTTTATTTTATTTCTTCAAATAATTTTAGTTTTATTCATAACCCCAGGAACTCCAAGGATTGTTATAATTACATACTCAATGAATTATGGAGTTAAGAAGTGTATTTGGACAGCTTTAGGTGATGTAAGTGCCAATATTATCCAAGCTACATTGGTAATCTTCGTTATTGGATCATTTTTATCAGATAATCCTGCTATATTAAATTCTCTAAAGTGGTTAGGTATATTTTATTTAGCTTATCTTGCTTATGATATTTATAATTCCAAACCAAGTAAC
Organism: Candidatus Pelagibacter sp.; assembly: GCA_045567035.1. GTDB lineage: Bacteria > Pseudomonadota > Alphaproteobacteria > Pelagibacterales > Pelagibacteraceae > Pelagibacter. The sequence goes on along the minus strand of JBJLDS010000007.1, from coordinate 58,339 downwards.
ATTAGTTCAAAAAATATAAATGAAAAAAGCTTTTTTTCTTTTTTTAAAGATGGTTTTTTAGTTGCAGGCACTAGTCCAAAAGCTTGGATGTTCTTTCCATTTATATTTCCACAGTTTATAAATTTTAATGAAAATTATATAATTCAGTTTTTAATTTTAATAACTACTTATATAGTTTTAGATTTTATATCGTTAATTGCTTACGCTTCTTTAGCAAATAAATTAATATTATTGATAAAAACAAATCCAAAAATAATTAATACAATTTCAGCGTGTGTAATTTTAATAATTGCAATAATAATTGCATTTACGCAAAAATTTTAAATTGTTATTGTAAATTTAACATGAAATTAGGATTTATTGGCACCGGTAAAATAACATATTCAGTGGTCACTGGTATTTGTAGTTCTAAAATATCATTCAAAAAAATTTTATTATCCAGAAGAAATAAAAGTATTTCAAAAAAATTAGAAAAAAAATTCAATAAAGTAAAAATAGCAAAAAATAATCAAGAAATCGTAGATCAGTGCAATTGGATTTTTTTAGCAGTTACTCCAAAAGTCGGTGAAAAAATTATTAAGACTTTGAAATTTAGATCAAATCAAACAATAATTAGTTTTATATCTACAATGAAGATGGCGCAGCTTAAAAAAAATATAAGAGTAAAAGCAAAAATTTTTAGAGCTATACCTCTTCCACCCATTTCAATAAAAAAAGGACCTATACCTATATTCCCTCCAAATAAAAAAGTGAAGAATTTTTTTAATAAAGTTGGCAATGTTGTTGAAATTAATAATGAAAAACTCTCAAGTAACTTTTGGGCTACATCTGGTATGATGGCTCCTTTTTATGAATTATTAAATATCTTATCCAGCTGGTTGGTTAGTAAGGGTGTAAGCAAAGATAAAGCGCAAAAATATATAACTTCTTTATTTGTGGCACTTTCAGAGGATGCAGTTTTAAACTCAAAGAAGGATTTGAAATTTTTAGTTAAAGAATCACAAACAAAAGGAGGTTTAAATGAACAAGGACTTAAAGAACTAAAAAAAGCAGGATTTTATAAGTCCTCTCAAAAAACATTAAATAGTATTCTTAAAAGACTAAACAAAGTATAATCTTTTATGTTATCAGCTTCAGATATCCTAAAAGTCAATAATCTTACAAAATATTTTGGTGGACTTGCAGCAGTATCAAATTGCTCACTAAAAATAAAAAAAGGTTCAATAACTGGAATTATAGGACCCAATGGTTCAGGCAAAAGTACGTTATTTAATTTAATTGCTGGTAATTTAAAATCAAGTGATGGAAGTGTTGAGTTTAATAATGAGGATATAACTGATGTTCCATCTTATGAACTTTTTTCAAAAGGTTTATTGAGAACATTTCAAATAGCTCATGAATTTTCCAATATGTCTGTAATCGAAAATTTAATGATGGTACCTGGAAATCAATCTGGAGAAAATTTGTTAAATGTATTAATCAAACCAAATTTAATAAAAAAAGAAGAGAACACTGTCAGAAAAAAGGCTTTGGAAGTTATAGACTTTTTAAATCTTAAACATCTTTCAAATGAATTGGCTGGTAATTTATCTGGAGGACAGAAAAAACTTTTAGAATTAGGTAGAACTATGATGGTTGATGCAAAATTAGTTTTATTAGACGAAGTTGGTGCAGGAGTAAATAGAACATTATTAAAAGAAATTGGCTCGTCAATTTTAAGGCTAAACAAAGAACAAGGATACACTTTTTGTATGATTGAGCATGATATGGATTTTATAAGTAGATTATGTAATCCTGTAATTGTTATGTCTGAAGGGTCTATATTATTTGAAGGAACTGCTGATGAAGTAAAAAAAAACGAAAAAGTGATTGAAAGTTATTTAGGTAGATCAAATTTTAACAAGGACAAAATTTAATGGCATTTTTTGAAGGCAACCAGATGACGGCAGGTTATGACAAGGGAGCTGACATAATTTCCTCATGCACAATTACTGTGAACAAAGGCGAAATTGTTGCAATACTTGGTCCTAATGGGGCAGGAAAAAGTACAGCGATGAAAGCAATGCTAGGCTTGCTCAACTTAAGATCAGGCGAAGTAACCATTGATGGAAAAAATATATCAGATTTAAACCCACAAGATAGAGTGAAAAGAGGAATATCATTTGTTCCACAAACTAGAAATGTATTTGCCGGTTTAACTGTACGAGAAAATTTAGAAATAGGAGCATTCCTCAGAAATGATGAATTAGATAAAATCATTAAAGAGATATATGAATTATTTCCAATTTTAAGTGATAAAAAAAGTCAAACTGTTGGGGAGCTATCTGGAGGGCAAAGACAGCAAGTGGCATTAGGTAGAGCTCTAATGACCAAACCATCTGTGTTAATGTTAGATGAGCCAACCGCAGGAGTTTCGCCAATTGTTATGGATGAATTATTTAACCATATAATAAAAGTTAAAAAAACTAATGTTGCAATAATCATGGTAGAACAGAATGCTAAACAAGCATTAAGCATATCTGACCGAGGATATGTATTGGTCACAGGTAAAAATAAATTTGAGGGTTCAGGCAAACAACTTTTACATGACCCAGAAGTAAGAAGATCTTTTTTAGGAGCATAAAATGGAATTTATTAATGCGATTATAGTTTTATTAAATTATACAATTATTCCTGCTTTAACATATGGTTCACAGTTAGCATTGGGTGCAATTTTTGTAACTTTAATTTATGGAATTTTGAGATTTGCAAATTTTGCAACTGGAGACATGATGTCTTTTGGAACTATGTTTGCGGTTCTACTAACTTTTTATTTTCAATCTTTAGGAATTAATCTTGGTTTATTACCAACTGCATTACTAACAATACCTTTTGCTATAATAATGATGATTTTGTACATGCTATTAATAGATAAGTATGTATTTAGTTATTATAGAATAAAAAAGAGTCCACCAGTACAATTAGCGATGGTAAGTGTTGGAGTAATGTTTGTGACTCAAGCTATTATAAGAATAATTATAGGACCTTTTGATAGAACATTTCTTGATGGGCAAAAATTTATTTTAAAAGCTTCTGAATTTAAAGTAATGACAGGTTTAAGCGAAGGTTTAACAATTAAGTCTACACAAGCAATTACTGTTGTAGTAACTATAATTTTTGTTTCAATATTATTTTGGTTTTTGAATAGAACAAAAACTGGCACCAGCATGAGAGCTTACTCTGATAATGAAGATTTAGCTTTGTTATCGGGTATTGACCCAAAAAGAGTTGTTTTGATTACATGGGTTATTGCTGGGATTTTAGCTACAATAGGTGGAATTTTATATGGACTTGATAAAAGTTATCGTCCGTTCGTATATTTTAACAATATGCTTCCTATTTTTGCAGCAGCAATTGTTGGTGGAATAGGCAATCCTTTTGGTGCTTTCCTTGGAGGCTATTGTATTGCCTTTGCAGAAATATTTTTAACATATGCCTACAAAAAATTTTTATCATATCTGCTACCAGAGGCTTTGGAACCAGATTCTTTGATGCAAGTTTTATCTACAGATTATAAATTTGCAGTATCATTTTCGATACTGGTAATTGTTTTATTATTTAGACCGACAGGTATATTTAAAGGAAAAGTAATATGAGGCAATATTCTAATGTTATAATAGCCTATTCCATAATGGTATTTTTAATAATACTTGTCGGCATATTTCAATCTTGGTCTATAGCATTAACTATTCTAAATTATTGTTTGATTTCTGCAGTTATGACAATGGGCGCAAATATCCAGTGGGGGTATGCAGGTTTAATCAATTTTGGAATAATGGGTTATACTGCTCTAGGTGGGTTAGCAGTTGTCTTAGTATCAGTTGCTCCAGTAGGAGAAGCTTGGCAAGCTGGTGGCTTTGGTTTGATTATTTGTCTTCTAATTATTTTCGCAATGATATTTCTAATCAGATTAACCTTAAAAAAAGTAATTAAATCAAAAAAAAGAAATTATCTAATAGCTGCTATAATAGTTTTTGGTTTAGTTCTTTTAAAATTAATATCTACCCCAGCAATTGAAAGTATAGAAGCAATAGAACCTTCAAAAACTGGTTTTTTAGGTGGATTAGGTATGCCAATTTTATTTTCGTGGATAGTAGGTGGTTTCTTTGCAGGTGGCTTAGCATATATTGTTGGAAAAATTGCACTTGGATTAAGAGCAGATTATTTAGCAATAGCTACCTTATTAATTGCCGAAATAGTTGTAAGCATAATAAAACATGAAGATTGGTTGGCACGAGGTGTTAAGAACGTTATAGGCTTAAAAAAACCAGTGCCGTATCAAATAAATTTACAAAAATCAGATTGGTTTATAAATTTAGTCGAAAAATTTCATTCTGCAAAATTAGGTCTAATAAATTCGTTAACTGAGAGACAAGAACTATTAAATTCGTTAGTGATTGATGCATCCTCTGTTTACGTAAAACTATGTATGTCTGGGCTATTTTTAAGTGTTGTAATTATTTTATTAATTGTAACTCAAAAGGCACTTTATTCTCCATGGGGAAGAATGATGAGAGCAATAAGAGATAATGAAGTAGCAGCTAATGCAATGGGAAAAAATGTTGTTAAACAACATCTATTAATTTTTATATTGGGATCCGCAATAGTTGGAATTGCTGGGGCTATGATGGTTACTAACGATGGATTGTTTACGCCTGGAAGTTATAGACCAATGAGATATACATTTGTTATTTGGGTTATGGTAATAGTTGGTGGCACAGGGAATAATTTTGGAGCGATACTAGGAGGTTTTGTAGTTTGGTTCCTTTGGGTTGAAGCTGCACCAATCGCTTTATTTATGATTAATTTATTTACCGCTCACTTACCAGAGACAAATGAGATAAAAATTCATTTAATTAACAGCGCCCCTTACTTTAGATTTTTGATGGTAGGAATAGGCCTATTAATAATAATGAGATACAGGCCAAAAGGAATTTTGCCTGAAAAGATCATAAAACAATAACAATTTGCTTAATTGCATTATTAAAAAAAATGCCTATTTTGGACGCATGAAAATATTATTAAAGATAATTTTAGCTTTACTATTTTCAACAGCTTTATTTGCAGCTACTGAGGATGTAAACTTTAATAAAGAAACTTTTTTAAAAGCGCAGGCTGACGGAAAGATAGTAGTAGTAAAATCTTATAATAAGTATTGCTTTACATGCATTAAACAAAGCACAGTTTTTAAGGAAGCAAAAAAAGACTTTAATAATATTGTTTTCATGAGTTTTAAACAAAGTGATAAAGATATTTCAGAATTTTTCAAAATTAACAGGAGATCGACAATAGTGATTTATAAGGACAATCAAGAAATTGCAAGAAGCATTGGAGAGAGTGATAAATCAGAGATTTATTCTTTAATAAAAAAAAACATTTAATTTAAGTTAACATGATTGCATTTAAAAATATTTTATCCTCAATTGCTGATGTTGGTCAAAAACTCTTTAAAAGAAAAATAGTTGAAGTCAAAAAAAATGATTATGAAACTATTATGAGTTTATGTGATGATTTGCTATCAAACAAGGGAGCTGCATTTGGAATTACTGTAGCAAGAGATATTTTATTGCTTTACCAAGATTTAAGTCCAGAGAATAAACTTAAGTTTTTTCTAGAAATTAACAACAAATATAAACCAGATTTAGATGAAATTGATAATGCTATTAATGAATTTAAAAAATCTAATAATGAAAAAAATAGGAATAAATTATTTAGAGTTACAGAAGGAAAAAGACGAGAATTATTTAATAGATTAAATATGGCACCAAATGGCATATCTATAATTGTAAGCTTAAGGGAAGATTTATTAAATTTTATAAATGAAAATTCTGAATTAGAATCTTTAGATAATGATCTAAGATATCTTTTTAGATCTTGGTTTAATCCTGGTTTCTTAAAACTCAAAACCATTACATGGGATACAAAAGCAGCAATTCTTGAAAAAATTATTGAGTATGAAAAGGTTCATCAAATGAAAGATATGAATGATTTAAAAAGAAGACTTGGTGAAGATAGAAAGTTTTTTTCATATTTTCATCCTGCGTTAGATGATGAGCCAATTATTTTTGTTGAGGTAGCTCTTACAAAAGGACTTGGTAAATCAATTCAAGAAATAATGAAACCAGCAATAAATAAAGAAAAAAATTATGATACTGCAACTTTTTACTCAATCAGTAACTGCCAAGAAGGCTTAAGTAGAGTAACTCTTGGAAATTTTTTAATAAAAAGAGTTGTGTATGAACTGCAAGAGGAACTGCCCGATATAAAAAATTATGGAACATTATCTCCAATACCTGGCTTTGCTAAATGGGTAAGGCTTTTGGATGAAAATAAGTTAAAAGAAATTGTCGGAAATTTATCAAGTCAAAATTTATCTTTTTTAAAAGATGAAAATCTAAAAGTTGGTGATAGTAGAATTGTTGCTCAGAAAGAAGCTATAACTAAACTTGCAGCTCATTATATTATGAAAGAAAAAAATAAAAAAGGCCTTCCAATCAATGATGTAAGCAGATTTCATTTAGGCAATGGTGCAATAGTTGATGATATAATTATAAATGCCAATATTTCAGAAGTTGGTTATAAAAGATCCTTTGGTACTATGGTTAACTATTTGTATGAGCTAAAAACTATTGAGCAAAATCATGAAGACTATATGAATACGCAAAAGGTTATTTGTTCAAATAAGTTAAAAAAATATCTTTAAAGACAAGCTCTTTCATAGGTGATACCAATCACTTATTAGTTTTAAAAATAAAGTATAATGAACCAAAATCTTATATTATTAATTCTGAGTCAGATCTTTGGATTTACAGCTGCAACAGTAACAGTTTTCTTAAGTGGAATTATTGGTTCAGATTTAAGTCCCATAAAAACATTGTCAACTTTACCTCCATCAATTTATGTAGTTGGGATAGCAATATCAACAATAGTTGCTGCTAAAGTAATGAGTTTAATAGGTCGAAGGTGGGGGTTTGTTCTAGCAGCAATTGCTGGATCAGTTGCTTGTTTGCTTGGCGCTTATTCTATTTCTAAAGAAAATTTTATATTGTTTTGTATATCTTGTTTAATACTTGGTGGAAGTGGTGCATTCACTCATCAGTATCGATTTGCTGCTGCCGAAAGTGTGTCTGAAGATAAGGCACCTAAAGCCATCTCATATTTATTATTATCAGGTATAATTGCTGGGTTTATAGGCATAAGTTTAGCCGACTATACAAAAAATTTTTTTAGTGATCATTTGTATGTTGGGTCATACCTAATATTATCAATTTTAACTTTTCTTCCAGCTATATTTTTATTTTTTTTTAAAAATAAAAATGAAATTCAGTTATCTAAGAATGATGAAAGAAGAACTAGAAGTTATTTGGAGTTTATAAAAGAGCCAAGATTTTTACAGGCATTAACAGCAGCAGCATTTGCTTATGCCATAATGTCTTTTTTAATGACTGCTACACCAATTAGCATGCACTTAATTCATAACATCAGTTTACAAAATACCGGTTTAGTTCTTCAATTTCATCTTGTGGCGATGTTTCTTCCATCTTTATTTACAGGTAATTTGATAAAAAAATTTGGATACAGTAAAATGATTTATTTCGGAGTTATTTTTTATATTTTAACAATTTTAGTAAGCTTTCCTGAACCTTCATTTACAAGTTATTTTATTGGGCTCATATTTCTTGGAATTGGATGGAACTTTCTTTTTGTGACAGGAACAAGTTTGCTTGTAACTACATATACACCAGAGGAAAAATTTAAAGCTCAAGGCTTTAATGATTTAATTGTATTCTCAACTATGGCGTTAGGAAGTTTATCTGCTGGTATTGCTGTTTCATTAGCTAGTTGGAAAATCTTGAATTTATTTTGTATACCTTTTTTATTTTTAATTATTGCTTCTACAATAAATGCTGAGCTAAGAGATAAAAAAAACCCCAGTAGAAAAAGTACTACTGGGGTTTAAATTTAAATAATTATCTTTGTTTGGCTGTCTTGAACTTTCCACCTTTTATTTCTTGCTCTAGGAAAGATCCAAAGGCTTCACCAACGTCTGTAAAATTTACTCCAGTAGCACCTTCGTAATCAACCGCTTTACCTTTAGCTAAAAGATCCAATCCTTTTTTAAGTTCTCCAGGATAGATTTTTGTTCCAGGTCCATTAGCTACATCCATTATATTTTTTGCAATTGAAGCTCTATCAGCTGATTTTCCAGCTTGCATAGCTAATACTATTAAAGCTGCAGCGTCATAAGATTCTCCTGTGTAAGGTCCAGATGAGTCTATTCCACCTGATTTTGCAACATTTGCAAAAATTCCAGCACCCTTACCCGTAGATCCAGGCATTGAACCAAATGAATTTTTTAAACCATCTCCAATATTATCAACTAGAGACTGTCCAATCATACCATCTGAAAGTATAAATGTATCAAAAGCACCGGCATCTAATGATCCTTGAATTATCATTTTTCCACCTTGATCTAAATAGCCAATTACAGCAACAGCATCACCACCTGCAGCAGCTAATGTAGAAACTTCAGCAGTATAGTCACCTTTACCTTCTTCGTGAGCTGCAACAGTTGTAACTTTAATACCATGTGCTTTTACAGCAGCAGCATAAACATCTGCTAAACCTTTTCCATAGTCATTATTTGTGTATGTAATTGCAACACTTTTAATTTTTCTATCTTTAGTTATATCCGCAAGAACTTGTCCACCTCTAGCGTCTGATGGCGCAGTTCTAAAAAAATAACCATTGTCCTCTATTGTGCTTAAACTTGGAGCTGTAGCAGATGGTGATATCATTACTACACCGTTTGGAACAGCTACGTTTGTTGCAATAGCAGTTGTTACTCCAGAACAATCTGCACCCATAATAGCAGCAACTCCGTCAGATATCATTTTTTCAGCAGCAGCAGTCGCGGCAGCACTATCCACACATGTAGAGTCACCTTCTACTACAGATATTTTTTCTCCTCCTAGTAAAGAGCCTGAGTCAGATGCTTCTTGAAAAGCAAGTCTTGCAGAATCTCTCATGGCAGGAGTTAAAGACTCAATAGGACCAGTAAATCCTAATATAATTCCCATTTTAATGTCTGCAAAAGAATTTACCGATAAAGTCATAGCAAATATAAATGCAGCAACTAATATTTTTCTCATTTTATCCCCTTTAGTTATCAATTTTTATATAACTAAATTAAATATCATCTATTGATTATATCAATAAGAAAATTAGTCCTTTTGTTGAAGCAAAATTACTGAACTAATTACCATAATGGCTCCAACAAAAAATAACATTGAAGGAATTTCTCCAAAAATTAAATATGTGAGAAGAATACCAAATATTGGAAACAAAGAATAGAAGGGAAAAATTTGTCCTACTGTATAAAATTTATAAAGATAGAACATTGACATGTGAGCAAACAACGAAACTATGATAGCTTGATATAATATTAATATCCAAGATTCTAAGTTTATATTTAATGTATTATTTAATACATTTCCCTCGAAAAAAAATGAAGCTATCATTAAAATAATAAAGCCAAACAATCCAGTAAATGCATTAATTAATGAGATATCTAAATTTCTTAATTCTCTTGAGTAAACTTGAGCAAGACCAAAAAACAGCGCCATCAGGCTAGCAAAAAATAAACCTAGGATATTATTTTTAAGTTCTGGATCAAAAAATACAATTACTATTCCAACAAAAGAAGCAAAGATATAAAACCATTTTTTCATACTTATATTCTCATTTAGCATTAAAGCGCTTGCCAAAACTCCAAAAGGTATTGCAAGTTGAGCTCCAATAATAATAGGTGAAATAAAACTAGAGTTTTTTAAAGACAAATTCATAAAAACATAAACCATTACACCCATAGAAATTGAAAAAAATATCAATGGTTTTATATATTTTCTATTCGGTATTTTAAATCTCCAAAAAGGAATAAGTATTAATAGAACTAAACCCATTCTCAATGAGGCCATTAATATAGGTGGAACAGAATTATTTAGAACTAGTTTAGCTAGTGGGAATGCGCTTCCATGGGTAGCCATTATAAATAATAAAATTAAAATATGTTTAATTGGCACTATCTAATTGAAAAAGGATCAAGAGTTGGTTCATCAGAAGTATAGTACCAAGTTGTTTTTACCCTTGTGTAATCTTTTATAGAGTCTATACCTGCCTCTTTACCATAACCGCTATCTTTTATTCCTCCAAAAGGTGCAGAGGGTGAAATTAATCTATATGTATTTACAAATGTGATTCCTGCTCTTATTGCTTTTGAAACTCTTAATCCTCTGGAAAAATCACTTGTATAGACACCAGATGATAATCCATATTTATTATCATTCATTTTTTTAATCACTTCATCTTCAGTATCAAATTTCATTACAGATAACACAGGTCCAAATAATTCATTTTCTGCCGTTGGTAAATTATGGTTTTCGCATTCAATAATTGTAGGTGGGAAGTAATAACCTTCATTTGAAAATGGGTGTCTTTCTCCTCCACATTTTATAGTACCACCTTGTTCTTTTGTAAGTTTAATATTTTTTTCTATAACTTCTAATTGTTTGAAATTGCTTAAAGGACCCATTTCAGTATCAGGATCCATCGGGGTGCCAATTTTAATTTTATTTGCTCTTTTAGTTAACTTTTCTAAGAATTCATTATAAATTCCTTTTTGTAAATATAACCTAGATCCCGCAATACAACTTTGTCCACTAGCTCCAAAAATTCCAGCAGTAATACCATTGATTGCATTTTCTTGATGAGCATCATCAAAAACTGCAACTGGACTTTTTCCACCAAGTTCTAAACTTACTTCAGATAAATTTTCAGCAGAATTTTTAATTATATGTCTTGCTGTTTCTGGACCACCAGTAAATGCAACTTTTTCCACTAAATTATGCGCAGTCAGTGCTTTACCACATGGGTCGCCAAAACCAGTTATTACATTAACAACTCCTTTAGGAATTCCTGTTTCTTCAATTAATTTTGCAAATTCAAACATGACTGCTGGTGCAAGCTCAGAGGATTTGATAACAACAGTATTACCCATAGCTAATGCTGGAGCAAGTTTAGTTGCAGTGAGAAACATTTGTGAATTCCAAGGCACAATAGCTGCTATTACTCCAATAGGTATCCTAGTAGTTACCGCTTGAACATTCGGTTTATCAATTGGTAAAACTGTACCCTCAACTTTATCAGCTAGACCAGCATAATAATCATAATATTCAGCAATGTAATTTGCTTGTTTATTTGTTTCTCTAAAAAGTTTACCTGTGTCTATAGTTTCTACTTTACCTAATAATTCAGCATTGTCTCTTAACTTTTGACCAATTGCTCTTAGAAATTTTGCTCTCTCCCTGGGTAAAAGTTTAGGCCACTCTCCCTCAAAAGCTTTATGTGCAGCTTTGACTGCATCATCAACATCTTTTGAACTTGCCTCAGGAACCAAAGCCCATGGTTTGTTATTTTCTGGATTTAAAGTTTCAAATGTTTTTCTGGTTTCAGAGTCAACCCAGTTTCCACCAATAAACATTTTGTATTGTTTTAGTTTACTCATTTTTTATAAAATCTTTAATAGCGTTATTTACATCATATGAACACTCAATACTACATAGATGTTTTCCTTTAGGTACGATTTTAACTTGAGAATTTGCAATATGCTTACTTAAATTTTTGGACATTTCTGGAGTTGAGCCAATATCATTTTCACCCGTCATAATCAGTGTATTTACTTTTATATTTTCAAAAATTTCCTCATCTTTGTGTTTTACAAATAACTCATAAACTTTTAGGAAATTTTCCATATTATTAGATTTCAAAATTGACGTGATTTTCTGATAAGTATCAGGATATTTTTCCAGATATTCATCAGTAAACCATCTCTTAAGAGCTTGTTTTGATAAAGATCCACTTTTTTTTGATAATTCAAATCTATCATTAACTATTCTTTGTTGTTCTGCTGATCTATTAAAAATTGAACACAACAATGTTAAACTTTTAAGTCTTAAATTATATTTAGTAGCAAAATCTCTTGCTATCAATGACCCAATAGAAAAGCCAACAAGATGAATTTTATCAATATCTAATTCGTTTATTAAGTTTAATAATTGAATAGAAAAATCATTAAAACTTAAGTTATTTTTCTTTAATGGAGTTTTTCCATGACCAAGAATATCATAAGCAATTACAGAATTATCAAAAGAATTTATTTGTGGACTCCAAATTGTATGGTTCAAACCAACACCATGTATAAATATAATTGGAGTTTTTTCTTTTTTGTTTAATATGTAAAAAGTATTTTTAGTGTCTGTAGCACTGATCATTTATTTTATTTAGGTTCAATTCCCATTTCCTTCATATCTTGATACCTATCACCAGTACGGGCGTGCGCTCTTCCACTTGTTGCTCCACCTATGGCTATTACTATTTCATTATTAAATGGCGCATCATGAATTGTAAACTCATGAGTCAAATAATATGGTCGTAGCCCTGAATCTGTTTTATGCATCATAGGTATAGATATTTTAGAGCCAGCAGGAGATCTTGTATTTGTAAAACTTAAATATGATGTGCCACCCACTGCATCTCTAAATTTATTTCCAAATCTTAGGGTATGAATAAAAGCTGAGGCATGTTCAATTTCTCCATCTAAACCAACTACTCCAGCTTTTCCGTAAGCCAAAATTTTTTCTGGCGATCCTATTTCTTTTATCAATTCAGGAACTAATATATCTCCAAGTTTTGGCGCTAAATCTAAAATCACAGGTTTTAAATCTTCTACAAAACCTTGATTGTGCCAAGGATTTTTAAAAATAGCTGCAACAGAAACTAAGAGAACTGGCTCTTTAGCTTCTTTTCCACCTTCAATGAATGTTTTATCTATAAATTTATTAAATTTTCTTAATTCTAATTTCATTTTTTAATTCTATGTTTGAAACTATCTCTTCTAAAACTGTATAATGCTTTTGGGTCCACATCAACATCTATCACCACTGGTTTGTTGATCTTCAAAGCTGCTTTAACAGCTTGATTAATCTCAGAAGTTTTAGTTACCTTAAAACCTTTAGCTCCATAAAGTTCTGCAACTTTATCAAAAGGGGGACTAGAGATATCAGCTCCAAGATATCTTTTTCCAAAAAAATCTTTTTGATATGCTTTTTCCGCTCCCCAACTTTTATTATTCATTACAATTGTAATAGTATTAATTCCGTATTCAACCGCAGTACTAAGTTCTGATATTGTCATTCCAAATCCTCCATCGCCCATTAAACTAATGACTTTTTTATTTGGTTTTGCTACTTTTACGCCTAATCCACATGCAAAAGAAAACCCTACTAATCCAAAATCTAATGGCGTGAAAAGAGAAGGTGGGTCGTAGTATTCTAGGGCATCAGTTGCTTGCAAACAAAGTGTTCCAGCATCTAATGTGATTGCTGAATTTCTTGGCAGAACTTGTCTGAGTTGTTTAAATAAGCCCTTTGGTTGAATTGGGTAGTTTTTAAATTTTATTTTATCTCTATCAATTAGAAAATTTTTTCTTTCGTGAAGATATCTCGTTGTCCATTCTTTTAAATTAGTTGTAAATTTTGTATTTTTTATTTCATTATATAATTGATCAGCAAATGTTGCTGCATCAGCATATATACCTATTTCAACTGGAAAGTATCTTCCAATCATTTTCTTTTCTAATTCTACTTGAATGATTTTTGCTTTTTTATTTATATTTTCATAAGAATAAAAAGTTGAATTAAAACCAAGTCTTGTTCCAAGTGCAATTATTATATCTGCTTCTTTTACTAATTTGGAAGCAACAGGATTACCTCTAGGACCCATTTGTCCTGCATGTAATTTATGATCAAATGGTACAGCATCACCATGACCTGCGGCAGTAACGATAGGTACATTTAAATATTCAGCTAATCGAGTAACTTTTTTAAATTTAGAATTGTATTTAATTCCAGCACCAACAATAATTACTACTTTTTTTGATCCATTTATTAAATTTACTACCTTTTTTAATAATTTGTTATTTGATTTAAGAGTAATATTTTCTTCATAAGATTTTTTTATTTCATTTATTTTAAATTTTTCAGAAGTTGCTAAAATATTTCTTGGTAAATTAATGCATACAGGGCCTCTTCTAGGTGACATTGACAATCTAAAAGCATCACTAAATACTTTAGGAATAAGCTTTGTATTTTTTACAGTCCAGGTTTTTTTAGTAATTGGATTAAATAGTGATTGTTGGTCAAGTCCCTGAAATGCATCTTCCATTTTATCTTTTGTTGAATATGAACCTGCTATAGAGATAACTGGTGAAAATGCAGCTTTTGCTTGTGCAATACCTGTTACAAGATTTGTTGCGCCTGGACCATTCTGTCCTGCTAATATTACTCCTGGTTGATTAGAGGCTCTTGCGTATCCGTCTGCCATATGAGTACCAGTTCTTTCATCTCTTACTCCTATAAACTTTATTTTCTTTTCATGGTACAAGGCATCAAACATTTCCATGGTTGCAGAACCAATTAAACCAAAAACATGTTTTACTTTTTCTTTTTTTAAAGATTTTACTGCAGCTTGCCCTCCAGTGAGGAGCCTTTTTTTTTGAATCACGAAACTTTTTTGACTTCAGTATTTAAATCATCTTGAAAATTAGGCATTACCTTTTCAGTGAAAAGTTTAATACTCTTCATACAATCCTCGTGTTTGATACCGGGAAAATTTGACCATACTTGAAGGTTTTGAAGATTTAACTCTGATTTAAGCTCATGAATTTTTTCAGTTACATATTCTGGCGTTCCAAAAAGCATGTTTCTTTTATGCAAAAATTCATAATTCAACAAATCTAATTTACCTTTTGTTTGTGGTAATTCTTCTCCTGGATCCATGTGATTTCCTAGGCCTCTCCAGTGACAAACCCACCTCATGTAATTAACCATATGTTCACCTGCTTTTTCTTTAGCTTCTTCCATAGTATCTGCAACAAACATATCTCTTACAAGACTAATACCCTCACCCATAGGAACATTTCTTTTTTCAGATTCTGATCTTGCATTTTTATATGCTTCAAATTTAATTTTTAGAGCTTTTACAGTTGGTATCCACATAATTATGTTAATCCCTTGTTGAGCTGCCCATTCAATAGATCTTATACCATCAACAACTTGATGAATTGGTGGGAAGGGTCTTTGATATGGTTTTGGAACAACACTAATTTTTTTCATCGTATTATTTTCCATGTCCATAAACTTTTCACTAGGTGGACTCATATCATGTTGCCATACATAATCTGGAGCAGGATAAGTATAAAATTCTCCTTTATGATTAAAGAACTCTTCTGACCATGCTTTTTTTAATATATCCAATGTTTCTGAAAATAATCTAAAATTTTTAGCTTGATCTTTCATGTCAGCTTCAACATTTAAATTTATAGCTTCTCTTCCATAAATTCCTCTTCCAACACCTACCTCTACTCTACCTTTTGAAATTTGATCTAACAAAGCAATATCCTCTGCCATCTTTATAGGATTATGAAAAGTAATTACATTACACGCTTGTCCTATTCTAATGTTTTTTGTTCTAGCGGCAGCATCAACTCCCATCATTAACGGGTTTGTACAAGCTTCCATTCCTTCATGATTAAAATGATGTTCAGTATACCAGATTGAGTCCCAGCTATTTTGATCACAGTATTCAGTAATTTCTTTTGTTTCATCAAGAAGTTTATCGTAGGGTTTTTTCGTCCAATTAGTAGTGTTGCAGAAATATCCAAATTTCATCTTTTCTCCTTTAAATATTAAAATTTAAAAAAGTCGACCTGATCCCGCTTTCGTAAAAGATGTAACGACGAGTTATGTATCGCTTTATATTTCAATAATATCTTAAATTTGTAATATTTTCAATATTTATCAAATCAATTCAATAAATCCTTGATATTTTTATCAAGTTTATCTTGAAAGTTTTTATCATTACCAGGATTTGCAGCACAATGTCCAAAACTTGAGTCTATCGGTTTAAATTTTGATCTAGAAATATATTGTTGTTCTATTAGATTATCCTCAGTTCTAAAGTATAGATCTTGATTACAAGGCATCAAAATTGTTTTTGCTCTAATTGATTTAAGTGCTTTAATATAATTATTCTTGTAAATAGGCCCTTTACTAATATCGTTTAATTGCCATGTTTTTAGTTTGTGAAGTAAATCATTTGCATCCCAATTTTTAGCATGATCATTTTCCCAATCTTTAAGTAAACTTTCTACATCTTTGTATCCAATTTTTTTGTAAAGTTTCTTTCTATAGAAATCTTGTGAAAATGCCCAACCAGCATAAACACGACCAAAAGCTTTCAAACCAGCTATTGGTTGTTTTTTATAATTACCACCATTCCAATTTTTATCTGCAGTTAAAGCTGATTTTACACCTTCTAAAAATACATGATTATGAATTGAGGTTTTAGACGATGCACAAAATGGCAAAATTGATTTTACCATTTCAGGGTATTGAGCAGCCCATTGATATGATTGACAACCTGCCATCGACCATCCAGTAACTAGAGCTATTTTTTTAATTTTTAACTTCTCAGTAATTAATTTATGCTGACAACTAATATTATCCCAAAGTGTAACTGTTGGAAATTTTGATCCTTGTTGATTTTTTTTTGAATTACTTGGTGAGGAGGATAATCCATTTCCAAACATATTTATTGAAATAATAAAATATTTATTTGGATTTAATGCTCTATTTTTTCCAATGAAGCCCTCATTTCTAATATGGTTCCCAGTGTAAAAAGTTGGAAGTATCACTACATTTGATTTTTTTTTATTTAATGTACCGTATGTTTTGTAAACTAATTTTGCTGACTTTAGAATTTTACCAGATAAAAGTTTGATATTACCTAATTCAAACTTATTAAAATCTTTCATTAATTAATAAAGTCTTAAATATTCTTTAACTTCCCAGTCAGTAACTGCTTGATGGTATCGTTCCCATTCATCATTTTTATATGCAAGTAGTGATTTTTTCATTACTGTTCCCAAAACATCATCAATTAATCTATCTTTTTTAAATGCATCTAATGCCATTAATAAGTTTTTTGGGAGTCTCTTAATTCCTAGTCTTTTAAATTCACTTTCAGACATATCATATAAATCTTGATCTGTAGGATCACCTGGATGTATTTTTTTTTCAATACCTTCAACGGCTGCTGACATTGTTATAGCAAGAGCCAAATAAACATTCATGGTCATATCTGCGGCTCTATTTTCAATACAATATCTATTTTGAGGCAATCGAAATTGCGCAGATCTGTTATTGTGTCCATAAGTAATATTTGTTGGTGCCCAAGTAACTGTTCCACCTTCAAATCCTCCAACTCTTGGCACTAATCCATTATACGAATTGACTGTTGAACATGTGATAGACGTCAAAGCCTCGGCATGTTTCATCAAACCTCCAACGGCATACATAGAATGTTTAGACCAATTATTTTTTTCCTTAAAAATATTTTTTCCACTTTTATCATGCATAGAAAAGTTTATGTGAGCTCCAGATCTCCAGTCACCTATTGTTGGTTTTGGCATAAAAGTAATAAACATATTATTTTTTTTAGCTATTTCTTTTAAAAGAATTCGAAGGAAAACCAATCTATCAGCCATCTCCAATAGATTTGTGTAATGAAAATCTAATTCAAATTGAGAATATGCACCTTCAGCAACAACATCATGTAACATCCAACCAAGATCATTTAAAATATCCATTAATTCTTTTAAAAAGTGCATTGAGTCTAATGTATGTTCTACATCATAGCCAAAAGCTTGCCTTCTAGGTCTTATCCCTTTAGCTGGGTCATTATCAATTGCTTTAACAGGCTTGCCATTTTCATCATACTTCATCGCGATGAATTCTGGCTCAATACCAGCCATACCTACATAGCCTGAATCCTGTGCTTTCTGCATGGCTCTTTTTAATGCTTGTCGTGGGCAGACGTTGTATGGTTTTTCTTCCCAAAAAAGATCAGCAAATATTATTGCGGTAGTTTTATCCCAGGGGCAAATATATACAGAGTTTAAATCTGGTAACATTACTTGATCTGAGTCAGCAGGCGTAAGCTCTGGCACAAAGGATATAGAATGCACTGCGAATTGAGGTCCTTTACCTAAACATAATTGTTCAAAATCACTCATTGGAACAGGTTTTGATTTTGGGATTCCATGGAGATCAATCCAGCTTGAAAGAACATATTTTACGCCAGCATTTTTTAATTTTTTATGAACTGCAGGAATTTGTTTTCTATTACGTTCAACAGCATCTTTGAAATTCTCATAATAAATTTTTTCATTTTTGCTCATTAAAATCTCCTTAAACTTTTTATTTTGGCATATCTTCAGGATCAATACCAGGGACAAATGTAATTCCAGCTTTTTGCTTCCAATCATGAGGATAGGCAGCATAAAATATTACACATTTTTCATCACATTCATATGCTATATGATTATCTTTAGGCACATAAAGTACATCACCTGGATTGCAGACATAAGATTCACCATCACAAGTCAAACGGAAGGATCCTTCCATGCAATAAATAATTTCATCACAAGTTAAATCCCATGGTACAGAAACTTTATTTAAAAAATTTAGCCCACCACACATTGTGTCACTTACTTTACTAGTAACAAATGGTTTTATATAGCTTTTGCCTGGCTCTAAAGTTTGAAGACGATGCTCTATATCTTTAAACTTATATAGTTGAGGTTTTTTTGACATTTTATACCTTTCTTTTTTTTATACTTTTACCGGTTCATTTAATTCAACTTTATAACCATCTGGATCTTCACAAAATGCTATTACTCTTGTCCCGTGTTTCATTGGACCTGGTTTTCTAGTTATATTTACACCAAGTTTTTCTAGGTCTTCACAAGCTTTATAAACATCAGGTGTTTCTATACATATGTGTCCCCATCCATTTCCTTTATCGTAATCATCTTTTTGATCCCAATTATGAGTTAATTCAAGACAAGGAGACTCAGTTTCTTTTCCATAACCTATAAAGGCATTTGTAAATTTTCCATCAGGATAATCTGTTTTTCTTAATATTTTCATACCCAATGTTTTACAATAAAAATTAAATGAACTTTCAAGATCTTTCACCCTAATCATAGTGTGAGCAAGTCTATAAACATTATTTATATCTTTAGACATTTTTTTTTCCTTTCATTAATTTTTTATTTTTTAAAGTATCTTGCATAATTAATTTTTGAAATGTTTTAACTCCCTTTTCCCAATGTGGAGAAAGCAAACCACCTTTGCCTGATGCTGGCGAAGCCCTACCTTCTTGAAGTCTTTCACACATTTCATGATCTTCTTTATGCACACTCCACCATATCTTTTTAGTAATATCAATCTCTTCTTTAGACATACTTTTTCCATCTATTGTATATATTACTCTCTTTTGTGTAGTTGACTCAGCATTTATGGGGATATTTAGGTATACTCCGATTTGATTAGGGTAATAAGTTCCTATTATAAAATTAGGAAATAGAGATAAATATTTTGAAGAAACCGATAAAGCATTTTTGTTATGATTATCTTCTTGATTTACATCAACACCACTTCCATAGCAAAGACCATCAACAATAGTATAATGATCCTTCAAGGGTTGATTAGTTGTTTTTTTATGTACAAATTGAACATGATAAGGTTCAATAAAATTTTCTATCAAAAATTTCCAATTGGTATTTATTTTTCCAAAATCTAAAGTAGCAATATATTTTAGCTTTTTAAAATCTATATTTTTAAGCTTTGAAAATAAAGGTTTAGCGTAATCATTAAAATTTTTTGCTTTACCATTTATATTTATAAAAATCCAATCATTCCAAATATGAATTCTTACTGGTTTAAGGCCATGTTTTTTAAAATTAAATCCTTTAGGTTTATGTTTGTTTGGCCCACCTATATGTGGAGCAGCTTTTAATTTACCTTCAAGATCATAGGTCCAAGAGTGATAAGGACATATAATTATTTTTCCTAAATTTTTTTTTTCATTTACTAGCTTTAAACATCTATGACTACAAACATTGTGAAAAGCAGATATTTTATTTTTATGATCTTTTATTATTAAAATTGGTTTTCCAGCAACTGATACTGGATAAGCATCGCCTGGATTTTTTAACTCATGAGCAAATGCTACAAATAGCCAATTATTTGACAAAACTGTGTCACACTCTTTTTTCCAAAAAGTTTTATGATTATAATATTTTGAGGGTAATCCTAAGATTGTATTTTTATTTTTTTGCATACTAAACTTTACTTATAAAACGAATTTATTTGCGAATTATCCAGATTTCAATAAAATAGATGCTTTGGATTTAAGGTTTTAAAGGAGATTGCTGTTGAGTTTTAATACAAAAAAATACAAGGGTTATGATCAACCTATTAAATATGAATACGATCAGTTGCTTGCTCACACTGGTCAAGGAACCCCAGGGGGTGAGTATTTAAGAAGATTTTGGCATCCAGTTTCATTATCATCTAAAGTAAGCAATATACCTTTAGAAATTAAAATACTCGGTGAAGAATTAGTAATATTTAGAACAAAAAAAGATCAAATTGGATTAGTGCACAAATATTGTACTCACAGAAGAGCATCTCTTGCATTTGGAAAAACTGAGAATAAAGGAATTAGGTGTTGTTATCATGGATGGCTTTTTTCTATAGATGGTGAAATATTAGAAACTCCAGGAGAAGAATCAGATTCGAAACAAGCTAAATTTATTAGAGATAAATTTAGACTTGGAGCATATCCAGTAAAAGAATTTAATGGAATAATTTTTGCCTACTTAGGACCAATGGATAAAATACCTGAGTTTCCACATTATGATAGTTATGAAATTTCTTATGAAAAAAGAAGTCCTTACTTAGTAAAATATAATTGTAATTGGATACAGGTGCTAGATGCTATCATGGACCCTGTACATACTTCATTTCTACATGGACAGAGTTCAGGAATTCAGTTTTCCGAAGGCTTTGCTCAACTAGGAGAAATTCAATTTTACGAAAAAGGTATTCAATATCTTGGAGCAAATATTAGAAGAGTAGAAGAAAATGTTTGGATTAGAATTAATGAATTAATTTTACCAAATTTTACACAAGCTGGGTCTGCATTTGCTGCAGATGGAACAAAAACTAAATATTTTGGAAGAAGTTCGTTTACGAGATGGGTAGTTCCAACTGATGATCACAGTTGTGTAGCGATTGCTTGGGCAAATTTTGGAGATAGGGGAGATCCCATTGAATATGATAATAATGAAGGGTATGAAAAAATTGAAGCGGGTGAAATTTCTAACAGAAGTTCTGAAGAAAAACAAAGAAGTCCAGGTGATACAGAAGCAGTTGAAGGAATGGGAACTATAACTGCCCATAAATCTGAACATTTAATGCCTACTGATCAAGGCATTATGGCTTACAGAAGACACATTAAAAAATCTATAGACGAATTAAAAGAGGGAAAGGAACCAGAGCAACCAAAAAAATATGTAGGTACAATTAAAACATATGGCCAAGATACAGTTTTAAAAGCTCCAAAAAGAAACATTGATGATAAAAAATTACTGAAATCAATAGGATCGCATATAATGAAATTACAATTTGAAACAGAAAACATGTCTATGAAAGATAGAGATCAAACTATATTTAAAAAATTATCAGAAATAGAAAAAAAGGGAATATTTTGAAAAACAAGAAATTAAAAATACATGTTAAAAATAATCATGGTCGACCTGGGACTTTTCCATGTGATTTAGAAGGTGAAAAAAATTTTACAATTACAATGGAACATATTGAAAAAGCGTTTGAAAAAGAACCAAAAATTAAAGATCAAGTCGAATTTTTTATTGATTGGGATGAAGATAATTTTAATTCATCAATTTTAAATTCAGAAATTTTACTTACCTATGATTTTCCTACAAAAAACCTAAAGAGTATTGCTCCAAATTTAAAATGGATTCATTGTACAGCTGCAGGAGTAGAGCATTTATTCCCTTTTAATTGGACCTTTGATGGATTAAAAATCACAAATAGCAGTGGTGTTCACGCTAAGAAAGCTGGAGAATTTGGTTTAATGAGTGTTTTGATGCTTCAAAACCATTTACCTAAAATTATAACAAATCAAAAGAATAAACAATTTATATCTACTTTTGGAAATCCTATAGCTGGCAAAAATGTTATTGTTGTAGGAACAGGTTCATTAGGTTCTTCAATGGCTAAACTTGTTGCGCCACTTGGAGCCAATATAATTGGAGTAAATAAAAAAGGAAAAAAAGCTGAAGGTTGCTCTGAAGTTATTACAGTAGATAAAATAGATTCTGTGTTACCAAAAGCAGATATTTTATATCTTGCGCTACCTGAGACACCAGAGACTAAGAATTTGATTGATAAAAGAAGATTAGATTTATTAAAGCCATCTTGTGGAATAGTAAATATTGGAAGACAATCCGCTTTGGATTACGATGCATTATGCAATAAACTTGAAAACAAAGAGATTGCAGGTGCCATATTAGATGTATTCAAACCTGAACCTATTGATAAAAATTCAAGGCTTTGGGAAACACCTAATTTAGTAATCACACCACATGTTTCATCTGATGATGGTGGAAATTATGTAAAAATGACCCTTGATCTATTTATAAAAAATTTAAAACTTTTTATTGAAAATAAAGAATTACTTAATCAAATTGATAAAGATTTGGGTTATTAACTTAAATTTTTAAGTTGAGTTTAAGGAATTTAAAATTTTAACTTCTATAGGTTTTTCTAACAGATCAGATATTTTTAACCTATAGTCCTTATAATAATCTGTACTTCTGTGAAAATCTAAAGCTTTTGCATGACTATATACTTCAAACAAATGAAAAATAATTTTATTATTCTTTTCATCTTTCTCCTCATAAAAATTATAGATTTGATTTCCTTCTTCAGATCTTGAGGGCTCAATCATAGAAAATATAATTTTCTTAACATCATTAATTTTGTCTTGTTTTGGATAAAAGCTTGCCAAGATAATTATTTGATCCATTTTTACCTTTGATATTCAATAAATTTTTTTAAAGAGCTATTTAAAAATTGATCGTAATTAATTCCATGATTTTTTGATTTTTTTTGTTTTAGAAATAATTGATCCATTTTGAAATCATAGGAAGGCTCAAAAAAGAAAGGCACTGACATTCTTGTTTTTCTGTTCCATAAAACTCTATGATTTGTCGCTTTAAATTTTCTTTTAGTTAAGAATTCTAAAGCTCTCCCAGTATTTACTACCAATGCTTTTTTATTAAAAGGCACATCATGCCACCTCTTATTTTTTCTGTCTTGAACTTGAAGTCCGCCTTTTTTGTCTTGATATAAAATAGTGAATATTCCACTATCTACATGAGTTTCACATCCAAGTGCCACACCATCTTGTTTTGAAATTTCAACAGGCTTTTTTTGATTTGGATAATAATTAAATCTTAGCGTACTTAAAGTCTTTTTTCTTGAAAAAACTTTCTTTGAAATATTTATATCGCTGCCATATATCGATAAAATACATTTAAACAAAGTATCTCCTAACAGAAAAATTTTTTCAAAATAATCTGATAAAGCTTTAATTGATTTTTTATCAATCGATTTGTTAAGATTCAAATATTCTATATATTGATTATTTAGCTTTTTTGAATACCTTTCTGAAACTTTCAAATCTCCAATATCTAATCCCTCCTTACCATTTACATCATTTGGAAAATACCCCCTGTAAGTATTTTTATTTTTTTTATTCCATTTATTTGGAGCTAATTTTATTTTATTACTTTTTGGAGAATTAAAAAATTTTTTTCCTATATTGCAAATTCTTTTTACATCTAATTTATGACCTGTGATTTGAAAAAAACCTACTTCAATTGAAGCTTTCTTAATCTTTTTTATTGTCTTATATGATGAGCTAGAGGAGAAGTTATTACTTAAAATTGAAGATATATTTATTGTAGGTATATAGTTTTTTTTCATCTGTTGGGTGTATCAGTTGCAATCATTTGATCTCGTTTTTTCTCTCTAATATAAATATATACACCTGCAGCAATTATTAAAGCTGCACCAGCAAAAGTTCTTGGCTCAGGTATTGTTTCAAATAGTATGTATCCAGCTAACATTGCCCAAATTATTAAAGAATACTCAAATAGCGAAACTACTGAAGGTGATGCAACGCTATATGCTGAAAAAACACAATAAAAAGAAACTGACGCAATAACCCCCATAAAAACAATATATGGCAATGATACTGCAGGGTTTGAAAACCATTCTCTAAATATAAATTGCATAGTTGGATCTGAGAACGTATTAAATTTGCCGTCACCAGCTATAAAATAAATTAAAACACTTAATAATATTGCGAATATATATAGCCATATCATTTGGGTATAAATATTATCTTTTTCAGATGTGATTTTTGTTATTGTCATTGATGTTGCATAACATAAAGCACATGCTACAGGTGCTAATTTAAAGTAATTAAAATTGTTAAAGTCTGGATTTAATATTATGTATACACCAATAAATCCAACTACAATTGCTGACCACCTCCTAATTCCTATTTGTTCTTTTAAAAAAAATTTTGCAAATATAGACATAAAAAATGGACATGAAAAAAATAATGCATTTGCCATTGCTAATGACATAAATGTTAGCGATATATAAAAGAAACTAAATCCTCCAAAAAAAAGTGTTACCCTTATTGTAGTTAGAACAGGATAATGAGTTTTAAAAACAATTTTGTTTTTAGATAAAATTAAAAAACATGATAATAAAATGGCTGCTACTACTGTTCTGCCAAAATACAATTCATATAGCGCAACATCTTCATAAATAAATTTTATTAGTGAGTCTTGAACCGAAAAGAGCGCCATACCACCAAGTATAAAAAAAATACCTTTAGTGTTATTATTTCTGACATTCATACCGCTGATATATCAAAAAAAATTAATTAATTATATGAATTTAAAATTATATCAGAGGCTTTTTCTGCTATCATAATCACAGGCGCATTTAAATTTGCACTTGGAATTTCTGGTATTATTGAAGCATCTACGACTCTTAGGTTTTGTATCCCTTTTACTTTTAAACTCTCATCAACTACTGCCATTTCATCTACACCCATTTTACAGGTGCCACATGGGTGATACGCAGTATCTGCCTTTGATCTTATATAATCATCTAATTCATCATCTGATTGAGCATTAGAACCTGGTCCTACTTCATTTCCCGCATGTTCTATTAAAGCTGGTTGTGATAAAATTTTTCTTGCAACATGAATACATTCTCTAGTTTGGATTAAATCTTCTTCTTCTTTTAGATAGTTAAATAAAATCTTTGGATAATCATATGGATCAGATGAGTTAAGTGTTATATGACCTCTGCTTTTTGGGTGGTTTGGACTTGCATGCAATTGATAACCATGAGTTTTAGGATCTTCAAGACCGTGATTAATTACAAAAGATGGAAAAAAATGAAATTGAATATTTGCAATTTTTCTTTCTGGTGAAGATTTTGCAAAACCACCAGCCTCTAAGAATGATTTAGAACATGGACCAGACTTAAATAAAAACCATTGTATACCAGCTAAGACTTTTGGTATTAATTTAGTATAAGTATATAATGAGTTAGGCGTTTTACATTCTTGTTGTATATAAGTTTCCAGGTGATCATGTAAATTTTTTCCAACACCTTTAACATCATTAACAATATCAATTCCTTTGTCTTTTAAGTGATTTGCATCACCTATCCCAGATAACATTAAAAGTTGTGGAGAATTTATTGATCCTCCACTTAAAATTACTTCTTTGCTTGCATAAATTTTTTCAATCTTACCTTTAATTTTCACTTGAAAACCGATAGCTTTTTTTCCTTCAAATAAAATTTTTTCAACAAATGAATTTTTAAATACTGTAAGGTTTTTTCTTTTTAAAACAGGGTTCAAATAGTATTTTGCAACGCCAGCTCTTTCACCTTCATGCATAGTTGTATCAAACATTCCAAATCCTTCTTGTTCTTCTCCGTTCATATCGATATTAGTTCTGTGTCCTGCTTGACCAGCAGCATTAATAAAAGCTTTGAATAATGGATTAGAATTTTTAGACTGATTTATTGGCATTGGTCCTAATGAGCCTCTATATTGACTTTCACCTTCAGACCATGTCTCAAGTTTTTTAAAGTAAGGTAAAACTTTCTCATATGACCAATTTTTTAATCCAAAACCTTCCCATCTAGAGTAATCATCTTTGTTTCCTCTTACAAATACCATACCATTATGTGAGGAACATCCTCCAATCATTTTACCTCTTGGACAAAATACTCTGCGATTATTTAAATATGGCTCAGGTTCTGAATAATATTTCCAATTATATTTTGGATCATGCATCGTGTATAAAAGAGCAAGAGGCATTTTTACTTTCCAAATATCACTTGAATCTCCAGCCTCTATAATTGCTACTTTATTATTCTCATTTTCAGACAATCTATTTGCGAGCACACAGCCAGCAGATCCTGCACCTACAATTACATAATCAAAATTCATTTATTTAATTTAATATTCTTTTTTTCATTTTAGTAAACTCTTCATTTGTAATAATACCCTCATCTAAAAGTTTTTTTAATTCTAAAATTTTATCAACTAAATTATCATCATTATTTTGACTATTAAATGTGGTATTTGTTACATTATTAAACTTGATCTGATGTTCTTTACGAGACCTTACATTTTTCTCAAAAATTTTGTGCCTATTTATTGATACACTCAACCATTTTTCCATAAAATCTTTTACTTCAGGATAGTTTTCTATATTTGATTTGTGATACTCGCTTTGTTTTTCATCTGCATAATTTGTAACAGGTCCACCATAATATATTGGATTCATAGAATGAGTGAAGGAGTAGCCAATTCCACCTGCTCTTGGTGAATAATAATCATGGTAGGCAGTTAGATAAGTATGTGAACCAGAGACACTTGGATTTAAAGCTAGCCATTGCCTTAGCTTTACAGGACCCAATGCATGGGGATCATCAGGGCTATAGATTTCTTTATTTGCATCTAAATGCCTAACAACTAAACAATTAAATGACATACCTTTTCTATAAAATTTAACAAAATAATATTCAGGTCTTTCATAACAACCATCATATTTATCTTTAAACAATATTTCCTCAACCCATTGTGATAAAGCACCTATGTACTTGCCACCAGTAGTAAAATCAGCAATATAAATTACATCTGTAACAGTTTTATTCTCAACTTTAATTAGTCCATACTCATTTATTGACATGGTTCCATTATTTATTCGCCATTTATCGAAAACTTTGAATTTACCTTCAGGTAATTCTATAATAACTCTTTTGCCAATTTTAAAATTATCCTCAGCTACTTGGCCAACATTATAATTTTCTGCTTTTAAAGAAATTTGAAGAAAAAAAAATAAGAAAACTATAATTATTTTTTTCAGATGTTTATTAATTTGGATTATCACCTTCTACTGCAATTCTATCCATTACTCTTCTATGCCCAAGACCGCGTCCAGGGAAGAAATCGGTTAAACCTTGATGATGTGTGCTTCTATTATCCCAAATCGCAACAGCATTCTCTGTCCATTTAAATCTGCAAGTAAAGTCTAATCTTTCTTGATGTCTAAAAATCTCATTTAAAATTTCATCACTTTCTTCTTTGTCTACTCCTACAATTCTTTTTGTATACATTGAGTTAACAAATAATATTTTTTTCCCAGTCTCTGGATGAGTTCTAACAATTGGATGTGCATTTGAATATTCATCTAAGTTACCATTACCTTCCATTGCTTTATATGACTCAGTGAAAGCTGCTGCTCCTAGAGAAGAATGTACAGCTTTTTTATCTTTGATTTTATCTTTAATCTTCTCATCTAATGATTCATAAGCTAATTCCATATTTGAAAACATTGTATCTCCTCCCACTGGAGGAACTTCGACAGATTTTAGTATGATCACTTTTGTTGGTTTTGGATTATAGCTGACATCAGTATGCCATGTTTCTCCCCATTGTCTTTTTTCATCAGGTTCTTTAATAATTCTAATTATTTCAGGGTATTCTTTTCTACCCTTTACGTAAATATGCTTTTCTAATGGACCAAATCGTTTTGCTAAGTTTAGTTGTTCTTCTGCTGATATTTTTTGATCCCTAAAAAATAATACTTTGTGTTCGAGTAATAAGCTATTAATCTTATTCCAATTTTCTATTGATGAGTCTTTTAAATCAATTCCTTTAACTTCTGCTCCTAGAGCACCTGATAATAAATTAATTTCCATTATATTATTTTATATCTAGAATTTTAATTTGTCACTATATATAAGGATCTCATGACATTGACCCAAGCATATATATTATTAATTGCTGCGATCTTATGTGAGGTTGTTGCAACCGGGTCGTTAAAAGCTACTGATGGATTTACAAAACTGGCACCTGCCGCAATTTCTGTAATAGCCATTAGTGTCTGCATGTTTTTAATGGCTCATGTTATGCAAATATTACCAATAGGGATTACTTACGCAACTTGGTCAGCAGTTGGAATTGTTGCATTATCTTTAGTGGGGATATTTAAATATAAGGAAATACCAAATATACCTACCATAATAGGTCTAACTATGATTGTAATTGGCGTTATAATTGTAAATACGATGCATGATGCAAAGTAAGTTATTTTTTTAATTTTGTTAAAAATTTTAAATCGTCACTCTTA
This sequence comes from Candidatus Pelagibacter sp., assembly GCA_045567035.1. Classification (GTDB taxonomy): domain Bacteria; phylum Pseudomonadota; class Alphaproteobacteria; order Pelagibacterales; family Pelagibacteraceae; genus Pelagibacter. Next base: position 29,511 of record JBJLDS010000007.1, on the reverse strand, counting down.
AAACCACTCTTATTCTCAGATATAAAATTATCCATTAATTTTATTTTTTCGTCTTCAAATTCAGCAACTTTTCTTTGACCTAAATCAACATATAATGATAAAGCTTCCAAGGTTGCAGCTAAGTATTTTTTTTCTTTATGTATCATCTCTAATTTGTAAAGAATTCTTTTCTTGTCATGATTACAGTAAACAAGGTTAACATCAACTTCCTCACCTTCTTTTACCTCTTGATTGTATGTAATATGAGACTCAACAACCATAGTACTTTTCTTCGTAGTTTTTGCTGAGTGTTCACCCATGTCAAATCTAGTTAATAAAACTTCAGAACCATATTGATCAAAAATTAAAACATAATAGGCAACATTCATATGTCCATTATAATCAGTCCAATCTTTTATAATTTTTTTTGTGGTTAGATAAACTGCCATTTTTAACTTTTGTTAATTTTATCTGCTATTAAAATTTTTCTTTTCATTTCTCTTAGGACAGGTTTTTCAATGAGTTTACCGTCTATCACAACTAAACCTGTATTTGAATTATTAAACTGTTCCAAAATTTTTTTAGCTTTGGCAATTTCATCTTGTGGAGGTGTAAAAACTTCATTTAAAATTTTAATTTGTTTTGGGTGAATAGATCCTTTGCCTGTAAATCCAAGGTTTCTAACAAGCTCTGCCTCTTTTTTCATTCCCTCCATATTTTCTAAATCTAAATAAGGTACATCTATAACATCAATTCCAGCGCTAGCACCTGCATGAACTAATTTTGATCTTGCATAAACAAGGTTTTCCCATTTATTATCAACTCTAAGTTCAGCAGCCATATCAACTCCACCAAAATATAGCGCAACAATTCTTTTACTTGAATGTGCAATATCATAAATATTTTCAAGCGCCTCATTTGTCTCCATTATAACATGAAGATCAGTATCTAAATTACAATCAGTCAATAGATCGTCTATAAAAGTAATTTCATCTGGTGTTTTAACCTTTGGCAACATTAAAGCTTTAACTTTTAATTTGCTTGAAACGAAGGCTTCTAAATCTAAAAGACCAAACTTGGTTCTTTGATTATTTACTCTAACAACTAACTCTACATCATTTTGAACCTCAAGAGTCTTTAGAGCCTCTATCGTATTTTTTCGTGCCTTATCTTTGTCATTGATGGCTATTCCATCCTCAAGTTCAATACAAACCATATCTGCACCTGATACTAGGGCTTTTGGAAACATTTCAGGTCTGAGACCTGGTGTAAAAATAAAGCTTCTTCTTACTTTTAATTTATCTAAATCCATTTAATTATTTTATCCTATAATTCTAAAAAACCCAGATTAATCTTTATAATCAGGTTCTTCCTTGTCTAGGATTAATCTTATTTGAGTTAAAAACATTTTTGCAAAATCAGTTGGAAAATTTGCAGCTTCTTCTGCAGTCTTTTCTGCAACTTCATGACTTACCACATTCAGTTCCTGATTTGTTGAAAGTGCAGTAAGATATGTTTCGGCAGCTTTTTCAAAATAATAAAGATAATTAAAGCCATCAGCAACAGTTTCACCTGTAGTGAGGATACCATGATTTGCTAATAACATATGTTGTTTGTTTCCAAGAGCATTTGCCATTTTAATAGACTCCTCCTCAAAACCAAAACCTCCATATTCGTTATAGACAGAAACTTTATTATAAAAAATCATTGTATTTTGATCTATTGGTTTTAACGTAGGATCTTTAAGTGCAGAAAGCGCAGTTGCATATTTTGGATGTGCATGAAAAATACATCTAGCATGTGGAACTCTCTCATGTATTGCTCCGTGGATATTTATAGCAGTTGGATCAACAATATGAGGACTATTTTTTAATTCTTCTTTATTTTCTTTAGTTACCAAGATTAAATCACTAGCTCTCATTCTGCTAAAATGAATACCTGCCTTATTAACATAAAAATTAGAAGATTCAGGAACGCATGCACTGAAATGATTTGCTACGGCTTCGTGCATGTTAAGTTTTGCTGTCCATCTAAAGGTAGCAGCTAAGTCTTTTTGTAACTCTGTTATTTCCATTTTTCTAATTTTAAAGTATATTTTAAATATAAATTATGAACAATAAAGTTTTTGTATCTTGTGCAGTTACCGGTTCTGGCGATACTGCTAGCAAACATCCAGATTTACCAAAAACACCAGAACAAATTGCCAAAGCCTCAATAGAAGCTGCAAAAGCTGGGGCAGCAATAGCCCATATACATGTTAGAGAAGAAGATGGCACTCCAAGCAGGAGATTAGAATTATATAAAGAGGTAGTTGATAGAATTAGATCAAGCGGAACTGATGTTATATTAAATTTAACCACAGGCATGGGTGGAGATTTAGATATTGGACAAGGGGACAATCCCCTTGATTTTGGTCCAATGACAGACATGGCTAACGTAATGGAGAGAATTGCTAATGCTGAACAATTTTTACCAGAGATTTGCACACTAGATGCTGGAACACTAAATTTTGGAGATAGTTCAGTAATAACCGTGAACACTCCAAATGACTTAAGAAAAGCAGCAAAAAAATTAAAAGACATAAAAGTAAAACCAGAAATAGAAGCTTTTGATTTAGGTAATATGTGGTTTGGCGCTCAGCTATATAAAGAAGGTTTACTTGATGATCCTCCGATGTTTCAAATGTGTTTAGGAATCCCTTGGGGAGCGCCCGCAACACCTTTAGCAATGCAAGCCATGAAGGACATTATGCCAAAAGAAGGTGTTTGGTCTGGATTTGCAATTTCAAGAAATGAAATGCCTTTTGTTGCCCAAACAGTTGTAATGGGTGGAAACCCAAGAGTAGGTTTAGAAGATAATTTGTACTTATCAAAAGGTAAATTGGCAACAAATGCACAATTAGTAGAAAAAGCAGTTAGAATTATTAATGATCTTGGTGCAACAACAATGACACCAGCTGAAACAAGAGAAAAACTTAAGCTTACAAAGCATAAGTAATGTCAAACATAAAAAAAGTTGCAGTCATCGGTACTGGAGTAATTGGTGCTGGATGGATAATAAGATTTTTAGCTCATAATAAAATAGTTTACGCTTATGATAAGGACAAAAAACTTGAAAAAAAATTAATTCAAGAAATAAAACGCACATGGCCTTTTGTAAAAAAATTATTCAATAAAAAAAAATTAAATTTAAAAAATTTTAAATATTTTACTTCAATTAAAGATGCAGTTAAAAATGTAGATTTAATTCAGGAATGTGCACCTGAGAATTACTCATTAAAAATAAAACTAATGAATACAATAGGAGAATTTTCAAAATCTAATGCAATTATTTCTTCCAGTTCTTCAGGATTATTGCCAACAAAAATATATTCTAAGTGTAAAAATTCAGAAAGATGTTTGATTGGACATCCTTTTAATCCAGTCTATTTACTTCCTGCTGTGGAAATAGTACCGGGAAAAAAAACTGGTAAAAATTTTATGAATAGAGCAAATAAATTTTATAAGTCGATAGCAATGAATCCAATTATGTTGAAAAAAGAACTTCCAGGATATTTATCAGATAGACTTCAAGAAGCATTGTGGAGAGAAGCTCTCCACATAGTTAATGATGGTTATGCAACTACAAAAGACCTTGATAGATCTATTGAAGATGGACCAGGATTAAGATGGTCACTAATGGGGGTTTTTTTAACTTTTCATCTTGCTGGTGGAAAAGCTGGAATGAAACATATGTTAGAACAGTTTGGACCTGCTCTTAAATTGCCTTGGACAAAGTTAAAGGCACCAAAATTAACATCAAAACTATCCAATAGGGTTATAGAAGGTACAAGAGTTCAATCGCGAGGTAAATCCGTTAGTAAAATATCTGACATAAGGGATGAATACCTGGTAGCTTTGCAAAAACTAAGAAAAAAATTTGAAAAGAAACTAAGATAGTGTGTCAACTTGCGCTATAAATTTAGTTGAAGATTAAAAATTAAAACTTATATCACACTCATGAAGAAAATATTATTTATTACACTCTTATTTATCCTGCCGCTTAATGTTTTTGCCGCTGATCAAACTATAGAAATGTTGAACAAACAAGGTAAGGAGAGCATGGTTTACTCTCAAAAAATTGTTAGAGTGAATGTGGGGGACACAGTATTTTGGAAATCAACTGACAAAGGACATAATGTTGAATTTATTAGAGGTGGAGTGCCTGAAGGCGTAGATAAATTTAAGACTAAGTATAATGTTGACGTTGAATATAAATTTACAATACCAGGTGTTTATGCTTATTGGTGTACACCGCATAAAAACATGGGAATGATAGGCTTTGTGGTTGTTGGTGATGATAAATCTAATATAGAAAGTATAAAAAAAATTAGGTATTCATCTAAGTCAAAGAAAATGGCTCCCGATTTAATCAGTCAACTTTAATTCATTCTTTCAGTATTTCCATCAACAGAAATAACCTGTCCAGAGACTCTCAAGGCGTCATCTGACATCAGAAAACAACACGTTTTTCCAATGTCTTCTTCAAGGATCCAATTATTTAAAGAAGACATTGATACAAAATCTCTTTCAATTGATTTCTTTGATAGTTTTAAAAATTTTGATTTATCTCTTATGACTCTAGTCATACGATCTCCTTTTATTAAACCAGGACAGATAGCATTAACTCTTATGTTAAACTTACCAAGTTCCATTGCGAGTGTTTTTGTAACACCAATAATTGCCCATTTACTTGCTGCATAAGGAGAACGAAGTGGAAAACCTGCTATACCAGCGGTTGAAGACATATTTATTATTGAACCGCCTTTATTTTTTTTTAGCATTGGTATTACTAGTTTTGTAAAATAAAAATGACTAATTACATTAGTCTTTAAAGTATTTTCCCAATCCTCTGAATTAAGTTTTTCTATTGTGCCTGTTGGACCTGAAATTCCAACGTTATTAATAAGACAATCTATTTTTTTTGTTTTCTTTAAAATTAATTTAAATAATTCTTTTACTTCATATTCATTAGATGCATCGCACTCATATATAAATAGCTTTTTTTTGTTCATAGGGTGTTTTTTAACTTTTGCTAGATATTTTTTATTAACATCACATATAAATACGGAGGCACCTTTAGATAAACAAACCTTTGCTGTTGCCCATCCGATACCAGATGCTCCAGCTGAAATTATAATATTTTTATTTTTTAGAGTTTGATCAGCCATTATTATGACTTGGAAAGAGTATTCTGTAGTTCCTTATTTGATATGTATCCTTTAGTATTACCCTGTTTATCAACAATTTCACAATTTGAATTACTACAAACTACTTCAGGTAAAAATTCTTCTATAAATTGATCCTCATGTACTTTAATTAAATTAGTTTTATCAATGTCATCAGACTGATTCTTTGGTTTCATGATGACTTTTGCTTTAATTACTTTTGTTCTATTTACATCTTTTACAAATGCAGAAACATAATCATCAGCAGGGTTCATTATTATATCTACAGGAGTTCCAACCTGAACTAACTTTCCAGCATTTAAAATTCCAATGTGATCTCCTAGTCTTAATGATTCATCTAGATCATGAGTGATAAAAACGATCGTTTTTTTTAATTCAGATTGCAAATCCATCAATTGTTTTTGCATATCACTTCTGATTAATGGGTCTAAGGCAGAAAATGCTTCATCCATTAACATTATATCTGTATCAGTCGCAAGGGCTCTAGCTAAACCAACTCTTTGCTGCATACCACCTGAAAGTTGGTTAGGATATTGATTTTCAAAACCAGATAAACCAACTGCCTCGATTTTTTCCATCGCAACTTTTTTTCTAGATGTTTCATCTTTACCCTGCATTTCTAACCCATATCCAACATTTTGAATTACAGTTTTATGAGGAAACAAACCAAATCTTTGAAAAACCATGCTCATTTTATGTCTTCTAAATTCAATTAATTTTTCTTTATCCAGGTTCATTACGTTAGTACCTTCAATTAAAATTTCCCCAGCAGTTGGATCTATAAGTCGATTTAGATGTCTTATCAAAGTAGATTTGCCTGATCCAGATAATCCCATGCAAACAAATGTTTCACCTTCCTCTATTTTAAGTGACACATTATCTAAACCAACTGTATGCCCAGTTTTTTCGAGTATTTCATCTTTAGTCTGACCATCTTTAACCATTGGTAAAATACTTTTGTCACGCGGGCCAAATATTTTATAAACGTTATTTATTTCAATTTTAGTCATTTTTTTATTAGTTCTAGCAGGACAAATTAAAACTTAAAAGTAAGAAAAGTTTTTTTCAATTATAAATTGCATTGACATTTTAAAAACGTTAAATAATCATCATATATGGTGCAAATTCAAAAAATAGAAAAAGATAGATCTGATCTTAAAATTAAATGGAGTGATGGAAAAGAGAGCAAATTTAATTACATGTGGTTAAGAGATAATTGCCCAACTGCCCATGATAAAGATTCACGTCACAGAATGTTTAATATTTTAAATGTTTCACAAGATATCAAAGTAGAAAATTTCGAGATTAATAAATTGGGATTATTACAGGTCCAATGGAGTGAAGGGGACCATACTAGTTATTATGATCCTAAATGGTTGAGAGAAAATTGCTACACATTAAAAAGTAAAACAAAATATGTATCACCTTATAAACTTTGGGATAACAATCTTAAAAAAGATTTTAATTCAATTTGCATTGAGCATGATGAAATTTTAAATTCTAAAGAAGGTTTAATTAAATGGCTCGAATTATTACATTTTACTGGAATTGCTATAGTAAAAAATGCACCAGTTGAAAAAAAATCTGCTTTTCCTATTTTGAATAGAATAAGCCATATAAGGGAAACTTTTTTTAAAACACCTTTTGAAGTAATTAATATTCCAAAACCAAATAATTCAGCATACACAGCGCATGCTCTTAGAAATCATATGGATTTACCTTGGTTCGAATTACCACCTGGTTATCAATTTTTACATTGTTTAGTCAATTCTGCAAAAGGAGGAGATTCTTCTGCAGTTGATGGTTTTGCTGTTGCAGAATATTTAAAGAATAATGAAAATGAAATATTTGAAACTTTAGTAAATGTCCCACTTAAATTTAGAGATATGGATTATACACAAGAGTCTCACCGCGGGTTCCATGCTCCTGCATTGAGTTTGACTAAAGATGGCGATTATCACGACATAAGATTTAGTGTAGCAACTATGGATGTTCTTGATTGTCATCCAGATCAGATGGAAAAAGTTTATAAAGCTCATCACAGATTTGGAAATCTATTACATGATGATAAATTTCAAATCAAATTTCGTTTAGAAGCAGGTGATATTTATTCCTTTAACAATAGAAGAGTTCTTCATGGAAGAACAGAGTTTGATCCTAACTCTGGACATAGACATTTGCAAGGATATTACATGGATCGTGACGAGATAATTGGAAGATTAAATTATCTTAAAAAAGATTTATAAATTTTCAAAAATCAAATTAAATTTTTTATATTTTTTAAAGTCTGTACTTTTTTTTATTGTATAAAAATAAATTCTTTTTTTAATCTTGATTAAACGTTTTTCTGTTAAAAATTTTTTTTCTAGTACGAGAAATTTTACATATTTTTTTCTACTTTTTAAAAGAATATTTTTAAAATTAAAAGTAGAGGGTATTAAAAGTCCAAGATCTAAACTTTTCTTTTTATTATATAGATTGATAATATTTTTTTCTTTAAAGGAAGTTATTGAAAATTTTTTTAGTTTACTAACTTCCTTTATTAAAATATCAATTTTATCTTTTTGAAAAAGGGGCTTTACTTCAAGCATCAAAAATCTTCTATTATTTGATAATTTAATAAGATCTGAGAGAAGAGGAATTAGTTTATTTTTTTTTTTACTTATAACACGTAAATCTTTATAATTAATTTTGTTTATACGTTTATTGATTTTAAATTGCTTTTTTAAATTAAAATCATGGAAGCAAACAATTTTATTGTCTTTTGTGGCGTGTAGATCTGTCTCTATCCCAAAATTTCTTTGAAAACAATATCTAAAAGATTTTAAAGTATTTTCTACTAAGGTCTTTTTAGCAAGACCTCTATGAATTAGTAAATGTCCCACTTCGATATAAGAAATTATGGATTATTGCCATTCTGTAATGGTTTTGACTTCTAAATATTCATGAAGTCCCCAACTACCACCTTCTCTTCCATTCCCAGATTGTCTATAACCTCCAAAAGGTGTTCCTGAATCAGCTCCTTGATTATTTACATAAACAATTCCTGATCTTAATTTTCTTGATACTCTTTTTGCTTTTTCTTTATCACTTGTTTGTAAATAATTTCCAAGGCCGTATTCAGTATCGTTAGTGATTTGGATTGCTTCCTCTTCTGTTTCAAATGGAATAATAGATAATACTGGTCCAAATATTTCTTCTTTAGCTACTCTCATATTATTATTAACATCAGTAAAAATTGTTGGTTTAATAAAATAGCCTTTTTTAAAATCCTCTGGTTTATCAGGTCCACCAGCTACTAATTTTGCACCTTCTTCTATTCCACTTTTAATTAAACTTTGTATTTTATCAAATTGAACTTTAGAAATTACAGGTCCTATATGATCACCAGATTTACTTGCTAAATCTACTTTAATTTTATTAGCTTCATCTGCTGCTTCTTTTACCGCTCTTTCATAAATTGATTTTTCAACTAGCATTCTTGTTGGGGCATCACAAGATTGACCTGAGTTACTCATTACGTTTCTAATCCCATCTCTAACTGCTTCAGGGTAAGCATCCGCAAATACAATATTTCCTCCTTTTCCTCCCAGTTCAAGACAAACTCTTTTGATAGTTTCAGCTGCATTTTTAGTAATTAGCCTTCCAGCTCTTGTAGATCCAGTAAAAGAAACCATATCAACGTCATTGTGGCCAGATAATATAGTTCCAACACCAGCACCATCACCATTTACTAAATTAAATACACCAGCTGGAAATCCAGCTTCGTGAATCATTTCAGCAAATAACATACCTGAAAGGGGAGCAATTTCTGATGGTTTTAAAATCATTGTGCATCCAGTTGCTAGCGCTGGTATGACCTTTAAAGCAATTTGATTTATTGGCCAATTCCATGGTGTGATTAATCCACAAACACCAATTGGTTCATAAAGTATTTGATTTTTTGACCCTGCATCAAAACCAGGTTCAAAATTAAATTCCTTTAATCTTTTGATAAAATCTTCAATATGAGATGCTCCAGATGAAGTTTGATTAGCTGCACACCAATCTTTTGGACAACCTAATTCAGTAGTTATAGCATCAGTCATTTCATCGTATCGCTCATTATAAATCTTCAGTAATTTTTCAAGTAATTTAATTCTTTCTTCTTTTGAGGTTTCCTTCCAGGTTTGAAAAGCTTTTTTAGCTGACTGAATTGCTTTGTTAGTATCCTCTAAATTTCCTAGAGCTATTTTTGCACAAATTTCTTCAGTAGAAGGGTTAATAACATCAAATTCATTTTTTTGAGATGGATTAGTCCATTCTCCATTTATATAAAATTTTGTTTTATCAAGCATATAATTTATAATAAATACTAATATAACTTAAATTTCAAATCCTTTTTCTTCAGGCTCATTATCAGTGAGTTCTGCTGGAAAACCTTCAGTTCTAAAATTTATATTATTTATATCTTCCATTCTTTTTACTATCATAGATGACCAAGCTCTCTTACCATACTTTTTTTCACCATCTTTAAATATGTCTGATATAATTGGAGACAACTCTAAGTTTGAATTGAGTTTTTTTGAGAGATCATCAAATAAACTAGTATCTTTTACAACTAAATCCATAGTAAAATTTATATTATATGATCCATTTAAAATAACCTGGCTTTCAGTCTCATGGACAAATGAATTTCCAGAGGATACAGCAATTCCTTGATACGTTTTTTTTAAATCTAAATTAGATTTTTTGGCAACTGTCCATGCTTCTCCAAGAGCAGCCAGATGAACAGATGCTAAATAATTTGTAATAACTTTAAGAATTGAAGCTGAACCAAGTTTTCCTGTGTGAAGGATTTTTCTTCCCATAATTATCAATGCAGGAAGAATTTTTTCAAATGCATCTCTGTCACCTCCTACAAATATTGCAATATTACCAGTTGCTGCCCTATGACAGCCTCCACTTACCGGACCATCTAAGGGAATTGCACCTTTTTTTAAAACTAAATTACCCAATCTCTTAATTTCTTTTTCATCTGTGGTGCTCATTTCCAACCATATTTTATCTTTTGATAAACCTTTTAATATTCCATTTTCACCCTCCATAATTTCAGCACTAATTTTAGGTGAGGGTAAAGAGGTTATAATTAAATCTACATTTCTAGTTAAATCTTCAGGGTTAATTGCAATTTTTGCGCCATTTTTTTTAAACTGATCCAAAATTTTATTATCAATATCTAATACAGTTAAATCGAATTTATTTCTTAACAAACTGTTAGCAAGTTTTGCACCTACATTCCCAAGTCCTATAAAGCCTATTTTCATTATGTCCTCTTAATTTTAGTGAATAATTTAGTTTGTATGATATATTTTTTTTTAAAAAATGTATTCATCAAAAATAGAGCCAAAATTTAGTAAAGAATTAAACTCCAAAATTGGATTGATAACATTAGCATCTGATTACACCATAGAGAAAGATTTTAATAATGTGATTAGTGGCATGAATATTGATCTTTTTGTTAATAGAATTCGTTCTTATTCTCCACTAACAAGTGAAAATTTAATTAAAATGTCCAATACAGTAACCGATGTATCAAAAGATATTTTACCCAATGAATCTTTAGATTGTGTTGTATATGGCTGTACATCTGGAACAATTGCGACAGGTTATGAAAAAATAAAAAATAAAATTAATTTAGCAAAACCCTCAGCAAAAGTTACAACACCAAGTACTGCTGCTTTGAATGCTTTAAAAAAAATGAATATTAAAAAATTATCTATATTTACTCCTTATCCAAAAGATTTAAATAATGAAGTAATCAAATACTTTGAAGAAAATGGTTTCACTATTACTAATAATCTATATTTTGATATATCAGACGATATTGAGATAGGAAAAGTAGATCAAAAACATTTGTTTGACGTTCTATTAAACATGGACCATAAAAGTTCAGATGCATTATTTGTTTCATGTACGGCTCTACCAGTTTTATCTATGATTGATGATTTAGAAAAAAAACTTGAAAAAACTGTTTTATCCAGCAATCAAGTTTTAATATGGGATACTTTACAAAGTATTGGTAAAAAAGAAAATATTAATGGTTTTGGAAAATTATTTAAAAATAAATAGATATGACATTTTCTAAAGAAGAATATCAATTGAGATTAAAAAAAGTCCAAAAATCTATGCAAGAAAAAGGTATAGATCTTTTGATATCTGCAGACACAAATAATATGAATTATTTAACTGGATATGATGCTTGGTCATTTTATTACGCTCAATGTGTAATCGTTCATGTAAATTCAGAGGAACCATTGTGCTTTGTAAGAGCTCAGGATGCAGGAGGTGCTTATATAAAAACATACCTAAAAAAAGAAAATATAGTTGTGTATGATGAAAAATATATTCATACATGGCCATCTCATCCTTACGACTATCTTGTAGATATAATTAGAGATAAAAAATGGGATAAATTAAATATAGGCCTCGAAATGGATAGTCATTATTTTACAGCTTTCTGTTATGAGAAAATTAAATCTGGTTTACCGAATGCAACCCTAAAAGACTCAGAGAGACTTGTTAACTGGGTGAGATTAGTTAAATCCGACAAAGAAATATCATATATGAAATCAGCAGCAATTATTTCTGAAAAAGCTATGAAAACTGCAATGGAAATAATTAATCCGGGTGTTAGACAGTGTGATGCTGTAGCGGAGATACAAAAAACTTTATTTATGGGTACGCCTGAATTTGGAGGAGAATATGCAAGTATTGCAACATTATTGCCGACAGGAAAAGGTACCTCAGCCTCCCATCTTACTGCAAGCCAAGATAAATTTGTAAATGGTGAAGCAACAATAATTGAACTTTCTGGTGTTTATAAAAGATACCATGCTCCTATAGCTAGAACAGTTTTATTAGGCAAACCAGATCAAAAAAAAATTGATGCTATGAAAGCAACAAATGAGGCATTAGATGCTGGTATTGAAGCTATAAAACCTGGAAATACTGCAGATGATGTTGCTCAAAAATTTTGGGCAGTTCTTGATAAATATAATATTAAAAAAGAGTCTAGAACTGGCTATTCTATAGGTATTGGTTATCCACCAGATTGGGGTGAACATACATTAAATATTTATAAAGGTGACAAAACTTTACTAGAACCAAATGTTTGCTTTCATATGATAGCAGTTATGCAATTTGGTGATTGGGGTGTTGAAGCCTCAGAGTCAATTAGAGTTACAGATAAAGGTAGCGAATTATTCTGTAATTACTCAAGAAATCTTCATATAAAATAAAAGAGCTTGAAAAACGATCTTACAAATGTTTTAAATCTCAATGTCTAAGAATGAGCAATTCGTCAGATTTGATAAAGTAGACAAAAGTTATGACGGAAAAGTTTTAGTTGTTAAAGATTTAAATTTGGATATCGCAGAGGGTGAATTTATAACTATGCTTGGCCCATCTGGCTCCGGCAAAACTACTTGTTTAATGATGCTTGCCGGTTTTGAAACTCCTACAAATGGAGAAATTTTCTTAGAAACAAATCCAATTTCAAACATACCTCCTCACAAAAGAGGTATAGGTATGGTATTTCAAAACTACGCACTATTCCCACACATGACAGTTTATGAAAACTTAGCATTCCCATTAAAAGTTAGAAAAATTCCTAAGGATGAAATAGATAAAAAAGTTGATAAAGCATTAGCAATGGTTTCTCTTTCCGAATTTGGACAAAGAATGCCAGCACAATTGTCAGGTGGGCAACAACAAAGAGTTGCTGTTGCAAGAGCTCTAGTTTTTGATCCAAAAGTTGTATTAATGGATGAACCATTAGGAGCATTAGATAAAAATTTAAGAGAAAGTATGCAATATGAGATAAAACATATTCACGAAAGCATTGGTGTTACAGTTGTTTATGTCACTCATGATCAAGGTGAAGCGTTAACCATGTCTAATAGAATTGCAGTTTTTAATGATGGCAAGGTTCAGCAGTTATCAAGTCCAGATAAATTATATGAGGAACCTGTTAATTCTTTTGTAGCAGAGTTTATTGGTGAGAATAATACATTCGTAGGCGAGGTAACAGATATTAATAAAGGTCAATGCAAAGTTAAATTAGAAAACGGTACTGAAATTTTGGCAAATCCAATTAGAGTAAAAACAAAAGGTGAAAAAACAATTGTTTCACTAAGACCTGAAAGAGCAATTATAGATCCAAAAGAAAATATGCAAAATAAACACAAAGGTAAGATTGAGGAAGTTATTTACCACGGTGATCACACTAGAGTTCGTGTTAACATGTTAGGAAATTCACAGTTTATTTTAAAAGTCCCAAACAGTTCAGCAAGAATGGATATAAAACTTGGTAACGAAATCAATATTGGATGGGATAGCCACGATTGCAGAGCTTTGGACCCAAAATAAACATATCACATTAGCACATTAGAACCATTACAAGGCCATATTATACAAAGTAACTATTGACTCCATTTTTTATACTTGTTGTAATAACTTTTTATAAAAAACGTTTAAACGGAGGATAAATGAAAAAATTAAGTAAACTATTATTAGCTATTACTTTTACACTTTCTATTACTTCATCAGCATTTGCAGTAGTTGTTGCATCTTGGGGTGGAGCTTATACAGAAAGTCAAAAGTTGGGCTATGGAGATCCTACTGCAGCAAAATTGGGTGTGCCAATTGATTGGGTTGATTATTCTGGTGGATTATCAGAAATCAAAGCTCAAGCTGAAGCAGGAGCAATAACATGGGATATCATGGATGTTTTTGCATACGATACTATTAATGGATGTGATGAAGGAATTTTTGTTGAATTTGATTTTGATAAAGATTTTCCACCAGCACCAGATGGTACGCCGGCTAGTGAAGACTTCTTCACAAGCATGCCAAGTAAATGTGCTGTAGGAAATATTTTATATTCTTGGAACTACGCTTATAACAGTGAAAATGTCAAAGGTACTCCAAAAACTATAAAAGACTTCTTCAATACAAAAAAATTCCCAGGAAAAAGAGCTATCTACAAAAGTGCTTTGACTAATTTAGAAATAGCATTAGCTGCAGATGGTGTAAAAATGGGAAAAGGTGGAGAAAATATTTACAATAAACTTGAAGCTGACGGTGGAGTAGACAGAGCTATGAATAAAATTAAAGAGCTTTGTACTGATCCAAATGGCGGATGTGTATTTTGGTCTGCAGGCGCTCAACCACCAGAATTATTGATGAGTGGTGAAGTAGTAATGGCAACAGGTTGGAATGGTAGATTTTTTAATGCTACAATCGGAGAAGGTGCTCCTATAGTGCAAGTATGGGATGGTCAAGGTCTTGACTATGAATATTTTGCATTAGTTAAAGGTGGACCTAACGAAGCAGACGCTAAAAAAGCACTTGCTATGATGACTAGTACAGAAATGTTAGCAGGAAGTGCAAAATATATTGCTTATGCTCCTTGGAGAAAATCTTCAATTGCAGTTATGGAAGCAGGAGAGCCTTGGTATAAAGATGGTAAAACGAACATGGTACCTCATATGCCAACAGCACCAGCTAACTTGAAATCATACTTCTTAGTAAACGCTGAATACTGGGCTGATAACGGAACAGAGCTAGGTGAAAAATGGGAAGCAATGAAGGCAGGTCTATAATTTAGGTTTTATATAACTAAATTATATTATAATATTAAAGGGCGGTTTTTACCGCCCTTTTTATTTTATGAGCTCTGAAACAAAAAAAATACTTACAACTGATGGAATTCCTCTAGAGGAAAGTCTAAAAAAAGCTGAAAGAAAAAATAAAATAAAAGCTTTTATGCTAGTTGCTCCGTTATTATTTTTTTTAATTATTACATATGTTTTTCCAATTGGGGAGATGCTATTACGAAGTATTGATGATCGTATGGTGTCTAAAATGCTACCAAAGACATATGTTGCTATGGAAAAGTGGGATGGAAAAGAACTTCCATCAGAAGAGGTTTTTGAAGCTTTTTATTTAGATTATAAGATTTTGGTAGAAAATAAAACTGCTGGAAAACTATCTACACAACTTAATTATGAAAAAAATGGATTTAAAAGTGTTCTTAAAAAATTAGCCAGAAAACAAAAAAAATTCACAGAAGGCAATTATAAAGAACAAATTATGGCGGTACATAAAAGATGGAGGGATGTTGATTATTGGAGAGCCATCAAGAGAAGAGCTCCCGAATATTCATATTCTAAATATCTAAAAGGTATTGATATGTATGAAAATGAAGACGGTAATATTGTTCAAGTTTCTGAAGATCGTAGAATACATAGAATTTTATGGACTAGAACGTTAGAAGTTGCATTTTTTGTAACAGTTTTTTGTTTTTTGATGGCATATCCTATTGCCTACCTGTTGGCTACATTGCCAATGAAATATAGCAATTTGTTGATGATTTGTGTGTTGTTACCTTTTTGGACTTCTCTACTAGTCAGAACTGCTAGCTGGATGATACTTCTACAGCAGCAAGGAATAGTGAATGACTTTTTTGTGTTTACTGGATTAGTTGCGGACGATAACCGGCCAGAAATGATGTACAATAAAACTGGAACCTATGTAGCAATGACTCAAATTTTATTACCTTTTATGGTTTTGCCATTGTACAGTGTAATGAAAACTATTTCACCAAGTTTAATGAGAGCAGGCAAATCTCTTGGCGGCACACCATTTATAACATTTTTTAAAATATATTTCCCTTTAACTATACCTGGAATAGGTGCGGGATGTTTGTTAGTATTTATATTAGCTATTGGATATTACATTACTCCAGCATTAGTTGGTGGAGCTTCTGGGACATTAATAAGTAACCAAATTGCATTTCATATGAAAAGTACTTTAGACTGGAGCTTTGCTTCAGCTATGGGACTAATGCTACTCACTGGTGTCTTAGCTGTATATTGGATTTATAATAAACTAGTAGGAATTGATAATATTAAATTAGGATAACTTATGGCTTTACCAAAATATACTGAGACACGTTATAGAATTTGGCATTACATTTATTTATCAATTTGTACGTTTGTCTTTTTCTTTTTAATTGCACCATTATTCGTTATTTTTCCACTTTCTTTTAATGCAGAGGAATTTTTAGTTTTTTCAGATGGAATGAAAAGATTGGATCCAGATGCTTTTTCATTGAGATGGTATAAAGATATGATTTATGGAACAAAAAACCCATGGGGTCTTGCTGCAAAAAATAGTTTTATAATTGCAATCTTTGCTACTTTGGGATCTGTTATACTTGGAACTGTCGCAGCTTTAGGTTTAAGTAGTAGGTACATGCCATTTAAAGGAATTATTATGGCAGCTTTGATTTCACCAATGATTGTACCTTTAATAATTTCAGGTGTTGCGATATTTTTTTTTATGGCTAAGGTTGGATTAGCTGCAACTCACACAGGTATAATTTTAGCGCATATAGTTCTTGGGACACCTTTTGTTGTTATTACTGTTACAGCTACACTATCAGGATTTGATCACAGCGTAACAAGAGCAGCTGCAAGTTTAGGAAGTACCCCAGTAAATACTTTTATGAAAATAACTCTTCCTCTTATTTTACCCGGAGTAATATCTGGAGGTTTGTTTGCATTTGTAACATCATTTGATGAAGTTGTTGTTGTTTTATTTTTAGCTGGATTAGATAATACTACAATTCCAGTTCAAATGTGGACTGGTTTAAGAGAACAACTCAGCCCAACAATTTTAGCTGTTGCAACTTGTTTAATTATTTTATCAACTTTAATTTTAGTAACAGCTGAACTATTAAGAAGAAGATCTGAGAGGATTAGAGGAATTAACAGATAACAATCTATAATCGTTTGTAACATATTGACAATACGATTGTAAAAATCTATTAGTTTATTGCATGAAAATTAATAATGTAGTTGTAATTGGCTCTGGAACAATGGGAAGTGGAATTGCCGCTCAATTATGCAATGCAAATATTCCAGTTACATTACTAGATTTAACTACAGAAATAAGCGAAAAAGCAAGAGATAGAATTCATAAATCAAGACCACCTTTATTATTAGATAAATCAAAGATAAATCAAATTAACGTTGGAAACATAAATGAAAACTTTGATTTAGTTAAAAATGCCGATTGGATAGTAGAAGCTGTAGTAGAAAGAATAGACATCAAACACAATATTTATGAAAAGATTTTTAAGCACAGAAAAAATGGATCAATTGTTTCCTCAAATACTTCATCAATACCTTTAGATATTTTAGCTGAAAAATTATCTGATAATGACAAAAAAGATTTCTGTATTACGCATTTTTTTAATCCCGTAAGGTACATGGGATTATTAGAAATAGTTAAAAATAAACATAATGATTTAAACAAAATCAATTATTTAAAAGAATTTTGTGAGGAAGATTTAGGCAAGGGAGCAATAATATGCAATGACACTCCAGGTTTTCTTGGTAATAGAATTGGAGTTTATGCGATGCAAGTTGCAATGACCGAAGCATTTAGAATGAAATTAAGCATTGAGGAGGCAGATGCAATCTTTGGTAGACCTATGGGAATTCCAAAAACAGGAGTTTTTGGTTTATATGATCTTATAGGTATTGATTTAATGGCTGATGTATTAAAAAGTTTTATCAAGGAACTCCCAGAAAATGATGAATTTCAGATAGTCGCAAAAGAAATACCATTAGTAAAAAAATTAATCGAAACAGGATACACAGGAAGAAAAGGCAAAGGTGGATTCTATAGAATGAACAAAATTGAAAATAAAAAAATTCTTGAAGCTATAAATCTCGAAACAGGAGAGTATTCCATAACTAAAAAAATAGACTTAAAAATTGATAAAGTGGATTTAGTTTCTTTAGTTAATCGTAATGATAAATATGGTGAATATGCATGGTCAGTAATATCTAAAATAATTAAATATGCCTCATCTCTGGTTCCAGGAATTACAGATAAGTTTAATGATATAGACGAAGCAATGAGATTAGGTTTTAACTGGGTAAAAGGTCCTTTTGAAATGTTAAAAGAAATTGGTGTTGATAATTTTTTTGCAAAAATAGAAAATTTTCATAATAATAAATTTTTGGAAAACTTATCTAAATCAAAAGATGAAAACTTTTATGGTGAAAGACAGCTTTATACCAACATAGAGACGCTTGGAAAAATTAAACCTAAAGCAACAAGGTTAGAAAAAAATGATTCAGCTGAAATTTACAGATTCAAAGATTTTAATATTGTAGAATTTACCACAAAAGCAAATGCTCTAGATTATGATTCAATGGATTGTTTAAAAAAAGCAACTGACAAACCTTTAATAATTATGAATGAAAGTATGCAATTTTCAGCTGGTGTTAATCTAACATATACAATGAACTTTGCTGAAAAAGGTGATTTTAAATCAATCGAAAAATTTGTGAAATATTTTCAGGATACATGTAAACAACTTAAATATTCAAATTACCCTGTGATTTCTGCTCCATCAGGTTTAACTTTGGGGGGTGGCTTCGAAGTTTTAGTTCAAAGTAATTTTGTTGCATCTCATACAAATATAGTGATTGGATTAGTAGAAACAATGGTTGGACTGGTTCCAGCAGGTGGAGGATGTAAGGAAATGTTAGCAAGGTGGCTTGATACAGAAGAGGCTAAAAAAGACCCAAATTTTGCTCCATTGAAAGTATTTGATATTATTGGTTATGCGAAAACAGCTACATCTCCAGTTGAAGCTGAACCATTAAAATATTTAAGACCAGAAGATAAAAAAATCATGAATAGAAATAGTTTATTCGAGGTTTCTAAAAAAATATTAGATGACAATAAAGAATTTAAAGCTCCATCCGAAATAAAATTCAATTTACCTGGAAAAGAAGTAAAAAATAAAATGATATCTGCTTTGGAGAAATTATATAATGAAAAAGTAATTTTAGATCATGGAGTAGAAGTTGGTAAAGAATTAGCAAATGTTTTAAGTGGAGGTAATACGACTATTGATAAGAGCCTATCAGAAGATGACATGTATAAACTAGAATTAGAATCATTTATGAGACTAATAGAAAATAATAAAACTCAAGATAGAATTAAACATACCTTAAAAACAGGAAAACCATTAGTCAACTAACATCCTAAATTTAAGTATAAAGTCTGGCCTTAAAACATATTCTGATTTTTCATCATACTTGATTTTTTTAAGAACATCTAAACCATATAAGACTTTTCCAACAGGAGCGTATTCCTCATTAAATAATGGAGCATCTACTAGAAGTATAAAGAACTGACTATCTTCAGTATTTTTTTTATTAGTTCTTGCAAATCCTATGGTACCCTTTGTAAAATTAAAAGTTCTACTTATTTCTGTATTTAACAATCCCAATCCTGAGCTTCCAGTACCTAAATAGGTGTAGTTTAAATTATTTTTTCTTCCAAATTCCAAATCACCACCCTGAACCAAAGTATTTTTTATTACTCTATGAAATGCTACCTGGTCATATTTTTTTTCTTTAATTAATTCTTTAAATCTTTTCACAGTATTTGGTGAAATATCAGGATATAATTCAATAATTACATTTCCACATTCTGCATTTAAAATTGCAATATTATTGCGATTTTCAAAAAAAATTTTGCTAGGGTCATTATTTTTAACAAATAAACATTTATTTTTAATTGAAAAAACAAAAATAAAAGAAAATATTGCCAACAAAGAAATAAAAATAATTAAAACTTTTTCTGATTTTGTTTGTTTAATTTTTTTTATCATAATTTAAAATTGAAAATTTTTATCAATTTTATAAATATTATCTTTAATAAAATTAATTTTTTTTCTAATGATTTTATCACTAGAGGCAATGCTAATTATTTTAGTCTTTCTTGTCATTAAGAAAGAAAATGTTTCAGCCATATCCTCAGAAGGAGTAGACTTTGAATATTCACTTAAGAAACCACTTTGATTCTCAATTAAATCTAATCCAAAATTTTCTGCGCAAGTGGAACACTCTGCGTATAAAAAACTATCCTCATTCATATCTTTCCAATCAATTTCATTGAATATATTTTTAAAATTTTCATTAATAATATGAAATAATTCATGATGAGATATGCGCCCCAAATCATAAGTATTTATCCCTATATTTATGAGGATAGTTTTCATTTCTGGATTGGAAAATCCGATAGCTTCAATACCACTAACTGATAAATTTTTACATAAAACAACATATTTAAAATTTATTTTTTCTAAAAAATCGTAAGAATATTTATCTAAATTCTGCCTTATGATTCTATATTTTTTTTCAAGTAATTCTTTTTTTGGATTTGAACATGAAACATTATTATCTCTTATTCCCACTTGAAAAGGTTTAATTGCTTTAAGATATTTTAGACCATTTTGAGCAGTGTCATCATAAATTTCAAGGTTTGGTATTTTGATTAGGTAAAATATTGTGTTAGCATTAGTTGATGAAATTAATATAAAAGTAAAAAAAATAATTTTTAAAAATTTCATACTTAAATATAGATGAAAAAAAATAGAAATAAAAACCCTATCCAGCCAGTAAGTGGAACAAAAGTACCTAGATTTGCTGGCCCTAGTACTTTTGCAAGATTGCCTGAACTTAGAGATGTTGAAAGTTGTGATGTAGCGATTGTGGGTATTCCTTTTGATGCAGGAACTAGTTACAGGCCAGGAGCAAGATTTGGACCACAAAGTATAAGACAAGCGTCAAGACACTTAAGAACAAATTATCATCCTAGTTATGATGTTGAGCCTTTTAAAGTTCAACAAGTTGCAGATGCTGGTGATATATCATGTAATCCATTCAGTATAGATGAAGCTATAAAGCAAATCGAAACTGGTGCAACAGAGTTACTTGATAAAGTTGGAGGCATTATTAGTTTAGGAGGAGATCACACAATTGCGGTTCCATTATTAAGAGCTGTTAATAAAAAAAATAATGGACCAGTTTCGTTAGTACACTTTGATGCACATCTTGATACTTGGGATACATATTTTGGAGCTCCTTATACACATGGAACTCCTTTTAGAAGAGCTAGAGAGGAAGGTTTGTTTTTAGATGATGCATCAATGCATGTAGGAATTAGAGGCCCACTTTATAGCAGAGAAGATATAAAAAATGATGAAAGCTTTGGTTTTAAAATTATTCATTGTGATGAATTTCAAACAGAGGGCACTGATAAAATAGCCGAAAGAATTAGGAAAAGAGTTGGAGATAATGCTTTATATTTATCTATAGACATTGATGTATTAGATCCTGCTTTTGCTCCAGGAACTGGTACACCAGAAATTGCTGGAATGACAACAAGGGAAATGGTGAATGTTTTAAGAGGACTTTCCGGTTTAAATTTAATATCTGCTGATGTGGTTGAAGTTTCTCCAGCCTATGATCATGCAGAAGTAACTTCATTAGCAGCGGCAACAATTGTTTACGAATTGACTAATTTATTTGCAAAAACATAAAGAAAGGATAATTTGCTAAAATGTTAGAAAAAAGAAATTTTTATATTAATGGTAAATGGGTTTCTCCAAGTAAGCAAAATGATATCCAAGTTATTAATCCTGCTACAGAAAAAAGCTGTGCAATTATTTCTTTAGGTGGAAAAGAAGATATTCATTCAGCAGTAATAGCTGCGAAAGAGGCTTTTAAAACTTGGGGCTTTTCGACTAAAGAAGAACGTGTTTCATTATTGGAAACATTTTATACTTTATATAAGAAAAGATGGAATGATATTACTGAGGCAATTATTCAAGAAATGGGAGCTCCAAAAGATTTTGCATCAAAACTTCAAACAGGTACTGGAGCAAGTCATACAAAATCATTTATAAGGTACCTAAAAGAATTTGATTTTGAAAAACCATTAGGTGAACACGCAAAAAATCAAAGAATTTTATATGAACCTAAAGGTGTTTGTGCATTAATTACTCCATGGAATTGGCCAATTAACCAAGTTACATTAAAAGTAATCCCTGCATTAGCCGCTGGCTGCACAATGATTTTAAAACCTTCAGAACTTGCTCCTTTATCAGCAATGATTATTGCTGAACTGATTGATGAAGCAAAATTTCCAAAAGGAGTTTTTAATCTTGTAAATGGAGATGGTGCAACAACAGGAGATGCTCTTACAAGTCATCCAGATGTAAATATGATTTCTTTTACAGGCTCGACAAGAGCAGGAGCATTAATTTCCCAAAATGCTGCCAAAGATTTCAAAAGAGTAAGTTTAGAACTTGGAGGAAAAGGAGCAAATATTATATTTAAAGATGCAGATTCAGAGGCTATAGAAAGAGGGGCTCTTAGATGCTTTAGAAACTCAGGGCAGTCCTGTAATGCGCCAACTAGAATGTTAATTGAAAAATCAATGTATGAAGATGCTGTTGAGAGACTGAAAAAATATGCAGATGAGTTTAAGGTTGATGATCCTAACAAAGAAGGAGATCATATTGGACCTGTAATTTCAGAGATGCAATATAACAAAATTCAAACATTAATAAAAAAAGGAATCGATGAAGGTGCTAAATTAATTTCTGGTGGACCAGGAAAGCCAAATGGATTTGATAATGGTTATTATGTTAAGCCAACTGTGTTTGCTGATGTAAATAACAATATGGAGATAGCAAAAACAGAAATATTTGGACCTGTATTATCAGTTATACCATTTGAGACAGAAGAAGAGGCAATTAGTATTGCTAACGACACTGAGTATGGCCTTACCAATTATATCCAAACCCAAGATACCGAAAAGGTTCAAAGGGTTGCAAGAAAATTAAGATCTGGAATGGTTGATGTAAATGGAGCAGGCATTGCAGTTGATGCTCCTTTTGGAGGATTTAAGCATTCTGGGATTGGAAGAGAAGCAGGAAAAGAAGGACTTCTTGAGTTTTTAGAAGTTAAATCAGTAGGTGGCTGGAATTAATAATTCCTAATTTCATTAATAAAGCCTAAACACTTTTTTATTTGTTCTACAGAAACATATTCGTTTACTTTGTGAGCTTGCTCTATTGAGCCTGGTCCACAAACTACAGTGCTAATACCAATTTCTTGAAACAACCCTGCTTCAGTTCCAAAAGACACCGAGTCTCTTGAATTATCACCTGTAATTTTTGAAACAAGTTCGCAAGCCTCAGAATTACTTTCTCTTTCAAAGCCAATTATTTCACCAATTACTTCTTTTTCAATTTTAGAATTTGGATATGTTTTTTTCATTTCAGGAAGCAATTCATCATTCACAAATTTATCCATTTCATTATTAACAAAAACTCCATCAGATTTTACTATAGGTCTTAATTCCCAATCAACTTTACATTTATCTGCAATAACATTTCTTGCAATACCACCAGAAATACCTCCAATTTGTAATGTCGTATATGGAGGATCAAAAATTGAGTTCTTAGGTGATTTTTCTTTTAAAATTTCTCTTAAATGAAGTAATTTATTTATATATTTTGTGGCAAATTCTACTGCATTTACCCCCTTATCTGGAGAGGAACCATGCCCTGCCAAGCCTTC
The DNA here is from genome assembly GCA_045567035.1 of Candidatus Pelagibacter sp. Taxonomy (GTDB): domain Bacteria; phylum Pseudomonadota; class Alphaproteobacteria; order Pelagibacterales; family Pelagibacteraceae; genus Pelagibacter. Next base: position 5,802 of record JBJLDS010000007.1, on the reverse strand, counting down.
GAAGTATGTTGTGTATTCATAACATCCTTTATGTGCATCGATAATCTTCATGTTAGTTGGCTCACCAACTATACATAATGAATTATTAAAGTTTCTTTTTTTTAGTTCTTCAATTAATAAAGGCGCACCTTGACAAGCTGTTTCTTCATCAAAAGTATATGAAAAATGAATATCTCTATCCAGTTTCATGTTAGATAGAATAGGCGCCATTGCTAAAGTGCATGCAATAAATCCTTTCATGTCACAAGAACCTCTACCAAAAATTTTATCATCTATTAAAGTTGCAACAAATGGATCAGTTTTCCAATTTTTAGATACTGGAACTACATCTGTATGCCCTGAAAATATTATACTTTTTTTATTTGATCCATTTTTTGATTTTAATGAAGCAAAAAGATTAGTTCTCTTTTTTTTATCATCTGAAGTTTTAAAAGATACAGCACCAATTTTTTTGAGTTTATTATCACAGTAATTTATTAACTCATTATTATCCTCTCCTGAAATTGTTTTAAAACCAATTAAGTCTGATAAAATTTTAATGGTTTCTGGATAAACTTTATTAATAATTTCTGTACTCATTTATATATTATTATATATTAAATTTATGAAAGAAGAAATAACCTATAATGATTTCGACAGAATAGATATTAGGATAGGAACTATATTATCCATAAATAAAAATGAAAAAGCCAGAAAACCATCTTTGGTTTTAGAAGTTGATTTTGGAGAAGAGATAGGAGTGAAAAAATCATCAGCACAAATTACCCATTATTATAATCAGGAAAATTTAATAGGAAAACAAGTTATAGGAGTTTGTAATTTTTCAGAAAAAAATATTGCAGGAGTAAAATCTCAAGTTCTTATTTTAGGAGCCATAGAAGAAGATGGAAAAGTAGTTTTATTAAATCCTTCACAAAAAACCAAGAATGGTCTTAAAATAGCATAATTTTAAATGCACCCTGAAATATTATCTTTATTTCTTTTTATGCTTGGTACAAGCTGTTCTCCTGGTCCAAACAATATAGTTGCATCATATTCAGGTTTTAATTTTGGAATAATTAAAACCTTTCCCCATATGCTTGGAGTAATTATTGGGTTTACTACAATGGTATGTGTAGTTAATTTTGGTTTGATTAATATTTTTATACTTTATCCTATAATTCAAGAAATTCTTAAAATTACGGGAAGTGTATTTTTAATTTACTTAGCTTATAAAATAGCATTTGCATCTAAATCAGATGAAAAGAGAAAAGAAAACCCTGTTAAATTTATTGATACTTTTTTATTTCAATTTTTTAATCCAAAAGGTGTAATCGTTGGTATTATTTTAGTATCAACTTATGTTGAAACTGGAGATAATTTTATAAAATATTCATTTTGGGTAATTAGTATTTCGTTTTTCTGTGCTTTAATTAGTATAACTTTTTGGGTGTTAATAGGGAAATTTTTAAGTAAATTCGCGACAAATGAGAAATTTATTAAGCTGTTCAATTATGTTATGTCATTGCTCTTAATATCTTGTATTGCAACTTTTTATTACTAAAAAATGAAACCTGGACATAAAAACTCTTTTAATTCACTCAAGAATATAAATATATATGATAAGGATTATTATTATTATTCCTTGATTGAAGCAGAGAAAAATGGCTTAACAGGAATTTCAAAACTTCCAAAATCTATTAAAGTTTTATTAGAGAACTTATTAAGATATGAGGATGAAGTTACTGTTTCAAAAAAACAAATTGAGGAAGTCAAAAATTGGCTTGTAGAGAGAAAATCAAATACTGAAATCGCATATAGACCTGCAAGAGTTTTACTTCAAGATTATACAGGAATTCCAGCTGTTGCAGATTTAGCAGCAATGAGAGAAGCTGTTAAAGAAAAAAATAAAAATCCAGAAACAATAAACCCATTGTCTCAAGTAGATTTGGTAATTGATCATTCAGTTCAAGTTGATAATTATGCGAATAAAAAATCTTTAGATGAAAATGTTGATGTAGAATTTCAAAGAAATGGCGAAAGATACTCTTTTTTAAAGTGGGGCCAGCAGGCGTTTAATAACTTTAGAATTGTACCTCCAGGAACTGGTATTTGTCATCAAGTAAATTTGGAGTATTTATCAAAGGTAGTTTGGTTGGAAAAATTTGAAGATAAAACTTATTTATTTCCAGACACTCTAGTTGGCACCGATAGTCATACCACGATGGTTAATGGTCTTTCAGTATTAGGATGGGGTGTTGGAGGTATTGAGGCTGAAGCAGGAATGTTAGGGCAACCAATCTCAATGTTAATACCAGAGGTTATTGGTTTTGAAGTAAAAAATAAAATGCCTGAAGGAACTACTGCAACAGATTTAGTTTTAACGGTTGTAAAAATGTTGAGAGACAAAGGTGTAGTTGGTAAATTTGTCGAATTTTATGGAGATGGTCTTAAAAATTTGACTTTAGCAGACAGAGCAACCATAGCTAATATGGCACCAGAGTATGGAGCTACTTGTGGTTTTTTTCCAATAGATGAAGAGACATTAAAATATTTAGAATTTTCCGGCAGAAGCAAGGAGTCAGTTAATATTGTAGAAAAATATGCAAAAGAACAAGGTTTATGGAGCTCAGATGAAATAAGTTTTTCCGATACGCTTTCGTTAGACATGACAACTATTGTACCAACTATTTCCGGACCTAAAAGACCTCAAGATAAGGTAATATTAACAGAAGCTTCGAATAATTTTAAGGTTATTCATAATAAACTAACTGGAAGAGAAAATTTTACTATCTCAAAAGTTAATGAAGCAGATTTTGAAATTACTGATGGATCTATTTTAATAGCTGCAATAACATCTTGTACAAACACTTCTAATCCAAATGTTCTAATAGGAGCAGGGTTACTTGCAAAAAAAGCTGTGGAATTAGGTCTTAATGTTAAACCATGGGTAAAGACTTCGCTTGCACCAGGGTCACAAGTTGTAACTGATTATTTAGAGAAAGCAGGTCTAAATGTATATTTAGATAAATTAGGTTTTAATCTAGTTGGATATGGATGCACTACCTGTATTGGAAACTCTGGCCCACTACCTGAAAATATTTCCAAAGCTGTGAAAGATAATGACATTTTTGCAGTTTCAGTTTTATCAGGTAACAGAAACTTTGAAGGGAGGATATCCCCATTAATTAAAGCAAATTATTTGGCATCACCCCCTTTGGTAGTTGCTTATGCTTTAGCAGGCCATATGAGTTTTGATTTTTATAAGGACTCTTTTGATAACAAAGTTTTCCTTAAAGACATTTGGCCTACTAACAAAGAAATAGAAGAAACATTAAATAAATCATTAACTCCAAAAATGTTTATAAACAGATATTCAAATATTTCAGAAGGTCCAAAACAATGGCAAGACATAAAAACTGAAAAAAGTAGTATTTATAGTTGGGACGATGGCTCTACTTATGTAAAAAAACCACCTTTTTTCGAAAACTTATCTGCTGAGGCTGAAGGTTTTAAAAAAATAGATGACGCAAGACCATTGTTAATATTAGGTGATATGATTACAACTGATCATATATCTCCTGCTGGGTCAATCCAAAAAGAGAGCCCTACAGGGGAATATTTTATGCAACATCAAATTCAACAAAAAGATTTTAATTCATACGGATCTAGAAGAGGAAATCATGAAGTGATGATGAGAGGAACTTTTGCAAATATTAGAATAAAAAATGAAATGGCTAAAGAAACAGAGGGTGGGTTTACCAAATTATATCCAGAGGGAAAAACTATGCCAATTTATGATGCTGTAGTAGAATATAAAAAAAGGGGTACTGATTTAGTTGTTATAGGTGGCAAAGAATATGGCACTGGATCTTCAAGAGATTGGGCCGCAAAAGGTACCAAATTACTTGGAGTGAAAATGGTTTTGGCAGAAAGTTTTGAGAGAATACATAGATCAAATTTAATTGGGATGGGAATACTACCTTTACAATTTCAGAATAGCATGAATAGAGAAAATTTAAATTTAACGGGTTCAGAACTATTTAGTGTGCTTAACATTGAAAAAGGATTTGATCCTTTATCTGATATTGAGGTAGAAATAAAATACGTAGATGCGACGAAAAAAAAAATTAAAACATTATGCAGAATAGATACTAAGAATGAATTAGAATATTATAAGAATGGTGGGATACTACAGTTTGTATTGAGAAATATGATTTAATTTTATGGATGAAGAAATTTCAATAATAAATTCTAATACAAGAGCAGAAAAAATTAAAAATTTTTTTTTAAATAATAAAAAAAAAATAATAATATTAATTAGTTTTGTTCTGACTTTTCTTTTTTTACTCTTCATAGTAAATGAAGCAAAAGAAAGAAATACAATAGAATTATCAAATAAATATAATGAAGCAATACTAATTTATGATAATGGAAATAATCAAAAAGCGAAAAAAATTTTAAATAATATAATTTTAGAACTTGATGAAACATATTCTCCTCTTGCACTTTATTTTTTAATTGATAATAAATTAATTACGTCTAACGAATTAATTAACAGTAATTTTGATCTGATTATTAACGAATTAGATCTTGAAGAGGAAGTCAAATTTTTAATTATATATAAAAAAGCATTATATAATTCTGAGTTTGTGTCTGAGAATGAATTAATAGATCTTTTGTCTCCTGTAATAAATTCAAAAAGTATATGGAAATCACATAGCTTGTATCTATTGGGCGAGTACTTTATGTCAAAAAATGAAAAAGAAAAAGCTAAAGAGTTTTATGGGACAATTTTAACTTTGGAGAGCAGCAATAATAAAATTAAATTACTTGCAGAAAAAAGAATTCAAAATGAATTTAATCAAAAATAAATTTATCATAATATTTGTATTTTTATTTTTTTTTGGTTGCTCTTTTGACAGCAAAACAGGAATTTGGAAACAAGAAAAATCTTCTTTACAAAATTTTAACACAAAAGAAATTTTGAAAGATGAAAAAAATTTAATTAAAGAAATAAATCCAAATATTAAAATAAAAATAACTTCAAATTCATTTAGCCAAACTTTTATAGGTAATTTAAATAATAATAATGAACGGATAAATTATAATGGAGAATTAAAAACTCTCAAAAAATATAAATTTTCTAATATCAAAAACTTTGAGAAGTTAGAAAGTGAAATAATAGTTAATAATGATAGCGTAATTTTTTTTGACAATAAAGGAACACTTCTTAAGTACGGTAATGACACAAAATTAGTTTGGAAAAAAAATTTATATAATAAATCTGAAAAAAAATTAGGTCCAATACTATCAATGTCTTTAAAAGATAATATTTTAATTATCGTAGATAACCTAGCTAGATTTTACGCGATAGATATTAGAAAAGGAGATTTACTTTGGGAAAAACGAAATTCTTCGCCTTTTAATTCACAAGTGAAAATTTTTGATGATAAGTTTTATGCAGTTGATTATCAAAACACTTTGAGATCTTTTTCAATAAAAACTGGTAACGAATTATGGAATGTAAAAACAGAGAATTCTTTTATAAAATCAAAGAAAAAATTATCAGTAGTTATTGGAAATAATAAGATTTTTTTTAACAATTATATAGGTGATGTTGGTTCAGTAGATATTAGCTCAGGAGAATTAATTTGGCAAACACCAACGCAAAAAAGTAGTATCTACGAAGACTCATTTTTTTTAGAAACTTCAGATATTGTACTAAATAATAATGAAATATTTCTTTCAAATAATAAGAATGAGTTTTTTTCAATAAATCAAAAAAATGGATTTGTAAACTGGATAACAAAAATCAATTCA
>JBJLDS010000006.1:0-33836 GCA_045567035.1 Candidatus Pelagibacter sp. | reverse complement strand
CGTTTTGGAAGAACGCCTGAAGATATGTCTTTTTTTCTGGATGCTGTAGTCGGAGAAGATAAGTTAGATCCGTTTTCTTTTAACTTGAAAAAAAAGTTTCTTGATAGTGAGTTAAATGAGAAAGAATTTTCCAATATTAAAATTTGTTGGTTATCTAATATGAATAATAAATACGATTTAGAGGATGGCATTTTAGATATGTGTAACAATAAATTAAGTGAATTAGAAAAAAATAATTTTATAGTAGATATGCCAAAAACCGAAATTAATACGAATGATCTTTGGAAAAGTTGGACTTGTTTAAGATCAAAGAGTATTTATAACGACACTTTAGCAATGAATATTAATAATATCGAAGAAATGACAGAACAAGCAATTTGGGAGTATAAAAAAGGATCAAAAATTAATGATGATGATATCAATCATGCATTAAGACAAAAACATGATTGTTTTCAGCAGGTGGAAAAAATATTTAATAAATTCGATTTTATAGCATTGCCATCAGCGCAGATATTTCCATTTGATAAAAAAATTCAATATCCATCTAAAATAAATAATAAAAATTTAGATACCTATCATAGATGGCTTGAAGTATTTATATTATCTAGCTTGCTAGAACTGCCTACCATGACAATTCCAATTGGATTTAATAAAAACTCTTTACCTATGGGTTTACAAATAATAGGAAAAAAGGGTGAGGATTTAAAAGTATACTCGTTTGCAAAAAAATATGAATATATTTTTAATTTTGCTAAAACTAAACCTTCATTTTAGTATATTAAATTACTTCAGCATAATTTTTTAAGAAAATTATAATCAGCAAATTTGGGCGTATAATATAAAATAAAGTTCTCCTCTTTTTTCAAACTTAAAAATTCTTTTTTTGTTAAATTATTAACTTCACAAACTAAACTATCATCTATTCTTTTGTTAAATTTATTATTTTTGATAAAATGGAAGTTTGTAACTAAATTTATTATAAACAATAGTAAAATTAGATGAGTTTGATATCTAAAATTCGTATTCATAGAAATAATTACAATTAGTAGAAATATTGGAAATATATCCATATAAACACCGAATTTGATAGAATATATAAATCTATAAAAAAAATAAATTGCTAAAATAACAAGATTTATAAATAAATTTTTTGGATAAAATTTAATTATTAAGAAGAAAATATTTAATAATAAAAATATTTGAACATAATCAAATTTAATATTAAATATTATTGAAGATAAATTATTTACAATTTGACTGTTATCTACAATAGAAAAATGATTATTAAATATTGAAAAAGGTGACATCACTAGAAGAATTTTTTGAAAATTTAACGCCTGAGAAAACATAAATAGTAAACACGTTGACATGCCGAGAAAAAAAATAAATAAAAAATAATATTTATTTTTTGCATCTATAAAATTTAAAAACTGAATATAAAAAAAATAAAAACTAAGATAAATTAAATTATTTGTTATAATCAATATTATTGGATATGAAAAATATAAATAAATTAAAAAAAAACAAATATTTAATATAACAAAAGGTAAAATCATATCTTTTGTTAAAAAAAATTGTTTTATAAAATCATTTAATCTTTTTTTTCTAAAGTAAAATATTATTGGTATAATTAATAACAAAGGAATTACTAATAATTTAGAAAAGAAAGTTAAACAAAGAAAAAAACCAGACAAGAAAATGAAAAATTTTTTTCTTTTTTCTTCATAAGCTTTTATTAAAAAAAAATTGGTTAAAACACAAAATAATAAACTTTCAATATCAAATCTATATCTTTCTATATTATCAATAAAAGTGGCTGATAATATAAAGAAAAGAGTTAGAAAAAATGACATATTTTTGTTTTGACTTAAATATTCAAGAATTTTTAAAATTAAAAATGCTAATATTAAAAAATAAAAAAATTGTAATATTTTTAAATAAAAATAAATCTCATTTAAATTATTTTTTGGTTTATTGTGATTTATTAATTCCTCAAGATTTATAATTAAACTACTATCAAATATTTTAATTATTTTTAGGTAAATTGAATTAACAGAAAAATTTGCATTTCCTGGGTAATCTATCACATCTGGAACTATAGAATTTGCTGTTAGTAAAGTGTTATAGATAAAATAAATATTCTCTAAATCACCCTCAAGCCAATCTGATAACGGATTTTTATAAAAAAATAATACTGTTATTAAACATATAAATATTAAATACTTGCTTTTAAGAAGTATATTCATAAATATTATTATGGTAGCGGGAAGTGGGATCGAACCACTGACCTCAGGCTTATGAGTCCTGCGCTCTAACCAACTGAGCTACCCCGCCATTAAATTATCATTGATTTATAATAGTTTTTATTTTTAGTGCAATCAAGATTTTAATAACTTTAGTGGAGCAATTGAAGCATGAGTGGAGCATTTTTTTAAGTGACCGCGGGCTTATTTTTTTATTCCACGGTCATTTTAATTTTTTTTCAGCATAAGCATTCCCACTCAACTACAAAACCAGAACTAAGATACCTAAAAGTTTTTTTATTAATTTATTTTTTGAAAATAAGAACTACATAAATCTTTTAAAAATTTTTCATCATATTTTTTATGCCAAAATCTCATATAACTATTTTTGTTCATGATTTCCTCTTCTTTACAAATAATTTTCATATTACCATCCGAATTTAATTTATAATTTAAAACTCCACTTACTCTTTTTTGATCTAAATTTGCATTGATATTTGTGCTATTAAAAATAAAGTAAATTACAAAAATACTAAAAGTAAAAATTTTTTTATAATGAATGTTTTGAATTAAAATTGAAATAAGTAATAAATTTAGTGGCAATATATATATGTCATAGAAAAAATATGGACGAAAATTGAAAATTAATATTATTGAAATGATTGAAATAGTTAGAATAAAAATTAAAATTGTTTTTAAATAATTTTTTTTTTTAAAAAAATAGCATATAAAAAGAAAAGATAAAAAATAAGTAAATACATTAAATTTTTCAAATAAAAAGGAGATTGTTTCAATTCCCCAAATTCTTCTCACAGATAGGAAATAATTTTTGATTTTATAAAGATATTCAAAATTATCCGCGCTCCCTATATCATATCCTGTTGAGATGCTAGACATTTGAGATATTGGGCTTGTAATAATATCAATTAATGCTGGATGAAATGAAGCGATACCCATTCTAGATAAAAATTTAAAAACTATTATTGATACACTGCATCCAACAAAAAAAAAGAAAAGAGATAAATTTGTATTATTTTGTAATGTTAATTTTTTTTCTAATATAGAAAACGTTAAAATAAAATATATTACAACAAATAAAAAAAATATTTTATCTATTCTTTTGTAAAAGTAGTTATCAATTATCGCTATAATAAATATTACAAATAAAATATTTAAAATTATTTTAGTAATTTTTGAAACATAAACCTTTTTATTTCCTTTAAGATTGTAATTATTAATAATAAAAATTAGTAAAATTGGAAATATACAAAGTATTATTTGGACTTTTGCAAGTAACGCACAAACAAAAAAAATGCCTGCTAAAATAATAAATAATAAATTTTTTCTTAATGAATACTCTAAACAAATAAAAAATAAAAATAAAAAAATTATACTTAAAATTTCAGATCTAATAATATCAAAAAGAAATATAAAAGACGGTGAAACTAAAAAAATTAAACTAAGAAAAAAAGAGCTTAAATGATCATTGAGAATTCTATTAACAATTCTCTTAAATAGTAAAATTAAAATTAAAGAATATAAAAGGTGAACAAATTGAGAAACATTATGTATCCTCTGAAGAACATTATTTTTATTTGAATGAGCAATAAACTCTTCAAAATTTTTTATTTCAATAAGATTTACTAGATATCCAATTTTATGAAATATATTTAAAATAAAGAATGTAGTAAAAGCTGGATGATCTAAGTATTCTTGAGGTGTAGTGGATCCAATTAATATTGAATTATAAATTAAAGTAACATCTTGATCTAAAATATCAGACCAATGTGAAAATAGAGAATTTTTAGAATATAAGTAAAAAAAAATTATAAATATAAATGAAGATAAATATATTAAATTTTCGTAATTCTTTTTAAAAAACATTTAATTACCTCCATTGAAATTAAAAATCCGTCTTTTAACTCATTAACATTTTTCTTTCCAAATTTTCTTTTAAATTCTTTAGATTTGATTTCTGTGTAATTAAATTTATTGTTGGCAACTTTGTATGGAAATTCTATACAAAATCTAAATCATGAATAATTATATTTAAAATATTAAATTTTTTAGTATTGCAAAGCACATATGTGTACAAAATATCACTAAGTTTTACATTTAACATAATTCTTCCCATTAAAGAAAATACTAAATTACCAATTAAAGTTACCAAAGTATCATCATCACTCCCTGCACCTTTTAAATATCTTGAGGCATAAATAAAATCATTTTTTTTGGTTTGTTTTATCATTTTTTTTAAATCATTTGCATTGAAAGATCCGTCTGCATTAAAAATACAACTAAATTTAGATTTAGAAATTTTGAAACCCTCAATTATTGCTGAACCATAACCTGGTTTTTTTTGAACAATTATTTGTAATTTTTTATTTTTAATAAATTTTTTTTTATTTTTTTTATCTAACACAAGAATAATTTTATTAATCTCTTTTCTTTTTATAAGAGGATTTATTAAGTTAAAAAGATTCTCTATTTCTTCTTTTGCAGGAATAATTAAATTTATTTTTTGCATAAATTATTGATGTATTAATATATACAAAATATACGATTAAAAATAATTTATGAACCTATATATTTAATTAAATAATATAAAATTCCAGTAATTATTGTAGCAATAACAAAACCTTCACAAAATAATTTAATTATAATTTTATTTTTGTTATATTTGGATTTTAGATAAACGTATATTAATGTGTAAATACCAACAATTGCTATACTAAGTAATATATCTGTAGGATTCAAATTATTTACCTCCCACAGTCATACCCGCAACTAACATGGTAGGTGAATTTATTGAATAGTTTAATTCTAAATCATTAGCTAGAACAATATTTTGAAAAATGCTATTTAAATTTCCAGCAATTGTGATTTCGCTCACTGGATATAATAATTCACCATTTTCTATCATTCTACCAGAGGCACCAACTGAATAATCTCCAGTTATCAGATTTGTACCATGACCGATGGTTTCATTAATATATAACATTTTTTCATCAGATTTTATTAAATCTTCATAATTAATATCTCCATTTTCAAAATATAAATTAGTAGAACCACCAGATCTTCCATTGGATTTTTTATTAATTTTTTTTCCATTATATGTATCAATTAAATAATCTTTTAGAATACCATCTTTAACTAATTTCAATTCTTTTACTTCAACACCTTCGTTATCAAAATACTTTGATCCATTAGCCTTTTCAATATCTCCCTTATCAGTGATATTAATTTTTTCATTAAATATTTTCTTTTCAATTTTATCTTTTAGAAAAGTTGTTCCTTTTGCAATTGCACTTGAATGAATAGCATTTGAAAAATATGATAAGAAATTTTTTGATATTCTCTTATCAAATACAATATTCATTTTTTCACTTTTTATTTTTCTTGGATTAAGTTTATTAACTGCTAACTCTGCAGCTCTATTTCCAATTTTCTTAGGACTTAATAAATCATTATAAAATCTTTTACTTGTATATTCATAATCTCTTTCCATGCTTCCATTATTTTTTGATACAACTTCACAATATGCAGTAAATTGTGACGTTTTATATCCATCAGAAAAACCATTTGAATTTGATAATATAAAATTGGATTTGACTTGGCCAAATGCAGAACCATTTGTATTTACAATTTGTGGATTTGAGAACGCCTCATCTTCAGCTTCTCTAATAAAATTAATTTTTTTTTCGTTATTGATTTCTGTTTCATCGAAAAGATTTAATTTTTTTTGACCCTGAAAGTGTAACTCTTTATCTGGTAATGAATTCAATTCATCTTCAGGAGTTACTTTTGTTGCCTCAAAACATCTCTCAACAAGACTATCTATACTCTTCTCGTTTAAATTAGATGAGGATATTGATGATTTTTTTTTGTTTATATATGTCGTTAAGTTAATTCCTAAACTTTCAGATCTTTCAGAACCATCAATTTTTTTATTTCTGATATTTATATTTTCTGAAACAGAATTCACAACTATTGCACTGGCATCAGTTGCTCCTAATTTTTTTGCTTTAGATAAACATCTCTCAGCAACCTTGTTCAGATAATCTTCATTTTTAATCATGCCGTTAGATTTTTGTACCACCAACAGTCATTTTATTTATAAGTAAAGACGGTTGACCAACACCAACAGGTACTCCTTGTCCAGCCTTTCCACAAGTGCCAATGCCAGGATCCATCATCATATCATTTCCAACCATTAAAACTTCTTTCAAAGATGATGGACCATCTCCAATTAGTGTAGCTCCTTTAATTGGGGATCCAATTTTACCATTAATTATTTCGTAAGCTTCAGTACAGTTAAATACAAATTTACCAGAAGTAATATCAACTTGACCTCCTCCAAAACTCACAGCAAAAATTCCTTTATTTACTGATTTTATCATCTCTTCTTGAGTATTATTTCCTCCAAGCATAATTGTATTTCTCATTCTCGGCATAACAATATGTTTGTAGCTTTCTCTTCTTCCGTTTCCTGTTGATTTTGTATTCATTAATCTTGCATTCATTCTATCCTGCATAAAATTTTTTAAAATTCCATTTTCTATTAAAACTGTTTTTTCGGTAGGAGTTCCTTCGTCATCAATATTTAGACTTCCTCTTCTATTTTCAATTGTTCCATCGTCTATGATTGTAACTCCATCACTAGCAACTTTTTTTCCAACAAGATCGTGAAATGCAGAAGTTTTTTTCCTATTAAAATCTCCCTCTAGACCATGTCCTACAGCTTCATGTATTAAAATCGCAGGCCAACCCGGTCCTAAGACTACTTGCATTTCTCCAGCTGGTGATGGTTTGCTTTCAAGGTTAGTAGATGCAATTCTAAAAGCTTCATCACAAACTTTTTTCCAATTATCATTTACTAGATAATCATCATATGATTGTCTTCCTCCAATTCCATAAACTCCTGTTTCTTTTCTTCCTTTTTTCTCAACCATAACTGAAACATTAATTCTTACTAGTGGCCTTGTATCTTTTAGTAACTCACCTCCAGATCTTAAAATTTCAATATCTTTCTTCTCTCCTAAAAAACTTGCGGTAACTTGTTTTACAGAACTATCTTTTGATCTGGCATATTGATTTATTTTATTCAGTAACTCTATTTTTGATGATAAAGATTTAGTTTCAATAGGATCTACATCACTATAAAACTTTTGATTAGTTTTTTTAATATCTGAATTGTATGAACCAATATTACTTTTATGAGAAGATTTTAAATTTTCACTTGAACTTTTTAATGATTTGTTGGAGATCTCATTTGAATGAGAATATGCCACAACATCCCCTGTTATTGCTCTAAACCCATATCCTAGATCAGTTGTATAATTAGAACTTTTAATTTTATTATCATCTAATAGTATAGATTCAGATTTCGAGTCTTCTAAATACAGCTCACCATCATCGCACTTGTTAAGAGTATCCGAAACTATTTTTTCAGCTTTATTTACATCAATATCGCTATTTTGGAAAAAATTTGACATTCAATAGATTTAGTTATGATAAAATAGATATCAACTGCTATTTTATCACATTAACTGTTACAATATGTATTTATCTGCAAGATACATTGCAAAAGCTAAAGCCATACCTAATAAAATATATTTCATTACTTAATCTTATTTAAATTTTAGTTAATCTGCTACTAATTCCTTTAGCTTCATTTTCGTTAAACTCCTTAGTATTTAAATCATAAAGCTCTTTAATTCTTAAATTTTTAGTATTTAGAGTTGGTCGATTTACATTTTTCATACCTTGATGTCTAGCATAAACAGCCTTTTTCTTACTGACTTGATGAGGTTGGAAATCATTTATATCCTCTATTTTAAGATCATTTCCAATTTTTATATAACCTGCATCCCTTGCATCATGAACTAAATCATATCCTTTTTTTGTTCTTATGATTGCTGCGTTAAAACCTTCGTCTTCACCTACTGGAGAGCCACCTGGCCATGTATCTAAAGCTGCTAAGTCTGAGCTATCGCCAATTGCGTCTGGACATATCTTGCATCTAAATGGAACTCTCCATGTGGACTCTTCACCCCAAAAAGAATTGTATTCTTTATCATGCTCTTCACCAGAATTAGTTTTTATATACATTTTGCCTGGATTGCCATATCCCCTATATCTAAAAATTGATAATTCTTCTTCTTTGACATTAAAGCTATCTATAAAGTCTTGAGATTTTGTAAATTCTCCAAAACCACCACAAACTAAAGTTAATAAATATTTACATAATTCATTAACTCTTCTATCTATTTTTGATAATTGTCTTATCGCACTTATATCACATGGTTTGCCGACAAAAGCAAAAGGTTCATTTTTATTTAATGCTTCATTAAATTTGTCTAATGGTGAAGATGGACCATATCTAGAGCAACTCCCTGAATTTAATAATTCTTGTTTATTATAACTATACCTAGAAACACTTCTCATTGGTTGTTTTGGATCAGTTCCAGTATGTAAAATAAATCTTACTTTTTTGCTTTCTAATAAATAAAGAGATAAACCATTTAACAAACCTCCAGTGGAACTCTTAAATCGAATATCTTTATCAGTAGACCACGCGTAGAATAATGACAAATAGTAACCCCAAACTAAATCATATTTAGATTTATTAGCTATAGCTTCTTTAGGAAGGCCTTCAACAATTACACCAGGGCAAGTTTTTTTGATTTTATCAAATATTTCATTGTTTAAAGGTTTATTTTCTTTTGGTTCAAGACGTCCCTTTTCTGTCATTGATATTGAAATATTTTCGTTACCTGCAATACTTTGACAAATGCCACATCCTATACATAAACCATTCTCTGTAATGTCTGATAATGAGTTTATAACTGACATAATTATTGATTTAATAAATTTATAATTAATCTTAAAAGTTCTCTTACTTTAGTTTGATTTTTATCATAGATTTTTAGAATTTTATCATACTCCTGGCCAGATCCGGTTATGGAATACAAGTTATCTACTTTTTTTAATATTTTATTTGCTGTCATATATTTTAATTTTCTAATGACGGTTGCTCTTGGTATTTCTGAAAGGTCCGATATTGTAGTTGAATTTATGCCCTTTGATGTATCTTTTGCGGTCACAAAATCTGGATAATTAAATCTATCAATTATCTTGGTATTATCCCTCTTATTCCTTAAATTGTAATTATGATTTGATATGCATAAAGCGTATATAAGCGTGCTGTCATAACTTTTAAGAACTGGTAAAAAAGTTCTTATATATTTTAATTGATAATCAAGCACTGTGTTCCAATAATGAGTAAAATTAGCCCTAATTACTCTACTTATATCTTTTGCAGAAAATCTATTTACATTATGTTTGCTGTTAAGATTTTTAGTAACAAGTTGCGTTAAAGCTGAAAAATTATCTAAAAGATTATCAGGTCTTTGATACACAAATGCTTTCTGGTTAATAATAATTTTTTTTGAATTTCTTAAAATCACACCATCTTTACTTAATTCATTTATTTTTCTTCTGGCTGTTTCTTTTGACATGCCTAATGCATCGATTATTTCTTTAATGCTAATTTTTTCTAATATAATTTCATGATTGGAATAAAATTGGTCAAAAGTAACATTATAAAAGTGTCTGTTATAAGTTACAAAAGTTTTATTTACCAAATAGACTAAAATAAGATATTTCTCCATATCCTTAAATGAAGAATAAGCATTTTTCATCCATGAAGTTTGAAAATATAAAAAATAAGTCATAAACTCATTCATATTTTTATCTATAGATTTATTTATTTCTTCTAATTGAACTTGTTGGGAAATGTTAAATATTTCTTTAACCATTAACTATAAGGATTGAGAAGATCTTTTTTTCTTAAAAGTCCAACAAAAATAAGAGAAGTTCCAAACATTATTAATGCATAAGTTGCAGATGGAATTGTAAAAGTAACATCATTAAATAATTGTGTAGCAACAAAAATAGCTAATGTTCCATTCTGTAAACCAGTTTCAAGTGCAATACTTTTTTTTTGTGGTGTGCCAGATGCAAAAAATTTAGCAAACATATATCCAAGAAACATCATTAAAATATTTAATATCAATGTAATTTTTCCAGCTTGTAAAAAATAAAATCTTACATTATCTAATTCTTGATAAATAGCTCCAAATAAAGCCACTATAAATAAAATTACAGATATATTTTGTATAAGTTTAATTTTTGTATCAACAAAATTAGTAGCAAATCTTTTAATTAACATTCCAATTATAACTGGCAATGTTACCACTAAAAACATTTTAATTGCGATTGAAAACATTGATATACTATTTGAAGCTAAATCATAATTTAAAAGTTCAATAGATGTAAAAACAATAAATGGTACAGAGATTACACTTATTAAACTAACTACGGCAGTTAAAGAAATTGACAAAGCAACATCGCCATTAGCAAATTTAGTTAAAACATTTGAAGTAACACCACCTGGTGCTGCTGCAATAATCATAACTCCGATTGCTATTTCTATTGGTGTATTTAAAAATTTTACTAATCCAAATGCAATGATAGGTAATAAAACTATTTGACAAAAAAAGCCTACTAAAAAATCTTTTGGTGTTTGTAGAACTCTTTTAAAGTCATTAATAGTTAATTCTAAACCAAGGCCCAACATTATTAATGCTAGCAGTAATGGTGCGATAGAAGTTACTATTTCCATGACCCAATATGGACTTTTCACTAACTGAAATCAATAATAGAATTATAAGCTTTGTATTATACCAGTTGCAATACAAGCAACAGCTATAGCTCCAATTATAGCTATGTTACCTTTTTTCTCTTTTTTTTGTTCTACTCTTACTCTACGCAATAAATCGTTAACGTTAACCTTAGCAGCTGAGTTTCTTAATGTGTCTTGAGGGATCTCATTGTTCATTTCAGCTGTTTCAGGTTTATTTCTCATAGTTATATTGAAACCGAAATATGTAAATTTAACAATAGTTTTTTAGTCCAAAGTGAGTTTCTTTAAAAAAGTTTAATATTTTTGAGCTTATAATGAACTTATAATGATTTTAATTAACGTTTTCTATAATGGTTGCTATTCCCATTCCCAGCCCAATACACTGTGATGATAGTGCATATTTCTTATTTTCTCTTCTCAATAATTCAGCAGCTTTACCAGTTATTCTTGCACCAGTAGCTCCAAGTGGATGTCCAAGAGCAAGGGCTCCACCATCTAAATTAACTTTGCTTTGATTTATGCCTAAATCCTTAATGCAAGCTAGCGACTGTGATGCAAAAGCTTCATTTAATTCTACAATATCAATATCATTAATATTAAGATTTGCTCTTTTAAGTGCTTTTTGAGATGCACCTATTGGACCTAGTCCCATTACATCAGGATCACATCCTTGAACAGAAGTAGAAACAATACGAGCTAAAATATCTAAATTATTATCTTTTGCGAATTGTTCTTCACAAATTAAAGTGGTTGCAGCTCCATCTGTTAATGGTGATGACGTTGCAGCTGTAACAGTTCCATTTTGATCAAATGCTAGTTTTAAACCATCAAGTTTTTCCTGGTTGGAGTTAGGTCTAATATTTCCATCAGTTGAACAATTATTGATGGTAGTAATTTCATTTTTAAAATATCCATTTGATTGAGCTTGATGAGCTTTTTGATGACTTGATATTGCAAAATCTTGTTGTTCTTTTCTAGATATATTATATTTTTTTGCAACATTTTCTGCAGTTATTCCCATAGAAAAGTAAACATTTGGATTTTCTGTTTCAGATTTTGGAAAAGGCATTGGAGTAAACCCAGTTGTAACTCTTGTCATGCTTTCAACACCTCCACATATAAAAGCTTTACCAGAACCCATTGCAATTTTACCTGCAGCAATATGAATTGACTCCATAGAAGATCCACACCATCTATTTACTGTCATCCCAGATGTTTTGATATCCATTCCACTTAAAAAAGTTACAAGTTTTCCAATATTAAAACCCTGCTCTCCTTCAGGAAAAGCACATCCAACAATAACATCTTCTATTTCAATAGGATTAATTTTTGTTTTGGAAACCAAATTTTTAATAACTTCTGCAAGCATGATATCCGGCTTAACATCAATTAGATCTCCCTTTCTTGCCATGGTAAAAGGTGAACGAGAATATCCTGCTATTACTGATTTATACATATTAAATTTTAATTCCTGGCATAATATAGCATTTGATTATTTTGGAAACGGTAAAGATGTAACTGTTCCATTTCTTTTTTTTTCATCCAATGTATCTACTAAAACTTTTTGTCCATCATTCCAATAATCTTTTAATATCATAGATAGACCAACATTTTTTTTAATTCTAGGTGAGTAAATTCCTGATGTAATTTCGCCAATTTTTTTATCATCCTCGTTTAAAACTGGTAAAGGTTTGCCTGTTGCAACTATTGGATCTCCATCAAAAATTATTCCTCTCATTCTCTTGTTTACTCCATTATTTATAATTTCAGCTAAAGCTTTTTTTCCGATAAATTCGTGATTGCTATTTCCATTGCAGTATTTGTCTAAATTGCATTCAAAAGGATTATTATCTTTTGTAAAATCATTTCCATAAGACATTAAACCTCCTTCAATTCTATCTATAAGATTTGGACATCCAGGTGAAATATTAAATTTTTTACCTGCCTCCCATATTGTATCCCAAAGTTTTTCACCCATTTCAATTCCATCAAAATATTTTTCAAAACCTTTAAAGTAAATTTCAAAACCATCTTGTTTGCTATATCCTGATCTTGCTATAATTTGTTTTGTTCCATGAAAATCAAGCACTCTATAATTAAAAAATTTAATCTTTCTTATTTCTTCTCCAAAGACAGAACATAACAGTTCTTCTGATTTTGGACCTTGCACGGCTAACGGATAAACATCTGGCTCTTCTATTCTTACATTCAAATTTGACCCTAAAGCAATACCTTTTGCCCACAACAATATGTCAGAGTCTGCTATTGATATCCAAAACATATCATCATCTAATTTTAGTAATACAGGATCATTAATCATCCCAGCATTTTCATCAAGGATAGGTATGTAAAAACACTTACCTGTCTCCATTTTTTGTAAAGATCTAGGTGTTAATTTTTGAACAAGTTTTAATGCATCTGGTCCACTTATCTGTACTTGTCTTTGACATGAAACATCCCAAAGTTGAACATGTTCTGCTAAGTGCCAGTAATCTTCGTAAATTGTATTTTTAAAACCTTTTGGCAATAACATATGATTTACAACAGTAAAATCTGAAACACCCAATTCTTCTACTCTGTTGGTAAACGGAGTACGCCTTATACGCTTAGACATATTTAATTTAATACTTTTAGAAATATTTTCTACTGAACTAGACATATTTATTCTGACCACCAAATAGAATATCCATTAGGTGAAATAATAAGCGGTAAATGGTATTTCTTTACTGGATCTTCCATTTTAAATTTTACTGTAACCTCAGATACTATATTTTTTTTTGAAAAGTAACTGGCTATATCACAAACCATTTCATATTCACATTTGCAATCATCTGGAGTTAAATCCATGTCTTTTAATATCCTTCCACCTTCGTCTGTTTTGCTTTCATAGAATAATTTTTTTTCTCCATTAGAATTAATTTGATAAATTAATACTTTTATGCCACTTGCATGTGTTCCGTTAGTTGAGTCTAATAAATGTGATGATAATGTTGCCATAATTTACTCTATTGAAGCCTTATCTCTTTTGTCGCTAACTGCAGCTACTATTGGACTGATAACGCCTTTAGCTTTTACATTTACGCAAGCAGTCTTACCACTCTCAATTGCTCTTTTTAAAGCTGGAGCAAGCTGATCTCTTTTAGTAACTAATTCTCCGTGTCCTCCAAAGCCTTCGAATATTTTGTGAAAAGGAATGTCTCTAAAATCTGTAGCAAAATGTTTGCCACTTTCAAATAATCTTTCTTGTTGTTGAGATATACAATCTAAACCACCATTATTATCTATTACTACCACTATTGGTTTCTTTTCCTGAAATGCTGCTTCAATTGATAATCCTCCAGATAAAAATGCTCCGTCTCCACTGATTAAAACTACATTAGATTTTGGATGAGTATTTTTTGCAGAAATTGCAAATGGCACTCCCACTCCTAACATACTGAAGGTTCCTGGGTGTAATATTCCTCCAAGTTTTTTTCCTTTTGAACCAGCAATGTTAATTGCAATTTCAGACCAGAAGTGAGTGTTACCTCCATCAATAACTAACCAGTCATTTTCATTCAATGCATCTTGAACATCTAAAGCTAATTGTAATGGATGAATTTTTCCTCCATTTTTTTCTGCTTCTTTTGTTTCTTTACTTAAATCTTCTAAAGATTTATCTACCCATTTTTTCTTCTCTTTTTTATTTTCATCAAACCATTTTTTATCTAAATTCCATTTGTTATTTTCTTTTAATCTAACTAGGGTATCTAAGAAAACTCCAGGATCACATAAAAGATTTATATCTGCAGCTCTATTTAGTTCAATTTCCTCATGTGAACCATTAACACAAACAAGTTTTGTTGTTTCTGGAAATAACGGTGGATTTCCAAAATTCATTTGATTATCTAATCTAGCACCTACCATTAACACTAAATCAGATTCATGTAGTGCAAATTTTGATGGTGGATACTGGTGTATGTCAGCAAGACCCATGTAAGAATTTGCTTCTTCTCCTAATAATTTTTGATGATAAGGAATATTAAAAATTGGAATATTTAGATTATTACCTGCAGCTTCTAATTTTTTTTCAGACTCAGACCACCACACTCCATGCCCACCAATTAAAACTGGTTTTTTTGCATTGCATGCTAATTCTAAAACTTCTGTGAGTTGATTTGGATCTGGCCAAGCTTTAGCTATTGGTTTTTTACTATGAGAAAATGGTCTTTCTTCTAAACCAGAATTTTCCGCAAAAGACGAAAACATTATATCCACTGGAACACTTAAATGAACAGCTCCAGGATATCCATTTGTTGATATTCTATATGCTTTGTCTACAAATTCTCGAATTCTAGTTCCATCTGTGATGCTTGCGCTATATTTTGTTAAAGGCGCAGCGATTGAAACGTCATCAATTTCTTTAAAACCACCAGAGCCTTGTCTTTTTAAACTACTTGATCCAGTAATAAATATAACAGGAGATCTTTCGCCCCAAGCTTCCATCATTGAAGGAACTGCATTTGCAAAACCTTCTGGACCAACAAGACAAACTGTTGGTTTTCTTGTAATTCTTGTATGACCATCTGCTAGATGACCTGCTATCTGTTCATGAGGACAGTTAATTACATCCATCTGACATTCCATAAATCCTTCTAATGCTGGATTACAAAAACCTCCTGATAAGGTGAAAACTTTTTCAATCCCTTTATCTCTTAGAGCTCTAGCAATTAATGAGCCACCTCTTATTTTTTTATCAGACATTAATTAATACCTTGTATTACCTATAATTTTTTCTGCAACTATTTCTGAAGAAACATCATTAATATCATTTAATCCAACTAATCCAAGAGTAGTACTTGTTTCTTCTTTTAAAATTTCAACAATTCTTCTTAATCCTTTCGCTCCATCTGCACCCGTAGCATACATTACAGGTCTACCAATCATTGTATAATCTGCACCAAAAGCAAGTGCTCGTACTATGTCGCTTCCACTTCTTATTCCGCTATCAAAAATTAGAGGGAAATCGTTTCCTAAAGCTTTTCTTACTAATGGTAAAATATTTATTGCTGCAGTTGCGCTATCTAACTGTCTTCCACCATGATTTGAAACTTGTATTGCGTCAGCACCAGCATCTTTAATTTTAACTGCATCATCTGGGGACATTACTCCTTTAATTATAAGTTTGCCCTTCCATTTATCTCTTACTCTTTTTAAAGTATCAAAATCTGTGGTTCCTCTACTCTCTTTTCTTTTGAAAATTCCATCCCCACTTTTCGAAGTCACGTAATTCATAGGCTTAGGAATTCCTTTTAATAAAGTTGATAAAGAC
Organism: Candidatus Pelagibacter sp.; assembly: GCA_045567035.1. Classification (GTDB taxonomy): domain Bacteria; phylum Pseudomonadota; class Alphaproteobacteria; order Pelagibacterales; family Pelagibacteraceae; genus Pelagibacter. The sequence goes on along the minus strand of JBJLDS010000006.1, from coordinate 17,575 downwards.
CATGTTGGATGTGTAGCAAAGTCAAAAAATTGTTTTGGTCCTATTTTAAAAGGGTAAGAAAAACCATTCTTATCATCTCTTGTTCTTCTTGATAGTACGGGCACATCAACTGTTAAAATTGCAACTTCATAACCTGTCTTCTCAGCTCTATCTAACAGTTCCATTACAAAATCTTCATCTTGAAAAATATATAATTGCATCCATGAATGTCCTTCGGATAACTCATACATTTCTTCTAAAGTTGTTGTTGATGCCATTGATACGCATGTAGGTATATTATTTCTAGCACTCTCTTTAGCTAGCATTGCGTCAGCTCCTGGCCATGATAAATTGGTCATACCCATTGGTGCAAATCCAAAAGGATTATCAAATTGATAATTTAAAAAACTTTTTTTTAGACTTCTTTTTTCTACATTTCTTAAAACTTTAGGTTCTAATCTTATTTGATCGAGTGCTGTGCTATTAATTTCCGAAAGCTTTTCATCTCCTGATGCTCCATCTATAAAATCGAAGACCAATTTAGGAAGTCTTTTTTTTGATAAATCTCTAGCTTCTTTAATGCTAAATATTTTATTACTTGGAATTATATTTTCACTCATTCAATTTTTTTAATATATTCGTTAAGGCTAATTTTGTTTTCTTTATTTACAAAGTAAGCATTATGATTTTTTCTTGCAGAATAAACATCAGATGGTTTTCCGTCAATAAAAAGGACGGCTACACCATCATCAATTGCAAAACCTGAAGGTAATTTGCTGTTTTTGATGTTATTTTCAAATTCATTTATTCGATTTAAATCTGAAGAGTGTGGTGTGCAACTTCCTTCTAGTAAACCAATGCCTTTTAATGGTTGATATCCATTACCTAGAGAGTCTGTTAATATCCATTCAAACCAACAAACTGCTCCCGCACTTACGCCAGATAAAATAATTCCTTTTTCATATGCTTCTTTAAAAATAACTTTAAGATTATTATCAGACCAAAGATTAAGCATATAATTTGTATTCCCTCCTCCGATATAGACAATATTCTGTTCAAATAACCATTTTCTAAAACCATCTAGTTTTTTGGATAAATTAAAATGAGATAATTGATTTTTTTGATTATCAAACCTCTCATAAAATAAGTTAACTTTATATTGATCATCTTTGCTTGCAGTACCTAAAAATCCTATCTTTAAATGTTCTTTGCTAAATTGACTTAAGATAAATTGATCTAATTCACGATCAGAATTGTGAGTAAATCCTCCTCCACCAACTGCTATTATTTTTTTTGTAACTGAACTCACTAACCTTTTATTCCGCTCCAAGGTTCTGGTTTTGTTGGTATTGTTTTGTTTATACCTCTAACTATATCACCTTTTGGGTCATACATTGGTAATGTACAAAGTTCACCTTTATGAATTTTTCCATCAGTACATTTTACTTCAACAATAGAACCTGCGGTTAAATTTTTGTCATTTAAATAAACTATACCTACTCCACATACTTGATATGGAGACCAAGTGCTTGATGTAATTTTTCCAACTTCTTTTCCATTTGAATTAACAATTTCTCCTTTGATCGCGATTCCTTCTTCAACTCTTATTCCCCAACTAAAACATGTTTTGTCTGCTTTGCTTAGAGCATTCTTTCCAATGAAATTTTCTTTATCAAAATCAATAAACTTTCCTAAACCAACTGAGAAAGGGTTTGTGTATTTTGAAAAGTCTTGGCCAGCTGATAAAAGGCCAGCTTCAATTCTTCTGCATCTAAAACCAGGGGTTGCAACTAAAATCATACCAAGTTTTTTACCTTCATTTAAAATTAAATCTCCAACTTTTTCAGAATTGTTTTCAGGTCTAAAATATATTTCCCAGCCAAGTTCGTTGGTAAAACCAGTTCTGCTAATTATCATTTTTTCTTTTGCAATTTCAACTTCAAGCCAATCAAAATATTTCCATGTCTTTACAGTTTCTGTGTTAGTTAGTTTCTCTAAAAGCTCCATAGATTTTGGACCTTGCACCTGACTTACCCAAACATCAGGATCTGAAATTTTAACATCTAAACCATCTGAATGAGCCAGATACCAAGAAAATAAATCTCCATCGGCTTGTGCAAACCAATATTTATTTTCTTCAACTCTTAACAGAAGTCCATCAGTAATAATTCCACCGTCATGGTAACAAGCAAATTGATATGAACATCTTCCCTTCTTAACTTTTGAAATATCACGAGGAAATATCTTTTGTAAAAGTTTAAGAGCATCAGGTCCTGAGATTTGAAATGGATGTTCTCCTGTATGTCTGAAAATAATTTCTTGTCTACCTTTCCAATACATCTCATCCGGTGTTGCGTTATTTAACTTTTCTAACGTCAGTCTTCCTGCATAATTTGAGTATTCAGGATCATAAGGTAATTCTTGATAAGTTAGAGGATGCACTTTAATGGATCTAGCTAATTCTACAGGTCTTACACCCTGTGATTTAAGAGCTTTAATTGAAAATCTGATATTTTTTAAACTATCATGCATATTTTTTTTTTGAAATTTTAATTTATCAATAAAACAAATTTTTCAAAGCTTTAATATGCTTTGGTTTAATTTCACAGCACCCGCCAAAAAGTGTCGCGCCTGTATCAGATGATTTTAAAACATAATCTTTAAATACCTCTGGTGTAAATTGATCTGCAATGGATCCATACATGTCACCTGGATTTGTTGTTTTGTAAACCCAATCTTGTGGATTATTTTCTGGAACTTCCTTCCATGCATTTACTTTAAATCCAAATGGTAAATTTTGCTTACTTAATTCAGGAAGTACAAATTTAATCACTTCATTATTTGTGCAAGCTGCAATTATTCCACAGCAATTAATATCTTTTGAAATTTTAATTAAATCACTTACAGTCTCACCTGACGGAAGCACCCCTTCTCTGATAAAATGAGCACCAATTAAAATTGGTTTATTAAATTCTCTTAAAGCATCAAAAGCAATTCTTACTTCACTTATTGAACTTAAAACATCTAAATAAAATATATCAACATGAGGATTTAAAATTTCTGCAGTTTTAAAATGCTCCTCATAAACCTCTTTATCATCAAGCATTTTTTGTGCTGAATAAACAATTCCTTTTGAAGGCATTGATCCTGCTATGATTAAATCTTTTTTTCCAGAATCTTCTTTTGCTTTTTTTGCAAGTAAAGCAGCTTTTAAAAGTGCTTCCTCAAACATATGCACTTTATTAAATTCTTTTAATCTAATTTTTCTTACTGAAAAATTATTTGTTACAATTAGATCTGATCCAGCATCAATAAACTGTTGATGCATTTTTGTAACTAGATGATTATAATTTCCATCAATTAAAGCCGTAGCAGACCAAAGTGCTCCTAAAGGTTTTAATCCTAAGTCTAATAAAGTTTGTCCACCTCCACCATCTAATATGTATTTTTTATTTTTGTTAAACATTCTAATAATTTTAGTTAATTTTAATCAAAAGTGTGAGTAAAAAGTGAACCTTTTTGACTGTTGCCATATAGAGCCCGAATTGTTAGATTTTCAAAAAAATAAAGTAAACATAGGGGATATATGAATAAACTTTTTAAATTGATATCAGTTTCATTGGTATCATTATTTGTATCGATTTCATTAGGTAACGCATCAAGTGGAGTTTTCAAACTTTCACATGATCTTGGATTTGGAAAAGATACTAACTTAGACGCGATTACTAAAGGTCGTCTATTTCAAGTGGTGATTATGACACAAAATCGTCTTTTAAGAAAAGATCTTAAAGGAAAAACATCTGCAGAGCTTGCAACTGAATGGTCAGGAAACGCTGATGCTACAGAGTGGACATTTAAACTTAGAAAAGGTGTTAAATTTCATGATGGGTCAGACTTCGATGCAGAAGATGTAAAATACTCTTTAATGAGAGTAAAAGATCCAGACATTGGATCTCCTGCAAAAAAAACAATGAGTGCAGTTACAGATATTGAAGTAGTAGACTCACACACTGTAGTAATGAAATTAAATACTTCATTTGCAGATTTTCCACTAAATTTAACAGATTATAGATTAAGAATGATTCCTTCAGGTTCTGCTGACACTATTGGACAAACTGGAATTGGAACTGGTCCATTTATGGTAGAAAAATTTGATGCAGAAGGAACAACTATTCTAAAAGCAAATCCTGATTACTGGGAAGGAGCACCTGGTTTAGCTGAAGTTCAAGTGATAGCAATTCCTGATGGTGAAGCAAGAGTACAAGCACTTCTAACAGGTCAAATTGATATGAATAGATATGTGCCATTCTCTCAGAAGAAGATATTTGATGGTAATTCTAAATTTAATACAACTGTAGTACCAACTGGAAACTGGAGAGGTATGGTTATGAGAACAGATACTGCTCCGTTTGATAACGCAGATGTTAGAAAAGCAGTTAGACTAGCAGTTGATAGACAAGAGCTTGTTGATTTAGTTATGGGTGGAGCTGCAACAGTATCATGTGATACTCCTGTTGCACCTGCTGACCAATACAGATTAAAAATGAAGTGTCCGCAAGACATCAAAAAAGCAAAAAAACTTCTTGCTAAAGCTGGATACGCAGATGGATTTGATATGGTGATTCACGTTTCAACTAAAGAACCTACATGGCCAACTATCGGTGAAGTGTTACAACAACAATTAGCTAAAGCTGGAATTAGAGTTGAAGTTAAAATGACTCCTTCTAAAAGTTATTGGAGTGAAACTTGGATGAAAAAAGCAGTAGCTATGACGCGTTGGAATGAAAGACCAGCAGATAGTATTTTGCATGAAGCTTATCACAGTAGCGCAAAATGGAATGAGTCGTTTTACAAAAGTACTTCTTTTGATAAAAACTTAGCTGATGCTAGAGGTGAGCTTAATTTTAACAAAAGAAGAAAAGCTTACAGAAATGCTCAGAAAACATTATGGGAAGAAAGTGGAACTATGATTCCTTACCACGTATCAAAATTAGTGGTTACTAGTTCAAGAGTTAAAAATCTTGATGAAGTTGAAGTATTCTCAGTTAGATGGCATAAAGTAAAAGTTGACTAATACTTATTAGTTTAAAGGCCGCATTAAGCGGCCTTTAAACACTTTCATTTACTAATAATTAAATTAAAAGATAGGTGCTGAAATTTAATTATGTTTTTTTTAATTATTAAAAGAATTTTACTAGGGTTAATTACATTATTTATAGTATCCCTTATTACATTTGCTGGAACAGAAGTACTGCCTGGTGATGCATGTACAACTTATCTTGAGCGTGAAGCATATGGGGCAGCCTTAGAGGCTTGTTACAAGAGACTAGGATTAAATATCCCAGCACATGAAAGATATTTAAGTTGGGCTTATAATGTTATTCAAGGTGACTTTGGTTACTCCTTAAGTGGTCAAATGCCAATTAACGAAGTTCTTGGACCAAAAATTAAAAATTCTATGGTTCTAGCGTCTGCTTCAATTTTAATTGGAATACCTATAGCCGTATTATTAGGTATTATTACTGCTCTTTGGAGAGACAAGCTTCCAGATATAATAATTTCTACTATCGCAATATTTTCAATGACTATACCTGAGTTCATAAGCGCTACATTGCTTATTTTAATTGTTGCAATATGGTTAGAGTGGTTACCTGGTATTGTAATTGTTCCTACTGATGTTGGTTTCTTTGAATTACTACCAAATATTATTTTACCTGTTGTGGCAATTTCAATGATAATGACTGCTCATATGGCTCGAATGGTTAGATCAAGCGTAATTCAGGTAATGGCTAGTGATTATGTTCAAATGGCAATATTAAAAGGTGTGCCATACTGGAAAATGGTTTTTAAACATGTATTGCCTAATGCATTGTTACCAGCAATTAATGTTGTCGCTTTAACAATCGCATGGCTTCTTGGTGGGGTGGTTGTTACTGAAGTTGTTTTTAATTACCCTGGCCTTGGCAGATTAGTTATAGAGTCGATATCTAATAGAGACTTACCAACTGTTCAAGCTTTAGCAATTATACTTGCAACTATTTATGTAGGTATAAACCTAATAGCCGATTTAATGACTTTGATGTTAAACCCTAGATTAAAAACACTGCAGATTAGAAAATAAAATGGAAAATATTAAACAAAATCCAAAAAGTACATCTGCTAAAATACTTGAGGTATTGGGTACTATGGCTTCTAGACCCTCAGGTCTTATTGGTTTGGTTATTTTAATTTTTCATGTTTCTTTGGCGCTTCTAAGTCCATATTTAGCTCCTTATGACTATAAAGCAATTGATCCAACTTTAATGCTTCAAGAACCTTCTTCAGAATTTTGGTTTGGAACTGATAGTTTAGGAAGAGATGTTTTTTCTAGAACTATTCTTGGAGGAAGAATTGCACTAACAGTAACTTTTTTTGGTTCTTTAATTGCATTATTTTGGGGAGGATTATTAGGAATTTTTTGTGGATTGGTTGGTGGTAAAATTGATGATGTTGTAATGAGAATTGTTGATGCCTTCCTTTCAATACCTTGGATACTAGCAATGTTATTGATTGTATCTCTTCTTGGGACATCAATAGAAGTATTAATTCCTGCTCTTGGATTTTTTTATGGAAAAGGAATTGTTAGAGTTGCACGAGCTGCAACTCATGATGTTATTGCTAAAGATTTTATAGTTTCAGCAAGAGCAAGGGGTCATTCAAATATGTCAATTATATGGAATGAAATACTTCCTAACGTGAGAGATGCTATTTTAGTAGAAGGTGCAATGAGATGGTCGTGGATGTTACTTGGTTTCAGTTCTTTATCTTTTTTGGGTTTTGGTGTTAGTCCTCCTACTCCTGATTGGGGGTTAATGATATCAAATGCTAGAGGATTAATGTCCTTTGCTTATTGGGCAGTAATCGCACCTATAGTTGGATTAAGTACTTTAATTATTGGAATTAATTTAACAGCTGATGCATTTGCTAAAGCACTTGGAATTGATAGATCCACAAAGGCTCCTGTTTAATGGAAAATGTAGTTCAAAAAATTAATAACTTATCTATTGGTTTTAGAAGTCAAAAAGGTGAGGAAATATCGATACTTAAAAACATAACTACAGAAATTAAAAGAGGTGAAACTGTAGGAATAGTAGGAGAATCTGGATCAGGAAAAAGCACATTAGCACTGGCAATGATGGGTTATATAAAGCATGGTCTTTTTACAACTAGTGGTGAATGTACATTCAATTCAAATGATTTGCTTAAAATGGATGGAAGAGCCTTAGAAAAAATAAGAGGTCGTAAAATTGCAATGATACCTCAAAATGCAGGTCAAGCATTAACACCTAATTTAAAAATTGGTTATCAAATTGATGAAGCTTTAAGATTACATACAGATTTAAATAAAATTGATAGAGATAAAAAAATATCAGAATTATTGAACAAAGTAAGACTTCCCTCACCAGAAACAATGGCTTTAAGATACCCTCATGAATTATCAGGAGGACAACAACAACGTGTTGCTGTTGCTATGGCGCTCGCAGGCACACCTGAATTACTTTTATTGGATGAGCCAACAACAGGCTTGGATGTTACTACTCAAGCACATGTATTAGAATTATTAAAATTTATTGCAAAAGATACTGGCACATCAATGGTATATGTAAGTCATGATCTTGGTGCTATTGCGCAAGTTAGTGACAGAATTATTGTAATGTATGCAGGTGAGATAGTCTTAGATGGTCCAGTTAGAAGTGTATTAAAAAATCCAATACATCCTTATACTTTTGGATTATTAAAATCGATACCTAAGCTTTCATTAGCTGGTCTTCCACATTCAATGCCTGGAAGTCAACCTCAACCAGGTACTATAAAAAAAGGGTGTAGTTTTTTTGATAGATGTAGTCTTTCAGAAGAACAATGTAAGTTAAATTCTCCTCAACTTGAATACATAGAGGAACTAAAAACTAGTGTTAGATGCTTTAAGCATAAAGAGTTAATAGAAACAAAAAATAAAGAAAACGTAATTACTAGAAATGATAAAAAAGTTCAAATTAATGAAATTTTAAATTTAACAGATGTATCTATTAGTTATGCTAAGCAAAAATTACTGGATCAAATTTTAAACCGATTTACAGATGATAATCCAACAGTAAAAGGTATTAATGTAGATATCAACAAAGGTGAAACTATTGCGCTAGTTGGAGAATCAGGAAGTGGTAAATCTACAATTCTCAAATCAATTGCTGGATTACTAAAGACAAAAGATGGTAATATAAAATTTGGTAAAGAGAAAATATTACAACCAGATGTTAAACATAGAAACCCAAATGATTTAAGAGCTATCCAATTAATTTTCCAAAACCCTGATGAGTCACTAAATCCTAACCATACTGTAGAACAAATTATTGCTCAGCCACTTAGATTATATTTTGGTATGTCTGGTGATGAACTTAAAAAAAATATTATAGATATTTTAGAAAAAGTACGACTAGGTGAATTTTATATGACTAGATACCCTAGACAATTATCAGGTGGAGAAAAACAAAGAGTTGCTGTAGCAAGAGCTTTTGCAGCAAAACCAGATATTATTTTATGTGATGAGGTAACATCAGCATTAGATGTTTCTGTTCAAGCCGCAGTACTTAATTTATTACAACAATTAAAAGAAGATTTTGGAACAACATATATCTTTGTTTCTCATGATTTAGCAGTAGTAAGAGCAATTAGTGATAGAGTAGCAGTTTTATATCAAGGAAGATTATGTGAAATAGGTCCATCTAAAAATGTATACCAAACACCATCACACCCTTACACAGAAGTTTTGCTTGGAGCTGTTTTAGAGCCAGATCCAGATATTAAACCAAAATTAGTAGCAGAAGATATTGTAGAAGATAGACCTCCAGAAAAAGGTTGTAGCTTTCAAGGTCGATGCCCAAAAATCATCGGTGATATATGCAAAAATGAGACTCCACCATGGATCAAAGCTGATAACGGTAATTTAATAAGATGTCATTTATCTTTAGAGGAATTAAGAAAATAAAGTGTAAACTTTATTATATGCTTTTAAAATTACTTTTGTTTAAAGGTTTATCTAATATTTGAGCCTGGTACAATTTTTTTTCGATCTCAATGTAAAAATTTTTATTACTATTATTGCCGTTCAGAAATTTTGTTTTCACATAACCAAATGCTAAATTTTTACCATAATTGAATGAATAATTACCTGATGTTGTTCTTCCAACAATTTCTTTATCTAAATAAATTGGCTCATCGTGTAATAATAATGGTTCACCTGGTTTTGAATTATTGAGATTAAGCATAATCATTTTTTTTGAAACGGATTTTTCTTTTAATTTTAACAAAGCGTCTTTTCCTATAAAATTAATATTTTTTTTATAGCTGATTGCAAAATCTAATCCTGCTTCTAATTGATTTTCTTCAGGTGAAATGTCATGACCCCAATGTAAAAAACCACTTTCCATCCTCATAATATCCATCGCATGTGCTCCACAGAGTGATAAGTTGTGATTTTTTCCCTCAAGAACAATTGCTTCAAATAATTCCTTTGCAGAATTTTTTTCTATATAAAGTTCATAGCCTAGCTCACCTACATAAGACAATCTTTGAGCCCATACATCTATATCTTTAATTTTTATTAGCTTTGCAGTGCTAAATTTAAAATTATCATTAGATAAGTTTTCATTACTTATTTTTGATAATAAATCTCTACTCTTTGGACCAAATAATCCTAGACAACAAAAGTCATCTGTAACATCAATAAATTTAACTTCTTTAGATACATGTTTTAAGATATGAAATTTATCACGTTCTCTAGTTGCCGCTGAACTTATTATTCTAAAATAATCATTAGCAATACAAACCACTGTAAGATCAGCTTCTATACCACCATCTTCGTTAAGCATTTGTGTATATGTGGATTTGCCAGGTATATTTTTTATATTTGCTGTACAAATTTTTTGAAGTTCATCAAAAGTTTGATCACCTTTTAAATCAAACTTTGCAAAAGGACTTAATTCAAACAATCCAACATTTTCTCGAGTATTTTTTGTTTCATATTCAGCTGATGGATACCAATTTTGGTACTTGTAGCTATATTTGTATTCAGGTTTGTCACCATTTAAGGCATACCACATGGGTCTTTCATAACCTCCTGCAACTCCAAAACATGCACCAGCTTTTTTTAACTTATCATGATAAGGTATAGTCTTTTGATTTCTAGAAGTCTTATGTTGTTTATAAGGCCAATGCATTCCATAAAGGTCACCTAATGTTTCGGTAATTCTTTCTTTTATAAAGTCTAAGTTTGAATGAAAATTTTGAAACCTTTTAATATCATAAATAAATAAATCCTCATTTATGTGCCCATTAATCATCCACTCTGCTGTAACTTTTCCTACACCTCCACCACTGCCAATTCCAATACTATTTAAGCCACAACACGCAAAAAGATTTTTAAACCCAGGGACTTCTCCTAATAAACTATTGGTATCAGGTGTAAAAGACTCAGGTCCTGAAAAAAATTTTCTAATTCCTGCAGTTTCTAAAACTGGAAATCTATCAACTGCTGACTTAAGATATGGTTCAAAATGCTCAAAGTTTTCGGGTAATTCACCAAAAGAAAAATCCTCAGGAACTAAATTAGTTTTTTCGAACGCAGGAATTGATTTTCCCTCAAATATACCAACTAATATTTTACCGGCATCTTCTTTAATATAAGTTCTATTATCAAAGTCTCTTATTACTGGTAAAGTTTTTGAAAGATTGTCTATAGGTTCAGTAATAATATAAAAATGTTCTGCAGGATACAAAGGTATACTTGCTCCAATTTTTTCACCTATTTGTCTCGACCACATGCCTGATGCTAGAACAACATATTCACAATCAATGTCAGTTCCATTTACTCTAACTCCTGCAATTCTTCCATTCTTTACTAAAATTTTCTCAACAGGAGATTTTTCAAATATTTTAGCTCCTTCTAATTTTGCAGCTTTAGCTAGCATGTGGGTAACGCCAGATGGATCTGCTGCGCCATCTCCTGGCATAAAAATTCCACCTATAACATTTTCTACATTTACAATTGGAAATTTTTCTTTAACACTTTCTTTATCAAAAATTTTTACATCAACATCGTAGAGTTGAGCTGTGGTAGCTTGTCTCTTTAACTCTTCCCATCTTCCTTGGTTTTCCGCAATTGAAAGTGCGCCATTCAATCTAAGTCCTGCTGAATGATCAACTTTTTTTTCTAATTCCTTGTAAAGATCTAAAGTATATTTTCTAATTTTAGTTATTCCTGCAGATGGTCCTAATTGGCTTACAAGGCCTGCAGCGTGCCAAGTTGTTCCTGATGTAAGCTGATCTCTCTCTAAAAGAATAGTATCTTTCCAACCAAATTTTGCTAAGTGATATGCAACGGAACATCCAATTACCCCTCCCCCAATTACAACAACCTTGCAACTGTTAGGTAATTTTTTGACCATTAAATCATTTGAATTCCTACGCCTGTCTTTGGATAGGTATATAAATTGTAATTAGCTGCTAGTTCTTCGCCAGCTTTAATTTTTCTAATAGTAACCATATACATAAATCTTGCATAGGTCGTTGGATACATATCTTCTTTTGAACCTTCTATGTTTACAACCTCACTTTTGTCATCTGGCATTGGAGCTGGATCACCAAATTTTAATGTTGGAAGTTTGTTGGTAATCATTCTTCTAACATTTGGTGTATCCGAGTGATTATAAAATCCACCTAGTGGAGTTCTTAAGTAATTATTTTCAAATCTTTCATCTAAAATATGTGTCAGTCCGATGAAAGTATTTTCTGGAATATCTTCTGTCGCGTAAAGTCCTAGTCCTTCAATTGGAGATCTTTTGATTGTCACCCCGTCTGGTAATGGTCTATAACTCATAAATTAAATTCCGCTTTAATTAATTATTTTTTCAGGAGAAACATAACTGTGGCCAAATACATTTGCAACTGCTTTATATGTAACACTTCCTTTGTGTACATTGAGGCCAGCGAGGAAGTGTGGATCATCTCTTAATGCTTTTATATAGCCATCTTTTGCAAGTTTTGAGAGAAAAGGAAGTGTAGCTTTGTTTAACGCCAAAGTTGATGTTCTTGGTACTCCCCCTGGCATATTTGCTACACAATAATGAACAACATCATCTACTATATATGTTGGTTCAGCGTGAGTAGTGGGTTTGCTAGTTTCAACACATCCACCTTGGTCTATGGCCACATCAACAATTACTGATCCTCTTTTCATTTTTTTTAACATATCTTTAGTAACTAACTTTGGAGCTTCTGCTCCAGGAATTAAAACTCCACCGACTAATAAATCACAATCAGAAATTAATTTTTCTAAATCTATTTTATCACTATGTTCTGGAATAATTTTATCTCCAAACATTTCGCTTAATTGTTTAAGTCTTGCTTCTGATTTGTCGACAATATGAACTTTTGCTTTCATACCAGTTGCAATAATGGCTGCATTTTCTCCAACAACACCTCCACCTAATATAACAACGTTTCCAGGTTCAACTCCAGGAGCACCTCCTAGCAATAGACCTCTACCTTTCTGGTTTTTCTCTAAACAATGAGCACCTGCTTGTACTGACATTCTTCCTGCAACAGCACTCATTGGTGCAAGCAATGGAAGTCTTCCATTATTATCTGTAACAGTTTCATAAGCTATACATACTGATTTAGTATTTATTAAACCTTGTGTTAATTCTTTTGCGGCAGCGAGATGAAGATAAGTAAAGACAATCTGATTTTCTCTAATCATTTTAACTTCATTTGAAAGAGGTTCTTTTACTTTTACTATTATATCAGCATCATTAAAAATATCAGATGCGCTATCTATTATTTTAGCGCCCGCACTTTTATACTGCTCATTATAAAAACCAGCTTCATAACCACCATTATTTTCAACTAAAACTTCATGTCCGTCTGATACTAAAACTTTAACACTCTCTGGTGTTAATCCTATTCTATTCTCTTGGGGTTTAATTTCTTTTGGGATACCAATTTTCATATATGAAAATTAATTTTTTTTACTTTTGCTATAATTCGTAATTCCAGTTCTTAATTTTTCTATGATCTCATCAATATGCTTTTTCTCACATATAAACATCGGTGCAATTATTAATGCGTCTCCAGTAGCTTTAAAGTTTACCCCTGCTTCATAACAATGTTTAAAGGTTTCGAGACCAGCTTTTCCTGGTCTTGTATCTTTTCTAATATCGATACCACCCATCATTCCATATCCTCTAATATTTTCCACGACATCTATATCTTTTAGTGAAAATAATCCTTCTTGAAAATAAGGTGCTAAATCTTTTGCTCTATTAAAGATATCCTCTTTTTCAAATATATCCTGAACTGCTAATGCTGCTGCTACAGATATTGGAATTCCTGAGTAAGTATAACCATGAAATAGTTCAACAGCTCCTTTAGGAGAAGCATCTAATATTGTATCATAAATTTCTTCTTTGCATGCAACTACTCCAAACGGAACAATTCCATTTGTGGTAGCTTTAGCCATAGTAATAATATCAGGAGTTACACCAAACTCTTGAGCTCCAAAAGCAGAACCTGTTCTACCCCAACCTGTTATTACTTCATCAAATATTAAAAGAATATTATGTTGATCACAAAGTTCTCTTAATCTTTGTAGGTAACCAACTGGAGGAACCAAAGTTCCAGTAGATCCAGCAATAGGCTCAACTATACATGCAGCAATATTTTCAGATCCAAAATTTGTACAAATTCTTTCTAAATCATTAGCAATTTCCATTCCTGTTTCGGGTTGACCTGAAATAAATTTATGATCATCTAAATGTGTGTGTCTCATATGTACTACACCAGGCATTAATACACTTGCGTAAGTTTTAACATTATTTATCATACCTCCAACTGATGTAGCTCCAATATTCATTCCGTGATAAGCTCTTTCTCTTCCAACAAATCTAAATCTTTGTCCTTCTCCTCTAGCTTTATGATATGCAACACTAATTTTTATAGCGGTTTCAACTGCAGTTGAACCACATATTGTATAAAAAATTCTATTTAAATTTCCTGGAGTATGTTTTGCAATTCTAGTAGCTAATTCGAATGATCCACCAAATCCCTGTTGAAAAGGTTGAGCGTAATCTAAAGTTTTTAGTTGATTTGTAATTGCGTCAATGATTTCTATTCTTCCATGACCTAGAGGATTACAGAATAATCCAGAACTTGCATCAATTTGAGTTTGACCTTCATGATTTTTTAAATAAACACCTTTAGCACTTGTTATTAATCTTGGTCTTTCTTTAAAGTCTCTATTTGAAGTAAACGGCATCCAATGCTCGTTTAGAGAATTTGGCATTGATGTTTTTTCTGAACTCATAATTTTAAAAAGTTAATAAAAGATTAGTAGACTAAATTTATAATTTTAACTAGAAAATTATAAATTGATCAGTAAGACAAAACATCACAACTATTAGTTGTATTTGAAAATTAATCATATCCGTTATGAGCTTTTCATCATTTACATAACAATAAATTTAAACTTTAATAAGTACAATTAAATTTAATTAACAAGGGGAATAAATGAAAAAAACATTGAGATTCATTCTTGGATTACTTGTTGCTTTTAACTTAAGCATGTCAGTTGCTAATGCTGCTGCAAACGAAGTTAGAGTTGCATATTTCTTAGAATGGCCAAGTCCAAACCTAGAGGACATGCAAAAGAAAAATTTTGAAAAAGCTCTTGGTGTTCCTGTAAAATGGACAAACTTTACAAATGGTGGAGCAATGACTGATGCAATGCTTGCAGGTGATATTGATATATCTTATTCACAAGGTCTAGTTCCATTTATCAATGCTGTTAAATCAAAAGCACCTATTAAATTAGTTGATATTGCTATGGAATACGGAATGGGAGGAACTACTTGTGTTACTTCTAATGCATCTGGAATTACAAAAGCAAATGCTACTGAATTAGAAGGTAAAAAAGTTGCAGTTCCATTAGGAACTATGGCTGAATATGTCTTTGATGAAAGTATGAAAGTTGTAGGAGCTGATAGAAGTAAAATGGATATAATTCAAATGGATCCTGAAGAAGGTGCTGCTGCATTAGTAAGCGGTGATGTTGTAATGGCATGTTTATTTGGTGGAAATTCTATTAAAGCAGCTGTTGCAATTGGATCAAGACTTTTAACTGTTCAAGAAGCGAGAGATGCAGGTATCTTAGGAATAGATATTACATCTGTAACAGATAAATTTATGAAAGAAAATCCAGGTATGCTTAGAACTTTCGTAGAAGTAACTCATGAAGCTAACGCGAGATATAGAGCTGGAAAAAGTGATATGAACGCTATGTCAAAAGCTTCTGAAATGGCAGTTGCAGATATGAAAGAAACTTTAGATGGATTTAAATTTCTAACACCTGCTGAAACGAAAGCATCTATGGAGAGTGGAAACCTAGACGGATTCCTAAAAGGAATGGGTACACCTAGTGGTTCAGTAGATACTAGTTTTTTACCTCTATAATTTAGGTATTAAAAATATAAATAGGCGCCAATTTTTAAATTGGTGCCTATTTTTTTATAAATTATCTTATATAATTTTTGTATGACAGATTTAATTTCTCAGAATTTGAATATGATATTCAAAACTCCGAAAGGAGATACAGTTCATGCATTAAAGGATTTAAACTTTACTCTAAAAAAAGGAGAACTGTTAACTGTTCTTGGTCCATCAGGTTGTGGTAAAACAACTCTTTTAAACATCGCTGCTGGGTTCATTAAACCAACCTCAGGAAATATTACATTAAATAATAAAGAGATTGAAGGACCTGGTGTTGAACGTGGAATGGTTTTTCAACAAGGGGCTTTATTCGAATGGTTAACTGTAGCCGAAAACGTAAACTTTGGCTTGAGAATGAAAAAAAATAATCCAATTGAGACGCAAAGAAAAGTTGATGAATGGTTAGAAATTGTAGGTCTTAAGGGATTTGGAAACACTCCAACTTATCAATTATCTGGAGGGATGCAGCAAAGAGTTGCTCTTGCTAGGTGTTTAATAAATGATCCTGACTTAATATTAATGGATGAACCTCTAGGAGCTTTAGATGCTTTAACTAGAGAAAAGATGCAATCATTAGTCTTAAAAATTTGGAAAGAAACTGGAAAAACTATAATTTTAATTACGCACTCAGTTGAGGAAGCGTTACTTCTTGGGGAAAGACTGTATGTAATGGCTCCCAGACCAGGTCGAATTCATAAAGAATATAAGCTTCCATTTGCAGAAATGGGACTGAAAGAAGATTTAAGAGAAATTAAAAAGAATAAAGAATTTGGATCAAAAAGAGAGGAAATTCTATCGATGATCTGGAACATGGAAGAAGAAATTATGGGAAAAGAAAATTAAATGTTAACACAAATAGTAACATTATTAATCTTTGTAGCAATCATTGGAAGTATTCTTTATGGAAGAAGATTAATTAAAACAGAAAAAGTAGATGCTGTTTTTGGAAATCCAGAAAGGGCAAAAGGTGGCACTCATTGGGTAATAGTTGGGAGTGCTGCTATACTTTTAATTTGGCTATATTATTCTTGGGACATAGCTAAAGCTTTTTATCCAAAATCAGCAAATGAATTATGTCAAGTCGCAAAAATAAACGAGTCTTTAATGGGATTAAAATATCAATTTCCAATTGATGAAAGAGAGTTCAAAAGCACCTCTATAATTAAAATTGAAAATAAAAATCTTAAGAAAATTGAGAAAGAAATCCAAAATGCCCCTGATTTAAATGATGAACAAAAAATAATTTTACTACGTTTTATATCAAAAACATCTCAGTTAATTCCTTTACTTACAAATGACTATTTAATGGAGGAAAATACAAAATCTAGAATAAAAGAAATGACTGAAGAAATTAGAATTTTAAGCTCAAATTTTAAGAAAAAAGATTATCCATTTGAAACTGAAGCAGATAAAATTGAACGACTTAAAGCCGTATCAGAACAAGGTGGCTGGGGAATAATTAAAGTTCAATCAGGAACAGGGTCAATTGAAAATACAATTGAGGTCCCAGTTGTACCAGAAACTAATAAAGGTTTAAAATTTCACACAGCTGCAGAAGATCTAAAAATTATAAGTGATAAATTTTTCAAATTAAGAAATCATAACTCAAATTTCAAAACATCAATTAAAGGGTTAAAAAATGAAATTAAACTTTATAGAGAAAGCTTAGATGACTCAGAAGAGATTGCTTCAGATTATGCAAAAAATATTGTTAAAATTGCAAGAAGAATAGAATTTGCAAGTATATATCCTCCTGGCGCACTTGATGAAATGCAAAGTGCTATCATCGAGTTTGATAATTTACAAAAATCTGAGCAAGGAGGTTTAAGATTAATTGACATAATTTTATTCCCAGCAGGTACAATAGTTGCAAGTGGTCCAAGTTGTTCCGAACAAGGATCAGGTAGATGGCTCCCTAAACCATCAGATACATTTAATAAATTTATATTAATGTCAAAACCTAGCGTTGGTTATAAAAATATTCCGCTTCTTTGGATTGAAATGATAGATGTAAGCTCAA
>JBJLDS010000005.1:0-35911 GCA_045567035.1 Candidatus Pelagibacter sp. | reverse complement strand
GGTAATTTCCATCTTCATCAATAACTACTGGTTTCTCTTTACCTGATTCACCAATTCTTGCTAATTTCATTTTATTATGATCACTATAGCAACAATTAATAAAGCAGCAGCATAATAAAAAGGCATAGTTTTTCTCCATTTACTAAGTATTTTTGATGCTTTTTTCGCAGATTTCTTGCTCATAATTTATCCTTTAATTCCTAAATGTGTGTATTTAACATTTAAATAATCTTTTATTGCCATTGAACCGCCTTCTCTTCCATAACCACTTTGCTTAATTCCTCCAAATGGAGCTTCAGCAATTGCAACAAAACCTGTGTTAACGGCTACAGTACCAGTCTCCATTAATTCTGAAGCTTTATGAGCCTTTTCCATAGAATTTGTGCATATATAACTGCACAATCCTAATTCATGATTGTTAGCTCTTTCAACTACTTCGTCGAATGATTTGAAGGATAACATTGGTACCAAGGGTCCAAAAGGTTCTTGTTTCATAATTGTAAAGTTATCTTGAACATCGTCGAAAACTGTTGGTTCATAAAAAAAACCTTTATTAAATTCTGAAGGTCTTTTTCCTCCCAATAAAACTTTTGCACCTTCTTTTTTTGTTGTTTCAACTAATTCTTCGACTTCGTTTAATCTTTTTTTTGTTGTCAAAGGACCCAATTGTGTTTCTGGATCTAAGCCATTTCCTATTTTCAATTTTTTTGTTTTTTCAATAAATAAATTTATAAATTCGTCTTTTTTTGTATCTTGAATATAAAACCTATTTGGTGAAATGCATACTTGACCATTATTCCTAAATTTGGCACTAATTGCTATGTCTGTAGCTTTTTGAATATCAGCATCATCAAAAACTATAAATGGAGAGTGTCCAGACAACTCCATTGTAACTCTTTGAACTTTATCAGCAGCTTGCTTTAATATTAACTTGCCAACTCTTGAGGATCCAGTAATTGATATTTTTTTTATTATATCTGAAGATATAAGTTGTTGTGCAATAGCTGGTGGATCACCAGACAGAAGATTAACCACTCCCGGTGGAACACCACACTCTCTACATATATCAACTAATTCCATAATGACACCTGGTGTAATTACATCTGGTTTAATAATAACTGAACATCCTGCAGCTAGAGCTGTAGAAATTTTTCTTGATGAAAGTACCAAAGGGAAATTCCATGGTGACAGAGCAGCAACTACACCTATCGGTTGATAGTAAACATGAACTCTTGTGTCTTTAAATCTACTCTCAACAGTTTGTCCATAAATTCTTTTTGTTTCTTCTGCATTCCATTCAAATATATCAGCTGAACCATTTACTTCTGCTAATCCCTCTGTTAATGGTTTTCCAACCTCTAATGCCATCCATTTCGCTAGGACATCTTTTTTTTCTCGTATCCTATCTGCTATTCTTCTTATAATGTAAGATCTCTCCCAAGCAGGGGTATTTTTCCAAATATTTAATCCATTTTCTGCTGATTGAAGTGCTTTACTTACATCTTCCGGTGATGCTTTTGAAGCATTGCCAATAACTTCTTCATTTGCTGGATTAATTACTTCATAAGTTTCTTTGTTTGAAGACTCTTGCCACTTACCATTTATAAATTGACCAAATTCTTTATACATATTTTATTTAATTTAGAATATATTTTAAAAAAGCATGATAGTTTATTTATTCTAATGGTCAAACTTTTTCCAATTATATTCATTGTTCTTTGGTCTTCTGCATTTGTTACTACAAAGCCAATTGTTAATAATAGTGATCCTTTTTCAGCTTTAGCATTTAGATTTCTATTTGTCGCAATAGGTTTTTTTCTTTTTTCACTGTACGAAAAAAAAAAGATCTTAATAAAAAAAAACTTTTTATTAAATAGTCTTGGAACTGGCGTTCTATTTCATGGCTTCTATTTAGGAGGAGTCTTTTATTCAGTATTTGTCGGGCTGCCAGTGAATGTTGCGGCATTAATCGTAACGCTCCAGCCTGTATTAACTAATGCACTGGCAGGTAAATTTTTAAATGAAAAAGTTCAATTACAGCAATGGTTAGGTGTTATGTTAGGTTTTGTTGGTGCTACTCTTGTAATAGGATTCGATATTGGAGAAAATCTTCCAATGGATGGTATAGTTGCAGTGATAATTTCATTAATTGCAATAACTGCATCAACTATATGGCAAAAGAAAGTTAGTAATGATGTTCCATTATCAGTTAACAACATGTATCAGGCAATTGGAGCGATTATTTTTCATTTAATAATTATAGTTTTGTTTTTTGATGAACCGTTTCTAAATATAACATCTGAGTTTTTATTTGCGATGAGTCATCAAATAATACTAGTATCTTTTGGTGCATTCTCTATTTTAATGTATTTGATAAAAACAAATACTGCTAGCAAAACTGTTTCATTATTTTTTTTAATCCCTTGTGTAACAGCTTTAATGTCCTGGTACTTTTTAGATGAAATATTAACTAATATTGATGTGGTAGGCTTTTTTATAGCATCTATTGGGGTATATATATCAAATTATAAAAAAAATTAAAAAATTATATTTTTTTTATTTTAAAATTGCCTGATCTTTTAACTAAATAAATTCCAATTACTACAGCAATCACAGCAACTAAAACTTTTGGTGTAATTAATTCACCTAAGAATATGTAACTTAATATAATTCCAAATATTGGAATTAAATAAGAAACCTGAGACTGAAAAATTAAACCATTATTTTTTAATATTCTAAATCTTAATAACCAAGCGAGGCCTGTGGACACAAAACCCAAATATATTACTGAAATTGTTGACTCTATACTTGGAGTGGTGCTCCAAGGTTTTTCTAAAATGGCAGTAATAGGAATTAATATTATTACTGCCCAAATTAATATAGAGCCTGTTACATTTTCGTTTTTTTTATTACTAATTTTTAGTGTTAATACACCCCCAATAACATAGCAGGTAGACCCGATTAATATTAATAATGCTGATATGAAATTATTATCATTTATGAGTAGATTATCAGAGAATAAATATACTATTCCAGAAAATCCTAAAACTATACCTATTGTTTTATAAAAATTAAATTTTTCATTTTTTGTAAAAAAATGTCCTAAAATTGTAGAGCTTAATGGAGTTGTAGACATTAAGATTGCAGCTAAATTACTTTGAACATTCTTAACACCATAAGCAATAAGGAAAAAAGGTACAACCAAATTGATAAATCCAATTAAAGCAAACCACATCCAATCTTTTGAAAAAGCTTCAATTTTAATTTTTTTAAAAAAACATAACATTATTACTGGTAAGGATCCTAATAAAACTCTTAAAAAAGCTATAGTCACTGGTCCAAATGAATTTGTGGCAATTTTAATATTAAAAAAAGCAGATGCCCATATTAAAGATAAAATTATAAGAAGTATGTAATCAGTTAAGTTAGGTTGTCTCATTCTGTAATTTCCTCAACTTTTCCATTTGTAATTTTTTTAAGGTCTGAAAAATTAATTTTAAAAATACAATTTGGGTGTCCTGCTGCAGCATAAATATTTTTATACCTATCTAGTGATTTATCAATAAGTATATCCATTTTTTCAATTAGCCCAATTGGAGATACGCCGCCAATTGTATAACCAGTCTTTATTTTAACTTCTTCTGCATTTGCCATTTGCAAATTTTTATTTCTTAAGATTTTTTTAACTTTATTTAATGAGCATTTCTTGTCTCCAGCCACTAAACACATTAGAAATGTTTCATGAGTTTTAAAAACTAAAGATTTGACAATTGCTCCTACTTCACAATTTAATGAATTTGCAGCATCTATAGCAGTTCTTGCAGTTTTATCTAATACCTGAACCTCTAATGTGCTATCAAAGTTACTTAATGCTTTTGATGCTCTTATAACTGGTTCTTTATCTAGAATATTATTCATACAACTATAAATTGATTGATAAATGTAATTTCTTAAGATTATATCATGCTTAAAATGCATAGGAGATATATTGATAATAAGCAATATTAATTTATCTGCATTTGGTATTTAGGTAGATAATTTAAAAGGAGAAAATATGAGTGCATCAAAAGTTTTAAAACAAATGAAAGATAAAGAAGTTGAATACGTAGATTTAAGATTTACTGATCCTAGAGGAAAATTGCAACACTTAACAATGGACTCAACTATAGTTGATGACGAAATGTTAAATGATGGAGTTTTTTTTGACGGTTCGTCAATTGCTGGATGGAAAGCAATTAATGAATCAGACATGATATTAAAACCTGATCTATCAAGAACAGTAATGGATCCTTTTACTTCTCATAATACTCTTATTGTATTTTGTGATATTTTAGATGCTATTAAAAAAACTCCTTACGAAAGAGATCCACGAGGAATCGCAAAAAAAGCCGAAGCATACCTGAAAAAAACTGGTGTTGGAGATAGAGCTTATTTTGGACCTGAACCTGAATTTTTTGTTTTTGATGATGTAAGAATTAAAAATGATATGAACGAGACTAGTTTTAGTATTGATAGTGCTGAAGGACCTTACAATTCAGGAAAAAAATATGAAAATGGAAATATGGGCCACAGACCTGGTATCAAAGGAGGTTATTTTCCAGTACCACCAGTCGATAGTGCTCAGGATATGAGGGGAGAATACTTAAAAGGATTAAGAGATGTAGGAATTAAAGTTGAAAAACATCACCACGAAGTTGCTCCTAGTCAACATGAGCTAGGTATGTATTTTGGTACATTGGTTGACCAAGCAGATAATGTTCAACTTTATAAATATGTTGTTCAAATGGTTTCTCATTCATTTGGAAAAACAGCAACATTTATGCCTAAACCTGTAAAAGGTGATAATGGATCTGGAATGCATACACACCAATCTATTTGGAAGGGAAAAACACCAGTTTTTTCTGGAGATAAATATTCTGGGCTTTCTCAAACTGCATTATATTATATAGGTGGTATTTTAAAACATGCGAAAGCAATTAATGCTTTTGCTAACGCAACTACAAATAGTTATAAAAGATTAATTCCAGGATTTGAAGCTCCAGTATTGCTTGCTTACTCTGCAAGAAATAGGTCGGCGTCTTGTAGAATTCCAATCACATTAAGTAAAAACGGTGCAAGATGTGAAATTAGATTTCCAGATGCATCAGGTAATCCTTATTTAACATTTGCTTCGATGTTAATGGCAGGACTTGATGGAATAAAAAATAAAATTGATCCAGGAAAATCTTTTGATAAAGATTTATACTCTTTATCAGAAAAAGAATTAAAAAAAGTTCCTACCGTTTGTGGTTCGCTCAGAGAAGCAATGGAAAGTTTAGATAAAGATAGGAAATTTTTAACTCAAGGAAATGTTTTCACCGATGACCAAATCGATGCATACATTGCATTAAAGTTTGAAGAAATACATAACTTTGAACATACACCTCATCCAATTGAGTTTGATATGTACTATAGCTGTTAAATTAGCTTTTATCTGGTAGAAGCAATTTTGTTTCTACCAGATCCTTTTTTAACAACATATTTTTGAGTACCATTTGCACCTACATTAACTGACTTAATAAGGGATCTGAAAAAAGACATTCTTTTTTCTTTTTTCTCAGCAGTAGAATGTAAATTCCTAAGCTCAAATTTATTCATAAAAACATATTATAATAGATATGCAATTATTGCAATTCAGGTATGCTCAAAATGGATACTATACTTTGAATGACTCTCCGCAGCCACAACGTTCAGTTTCATTTGGATTCTTAAACACAAAAGAAGAGGAAAATTCATCTTTTTTAAAGTCCATTTCAGTGCCCAAAAGATAGATTACTGCTGCTGGATCTATGAATACTTTAACTCCTTTATCTTCAATTACCTCATCTGCTGGTTGTGCTTCTTTAGCATATTCCATTATATATGACATGCCAGCGCATCCGCCAGACTTTACTCCAATTCTAACTCCAGTAGAGTTTTCATTATCTTTAGACATAATCTCTTTAATTCTATTTGCAGCTTGATTGCTAAGAGTGATTACTTGTTTGCTCATAAGTTTAATTCCAATTTTGCAGCATCTGACATCATAGATTTATTCCACGGTGGATCCCAAACTAAATCAAGACTGACATCGTTTACTTCTTTAATTTCTTTAATACTATCTTTTACCTCTTTTGGCAAACTTTCAGCTACAGGACAATTAGGGGTAGTCAAAGTCATTTTAACTTTAACATCATGGTTTTCTATAGAAATATCATATATCAATCCAAGTTCATAAATATTTACTGGTATTTCAGGATCATAAATTTTTTTGATTTCCGAAATTACTTTTTCTTTAAGATTCATTCTAGCTGTTTTCCTTATCTATTTCATGTTGTGTTTTATCTATAGCAGTTGTTAGAGTATGCCATGATAAAGTAGCACATTTTACCCTCATTGGGTATTGTTTTACACCAGATAAACACATTAACTTGGTTTTTTCATCATCTTTTAAATTTTTAGATTTTAATTCAGGTGCTTCTTTAATCATATTTAAAAAGTCTTCTACAATTTCTTTAACTTCATTTTCTTCTTTACCTCTTATTAAATCAGTCATAATTGATGCTGACGCCATAGATATTGCGCAGCCTTGACCTTCAAAAGATATTTCTTCTACTTTTTTATTTTCATCTAATTTTAAATAAACATGAACCTTGTCACCACAAAGAGGATTATGACCTTTTGCATCTTTATTAAAATTTTCAGCCTTGCCAAGATTTCTTGGGTTCTTGCCATGATCTAAAATAATTTCTTGATATAGTTCTTTTAAATTCATTATAAGTCAAAAATTTTTTTACATTTATTTATAGAATAATTTAATTTATCTAAATCCTCTTTTGTATTATAAACACCGAGTGATGCTCTTGCAGATGCTGGTAGACCCAGCTTGTCATGCAAAATTTGACAGCAATGATGGCCCGCTCTTATAGCAACACCGTCTTCATCTAAAATAGTAGCAATATCATGAGGATGAATACCATCAATAGTAAACGATAAAACTCCACCTTTTTTTTTGGGGTTACCTATTAGTTTTACTGAGTTATTTTTTCTCAAAATTTCCTCTCCATATTTAAGCAGTTGATTTTCGTGATTTTCAATATTTTTAATACCTATTTTATTTAAAAATTTTATCGACTCGTTAAAAGCAATCACTTGAGCTGTTGCCATTGTGCCAGCTTCGTATTTATTTGGCAGTTCGCCATAACCAATATCATTTTTTTTAACCCAGCCAATCATCCCTCCTCCACCTTGATAAGGTGGCAAATCTTCAAGCCATTTTTTTTTAGCATAAAGTACGCCTAAACCAGTAGGTCCATACATTTTATGGCATGAAATTGCATAAAAATCACAATCTAAGTCCTGCATGTCTAATTTTATATGAGGTGCGCTTTGACAACCATCTACTAGAACAGGGATGCCTTTAGAATGAGCAAGATCAACAATTTCTTTTATTGGTAAAATTGCACCTGTAACATTTGATAAATGTGTAATAGCAATTATTTTAGTTTTATCTGTTATTTTTCTTTTTATTTCATCAATAGAAATATCTCCATCCTCATCAACTTCAGCAAATTCAATTTTAACACCCTTAGATTTTCTTAAATAATGCCAAGGTACATAATTAGAGTGATGTTCAAGTTCAGTCACTAAAACTTCATCTCCCTCCTTTAAGTACTTTTGACCAAACGTGCTAGCTACAAGATTTATCGCTTCTGTAGCACCTTTCGTGAAAACTATTTCATCTTTATCTTTAGCGTTAATATATTTTTGTACTGAGGTTCTTGTATTTTCATATAGATTAGTAGCAGCAACAGCCAAATAATGAACACTTCTTCCTACATTTGAAAATTCTTTTGTGTAAAAATCATATATTCTGTCTACAACGACAAGTGGCTTTTGAGATGAGTTAGCACTATCTAAATAAACTAAATCATGATTTTGTACTTTTTCATCAAAAATTGGAAATTCTTTTTTTATTTTGTCAATATTCATTCTTTTACACCAATTAAATTTTTTAATAAATTTTTAACCTCAACATCAGTTATCTTATCTACGACATCTAGAAGAAATCCATTAATTAAAAGTTCTTTTGATTGTTCATAACTTAAACCTCTCGACATTAGATAAAATATTGAATCCTCATTTAAACTACCTGATGCAGATCCGTGAGAACATTTTACATCATCTGCATAAATTTCTAATTCTGGTTTAGCATTAAACTCTGAACTTTTATTTAACAATATTGCCTTGCTCAACTGATATCCATCAGTTTTTTGGGCTTTTGAATTAACAAATATTTTTCCCTGATATGCAGCTTTAGAACTATCTGCCAGAACACATTTTATTAGCTGATAGCTTTTTGTATTCTCACTTAAATGATTTACTATTGTTCTGATTTCATGATGTTTTTCATTGTTAAGAGATAAAATACCATTTACAAAAGCTGATGAATAATCACCTTTTAAATTACAATTTATTTCATTTTTAAAAAAATTTGATCCAGAAGATAAAATAAAAGTTTCTGAGATGCTATTCTTCTCTTGTTCGATATTATTGAAAGAATATTTAATATTTTTATTTTCAAATTTATCTACTTTGTAATTTTTTAAAACAGCATTTTCTTTTAAATCAAAGTTATAAAATATATTTAAGAAATTTTTTTCAGATGTATCATTAAATAAGTCGATCAATCTTAAAGAGCTATTTTTATCTAGCTCAAAATCTAGTCTTAAATTAATATTTTTTGACCATATTTTGGGGTTAGTTGTGTGATAAATAATTAGCGGTTTTGACAATTGATAGCTATTTTTAACAACTATTTTAAAAGATTTATTGATAAAAGCGCTATTCAAATCAGATAGGGAACTATTATGATTATATTTGCTAATAGCCTCCGACTGATCAATAATTTCTATTTGGTCTTTTTTTTCATAATCAAAATCAATTTTTTCAATCCTACCATTAACAAAAACTATTTTATTATGTTCTAATCCATCTACGAATACAGATGTTTCGACTTTATTAGTTGATGTGTAATCATTAAAAAAACTTAGTTCGCCAATATTTTTTTTTATTATTTGATTAAGATCTGAAAATTTCCAATCTTCTTCTTTTCTATTTGGAAATCCTCTAGTGATAAAATTATCTAAGTGGAACTTTTTTATTTCAATATCTTTTTGAGATAAATTTAAATTTTTAACGATATTATCAAAATCTTTTTGTAATTGCTCTTTCATCTAATTAAAATTTTCGTATCCTTTTTTTTCTAATTCTAAGGCTAAGTCTGCACCTCCAGATTTAACAATTTTTCCATTCATCAAAACATGAACAAAATCAGGTTTTATATAATCAAGTAACCTTTGATAGTGTGTAATTATTAAAAATGAATTTTTATCATTTCTTAATGTGTTAACACCATTTGCCACAGTTTTTAAAGCATCAATATCTAATCCTGAATCTGTTTCATCTAAAATAGATAATTTTGGAGATAACATTGACATTTGCAAAATCTCATTTTTCTTTTTTTCTCCACCAGAAAAACCAACATTTAATTGTCTATTTAATTTTTCTTCGTCGAATTTAAGTTCTTTAGATTTTCTCTTCACAAGTTTTAAAAATTCTATTGCATCAAGCTCTTTTTCCCCTCTTGCCTTTCTTACTGCATTTAATGATGTCTTTAAAAATATATTTGTATTAACTCCTGGAATTTCTAAAGGATATTGAAAAGCTAAAAAAATACCTTTATGGGCTCTTTCCTCTGTTTCAAGTTCAAATAAATCTTTTTCTTCAAAAAGAACTTCTCCTGAAACTTCATATCCTTTTTTTCCTGATAGAATATTTGATAAAGTGCTTTTTCCAGATCCATTCGGACCCATTATGGCATGAACTTCACCAGGATTTATTTTGAGAGAGAATCCTTTTAATATTTCTTTATTATCAATCTTAGCATTTAACTTATTTATTTTTAACATTATCCCACACTTCCTTCCAGGCTTATTCCAACAAGTTTTTGTGCTTCAACAGCAAATTCCATTGGCAACTGTTGTAAAACTTCTTTACAAAATCCATTTACAATTAATCCTATTGCTTCCTCTGCGCTCAAACCTCTTTGCTGACAATAATGTAATTGCTCTTCGCTTATTTTTGATGTTGTTGCTTCATGTGCAATATTCGACTCTGAGTTTTTATTTTTAATATATGGAACTGTATGTGCTCCACATTTATTGCCCATTAGGAGAGAGTCACATTGTGTATAATTGTTAGAATTCGTTGCTTTTGAAGATATATCTACAAGACCTCTATAAGTCATGTCAGAAAATCCAGCGCTTATCCCTTTTGAAATAATTTTACTTTTAGTATTTTTGCCTAAATGAATCATTTTGGTTCCCGTATCAGCTTTTTGATGATTATTAGTTATTGCAATTGAGTAAAACTCTCCAACTGAATTATCGCCTTTTAAAATACAACTTGGATATTTCCATGTAATTGCTGATCCTGTTTCAACTTGTGTCCATGAAATTTTTGAGTTTTTACCTTTGCATAAACCACGCTTTGTTACAAAATTATATATTCCACCTTTCCCATCTTTATCACCTGGATACCAGTTTTGTACCGTGGAATATTTTATTTCTGCATCATCTAGAGCAATTAGTTCAACATTAGCAGCATGTAATTGATTTTCATCTCTCATAGGTGCAGTGCAACCTTCTAAATAACTTACATAACTTCCTTTATCCGCTATTATCAAAGTTCTTTCAAACTGACCTGTGTTAGAAGCATTAATTCTAAAATAGGTTGATAATTCCATTGGACATCTTACACCTTCGGGTATGTAAGCAAATGACCCATCAGTAAATACTGCAGAATTAAGAGTAGCAAAAAAGTGATCAGTTTTTGGAATTACAGATCCCAAATACTTCTTAACCAATTCTGGGTGGTTTTGAATTGCTTCAGATATGGGGCAAAAAATAATTCCATGCTTTATCAATTCTTCTCTAAAAGTAGTAGCGACTGAAACTGAGTCAAATACTGCATCTACTGCGATACCATTTAATCTTGCTTGTTCTTGAAGAGGTATTCCAAGTTTTTTATAAGTTTCTAAAAGTTTTGGATCAAGTTCATCTAATCTCTTTGGTTTATCATCCATACTTTTGGGAGCAGAATAATAGTATAAATCTTGATAATCTATTTTAGGATATTTAGGTTTTTGCCAATTTGGTTCTTTTAATTGCTTAAATCTTTCAAATGCTTTTAATCTAAAATCTAGCATCCATTGAGGTTCTTTTTTTATATTTGAAATAAATTTTATCACTTTTTCATTTAATCCTTTTGGTGATTTAGTATTTTCTATATCAGTTGAAAAACCATATTTATAATCCTTCAATTGTTCTATTTGTTTATCTCTCATTAGACCCTTTCATGATGACTATTCATCAGATCCCCTAAAGTTTTTCTTTGAAAAAAGTTGTTTATATAAACCTCTAATTCGTCCCACAAATTATGAGTAATACATTTTGCTGACTTGCCGTTGCAACCATTCTTTGAATGTTTTTCGCAAGCGATTGTTTTGACTTTTTCTTCAACGGCAAAAAGTATATCAGATAAATTAATATCTTTTGCACTTTTTGATAATACATATCCACCATTTTTACCTCTAACACTTTTAACAATATTATTTTTTTTCAGCTTTAAAAAAAGTTGCTCTAAATAATTTATTGAGATTCCTTGCCTTAAAGATATATCTCTAAGTGAAATAGGTTGATTTTCATCAAACCTTGCAATATCTGCTAAAGCCATTACTGCGTATCTTCCTTTGCTTGATAATTTCATATTATTCCCAATCTACGCGGTTTATATATACCCGAGTAAATTAGTCAAGTTAGTACTTAATTTAAAAAACTTGCAATTTGTCGCTCATTTTTGATAGAAAAACATAATTTTTTTTTGAGAATAATAATCAATAGCTTAAATGGATAATAAAATTTTAGAAATATTTATACCTGGTCCTGCTGGTAGACTAGAAGCAAAATATTATAGAAGTAAAAAAAATACTTCACCAATTGCATTAGTTTTACAACCTCATCCACAATATGGAGGAACAATGAACAACAAAGTTGTAGTTGATACTTTTAATTCATTTATGGAAAATGATTTTTCTGTCTGTAGAGTTAATTTTAGAGGAGTAGGAAAAAGTGAAGGAGAATTTGATAATGGTCAAGGAGAATTGGCAGACGCGGCAGCGGCATTAGATTGGCTTGAAAAAGAAAATCTAGATAATTCACAGTGTTGGATTTCTGGTTTTTCTTTTGGTTCATTAATTGCTATGCAGCTCTTGATGAGAAGACCTGAAATTAATAGATTTATATCAATTTCACCTCAACCAAACGTATATGATTTTTCGTTTTTATCACCATGCCCTACTTCAGGTTTAATGATTTATGGAAAAAAAGATGAGTTGGTACCAATTCAATATATAGATGAGCTTGATAAAAGATTAAGCATGCAAAAAGGTATCAAGGTAGAATTTCAATCAATACCTGAAGCAAATCATTTTTTTTCTAAGAATGAAAACAATTTAGCTATAGAGGTAGATAAATATATTAAAAAAGAAATTACTATATTTTAATAATTAATTATCAATTCTCCACCAGTAACAGGTTTTTTAACATTTGTAGTTTGTGGATAAGAAATATTTTTATTAAGGAATGATCTAACAGCTAAATAAGCAAAAGCCTGTGATTCAATAAAATCACCATCTAAATCAAAGGTATCAATATTTTGTACATCATTTTTTATTAAATTTTTAATATTAACTATGAGTGTTTTATTTTTTCTACCACCACCACATAAAATAATTTTTTTAACATTTATATATTTTTCTAAAATTAAATCAGAAATAATTTTTGCTGAGTAAAAATTAAGTGTCGCCATAGCATCATCAAATTCTAAACCTTTTATAAAATAATAATCAAAGTCATTTATATCAAAAGATACATTATTTTTTTTTGAAAAAAAATCATTATCTATAGCTTGATTAACTATACTATAATCAATCTTGCCAATAGAAGCATAGTTACCCTTATGATCATAATCTTTGTTTTTAATTTTTTTTATATATTTATCCATCAAAATATTTCCAGGTCCAACATCTCTTGACTCGAAATTATCATTATCAACATATGTTATGTTTGAAATTCCACCAATATTTAAAAAAATTACTGGATCTTTTATTTTTAATTTTTTTGATAGAGCATAATGATAAATACTTGCAAGTGGAGCTCCTTGTCCCAAGTTCTGAATATCGTTTTTTCTAAATTGATAAATTACTTTTTTTTTCAAAATTTGAGATAAAAGTCTGCCATCCCCCATTTGTATTGAATATTTATCACTAGGTTTATGAATTATAGTCTGTCCATGAAAACCTATTAAATCTATGTTGAAATCATATTTTTGTATTATGCTTTCAGAAATTTCAGCATGAAAAAGAGTTAATTTCCTCTCTATATCATTATAATTTTTAAGGTTTTTTTGAATTTCTTCACGTGATGTGGTTCTTTCAATTAATTCTTTTAACTCTAATTTAAATTTTTTTGGATAGGAAAAATAGGCATTTTTCCTAATATTAATAATACTATCACCATCAGACTCGATTATAGAGGCATCTATTCCATCAAGAGATGTTCCACTCATTAAGCCTAGAGAATGGTATTTTTTATCCATTGTTATTTTTTTTTGTCAATTATTGTATATTGTAACATTAATCTATTTATGAACAAATTTTTAAAAGATTTTAAAGAAAAGGGATATTTTTATCAATGTACTGATGAAAAAGGTTTATCCGATATATTAAATAAACAAAAAATAAAGGCATACATCGGTTTTGATTGTACTGCAGAAAGTCTCCACGTAGGAAGCTTAATGCAAATAATGTGTTTAAGATTATTACAAGATAATGGTCATCAACCAATCGTACTTTTAGGGGGAGGAACTACAAGAATAGGTGATCCTTCGGGCAAAGATAAAACTAGACAAATATTAGATGAAAAAACAATAGAAAAAAATATTACCAATATTAGAAAAATATTAGAAAATTATTTAATTACAGAGGATGAAAAAGTTAAACCAATTTTTGTTAACAATTATGATTGGTTAAAAAATCTTAATTATATTTCTTTTTTAAGAGAAATAGGAAAGCATTTTACAATAAATAAAATGCTAAGCTTTGATAGCGTAAAGCTTAGATTGGATAGGGAACAATCATTAAGTTACATGGAATTTAATTATATGATTTTACAAGCATATGATTTTTTAGAGTTAAATAAAAAAGAAAATTGTTTATTGCAAATTGGTGGTTCAGACCAATGGGGTAATATTGTTAATGGTGTAGATTTAATCAAGAGGTTTTCGAATAAAAATGTTTATGGTCTTACAACTCCATTAATTACTTTGGCATCTGGTGCAAAGATGGGTAAAACTGAAAATGGAGCCATTTGGCTCGACAAAAAACTTTTGTCAGCTTATGATTTTTGGCAATTCTGGAGGAATATTGATGACAAGGATGTTTTAAAATTTTTAAAATTTTTCACTAATTTATCAGTTGACAAAATCAAACAAGTAGAAAAATATGAAATAAATAAACAGAAAATTATTCTAGCAAATGAAGCTACAAAATTGCTTCATGGTGAGAAAGAAGCAAAAATTGCAGAAGAAACAGCTCTTAAAACTTTTCAAGATAGATCAACAGGTGAAGGATTGCCATTAGTCAAAATAGCTGAAAAAGAGTTAAATAATATTGATATAGTTTCGCTTATTGTTTTATCAAATTTAGAAAGTTCAAAGAGTGAGATAAAAAGAATAATCAAAAATAAAGGTGTTAAAATAGATGATCAAATAATTACAGATGAAAAAATTAAGATCACTAAAGATTTTTTTAAAGGACATAATTTTTTTAGATTATCACTTGGAAAGAAAAGACATATTAAAATATCTTTAAAATAAATTATTATTTTTTAACTTTTCTTTAGTTTTTTTTATATGTTTTTTAATTAATTCTGAAAGTTTTTTATTCGAAAATTTATTTTCTTTACTTTTATTAACGAAAGAAACAACATGTTCAGCTGAAGATTTTCCAGTATCTTTTTTTATTAAGTGGTTTCCACCATAAGATAAACTTGTTTTATAAATATTTCCGCCTGATCCAATAAATGCGGGCACTAAGGCAGTTGTTTGGATGCATCCAAAAAGAAAAAATACACAACAAAAAATTAAAATAAAATTTTTCATTTTAAAAATAATTACATATCTATCTTCTCAACTCAAGATTGTTATGTCAAAGAAACTGGTGTTCTTTTTGGGTTTTAAAGTATTATAATAAATTAAATGGCTTTGTATCCATATTCTAGACATGCATCGGTAATACTGTGATACAATGACTCACCAAAACTTCTTAGGCACATTATTCTCATCGTGTATGGATTTTCTTCCATAAAATCAATTGTAACCGCGATCGAATGATAAACAGAGTTTATAGACATGTTTTTTTTAAGATTGTTAAAATTATAAGGACATCCTTTTTTTAGAACCTCTAATGAATTTTCTCCTTTTACATTAATAATTGCGCGTGTATGTGATAGATCGGTAACTGCAAAATTATTACTATCAAATATTTTCAATTCATCTTCTAAGATTTTATCATCTGAGACAATTAACCATTGATTAGGTCCAGTCCACAAAATTCTTGTTTTTAAATTTGATTTAACAATCATTGGATTATTTGAGATTTCTAAATCTCTTATTAACAAATTTGTAAGTGGTGAATTAGAATTTTTAAATTTTATAATTTGATAAATGCTTTTTGAAGTTTCTTCAGATATTTTTAATAAATTACTTTCAGCTTTATTTTCAATATTTCCATATATACCAATTTTATGAATATCACCTAATGGAGATAAAAGTGTCATGACCTTACTCTCTCTCCTTTGGGATCAACATAATGTGAAGATACTACTTCAACTTCAATTGAAGAGCTTTTTAACGGCGCAACTGCAAATAATTTTTTTCCTATCACTGTTTTTCCATCAGTAACAATCGCTAAAGAATAAGGGTTATTATATTCAACACTCCAACAAGAGGAAGAAACATGACCAAGCTTTTTAGCAGGTAATTTAAAATTTTTATCGTTAACTAAGTGTGAGCCTTCTGGTATAGATGTTTTTTTGTCAACAGGAACAATTCCAACAATCTTTTGTCTTTCAGGCTTTATAAAATCTTTTTTAGAAAGTGATCTTTTTCCAATGAAATCCTTTTTTTTAGAAATCATTCCATCAAGTGACAAATCTGATGGTATTGTTCTACCATCCAACTCTGGACCCGCAACATGTCCCATTTCAATTCGTAATGTAGATAAAGCCTCAGTACCATACGGTTGTATATTAAAATTTTTACCTACTTCAATTATCTTTTCCCACATAAATAGACCAGAATCTGAAGGAACGTTTATTTCATATGCTAATTCACCAGAAAATGAAATTCTAAACAATCTTGCTTTAACCCCAAAAAAGTCAACTTCTTTATAATGCATAAAAGCAAAACCATCATTTGTGACATCTTCTGTTGGCAGTAATTTTGATAATAAATCTCTAGATTTAGGTCCAGCGATTGCAGCTCCAGCCCATTGTTCAGTAGAAGATACTACATTTACTTTTAGTTCAGGCCAGACAACTTGTAAGTAATATTCTAAGTGAGTTAAAACATTTGCTGCTTGTGCAGTTGTTGTAGTCATATGATAATGATTTTCAGATATTCTAGTAGTAGTACCATCATCTAAAAGCATTCCATCTTCTCTTAACATTAAACCATACCTCGCTTTTCCAACTGGTAACTTCAACCATGCATTTGTATAAACTCTATTTAAAAACTCTGCTGAGTCAGGGCCTTTAATATCAATCTTTCCTAAGGTTGTTACATCACACACTCCTACATTTTTTCTTACATTTGCAGCCTCTCTTTTAGCAGCATCTTGTAGTGTTTCATTGCCAACTTTGTAATATCTTGGTCTTAACCATACGCCAGCATCAACAAAAACTGCATTATTATCTTTATGCCATTTATGCATTGGTGATTTTCTAGTTGGCATATAGTGGTGGCCAGTTTCTCTACCTACGATTGCTCCAATAGTTACTGGTGTAAATGGAGGTCTAAAGGTTGTATGACCAACCTCAGGAACAATTTTATTTTCAATATTTGATACCAATTGTAAACCATTAAGATTACTAGTTTTACCTTGATCAGTTGCCATACCAAGTGTGGTGTATCTTTTTACATGTTCGATAGATCGATAGCCTTCTCTCAGTGCAAGTTCAATATCTGAAACAGCTACATCATTTTGAAAATCAACAAATCTTTTATAATTATTACCTTTTGGAAGTGGCACACACCAAAATTTATCATGTTTACCATGTTTTTTTTCATTAGTCTGTGGAACTGATAAATTAACTTCTTTACCTGTTACTTTCTGAGAAAGAGAACTTCCTTTTTGAAATCCATTTTCAATTGTTTCTTTGAGATTAAAAGTACCATTTGCAGCTCCAACTGAAACTTCATTTTGTTTTGAAACATTTGGGATAAATGCATCTAGATCTTTATCATATTTTAATTTATTCCCTGATTGTGACGCTAAATGAACCGAAGGAGTCCAAAAACCAGAAACACAAATACAATCACAATTAATTTTTTCTTTATTTTCAAAGTCTGTTTTTAAATTATTTAATTTTCCAATCGTAGCTGAGTTTACTTTTTTATAACCATGTGCAGCTAAAATTGCATAATTAAATTTTATTTCTATACCTAAATTTTTTGACTCATATATTAAGTCTGACTCATGATTTTCTCTTGTATCTAAAACTATTGGGCTAATACCATTTTTTTTAAATTCAATGGCTGTTTCGTATGCACTATCATTGTTTGTAAAGATCAAAGGTTTTTTTCCAACCAAAACTCCATATAATTTTAAATACTCTTTAGCTCCAGATGATAAAAAGATACCTGGGGTGTCATTATTTCCAAATACAATTGGTCTTTCTATTGATCCAGTTGATAAAATAACTTCTTTTGCTCTAATATACCAAAGTCGTTGTCTTGGTGTATATTTAGATTTGTTATTTAAATGGTCTCCAGTTCTTTCAAACATGGCAACCATGTTATGATCATAGTAACCAAATACCTGAGATCTCTTTCTTGTTATGACATTTGGCATACTTTCTAATTCAGAAATTATTTTATTTGCCCATTCTTTCCCTGACAAATTATCAATTGTAACATCATCAGTTAAAAGTGAACCTCCAAACATTGGTTTGTCTTCCACTAATATAACTCTTGCACCACTTTTTGCTGCTGAAAATGCACTAGCTAAACCTGCTGGTCCAGATCCGGTTACCAATAAATCACAGTACTCGTATTTATGTTCATACCTCTCATTATCTTTTTCAGTTGAAGCAACTCCAAGGCCAGCTGCCTTTCTAATAAATGGTTCATAAATTTTGTACCAAAAACTTTTTGGCCACATAAATGTTTTGTAGTAAAAACCAGCAGGAAAAAACCTATTCAGAAGATTATTGATAGCTCCAATATCAAAATTCACCGAGGGCCAACAATTTTGGCTTGTGGCTGATATTCCTTCTACTAGTTCTATTTCAGTAGCATTTACATTCGGTTCTGAATAACCATTAAGCTCAATTTGTAGTTTTGCATTTGGTTCGTCAACACCTGCACCAAAAAAACCTCTAGGTCTATGATATTTAAAACTTCTTCCTACAAGATGAATTCCATTAGATAATAAAGCTGATGCTAAAGTATCTCCTTTAAAACCAAAATATTCTTTTCCATTAAATTTAAATGAAATTTTTTTATCTCTATTTATAAACCCAACATTTTCTAACCTGTAAGAATTTGTCATGAAATTTGCTCCTCTATTTTTGCAGTTTGATAGATTTCATGAGTAATAGTATCTCTTTTTACTTTAATCCATTGTCTGCAACCAGATGTATGATGCCAAAGTTCCAAATGATGTCCTCTTGGACTTTTTCTCATATAAACAAAATCATCCCATTCTTTGTCTGTTACTTCTGTATTTAATTTAGGTCTCTTAACATTAGCATCTCCTCCATAAGAAAATTCCTTTTGAGATCTTAAACCGCAATATGGGCATTTAATATGTAACATTATTTACCCAATCCAAGTTTTTGTACCTAAACCTTTTTCGTCTAATAATTCACCAGTTGTAAATCTATTTAAACTAAGTTTAGAATTAAGTTCATGCACTCTATCTTGGGCAATAGTATGAGCAAAAGTCCATCCGGAAACTGGTGTTGATTTAAATCCTCCATAACACCATCCACAATTTATATACAAACCATCTATATGAGTTTTATCTATTATTGGAGATCCATCCATGGACATATCCATAACTCCTCCCCAAGTTCGAAGCATTTTTTGTCTACTTAAAAATGGAAATAATGCTAATCCACCTGTTAAAACATGTTGGAGAGTTGGTAGGTTTCCTCTTTGCGCATAACTATTATACCCATCAAGATCACCACCCATTACCATTTCACCTTTGTCAGACTGACTAATATAAAAGTGTCCTGCACCATAAGTTACCACACCATCTAATAATGGTTTAACAGGTTCAGAAACACATGCTTGTAAACAATGAGTTTCTATTGGTAAAGTCATATTTAATTTTTCTGCTAAAAGATTTGTACTACCAGCAACACAAAGTCCAATTTTTTTTGTTTTTATATTTCCTCTTGAAGTATTAACTCCCAAAATTTTTCCGTTTTTAATTTCAAAACCAGTAACCTCACAATGTTGAATGATATCAACTCCCATTGAGTCAGCTTGTCTAGCATATCCCCAAGCAACAGCATCGTGTCTTGCTGTTCCAGCGCTTGGTTGCATTAATCCACCAAAAATTGGAAATCTAACATCATCTGAAAAATCTGCCATTGGAATATATTTTTTAACTTCTTCTCTATTCAATAACACTGCATCGATCCCATTTAGTCTCATTGAATTTCCTCTTCTTGCATAAGCATTCATTTGTGCATCAGAATGAGCAAGGTTAATTATACCTCTAGGAGAGAACATTACATTAAAGTTAAGCTCTAGACTTAAGTTCCTCCATAAATCCATTCCAAACTCATTAAATCTTGCATTAGCGTCATACATAAAATTAGATCTAATAATTGTAGTATTTCTTCCTACATTACCTCCGCCAATCCACCCCTTTTCAATTACAGCTATATTTGTTAACTGATGTTCTTTCGCTAAGTAATAAGCGGTTGCTAGACCATGACCACCGCCTCCAATTATAATTGCATCATACTCTTTTTTTGGCTCAGGATCTTTCCAGGCAACTTCCCAATTTTGATGGTTTGAGAAAGCATTTTTTACTAGACTGAATATTGAGTAATTTTGCATATGATTATTCTATATAAATAAATATAAATATTTCTTATTTTTTTTATATATATATTTTAAAAGTTTTAAAGGTGGTAAAAAAGTATGGTAATTTTAATTTTTAAAGTATATACGCAATTATTAATCAGATGAAATCTTATAAATCGGATATTGAAATAGCAAGATTGGCAAAATTAAAGCCTATTCAAGAAATTTTAGGAAATATTAATATGGAAGATAAGGCTGAATATTACAGTCCAATCGGCCGATATATGGCCAAAGTGAAATTAGAGTACTTAAGTAGACTAAAAAACAAAGAGAATGGAAAATTAATCTTAGTAACTGCTATCACCCCAACTCCTGCTGGTGAAGGAAAAACAACAACATCTGTTGGATTGTGTGATGCTTTAAACAAAATTGGAAAAAAAACTATTGTTTGTCTAAGAGAACCAAGTCTTGGTCCATCATTTGGAATGAAGGGTGGTGCCGCAGGTGGTGGTTATGCACAAGTAGTTCCTATGGAGCAAATTAATTTGCACTTTACTGGAGATTTTCATGCGATTACATCTGCTCACAATTTACTTTCAGCTTTAATTGATAACCATATCTATTGGGGAAATAAACTTAAAATAGATATTAGAAGAATTGTTTGGAATAGAGTCGTAGATATGAATGACAGATCTTTAAGATCCATTGTTGTTGATTTAGGTGGTATTGCAAATGGATATCCAAGACAAGATGGATTTGATATAACTGTAGCCTCTGAGATAATGGCTATTTTTTGCTTGGCCACTGACCTAAAGGACTTAGAAAAAAGAATAGGAAATATAACAATTGGTTATACGAGAGACAGAAAGCCGATCTATGCTAAAGACTTAAAGGCACAAGGACCAATGACTGTTTTATTAAAAGATGCCTTTAGACCTAACATGGTTCAAACTTTAGAAAATAATCCAGCTATTATACATGGTGGACCTTTTGCAAACATTGCGCATGGTTGTAATTCTGTTATCGCTACTAAAGCAGGTTTAAAACTAGGTGAATATGTAATTACTGAAGCTGGTTTTGGTGCTGATTTAGGAGCTGAGAAATTCATAGATATCAAATGTAGAAAATCAGGATTAAAACCTGATTGTGTTGTAATAGTCGCGACCATTAGAGCTCTTAAAATGCATGGTGGGGTAAATAAAGATGATCTTAAGCAAGAAAATTTAAAAGCACTTAAAAAAGGATTAGTTAATTTGGAAAGACATATTAATAATGTTAGGAAATTTGGATTGCCTGTAACAGTTGCAATTAATCACTTTGTTACTGATACAAAAAAAGAAGTAAATGCAGTTGTAGATTTCGGTAAAACTCTTGGAGTTAAAACATCTGTATGTACACATTGGTCTGATGGCGGTGAAGGAGCTAAGGATTTGGCTAAAACTGTAGATGAAATTTGTAGAGAAGAAAAAAATACATTCAAATTTTTATATGATGATAAAATGCCATTATTTAAAAAAATTCAAACAATTGCCCAAGAGCTTTATCATGCTAGTGAAGTTGTTGCTGATACAAAGATTAGAGCTCAAATTAAAACATTTCAAGAAGATGGTTATGGAAATTTACCAATCTGTATGGCAAAAACACAATATAGCTTTTCAACTGATCCAAGTTTAAAAGGAGCTCCATCTGGTCATGTTATGCCTATTACTGAAGTAAGATTGTCATCTGGTGCAGAGTTTATTGTAGTTATATGTGGTACTATTATGACAATGCCAGGACTTCCAAGAGTTCCGGCAGCAGAATCTATAAAACTTAACAATAAAGGGGAAGTTGAGGGTTTATTTTAAATTCTCAAGTTGATCCCAAAAATTTTTAGCCAAATTTATACCAGTTAACTCCTTATATTGAGGCAGACCTGTTGGTGAAGTCACATTTATATCTCCAATTAAGTAACCAGAAACTAAATCTATTCCCGCAAAAAAAATATTTTCTTTTTTTAGCTCTTTCGCAATAGTATTTGCTACTTTTTTTTCTTTGAAATTCAGTTTTGTTTTAACAGCTGTTCCACCTTGAGAAATATTAGATAATATCGATCCTTTTGATGGAATTCTTTGTATAGCTCCACAAACTTTTCCATTTATAATAAATATTCTTTTGTCACCTTTTTTTACACCAGGCAGATACTTTTGAACCATAACTGTACCAAAAGATTTTAAGTATCTGCTAATTGATGAGATATTTAATCTATTTTGAATGAATAAAATATTTTTACCAGCAAAACCATGTATAGGTTTGATAACAATTTTTCTATTTTTTTTTAAAAATTTTTTTATTTCTTGAATATTTTCTGTAAAAATAGTTGGTGGCATCATCTTAAGAAAATTTATTGAATAAAATTTTTCAGAAATATTTCTTACAGACTTTGGATTATTTACAACTTTAGTTTTTTTAAGAAATTCAAGATAAAAAGTAGCAGTAATATAATCCATATTAAAAGGAGGGTTTTGTCTCATCAATACAAATTTTGTTTTTGATAAATCAAGGTTACTTTTATTTATTTTCTTAAAATAATTTTTTGAATTATCAAAAAATTTAACTTGATCAGCTTTAGCTATGACTCTCTTATTTAAAAGATTTAGATCTTTAATTTCATACCAAAAAATTCTATAGCCCCTGTTTTGAGCCTCTAAAGCTAATTGAAAAGTCGTATCAGTTTTAATATTAATAGAATTTATTTTATCAGCTTGTATCGCAATAATTTTTTTCATTTTAAATATTTTCTAAAGTTAAATCTGCTTTTGTTTTTCCCTCTTCCAGCATTTTATTAATATTTTTTAAAAAAACTGTTTCGTTATTATTTTTTGTATTTAGTATATTTCTTTTTTCCAATCCTTCTTTGGCCAACACATTAAGTATTTTTGCCCATTCAAGTATTTTTTTATTGGCAATTTCAGTATTTAAACCTTTTTTTGGAGCATCTAAATATGCTGTCATAACATCATTAATATTCCACGTATTAATAATTTCTAAAGCTTTATCTAAATTGCCATATATTAAACCTGTAAAAAAAGCTGGTCCTGCACAATGACAGTCCCACTCACATGCATCTAAAGACCTTATCTCAATATATTTTTTTAATCTAAGTTCAGTGAAAATAGTTGATAAGTGTAATTCAAAATCTTTCATATCAAGTTTGCTTAATAGATCTTTAAAACTTTTACCATTAGCTTCTAAATATTTATTATCCCTGTAAATAAATAGAAGTGGATAATTTAATGCAAAATCTGCGTATTTTTCAAAATCCATATCTTCTAAAAAAATCTTTGGTAACCCTCCACGTGATGTATTTTGCCAAACTTTGGATCTATATGACAAAAAACCTGTTTTTTTACCCTCTGCAATTGGTGAATTTGCAAACAATGCAACTGATAAAGGAGTTAAATATGAAATTAATTTAAATTTCTTTTTAAAATCATTTTCAGATTCATAATCAAGGTTAATTTGAGTTCCAGCAGTTTGGTACATCATATTTAAACTCAAGCTTCCATTTTTTGGCATTTCTGATGTCATTATCTTGTATCTTTCTTTCGGATTGCTTGGAACATCATTTGTTTTAGTTGAAGGATCGTGCCCAATCGAAATTGTGTTTAAATTGTACTTCTCACAAGCTTCATTTAGTTGATCCTGAAAGTTATAAGATTCTAAACAAACCTCATGAATATTTTTACACAAACCTCCTGCAAGTTCTATTTGATTTCCAGGCTCTAGTGTTATTGATTTTCCATTGTGTGAAAGTCCTATTAGATTTTCTTTTTCTTTAACCTCAGTCCAGCCAAATGTTTTGAGAAAATTTAATACATCCAAAGTTTGCTTGTAATTTATTCTTCTACCTGTTGAATTGTCTATAAGAAATTTTTCATTTTCCACACCAATAAAAAGTTTTTCTTTAAAGCCTTCTTTAAAATAATCAATTATATCATCTTTAAAGTTAATTTTCATTTACGTAATCCAACCAATTTTTAAGTTCTCTCATTCTTGAGTGTTTATCTGA
Source organism: Candidatus Pelagibacter sp. (assembly GCA_045567035.1). GTDB lineage: Bacteria > Pseudomonadota > Alphaproteobacteria > Pelagibacterales > Pelagibacteraceae > Pelagibacter. Next base: position 11,397 of record JBJLDS010000005.1, on the reverse strand, counting down.
TAACTGATTTACATCATTTATTTTTTGAACATGTTCATCTATTTCTTTCTCATCTTTAAATGCTTTACGGTCTAGAAGTCGATCTTTCCTAAAATGAATTAAACTAATCATTTTATTATAGGTAATTTCTGGATGGTATTGAATTCCCCAAATATCACTTACACCTTCTTTAAAATTAATTGCTTGTACATTGTTAACTAAATTTGAGGCTAATAGTTTAGTCCCATCAGGAATTTTAACTACTTCATCAAAGTTAAAAGCAGGTGTGTTAAATTTTTTTTCTTTATGCTTGTATAGTTTGTGCTTTAATCCTAAATCATTTACTTCAATATCATATGCAATTCCTTTATGTGAACCATTCTCTCCTTTTTTTACAACGCCTCCAGCAGCTGTAACAGCAACTTGCATTCCCCAACAAATAGCAAAAATTTTTTTAATATTTTTAAAACACTCTTTCATAAACAAAATTTGTCTTTTTATTTCTGGTGTGTCATTATAAATACTTTGACTGCTACCTCCCCAAATTAATCCATCATATTTTTTTAGATTTGAAATTATAATATCTATGTTGTGATCTGATGAGGGATTAACTACATCTATATTTGTGTTTTTATAATAGTTGCTAATACTAGCCTGGCAACTTTCAGCATGTGTTTTTATACCAGCTGCTCTAAAACTATCATTCTCACTTTTGATATTACCTTCAACAATTAATAAATTTAACTTCCTCACTCAAATGTTTTACCCTCAATGCTAAATTCGTACAACTTTTTTATATCTTGTAAGGATAATTTTTTTGGATTTCCAGAAGTTGATGGATCTTTCAAAGCCATTTTAGAAAGTTCATCTAAATCAATTTTATCAACGTCTATAACATCAGATAATTTATTTGGTATATTTAATGTTTTTCTTAATTCAATTACCCAGTTTAAAAAACTATTAAAATTTTTATCTATATTTAGATAATCACATGCTCTTTCGATTTTATCTTTAATTGCGTCTTTATTAAAAGTAAGGACATAAGGCATAAATATTGCATTTGATAACCCATGATGAAGATTAAATTTCGCATTTACCGGATGACTTAAGGAATGTATTGCACCCAGTCCTTTTTGAAAAGCAGTAGATCCCATTGAAGCTGCTGCTAACATATCAGTTCTTGCCTCCAAATCTTTTCCATCCATAAAAGCTTTAATTAATGATTTTTTTATCAAACTCATTCCCTCTAAAGAGATACCATCAGCCATAGGATGATACCCGGGTGCGCAGTATGCCTCCAAATTATGTGCAAGAGCATCCATTCCTGTTGCTGCTGTTAATCTTGGTGAGAGATCAACTGTCAAAACTGGGTCTAATATTACTATTGATGGTAAAAATTTTGGGTGAAAAATTATTTTCTTTTCTAATGTTTTCTCATTTATGATTGCTGATGCTCGACCTGTTTCTGAACCAGTGCCTGCAGTAGTTGGAACAGCGATAATTGGTGCAATGTTACTATCGTCAGCTCTTTTCCAATAATCCCCAACATCTTCAAAATCCCAAATAGGTCTTGATTGGTTAGACATAAATGCAATTGCTTTTCCAACATCTAGTCCACTACCACCACCAAACGCTATTACTCCATCACATTTAAATTTGTTAAATTCGATTACACCTTCTTCAACATTCTTACCGACTGGATTTCCAGAAAAATTTGAAAACGTATTTATTTCCTTAAATTTATTCTCTATTTCAGAAATAATTTTTTTTACCATTGGAAGATTAAATAGATCTTTATCAGTTACAAATAACGGTTTTGAAATATTAAGAATTTCACAAGCATGAGCTAAATCTTTAACTCTATTTTCACCTAACCACACAGAAGTTGGGTAATTCCAGTTTATTTTCATAATAAAATATTATTTCAATTTTGAGCTTTTTGTTAGTAAAATACATTTATAAAATAAATATAGTGGAGACATTTTAATGACAAGAGTAGCAATTATTGGTGCAGGTCCTTGTGGCCTATCGATGTTAAGATCATTTGAACACGCAGAAAATAAAGGTGAAAAGATACCCGAAATAGTATGTTTCGAAAAGCAGGATGATTGGGGAGGATTATGGAATTATAGTTGGAGAACAGGTTCTGATCAATATGGCGATCCGGTTCCTAACAGTATGTATAGATATCTTTGGTCTAATGGACCTAAAGAATGTCTTGAATTTGCAGACTATTCATTTGATGAGCATTTTGGAAGTCCAATACCTTCTTTCCCTCCAAGAGAAGTACTCTATAACTATATTATTGGAAGAGTGAGCAAAGGTAACTTAAAAAATAAAATTAAATTTAATACCCGTGTAATTAATACTATTAATAATAATGATAAATTTGAAGTTACTTACCAAGACAAAACAAATGATAAAGTTTTAAAAGAAGAATTTGATTATGTGGTTGTGTCAACTGGTCATTTTTCTGTTCCATTCATTCCAGAATATGAAGGAATGAAATCTTTCCCTGGAAGAATTATGCATTCACATGACTTTAGAGATGCTGAAGAATTTAGGGATAAAAATGTTATTGTTTTAGGTAGCAGTTATTCAGCTGAGGACATTGCCCTACAATGTAACAAATATGGAGCTAAAAGTGTAACAATAGGGTACAGACATAATCCTATGGGATTTAAATGGCCCGATAGAATGAAAGAAGTTTTTTATCTTGATAAACTAGAGGGTAAAAAAGCAATTTTTAAAGATGGAACTGAGCAAGATGCTGATGTCATAATTTTATGTACAGGCTATCTTCATCACTTTCCATTTTTAGAAGAAAATCTAAAACTAAAAACTGGAAATAGATTATATCCACCCAAGTTATATAAGGGTGTTGTCTGGCAAGATAATCATAAACTTTTATATCTAGGTATGCAGGATCAATTTCATACCTTCAATATGTTTGATTGCCAAGCTTGGTATGCAAGAGATGTGATAATGAATAAGATAAAATTACCAGATAAAGATAAAATAAATGATGATATTAATAAATGGGTTTCTATGGAGGAGAAGCTTGAAAATCCCGATCAAATGATAGACTTTCAAACTGAATATACAAAGGAATTACATAAAATGTCTGATTATCCAAAAATTGATTTTGAATTAATTAGAAAGAATTTTAAAGAGTGGGAACATCATAAAGTTGAAGACATTCTAACATATAGGAATAAATCTTTTCCTTCACCAGTAACTGGATCAGTTGCACCTACACATCATACTCCATGGGAAAAAGCTATGGATGACACATTGAAAACTTTTTTAAATAAATAAAAATTAAAATATTTTTACCATCTAATATTTAATGTTTTATTTTTTGTTATAGATTTCAATAAATCGATCATTAATGGTATTTTTTTTGAATTTATTTTTTTTAATATAAAAGGAGCAATCTCAGAAGCTAATTGAGCTCCCTCTATTGTGTCATTTGGCATAAATTTTTTTTTTGCATACTTAAAAGTAAAACCTTTGCCTAGATATTTTCCCATTTTACTATTTCTTCCTCCCATCGCGCTAACATAAAGATCTCCTATTCCTGCCAAGCCATATATAGTTTCTTCTTTTCCTTTAAAGTACTTAATTAAATATATCATTTCAGAAATTGACTTTCTAAACATGGATGAAGAAGTGTTTAACCCTTCACCAGAACCAATTATCATAGAATAAATATTTTTGATTGCAGAACTAATTTCAACACCTCTTATATCTTTTGAGAACTCTACTTGATAGTAATTAGTTGATATTAATTTTCCTATTGATTTTGCAACTTTTAGATTTTTATTTGCAATAACTGTGCTTGATTTTATTTTTCTCGCAAGTTCGTTTGCTAAACAAGGACCTTTTAGAGAAGATACTATAAATTTGTTACCTAGGTTTAATTGTTCAGACATGGTAATAATTTTTTTGGAGTTTTTATCGTATTTTAGTCCTTTGGTTAAAACTAATAAAGGACATTTATTTTTAACATTTTTAAGATTTTTTCTAACTAAATCTATACCAGATGAGCTTACAGCAACAACAATTAGATCCCATTTTAAATTTAAAATTTCTTTTGAAAATTTTTTAATAGTTAATTTTTTTGGTAAATTAAGTTTTAGAACTGGATGAAATTTTTTTTTAAATGATAATTTTTTAATCAATTTTAAATCATAAGGTTCAGATAAAGTAACTTTATGATTATTATCTAAACATGGAAATGCAAAAGCTGCACCCATAGCGCCAGCTCCAATAATTAAAATTTTTTTCATAATTTAAATTATGCTAAAGTTTTTCTAATTGCTAGTTTCCATCCATTTAATAACTTGTTTCTTGTTGATTTTTTTAATTTTGGTGAAAAAATTCTATCTTTTTTCCAAACACGCTTTATTTCATCTAATGATTTAAATTCGCCACATCCATAACCTGCAAAGAGCGCAACTCCTAAAGCTGTTGTCTCTAGAACTTTTGGTCTTAATACATTAATGTTAATTAGGTCTGATAAGAACTGTGAAAACCAATTATTTTTAACCATGCCTCCATCTATTTTAACGATTCTAGGTTTTAAACCATCATTTTTCATTGAGTTAAAAAGATCGTGAGTTTGATAAGCAACAGACTCAATTATAGCTCTTACAAAATTTTTCCAATCAGTATTTCTTGTTATGCCAGTTATCAATCCTCTAGCATCTGGTCTCCAATAGGGTGCACCAATACCACTGAATGCCGGAACTATATATACACCGTCATTATTATTTAATGATTGAGAAATTTTTTCAGTTTCGTATGCATTATTTATCAATCTTACTTTATCCCTCAACCATTGCACTCCAGCTCCTGCAATAAATATGGAGCCTTCTAGGGCATAAATATTTTTACCATTTAATCTGTAACAAATTGTAGTCAACAAATTATTTTTTGAAAAAATTTTTTTTGTTCCTGTATTCATAATCATAAATGCTCCAGTTCCATAAGTTGTTTTAATTGATCCTTTTTCAAAACATGCTTGTCCAACTGCAGCTGCTTGTTGATCACCCAAAACTGCAGATATAGGTATTTCTTTTCCTACTATTTTTTTATCTGTGTAACCAAAATTATCTACTGAGTTTTTAACCTCTGGAAGAATATTCTCTTTGATATTTAGTTTTTTTAAAATTTCAATATCCCATTTATTACTATTAATGTTAAAAAGCATTGTTCTACTTGCATTTGTAGCTTCGGTTAAATGTTTTTTACCCTTTGTAAGTTTCCATATTAAAAAAGTATCAACTGTTCCAAAAAGTAAATTATTAGATTTTAATAATTTTTTTGCATTTTTGACATTTTCTAAAATCCATTTTATTTTTGTGGCTGAAAAATATGGATCAATAAATAATCCTGTTTTTTTTCTAAATTTCTTTTCATAATTCTTTTTTTTTAATTTTTCACAATATTTCTGGGTTCTTCTATCTTGCCAAACAATTGCATTGTAAATTACTTTGCCAGTTTTTTTATTCCAAAGTATCGTTGTTTCTCTTTGATTGGTTATGCCTAAACTTATTATTTTTCCCTTAAGTACTGATGCTTTTTTAATAACTTTCTTTAATGCTTTAAGTGTTGTTGACCAAATTTCATTTGGATTATGCTCTACCCAGCCATTTTGAGGGAAATATTGTTTAAATTCAAACTGGGATATAAACTTTATATTTCCTTTTACATCAAACAATATAACCCTTGAAGATGTAGTGCCCTGATCTATAGAAACAAGAAATTTTTTCACAAGTTTTAATCTATACCAAGATGTTTCTTTCTTTGATCAACCCATGTCCGGATTAAATTATCAAATATCAAACCAATGAATGCTACACATATTCCTAATGTTAAACCTATACCTGCACCTTTTTTATCCGACAAAGCCTTTAAAATGTATTGTCCTAAATCCTCTGTGCCAATGAAAGCTCCAATAATAACCATAAATAACGCAAAAACTATTGTTTGGTTTAAACCAAGCATCATATGTGGAAATGCTAAAGGAAATTCAATTTTAAATAATCTTTGAAATTTTGTTACACCTGACATGGTTGCAGCATCATGTAAACTTGCTGGGACACTTCTGAGTCCCTCAATGGTATATCTAGTTGCAGGAATTGTTGCATAAACAATAACTGCTATAAGAACTGAAGTGTCTGTAATTCCAAAGAGCATCATTACTGGTATTAAATAAACGAAAGAAGGAAATGTTTGAAATATATCACATACACCTAGCATAAAATTTGTTGAGTGTTTATTTTGAAAACACAAAGTTCCAACTGTAAATCCAATTATACAAGATACAATAACCCCAAAGGTTGCCATATACGTTGTAACTAGAGCTCTATCCCACCAAGGGCTAAATGCAATAAATAATGTTAACCCTCCAACAACTAAAGCTGATCTAACTCCACCTATTATATAACCCGCCCCGACAACTAAGACTAATGTAGCAACTGCCGGCATCCTCAAATATAAAGCTCTCATTGGTTGAAGAACATCTTGAATTAACCATGTATTAAATGCTTTTATATAAACAAAGAAAGTATCGAAAATCCAATCAACTCCTTTGTTCCAAAAATCAGCTGTTGAGATACCCTTGTTATGAGGAACTTCAAAGAAATAATTATAACCACCTTTAAAATATATAGATCCAAAGTATGCTAGCATGATCCCTGTAATTACAGTTACACCAAACAATAAGGCATTTTTATTTTTTTGAAAAAAAGTTAAGTTACCAAAATAATCAACTTGTTTATTCGCCCAAGCTAACGACATTTTATCTAACAAAATTGCAATTAAACTTATGCAAAGACCTGCTTCTAAAGCCAATCCAATATTTAACTGATTTAAAGCTAATAATAGATTAAACCCTAAACCTTTTGCACCAATAAAAGCTGATATAACTGCCATAGAAAAACACACCATTATTACTTGGTTGACTCCAATTAAAATATCTCGTCTTGCAGTTGGAATTAATACTTTAAACATTAATTGCCAGTTATTACATCCGCTCATTCTTCCAGCTTCAATAACTTCAGGGGGTACTGCTCTCAATCCCAATAAAGTTAACAATATCATTGGTGGTACAGCAACAATCATAGTTATAATTACGGCTGCATGATCTCCAACTCCAAAAAGAACTAGTGCAGGAACCAATACAGCATACTGAGGCATTGTCTGCATTACTAATAGAATTGGGTATAAAGCTTTCTCAACACGTTTACTTTTAAAGGCTGCTATTCCTAAGCTTAAACCAAAAATAAATGATAAAGGTGCTGCTACTAAAATAAAAGAAAGTGTTTGCATTGATGGTTTCCATTGACCAAATATAGAAATATAAAACATTGCTAGACCAGCAAATAAAGCCAAACCCTTTCCACTTAATTTATAAGCAAGTATTGCAGATCCCACGGCTACTACAGTCCAAGGCAAACCAGGTAACTCAGCCCAGGGATTAGCATCTATCCAATCCCAACTTGTAAAAGCTACAATAGTTTCTAATCCTCCTAATAAGATTTCTCTAATAAGCTCTATAAGAAAAGTCATGAAAGCAGTTAAATTTCTTGTAACTTGTAAAACTAGGGGTCTAGTTTTGAACTCTTGAGTATCCTCGTTCCAAAACTCCATTGGCATCCAATCATTCATAAGGAAAAATAATGAATCATTTATCCAAATAGGTAACCATCCTAACAACGGAGGAAGTCTCCAAAAAACGTCGAAGGCATAATATCTCCACTCTTTTCCAAGGAAAATGAACGCACTTTGATTTGGATCTTTAACAAATTCAGCTTGACCCCTTATGAATTTGTAAGTTTCAGGAACTTCAATTGCAAAACATAGAGCAAAAAAAACAATTAATAAAAATAACCATTGGAATAATTTTGGATATTTTTTTAAAAATTCCATTTTTTAAATATTTTCCTTCCCACCAAAAACTGTGTTGATTATTTTTGCTGGATTAATAGAGCCTACAATTTTATTTTCACTGTCTATTACAGACACATTTTTTTGTTGTGTCAGAATTTTTTGAGCAACATTTTCGATTATCTCATCTTTTGATACCTTTAATTCACCTAAATTTTCATTAATAGGGGCATCCATAACATCTTCAATTATCAAAACTTTTTCTCTTGGCACTTCCTCAGTAAACTTTCTTACATACTCTGTAGCTGGATTTAAAACTATATTTGCAGGAGTATCTAATTGTTCAATTATTCCATCTTTCATTATTGCAATACGATCAGCAAGTTTTAAAGCCTCATCAAAATCGTGAGTAATAAACATTATTGTTTTTTGTAATTTTTCCTGAAGTCTTAAAAATTCATCCTGCATTTCTTTTCTAATTAATGGATCTAATGCTGAAAAAGGTTCGTCCAAAAACCAAATATCAGGCTCTACGGCTAGTGATCTTGCAATACCTACTCGTTGTTGTTGCCCTCCTGAAAGTTCTCTAGGAAAATAATTTTCTCTTCCATCTAATCCAACTAGTTTTACCATATCCATAGCTTTACTAATGCTGTCTTCAGTCTTTACTCCTTTGACTTGTAGCGGAAATGCAATATTTTCTACAACAGTTTTATGCGGCAACAAAGCAAAGCTTTGAAAAACCATTCCCATTTTATTTCTTCTTAGATCTATCAATTCTTTATTTTTTAGTTGAAGCAAATCTTGACCTTCTATAAAAATTTTTCCTCCAGTTGCGTCTGTAAGTCTAGAAATACATCTTAATAAGGTTGACTTACCTGATCCGGATAATCCCATTACAACTAACATTTCACCTTTCGAAACTTCAAAGGAAGCATTGTTAACACCAACTATGCATCCATTTCGTTGAAAAGTTTTTGCATCTACTTTGCCATTAGACTCTTCAAGCATTTTTTTGGCATTTTCTCCAAAAATTTTATAAACAGCTTCACATTTGATTACTGGCTCTGACATAATAAATAATTAGGTTATACGAAATTAACTTAAAATAAAATCTATATAATTTGTTTTCCTCCCTAAAAATTTTTAATAAAATAAACTCTTGTATCAATTCCAGTGCTTAAGAAACTTAAAGCTTCACCACGAACAGTGATTGTCTCATCTACACCAACATTTTTTCCACTTACTACAAAACCAGCAAAACATTTATTTTTTTCTTTATCCCATTCAACAAATGTTTCACTTATTTTATTACCATTTATTGTATAAATTTCATGAGCTCTATAATTTAAAAAATTTGCTCCCATTATAGCACGTTGTGGAATAAGTTTTGTTGCGTTACAGACTGCTTCGTAAAGCTCGTCTGTTAATTTAAAATTGTCAGTTCCATCAAAAGAAACTAAAATTCCAGAAGGAAGACTTGATATCAATTTATTTAATTTTCTCTCTTGGGCTATTCTTTCCTCTTCAGCTTTCATTTTTGCAACTAATTCATCACCCTGTCCAAACATTTTATTTAAAATGAAAAACGATAAAAATATAATTATAATTATTGATATAAGACCACCAAACTGTTTGATTGACTCAGGAAGTTCTTTAAGTTTACTTATGTTATTTTGATTAGACATTATTCTTTTAACTTTCCATTTTTCCAAATTCCAGTTTTCTGTGTTCCATCAGACCACGTAAAGGTTCCCTTACCGTTCATAAAACCATTATCCCACTCTCCTTCGTAAGTGGATCCATCAGGAAAGCTTAAAATTCCAATCCCACTCCACGCACTGTTCTTAAATTCGCCTTTGTAAATATATCCGTTAGGCCAAGTTTCAATACCTTGACCATTTTTTTTTGTTCCAACCCATTCCCCCTCATAAGTTGTTTTATCGGTATATACCCATTTACCAAAACCATTCTCGCAATTTCCTTCTTTACATCCTGTGCTTCTCGCTAAAGCAGAAGATGTAATTAATAAACTTATAATTATTGTTATTGTGTATTTTTTCATTGTTTTATTTTACATTAATTTATTTAAAAAAAAATCAGACATTTTCCTGCATTTTTTTGCATGTATAAAAAGAAATATATTTTTCAGAATTTTCACTTTCAATATTTCTTGTAATTTCATGTAATAATTCTCCTGTCTGTCTATCTATGATAGCTGACTCTGAGTAACTATTATCTTGATCAATAGCTTTAAATAAAACTACATCTTTATTGACAACTTTAACATTCAATTTTTCTGAACTCGAAAGAAAGGATGATAATCCAGTTATTAATAGTTTATCTGGTTGTATTGATTCAATCTCAAATTTTTCTAAAACTTTTTTTTCTAAATCTTTGTCAGAAAAAGTTTGATAATTGTATTCTGAATTCTTAATTATTTTTTTATCTAACTTGCATTTATAACTGAGATTAATATTTTCTTGAATATTTATATCTTTTGAAAATGACAAATTAAAATAAAATAAACTTACGAGAATATAAAACAAATATTTTATCATTAAATCTATCAATTTTTTTTCATTACTTATAATTATTTTTCACTCTAAAAAAAAATCCCCCCCAACTTTGTTGGGGGAGATTAATTAATTATTTAGCTATATAACTTACTTTGTAAAAGCTTGCCAAACACTCTTATTATCAGCTAACCACTTTTTAGCTGCATCTTCATGAGTCATTTTGTCAACATCAACTAAAGCTGCCATTGCTCCAATTTGACTTGTAGAGAATGACATTTTTTTAAAAGTTGCTGCTGCTTTTGGATGAGTCTTTGGAAAGTCTTCGTTAACAGCTTTTTTCAAGTAACCGTCAGGCGAACCACATTTTCCGTCACCACCATCTTCAGGTCTGCATCCTGCTGTATAAGGAGGAAAGTCTATAAAAGTGAAACCAGCACCATCTGTAAAGTTTGGTGTCCAGTTAAATATTATTGTTCCTCTTCCTTCTTTTTCAGCTGCTGCTAATTCTGCCCAAAGTGCATCTGCACTACCAGCAAATTTAACCCACCATAGATCTCCTAAACCTAAAGCATCAACTCTTTGAGGTATTAAGTCTCCATGCCAAGTTTGTGGACCTTCTAGCATTCTTCCTTTTCCGTCTGGTGAGTCTGGAGTTGTAAAGTTTTTAGCACAGTCTGGGTTTTTTAAAGCAGTCCAATCTGGAAGACCTGGACACAAGCCTTTTTCTGTAACCCAATTTGGATAACCCATATCCTCAAGAGTTCTTGCTTCATGATCTCCCCAGTCTAATAAGCCACCTTTATCAAGTGCTGTAGTAAACGATTTACCAAAGGCAGATTCCCATACCTCATGCGATATAGTTACATCACCAATCCTAATAGACTCATAAACTGCTTGTGAGTCAGCATTTACATATTTAACATTATTTCCCATGCTTTCAAAAATTCCACCAATTACATAAGCCATAACAATTTGGCTCGACCAATTGTGAGTTGGGATAACA
>JBJLDS010000004.1:0-41943 GCA_045567035.1 Candidatus Pelagibacter sp. | reverse complement strand
TATAGACATTTTTGGAGAGAAGATTATTTTAACGATTTATTAAAAAGATTAGAGACAAATTCAGATGTAGACCCAACTATAGTTGAAATTGATAAGAAACGTTATCTGAAAATGCTAAAGGAGGATAAATCATCAATAATAGCTGGAAGATCTATTGAAGAAATTTTAAGAAGGTTTGATAATAAAATTAAAGACCCAAGACGTGCAAGTAAAGGGAAAAATGTATCTAAAATTATTAAAGAGTTTTTAAAAATTAAGTGTCCAATAAATAAAGCTGCTAAAGAGCTAAATAAATTTTTTAAAAAATACCAAATTAATTTGGTGGTAGATCAAAAATATTTTCCAATATCGAACAATAGGGTGTCAAAACTAAATGTAATTTTTTCAACTTCTTTTGGAAGACAACTTGAATATTACACAGGAATGGTTTTCAAAATCGATATTAAATCTAATAATAAAATTAAAAATATTATTAACGGGGGTAGATATGATCAATTAATCTCTGATCTAGGTTCTAAAACACAAGTTTCTGCAGTAGGAGCTGCTTTAAATTTAAATTATTGATTATGGATAATATAATAAATATAGGAATTCCAAGTAAAGGTAGATTAAAAAAAAGATGTTTTAAAGATTTTTAAAAAGAAAAAATTAAATCTTATTTCAGAAAGAGGAGAGAGAGATTTAATTGGCTCAATCAAAAGTAAAACGAATATAAAAATATTGTATTTACATGCCAGAGAAATAATAGAAAGACTTGGTGACAATTCTTTGGATATTGGCTTTTCAGGGTTTGATCTATTTAAAGAAAGTGAAATTAATATTCAAAAGAAAATTAATGTAAATAAAAAGTTAAGTTTTGGAAAAGCTAATTTAGTTGTCGCTATCCCTGACCCTTGGATTGATGTACAAACAATAGCTGATCTTGAGGAAATTGCATTTGAATTTAGAGATAAAAAGAAAAAAAGATTAAGAGTTGCAACTAAATATCCAAATTTAACAAAAGAGTTTTTATTTTCAAAAGGTGTCACTCAATTTAGATTGGTTGAAAGTCTTGGGGCAACGGAAGCTTATCCTTTTACAGGATCAGCAGAATTAATCACTGATATCAGTTCTACAGGTGAAACTTTAAAAGCTAATAATTTGAGAGTTTTAAAAGATGGTGAAATTCTCAAGTCTCAAGCATGTATTTTTGCATCAAAGAAAAATTCAAAAAAAAAAGGATTAAAGAAATTAATTCAATTACTTTCGAAATAATTTATCCTTAAAATAAATGAGGATTATTTTGATAATATCTAAATTTCTTAATATTGCATAAAGGGCTACTAAAATTCCAATTACAAATATAATTTTTAAAATAAGATATAATTCCATAAAAAACCTTTATAATATAACTTACGAATCATGGACACAATTTTATTAATTACCCTAGTTTTACTGCTTGTAGCAACATTGGCAATTTTATATCTAAACATTAAATCTAAACCAAAGAATGAGAACAAAGAAGTAGAAGAAATAGCAAATTTAAATGCTGAAATAATTCGATTGAAAGATAGTTTAAACTCTACAATTAATACATCTTTAGGCTCAATGTCGACATCATTTAATGCACTTTCAACTGGTGTTACTAAAGATATGACTGAAGCCTTAACTAAAGTAGATGAAAAAGTTGGAAATTTTAATCAACAAGTACAATTATTAAATCAAAGCCAAGAGGGTATTACTAAAATCTTAGCAGGAGTAAAAAAATACGGAACACTAGCAGAGTATTCACTTGATGCTTTGATTAAAGATTTATTGCCTGCATCTCAATTTATGACAAATGTTAAGATGAAAGAGGATACAAGTGAAAACGTAGAATTTGCGATTAAACTTCAAGGAGATGTTTTAGTTCCAGTAGATTCTCATTTTCCAGTAGAAAAATTTAAAGCAATCACAGATGCTTATGATGCAGATGATAAAAAGGCTGTTGCAGATGCTAGAACAAAATTAGCAAGTGCTTTTAAAGCTAAAGCAAAAAGTGTTATGGAAAAATATATAGTTCCACCTAAATCAACCGATTTTGCAATAGTTTATGCTCCAACAGAAAGTCTTTATAAAGAGTTAACAGAATATCAAGATCCAAGTACTAAAGAATTATTAACTCAAGAATTAATGAAAAAATATAAAATTGTAATTTGTGGCCCTAATACTCTCTCGGCTTATTTACAATCCTTACACATGGGTTTTCAATCATTGAAGGTTCAAAAAGGTGCTACAGAAATATATAATCATCTTAAAACTATCACCACTAGATTTAGCAAACATTTTGATAATATCATTACCCTTAGAAAAAAATTAGAAGAGGCAATGATCGTAGTTGATAAATTTGGAACAGATGCAAGATCAATATCAAGAACTCTAGAAAATATTAAAGATCCAGAACAGCTTGAAAAAGCTGTTAAGGAAGAGAATGTAGAAAATATAGTTGACCATTCAAGACAAATTAAAAAGTAATTTTAATTTAACAATAAATATTATAAAAAACTGTATGTATTGGAATAATAGATTTTCTTACCCAAAATCAATGAGATCTATAATAAATGGTTCGAGACATTATTCTATTAAAGAACAAAATTTGCCATCAGTAACATCAATTCTTAAAGCTACAGAATCAGACGAAAAAAAAGCTAGCATTGCTAATTGGAAGGAAAGAGTTGGAGTACAAGAAGCTAACAGAATAAAAAAAGATGCATCTAGTAGAGGAACATCAATGCATGCATATTTAGAAAAATTCTTACTAGGTAAATTAAATTTGGAGTTAATAGAATTTACAGAAGATAAATCAAAGCTAATGGCTGATGAAATAATTGAGAATGGAATTAAAAATAAACTTTCAGAAATCTGGGGTACCGAAGCTACATTATATTATCCTGGAAAATATGCAGGTACCTGTGATGCCTGTGGAGTTTATGAGGGTCAAGAATCAATTATAGACTTTAAGCAATCTAATAAATTAAAAAGAGAAGAGTGGATCGAAGATTATTATCTTCAATTGGGTGCATACTCTTTGGCACATAATGTAGTTTATAACTCAAGAATAACACAAGGAATAATATTGCTTTGTACTGTAGATAATGTATTTCAAGATTTTAGAATTGAGGGCGAGAAATTAATTGAATACCAAAATAAATTTTTAGAAAAAGTAAACCAATATTACAATGAAAGAATGACATAATATGAACTTAGCAATTTGGGATATCGAAAGTTCTTCAAGCTCAGTAACTTTTGGAAGTATTATTGAGGTTGGTGGTATCTTAGTTGACCAAAACTTTAAGGAAATTGACCGTTTTAACTTAAGATGTAGGTTGCCAGAGGGAGAAATACCTCAGGCAATGGCTCTTATAGTCAATAAAACAAATGTAAATTTATTAACAAAAGCAAATTTAAGTCATTACGAAATGTTATCTCAACTCGAAGCAATTTTTAAGAAATGGAGTCCTGCTATTTTTCTTGGGTGGTCAAATATAGGATTTGATGATGAAATGATCAGAAGTGAGTTTTTTAAAGGAATTAGATATCCTTATATTACCAATGCATCACCTAATAAAAGACATGATGGATTAAATATTGCAAGAGGAGCCCATGCAGTAGATGAGAATGTTTTTGTAACTGAAATAAACGATAAAGGAAACGCCGTCATGAAACTAGAGTCTTTGGCCAGAATGAATGGATTCGAGTCATCTGGTGCACATTCTGCAATCTTTGACGCTGAATTAACGGTTAAGGTATTAAATTTAATTAAGAATAAGCAACCAAATACTTGGGATAAATTTTTAAGAACAGCAAATAAATTAGATACTGAAGCTATATTTAAAAAAGAAAAAATATTCACTCTTGTGGAGTATCATTTTGGCAAAAACTATAGATATGTTGTTGCACCCTTACACCCAAAATTTTGTGTGCACCCAGTTTACCAATGGGGTCAGGCAGTCGATTTAAAAGTTGATCCAAAACCTTTAATAAATTTAAGTATATCTGATCTTAAAGTTGCTATTAAAAAGCAAAAGTTTCTTAAATCAATTCGCTCAAATAAAGCACCTATTATCTTAGAACAATCGTATGGAATGGAGGTTGATCCCTACAAAAGTATTGATAAGAAAATTTTAGAAGATAGAGCAAAACTTATTACTTCTAACGAAAAATTTTCTCAAAAGATTTTAACAGCTCTAAGAGAAATAGCAGAGGATAAACAACAATTAGATAATCAAGAAGATATATTGGCAGAAGAGAGCATTTATAAAAAATTTACACCTAACAAAGATACTGCTTTATTTCCAAAGTGGCATGCATCATCATGGAAAGAAAAACTAATTATGCTTGATAAATTTGAAGATAAAAGACTTGTATCCTTTGGAAAAAAAATAATTTATCAAGAATCTCCTGAAACATTACCTAAAGATTTATATACTTCTATAAAAAGAGAAATAGCGAGTAGAATTTTGAGTGAACAAAAAGAGAAGTGGTGGACTTGTAAAGAATTTTATTTTGAGGTGGATAACTTAAGAGACAGATATACCAATGAAAAAGATGATGAAAAACTAAAATTTTTAGACGAAATTAATCAATTTGTAATGTCTATAGAAAAAAATTATGAAAATGCTTAAATACTTGGTGTTTTTTTTCTTAAGTGACAGTTTTAAGGATTGATTAAAATATAGATCTAAATATAAGAGCGTTATGGCAACAGTTAGTGTTACAGATGAATCATTTGAAAATGATGTATTAAAATCAGAAAAACCAATAGTAGTTGATTTCTGGGCTGAATGGTGTGGACCTTGCAAGCAAATTGGGCCCACTTTAGAAGAAATATCTGACGAGATGTCAAGTGACGTTATCATTGCAAAACATAATATTGATAACGAGCCTAATACTCCAACTAAGTATGGAATCAGAGGAATTCCTACTATGCTTTTGTTTAAAAGTGGCGAGCTTAAAGCAACAAAAGTAGGAGCTTCTACAAAATCAAATATTGTAGAATGGATAAAAGAAAATATTTAATTAATTTTTAGAGCAGAGCCAATAAAATAAAGAGAACCAAATAAAACAATTGTTTTTTGTTCTTTAGATGAAATCATTTTTATTGATTCTCTGATATTCTTTGCAGTTTCAACATTATATCCCTCTTTTAATGCAATTTTTTTTAATTCAAGATTACCCAATGCATTTTTTTCATTTGGAATTTTAACCGTTATTATTTTTTTAAATAGGCCATTAAATTTTTTCAAAAAATTTGCTGGCATTTTATTTTTTTGCATTCCCCACACTCCATATATAGGTGTATTAACTTTCTTTAAATAGTTATATAAATTAGTTGCAGATGCTAATGAGTGAGATCCATCAAGAAGCAATTTTTCGTTTTTATTAGTTATTTTTTTTAATTTGCCTTTATTTATATATTGTAATCTTCCTTCGAACTTTATTTTTGGAATACTTCTTTTTATTGAGGATTTTTTAATTCCTATATCTAGAGCAATTTTTATTGCTAAACCAACGTTATCTAAAAGTCCATCACTTTTTATATAATTAGATTTAATATTAATTCTATTCTTACTATCAATATAATAAAATTTATTTTTTTTATTAATTATTTTCCATTTTTTTGAATAATTAATTCTGCTTTTATTTTTTCTTAAAATTTTTTCAATTATTTTCTGAACTTTTGCAGATTGTTTTCCTATATATATATTGGAATTATTACTTAAGTATCCAACTTTTTGCTTACATATTTCACTAATACTTTTAGGGTTAATCCACTCAAGATGTTGCTTGTTAATATTTGTACAAATCTGTAAAAATGGTTTTTTCCATAAACGAGTACTATCACCTTTAAACAACAAACCAGCTTCAACCAAATTATAATCTACCTTTTTCTGTTTAGATGCAGCTAAAATATAAATCAATGTTAATACCTCAAAAAGACTTAACTTAATCTTTAAGTTACTGATTTTTTTTTCATATTTTTTAATATCTTTTAAGGAAATATATTTATCTTTTAATGATATTCTTGTCTCCATTTTGTAAAGATGAGGACTAATAAAGCTTGTTGTTTTATGTCCTTCAGCTTCCAAAAATGTTTTTAAAGATAAAAGAGTAGAATATTTTCCATCACTGCCAATTATATTAATTGGATTATTAAGTTTTAAATGTGGATTTTTAAGTTTTTTCAATGCTATTTTTATTCTTGAAAGGCCTAAGGAAATTTTCCGACTATATTTTTTTTGGAGATAATTATAATAAATATCTGAGCTAGTCATGAAGCAGTTAAGAAGAGTTAAGAAGCCTCTTTGGTATTAACATTATCATATTCCACATCATTTAAATTGCTCTCATTAATTTTCTCTGGGTGCTTTTTTAGCAAAATAGATAAAATGTTAGAAATTACTTTTTTTATATCTTTCCTATCAACAACCATATCAACAAAACCATGTTTTTTTGTAAAATCAGCTGATTGAAAATCATCTGGTAATTTTTCGTTTACAGTGCTCTCTATAACTCTCTTACCAGCAAAAATTATATTAGATCCTGTTTCAGCGATTGAGATATCTCCAAGGCTACCAAAACTAGCTGTAACACCTCCAGCAGTATCTGAAGTAAAACAAACAATATATGGAAGATTGTTATTTTTTAATTCATTAATTGCTAAAGTTGTTCTTGTCATTTGCATCAGCGCTAAAGGACTTTCATGCATGCGTTGTCCTCCAGATGTTGTGAAGATAATAAATGGATTATTATTATCTATAGCATGTTGAATACCATAAATTATTGCTTCACCTTCAGCAGTTCCAATACTTCCACCAATAAAATTAAAGTTAATTGCTGCAACTGTCACATTAATATCATCGACTTTTCCAACTGCAATCATTACTGCACAATCTTGTCCAGTTTTTTTTCTAGCCTCGTTTAATCGATCAATATATTTTTTAGAGTCTACCCATTTAAGTGGGTCGTCTTTTGGAATTGGAGTTTTTAATATTTCATAATTATTTTTTCCAAAAAAAATATTAAATCTTTCTCTTGATGAAACTTTATGATGTCGTCCACATTTGTTACACACCCATTGATTATCACTTAAGTCAGTTTTTAAAATTGGCCCACAACAAGATATCCATTTACTATTTTCAATATCTTCCTTCGTAGGTCTTTTTTTTAAAATTTTTTTTATCTTGTCACTTATTGTAAATACTTTTTTTATCCAATTCATATAATTTTATTTTTTAATCTTTTAACTACGTTAGTGACATTTGTGACTACATTTTGTCGATTTTTTAATGATTTTGAGATTTCACTACAAATTCTACTTCCAACTACCAATCCATCTGCTTTGTTTAAAGAATTTATTGTTTTTTCAGTAATACCAAATCCAATTACTACATTCTTAAATTTATTTAGTTTTTTTATTTCAAGATATTTTTTAAGTATATTTTTAGGAGAAACTTTTAATTTTCCACCTGTCGTAGAAAGCATACTTATGTAATAAATCATATCATGAGAATCTCTAACTATTTTTTTTAATCTTTTTTTAGAAGTTGTAGGTGATATAAGCTGAATAAAGTTAATTCCTTTTTTTTTACACTTAAATGCAAAGTTCTTATTTTCAGGATATGGCAAGTCCACAACTATCAGTCCATCTACATTAGATTCTTTACATTTAGAAATAAACTTTTCGTCATTATATTGATAAATCATATTATAATAACCCATCAGAATAATTGGTTTATCTTTTTTTATTTTTTTAAATTTACTTACTATTGAAAAAACATCGTTAATTTTTATACCATTTTTAATTGCTCGATAAGCGCTAGTTTGAATTTGACCTCCATCTGCAATAGGCGTATTATGAGGAAATCCTAATTCACATATATCTGCATATTTAGATATTGATTTTAAAATTTCTAATGATTTTTTTTTTGTGTAATCTCCTGCCACAGTATAAGTAAGAAGAGCAGGTCTATTTTCCTCTTTTGCCTTATTAAATGACTGGTTAATTAAAGAAATACTCATTGTTATTTTCTAAGTCTTTTTTTTAGTATATCCCTATCTTTCTGAGCGTCTCCACATGAATTTACTATGATTACCGTTTCCTCACTTAATTCTGGTGCAATTTTTATAGCTTCTGCAAAAGCATGACATGGTTCTAAGCTTGGATTTAAGTTTTCAAATTTTGTTACCATCTTGTATGCATTTAGAGCATCCTCATCTGTTGCATAAGTATATCTTGCTCTTTTTGTATCTTTTAAAAAACAATGAATTGGACTCACAGATGGGTAATCAAGTCCTGCAGAAATTGACTCAGTTTCATTAATTTGACCCTCATCATTTTGACAGCAATAAGCTGCCGCTCCATGAAGTATACCCAATTTTGCACCTCTGCTTAAAGGTGCAGCATGGAGCTTTGATTTTTTAGGTCCTCCAGCTTCAACACCTATTAACTCAATTTGTTTTTTTTCAAAGTCAATAAATTCACTCCAAAATCCATAAGCTGAACTTCCACCTCCAACACAATTAACCAGTTTAATTTTCTTCGGGATTGTATTAAATTTTTCTATTAGTTGTATCTTAAGCTCTCTTGATATTTGAGAAGTACTCCATCCACAAATTTTTACAAATATGTTAGGTCCTACTGTCGAACCAACACACATATGAGTATTGTCACAATTTGATACCCAATATCTCATACATTCACTAACAGCATCAACTAAAGTTTGACTACCAGAATAAACAGGAATAATTTCAGCTCCATTTTTTCTCATAGCGTCACAATTAGGTTTTTGCCTTTTAATGTCTTTAGCACCCATGAAAATTTTACATTTAAGACCAAACTTTTTAGCAGCCATGCTTAACATTTTTCCTGCATAACCAGCACCCGTATCACCTACTATGAATTTTTTCCCCATTGCTTTACAAATTAAAGCATGAACAGTAGCATTATAAATTTTATGGGCACCACCATTTGCTTCTGAAACTATTTTAGCCCATATTTGTGCACCACCAAGATGATTGGATAGGTTCTCTAATTTTATAAATGAAGTAGGGGCTCCAATATAGTTTTTAAAATAAAAATCTCTCTTTTCAATAAATTTTTTATCTTTTCTAAGTTTTTCGAATTGAATTGTTAAGTCCTCAACTGGTTTTTTCAAAGTTTCTGGAATAAAACTACCACCAAATTTTCCTCCCCAAAATCCATACTTGTCATGCTGATCAATTAAAGGAATATTTTTTTTAAGTTTCATTATTTACAAGTTTTAATTTATTTAAAAAAATTTCAATTTTGGAGTTATCTTTTAACCCAGAAGTTTCTAAACCGCCAGATATATCAATAATATTTGCAATTTTTTTATAATTTTCAAGATTATCATCAATACTTATATCACCTGCCAACATAAGGTCTTTTTTGACATTTAAATTTTTAATCAAACTATGATCAAAAGATAAACTTTTCTCATATCCTTTGCTGTCAAATAAATAAATATCAGTAACGTCAAGGTACTCTTCATATTTATTAACATCATTGTTATTTTTTACAGTTATAGCAGTTATAATTTTCTTTTTATATTTTTGTCTGATATGTCTTATTTCCTCTGGGGTACAGTCGTATATTTGATAAAAATCAAAATTTAAATCTTTAATTTTTTCCAGTATTTCATGATTTGGTTTAACTAAAACGGCAACAAAAGAGATTTTTTTTTTATCGATATTTATTAAATCGTTAAGTTTTTTAAACTCGATAAACCTTCTGGACTTAGGATAATTTACAATAAAACCGATAAACTGAGGTGGATATTTATGATTTATAATAAAATTTAAAGTTTTAGAATCAGAAATTCCACAGATCTTACATTTAAGAGTCATTGATTTAAGTTATCAATTAATCTTCTAATATTTTTTTTTATATTACCTAAAATTAAAGATCTACCAATTACGATTGCTGAAACTTTATTCTTTACTAAAGCATCATGAGGGGTAACTACTCTTGACTGATCATTTTTGTTATCTCCGGGAAGCCTTATACCGGGAGTTACAATGAATAAATTTTTGTACTTCTTTCTTAATAATTTAGCTTCCTTTGCTGAACAAACAACCCCATCACAGCCACTTTTCACAATTAGATTTGTTTGTTTTAAAACTATCTTATCAACATTATCTGTATATCCAATTTCTTTTAATGATTTGTTATTTAAACTAGTTAAAATTGTCACTCCAAGAATTTTAATATTTTTATTTATTTTTTTTACTTTTCTTTTTACTACTTTAAGCATTTCCAATCCACCACTAGCATGAACCGTAATATACTTGCATTTCTTTAAATCTTTTAAACTCTCAATTGCTGAGAAAGCAGTTTGAGGAATATCTGAAATTTTTATATCGAGCCAAAAATCTCTTTTTATATTTCTTAGAAATGGTCTACCATTTTTTGAATAAAAAAATTGCAAACCAAATTTAGGAATAATTTTAAGTTTATCATTTTTTGTGTGATTAATTATTTTTTTTACTTGATTGAGGTTGGATGTATCACAAGCTACAAATATTAATTTACTTTTTTTTTTCATTTACTTTATTAAATAATTCTTTACCCATCTTAAAATGAATAGTTTTTTTTTCTGGAGTGAATATTTTTTGTCCAGTTCTTGGATTTCTTGATAACCTTGGTTTTTGTCTGTGTACTGACAACGCTCCAAAACCTCTAATTTCAACTCTCTCCCCACGATTTAATGCATTTTTTATTTCATCAAGAAAACAATCGAAAAATTTTTCAAGATCTTTTTTTAAGAAATTAGGGTATGTATCAGATAACTCTTTTAATAGCTTAGATTTTACAATAGCCAATTTAATAATTTATTTTTTTTCCTTCTTTTCCAATTTATCCGATAATGATGAAAATGGAAGATTTTTTCCTGATAGAGGACTAGAGTGTTCTTTGATGGCTTTAGCATTATTAAGTTCTTCTAATAGTTTTATACTTAAAGAAACTTTTCTTTTTGAGAAATCTAGCTCAGAAATAGCAGCATCAATTCTCTCTGAGCCAACAAATCTTGATGGTCTAGCATCTGAAGAGTTTAT
This sequence comes from Candidatus Pelagibacter sp., assembly GCA_045567035.1. GTDB lineage: Bacteria > Pseudomonadota > Alphaproteobacteria > Pelagibacterales > Pelagibacteraceae > Pelagibacter. The sequence goes on along the minus strand of JBJLDS010000004.1, from coordinate 30,846 downwards.
CGCAATTTGAGATTTTTTGATAATAAACTCCATTTCACAACCCTCCGGTTTTACAACTAATCCTTTGTTATCTGAAGAGATTACAGTTACAGTTAAAGCATCATTCAATTTTTTATCTTTGAAATAGTCAAACGGATCAGGTTGCGTCTGTCTAAGACCAACTCTTACCTTTTGTTGATCTTTTTTAATTTCCAAAATTTTAACCTTTAACTTATCATCTTTTTTATACTTCTTAAGTTCTTCCTCAGTATTTTTTGCATAAGTTAAATCATTACAATGAAGGAAAGCATCAATATCATAACCATCTAATTTTAGATAAATTGCGTAATCATTAATACTACTTATTTTTCCTTCAATTGTGCTTAATTCTGGATGATTTTTTTCAATAGCTTCATAAGGATTTTCAGTTGTCAATTTATGAGATATTGCAACCCTTCTTTTATCTTTATCAATTTCTGTAATAACACAATCTATTTCATCGCCAACTTTGAACATTTTTTTTGCAGATGGATTTTTTTTTGTCCAGCTAAGCTCACTTGAATGAAGAAGCGTTGATAGTCCTGGCTCTAATTCACAAAATGCACCAAAGTCCATCAATTTTACAACTTTAACTTTATAGGGTTTATTAAGTTCGTAATTAGAAATGTGCTCAAATGGATCAGGAGAAAGTTTTTTTATACTGCATCCGACCTGTAATTTTTCTTTATCTACAGTAATAACAAGCAAATCATGCTTCTCTCCAATATTAAATATTTCATCCGGATGGTTTACTCTCGAGTAGCTTATTTCTTGAAGATGAACTAAGCAATCTATTTCATTATTAACATTAAAAAAACATCCAAAGTTCGAGTAGCCTTTTACCACTGCATTTTTTATAATATCCCCAACCTTATATTTTTCTATAATTTTAGCTTTATCTTCTTTTTTACTAGATGATATAATCTGCCTTCTAGAGACACATGCGTTTCCTCTAATTTTATCTAATTTGATTAATGCAAATTTTTGTGGTTCATTCATGAGGTGAGATATATCTTTCATTGGTGAATCACTTATTTGAGACCCTGGACAAAACATTAGTGAACCAGTTTCTATATGTTCTACAATTACACCACCTTTGCATTTACTCGTAATTTTTCCATTTATTGGTTTGTCATTTTCGAATGCTTTTTCCAATTCATACCAACCTTTTATTTTTTGAGCTTTTAAAGCTGATACAAGAACCTCTCCATTTTTATCCTCAATTTTCTCGAGCAGTACTGAGATTTTTTCACCAATCTTAATATTCTCACTAATTTTTAGAGTTTTCAGTTCATTAACATCTAAGACTGGTTCGGATTTTAATCCATCTATAAATAGGAATACAAATTTTTCTGTAATTTTGGTTACTACTCCCTCAATAATTTTTCCTTCTTCAATTTTATTTTTTGATAACTTACTATTTAGTAGTTTTTCAAATTCTTTTGATGCAGCAGTATTTAGTTCTTTATATATTTCCATATATTTTGAGTTTTTTATCAATAATTTTTTTTATTTTTAAAAAACATGCTTTCTTACTTAATTTACTGGTGTTAATCAAGATTGAATCTTTAGTTTTTATTAAAGGTCCATGTTTTCTTTCTCTATCAGATTTGTCCCTATTTTTAAGGCTTTTAAGAACATCAGAGTAAGATATCCTCCTTTTTAACTTTTTGTACTCCTCATATCTTCTTTTGGCTCTTATTTTTACATTAGCTGTTATAAAAAACTTAAACATAGCATCTTTAACTTGTATCGTAATAATATCTCTTCCATCTAGTACTGATCCTCTGTAAATTTTTGGAGGATGGTACGCACACTTTTGTTGAAATTTGTGTACTATTTTCCTTATTTTTAAGTCTTTTGCAATAATTGATGCTGATATAGCCGTTTCGTCTGTAAGTAAGTTTTTATCTTTAAGATTTTTAAGTTTTAGTAAATTAATTTTATTTTGGATAAATTTATAAGTAAATTTTTCTTTCTGTTTTAATCTTAGATAGCCTATGTATCTATAAATCTTACCAGTATCCAGATGAAATAAATTATAATTTTTTGCAATTAGTTTTGCTTGTGTGCCTGCGCCTGCAGCAGCAGGTGAATCAATTGCAACAGTTATTATTTTTTTATTTTTCAAATTATTCTTGCTCCAAAATTTTTTTTTAATATTTTAAAAAATGATGGAAAAGATGTATTTATGGAGTCTGGGTTGTGAATTTCCCATTTTCCACCAATTGAAAGTGCAGCTATGGTAGACATAGCCATAATCCTATGATCGCCCAAATAATTTTTGATAACACATTTTTTTTTTACTTGAAGATAGGGATTTCCATAAATTTTAATAGAGTTGTCTGTTAGTTTTGTTTTTACACCCATTAAGTTTAAAATTTTAGATCCTAAATTGAGTCTTTTAGACTCTTTTTGATTTAATTCTTCGAGATTATTAAAATATGAGACTCCACTAGCTTTAGCTGCAACTAAAAAAATAATTAAAAACTCATCTATAGCACTACTGTTTAATTTTGTGGGACATTTAATTGACTTAATATATTTAGAACTTCTGACATGTATGTTAGCAATTTTTTCTCCTTTATAAATTTTTATATTTTCATAGTGAATTTTAGCTCCCATTTTTTTTAATATTCTAATTATACCATCTCTTGAGGGATTAATATTTACGTTCCTAATAATCAATTTTGAGTTTTTAGATAAAATTGTAAGCACAATAAAAAAGGCACTTGAGCTAATATCCCCAGGAATTTTATATTTGAAAGCAGAGAAATTTTTTTCACCATGAACTTCAATTAAATCGTAATTTTTATTCTTTTTTATCTTGATTGGAATATTTAAATTTTTAAAAAAATTTTCGGTATGGTTTCTTGATTTTTTTGCCTTAATTTTTGTAATACCTGGCGCATTTAGAGAAGCTAACATCACAGCACTTTTACATTGAGCTGATCCTCTATTTTCAATGTAATTGATAGGTCTAATGAAATTTGATCCTTTAATATACAGTGGAATTTTTTTTTTTTTATTTGGAAAAAATTCTGCTCCAAATTTTTGAAGTGGATTAATAATTCTGGTAAAATCTCTTTTTGATAAACTTTTATCTCCTACCAATTTAACTTTCTCTGGTGACTTAATAAGTAATGGTAAAATCAATCTGCCTAGTGTCCCTGAGTTACCTGCGTTTAAGACAATATTTTTTTTAAAATTAAATCCATTTATTCCATTTCCATAAATTTCACATTTTTTTTTGGTTAGGTTTACTTTGATACCTAACTTTTTTAGGCATTTAATAGCGCTAAGAACATCCTCTGACATAAGCAAATTATATGCTGTAGATTTCCCAATTGCTTGTGATGCAAATAAAGCCCATCTTATTGATATACTTTTATCTGCATCAACATTAATTCTTTTTGAAAAATTATTTATTTTATTTTCTATTAATATTGGTTTCACAATGCGTTTTAATTAAATTTAAACGAGTCACCAAAATAAGCTGCACGAGCATTTGAATTATTTATAAGTTCATTTGGTGTACCTTTAGCGATTATTTTGCAATTTGATAAAACTATAGCTACATCAACACAATTCAATAAATCTCTAGCTTGATGATCACAAATACATATTCCAATATTGTTTTCAGCTTGCAAGTTTACAATAACTTCTTGTAGCATTTTTATTGTCATCACATCTAAAGCAGCAAATGGTTCATCTAGTAACAAAACTTTAGGATCTCCTAAAAGAGCAAGAGCTATGACCAATTTTCTTTTTTGTCCACCACTTAAAAATTTAGCTTTAATATTTCTTACTGCATCTAATTCAAACCTTGATATTAATTGGTTTATTTTTGAGTTCATATCATGCTGATTCTCTATTTGAATTTCGCCAATTGCTTTTAGATTTTCAATTAATGTCAGATCATGAAAATACCCTCCATTTTGAGGTATCATTCCGATTTTAAATTTTTTTGTCCTTAGATAAATTGGATATTCATTTACTTTTATATTATCAAAATGTATTGATCCATAATTTGGTTGAACTAAACCAGTAATTAAATTAAAAATTGATGACTTGCCAACCCCGTTCGAGCCAAGCATGCCAAGTATTTCGCCTTTGTTGATATCAAAGCTGATATCATCAAGAATTTGCCTTTTTCCATAATAAAGAGATATATTTTTAAGAGATACTACTGGATTTTGTTTTTTAAATGATCTTATTCTGAATTTTTTTATTAAAGCCATCTTAATATTTTATTACCTTTACTTTTTTTGAAGTATCATTCATAAAAAATTTTGCATCTTTAGTTTCTAAGTTAAATAAAAATTTATCTGCCAAAAGCTTCATATCTTCATTTATATAAATTAAATTATTATACATTAAAATTATATTTTTAATAAATAACAAATCTAAATTTTCCGATTTAGCATCATGATTTAAGTACTTTAAATTTACATTTTCATAAAAGCTAGTTTCATGATTTGTTTTATTATAATCAGCAAATTTTGATACAATTTTTACTGGTGCATTATTTTTTAAATATGCAAATGCAGTCACATTTGTCATTTTTATCACATTAGGTTGATCTACTAAAATCTTTCCAAATTCTGCAAAAATTTTATAATTATTATCATTATCATCTACAAAGGAATAATTAATATTTTTAATAACACTTGAGGTTCCTTCATCTATCATTGGCTTATCATCGCTCTCTTTTATTTTTGTTTTATCTATTCCAGTAACTTTTTCATCTTTATTAAAGTAAAAATTGAATATTAGAATTGAGATAGTTAATATTAATAAAAATAAAAAAATTTCCATTATTAGCTTTTTTTTCATTAAGAGACGTTTGCCTCTAAAATGTTGTGAATATGAATAATTCCTATTGTTTTTGTATCTTTTTTTGATTTTCTAACACATAGGGATGTTATTTTTTTTGTATTCATAATTTCCAATGCTTTCGCTGCCAATATATCTTTTTCAACTGTTATTGGTTTTGAGGTCATAACATTTTTCACAAATAAATCCTTAAAATCCTTATTTTTTTGCAATGCCCTTCTTATTTGTCCATCAGTGATAATGCCAGATGTTTTTTTTTTATCATTAATTGCAATTAGTACTCCCAATTTTTTGTTTGTAATAATTTTTAACGCTTCTCTCATTCTAGTATTTTCACTTATAAATGGTATCTTTTTTCCAGTTAACATCAGGTCTCCCACAGTTTTGAGTTTAGAACCAAGAGTTCCGGAAGGATGGAATTTTTTAAATTCAATGTTTCCAAATTTTTTTATCCTCATAGTGGTAATCGCTAGAGCATCTCCTAGAGCTAATTGTGTAATAGTGGATGATGTTGGAACGATATTTCCAGGACCAGCTTCTGTTACCTCAGGCAATAGTACTTTAATATCAGAGTTTTTATACAGCAATGAGTTTTTTTTTGAGACAATTCCTATGAGTTTTATTTTTTTATTTCTATTTGCAAATTGAATTATGTTTTTTAATTCTTCAGTTTCACCACTATAACTTATTAATATTAATAAATCGTTAGAACTAATTTGTCCCAAGTCACCATGTGAACAAGAACTTGCGTCTACATAAAATGCAGGAGTACCAACTGAGGACAATGTCGATGCTATTTTTTTTGCTATTATTCCAGATTTGCCAACACCAGATATTATAACTTTACCATTTTTACAATTTAATATTTCTTGAACTGCTTTATTAAAAGAGCTCTGTATACTTTTTTTTAACTTTTTTAGCGACTTGATTTCTGTTTCAATTACATTTTTTCCAATAAATTTAAATTTATTTATATTCATCAGTGTGCCCAAATATCATCTTTAAATAATGCTAAATCTAAATCTACTCTTGTTTTAAGAAATTTTAAAACATCATTGTATAATTCTATACGATTTTCTCTTACCAATATGTCGTTTAAAGATTTATGTATTATATGGAGATAAATCACGTCATTTGCACAGTATTGTAATTGCTTTTGACTAAGATCTCCTCCAAAGTCTGAACTTTGATACTGTTTACTTATATCTTTTCCAATAAATTCTTTAATTAAATCCTTAAGGCCATGTTTGTCACTATAGCCCCTTGCTAATTTTGATTGTATTTTTGTATCTTCAATATTTTCTACATCAACTTTAAGATAATGTTTTATAAAATTTAGATCTGCTCTTAAATAATGACCAATTTTTTGCACATTTTTATCTGCAAGAATCTTTTTTAATTTTGGAGCGTTATAATTTTTTCTATTAAGCTGAATAATATGAGCATCATTATTTCCAGTTGATATTTGGATCAAACATAGCTTGTCTTTAAAGGGGTTTAAACCTCCAAACTCCCCATCGATTGCAATCGATTTGCCTAAATTTAAATCTTCTGGTAGATCATACTTATGAAGTTTAATATCAATATCCATAATATAAAGAATATATATAAGCAACAATCTAATATATGAAGTCAAAAATTGTAATTTTTGGTGCCTCAGGGCAAATTGGGAAGAGTTTGATACGTAAACTAACAAAATCTAATTATAGAGTAGTAGCAATTACAAGAAATATACATCAAAAGGGATATGTCTTAAAAACTCAGTCAAATTCAGGGTATCTTGAAATTGTAGAAACAAGTATTTTTGATGAAAAAAAAATTCAAGAAATTATAAAAGATGCAGATATTTGTATAAATTTAGTTGGTATTTTATTCGAAAAAGGAAAAATAAATACCTTTCAAAATATTCATGAAAACTTTCCTTTAATGTTAGCAAAAACTTGTAAGATAAATAATATTAAACATTTTATACACCTTTCAGCTTTGGGTATAGATAAAGCAATAGACTCTAAGTATGCCATAAGCAAGCTTAAAGGCGAAAAAAATATAAAGAATAATTTTGAAAATTACACCATTTTACGACCATCAATCGTGTATTCAAGAGAAGATTCTTTTACAACCAATTTTATGTCACTTCTAAGTCTACTTCCTTTTTTTCCATTGTACTATAATGGCAAAACTGTTTTTACACCTATACATTGCTCAGACCTTACAAAAATTATTTTTGAAATAATCAATAAAGAAATTAAAAACCTTACTATTGATTGTATTGGTCCTGAAAAAATTTCTTTTAAAAAAATTATTCAAATATTACTGAAGCTAATTAAGAAAAATAGGGTTCTAATTCCCTTACCAATACTGTTAGCAAAATTTTCTGCTTCATTTTTCCAAAAATTACCAAAACCTTTGATAACAATTGATCAACTTAAATTATTAAAATATGATAATGTAGCTAGTGGAAATTTTAAGACTAATTTTGATCTTGGTATACCTAGTGAATTAAAATTTGAAAATGAAGTTAGTAAATATTGTTTTATGTGGAGAAAAGAGGGTCAATATTCTAAGGAGGAATATAAAATAGAGGATAATAGATAGTTAATTATGTTAAATTACCTAATTTTTTTTATTATAGCTCTAATCTTAATATTTATAATTTATATTGGAGCAAAAGGTTTGAGTAGAGGTATAGAGGCTAAATCAAAACTTAAAGGAGAAAAAACGAAAAGTAATAAAAATTCTAATATCGTTGATGAAATTGAAAAACTTAGTGATTTAAGAAAAAAGAAAATAATAACTGAAAAAGAATTTGAAATAGCAAAAAAAAAATTATTTAAATAGTTTAGGCAGATTTTACTTTTTTTTCTATATATTGAGGAATTTCTTCATCTTTTTCAGTTGCATCATCTTTTTTACCTTTGGGTTGAAATACAATCATTAAATGCAATGGGCAATAACTAAATTTTTCTACGGATTTACGACCACAAAATCTTGCATCGTTTTCATTAGGGTTTTTATCATGATCCATATATTTACAAGTTTCATCAGTTAACTCCTCCAAAGTCAGATTTTTTGCTGGTTCATAATCTTTAGATAGTAGTAGTGATTTAAATTTTGATCTTCTGCTTTTTCTTCCAATTGGACTAGTTTCTGATGGGGCTGTTGCTGATAAGTTGTTCGAATTCTTCTGAGTGCTACTCTTGTTTCTAATTTTGGCTGATAAATTTAATCTATGTGCTTTGCCAATTACGGCATTTCTTGTAATTCCACCTATTATTTCAGCTATTTGGCTTGCAGTTTTTCCCTTTCCCCACAATTCTTTTAATTTTGAAATTTTTTCTTCAGTCCAACTCATACAATTACTTTATATAGTGCTTTATATAATTTTTATACTATATGTAGTCAACATATGTAATAGATTATTACAAGTTATTTTTCACTTTTTTTCACATTTTGTTAAAAAAAAGTTAAAGAGTATTTACTTATGGTTGAAATAAACAAAAAAAGATATGAAATAGGTGTAAGAAGATTTAATACAATCAATTGGATAGGTGCATTTAATCTTTATAAAAAAGAAACACTAAGATTCTTAATAGTATTTGGGCAAACCCTCTTTGGGCCAATTGTTACCTCTGTTTTGTTCCTTCTAGTAATATCTTTAGCTATTGGCGAAGAAAGAGCAAATGTTCTGGGAGTTTCTTACATACAATTTTTGGCTCCTGGATTAATTGTGATGCAAGTAATACAACAATCATTTGCTCATTCTTCATCATCTTTGATAATGGGAAAAATGATGGGAACAATTTCAGATATAATATCCAGTCCATTAAATTCTGCAGAAGTAACTCTAGCAATTATTTTAGCCTCAGTAACTAGAGGTATAATTATATCAGCAATATCAATTTTAGTGTTTTATTTTGCAATAGATTTGAGAGTTTATAGTTTTGGTATTTTATTTTTGTATCTTTTTATGGGTTCATTTTTATTAGGATCTGCTGGGTTTATAGCTGGTCTCCATTGTGAGAAATTTGATCATATGGCAACAATTACAAATTTTTTTATTGTTCCACTTTCCTTTTTATCTGGAACTTTTTATTCAATAGAAAAATTACCAGTAATTTTACAAAAAATAAGTTTATTTAATCCATTTTTTCACATCATTGATGGTTTTAGATATGCAGTAATAGGAAATTCAGACGGTCCAATTTTATTTGGTTTTATTTATTTATTGTTCCTAAGTATTTTATTATGGATAGTCTGTTTTTACTTATATAAAAAAGGATATAAAATTAAGTTTTAAAATGAGTTATTTAGCAAATAATTACAATAGAAGAAAAATATCATTTCAAAGAGGCAAAGGCAGTTATCTATATTCTACAAATGGTAAAAAATATTTGGATTTTGTTCAAGGTATAGCTGTAAATTCTCTTGGTCATTCAAATTTATATTTAATAAAAGAACTAAATAAACAATCTAAAAAATTGTGGCATATATCGAATGCTTTTACAATACCTGAAGGTGAAAAACTTGCAAAAAGACTTGTAACAAAAACATTTGCAGACTCTGTGATTTTTCAAAATAGTGGAGCAGAAGCAACTGAAGCTGCAATTAAAGTTGCTAGAAAATATTTTCATTCTATTGGTAAACCAAAAAAAAACAGAATTTTATGCATAAAAAATTCATTTCATGGAAGAACACTGGCTACTATATTTGCAAGTGGTTCAAAAAAAATGACCGAGGGTTTTGGTCCTAAAGTTTCAGGATTTGATCATTTTGAATTTGGTGATCATAAATCGCTTGAAAAAAAAATAACTAAAAATACAGCGGCAATTTTAGTTGAACCAATACTTGGTGAGGGAGGAATTAAAGTCATACCTAAATGGTGTTTGAAAGGTTTAAGAAAAATATGTGATAAGAAAAAAATTCTGTTGATACTTGATGAAGTTCAATGTGGAATCGGCAGAAGTGGAAAATTTTTTGCTTTTGAATATGCAAAGGTTAGACCAGATATTGTTCCTATCGCTAAAGGAATAGGTGGGGGCTTTCCAATTGGAGCGGTATTAATGAGTAAAAAAGTCTCTAAATGTATGGTTCCAGGATCTCATGGTTCTACATTTGGAGGAAATCCTCTTGCAATGAGTATCGGTAATGCAGTATTAGACCAAATTTTTAAAAAAGGTTTTTTAAATAATGTGAAAAAAAATTCTCTTTTATTTATTAATGGACTCAAAAAAATTCAAAAGGATTATCCTAGCGTCATCAAAGAAGTAAGAGGCATAGGTTTGTTATTAGGATTACAGCTTTTCAAAGATCAATCAAAATTTATAGACAAACTCCTTGAAAATAAAATGCTAACAATAAGAGCTAGTGAAAATGTAGTAAGAATTTTACCACCATTAAATGTAAGTAAAAAAGAGATAGATATTGCTTTAAAAATAATCAGAAAAGTTTGTAAGTATATAAAATAAAAAAATGAAACATTTTGTCAATTTAAAAGATATTCCATATAATGATTTAAGAAAAATCTTAAATGACTCTAAAAAAAGAAAAAAAAAAAGAAACAATTTTAATTCTTTAGATTTAGATAGAGATAAACCGCTTAAAGGCAAACTTCTCATTCAAATGTTCGAAAAATCTAGTCTTAGAACAAGATTGAGTTTTTATCTTGCAATGAGACAGTTAGGAGGTGGAGTGCACAATCTAAGAAAAGATGAGCTACATTTAGGCCAAGGAGGTGAAACTATCAAAGATACAGCTAAAATTATTTCAATTCATGGTGATATATTTATGTTGAGAACAGATTCAGAAAAGAAACTTTTAGAATTTAAAAATAATTTGGAAATACCATTAATCAATGGTTTAAGCCCAGAGTCGCATCCTGCTCAAGTTTTGTCAGATATTTTTACGATAGAAGAAATTAAAAAGAAAAAAATTTCAAATTTAAAAATTTGTTGGATCGGAGATGCTAATAATGTTTTGAATAGCCTAATTGAAGCTTCTATCAAATTTTCTTTTAAATTAAGTATTGCATCTCCTAAAAATTACCATCCAAGTAAAAAATTTATTCAATTAATTAATCATAATAGAAAATTAATTAGTATTTTTGCTGATCCAAAAAAAGCAATTGTAAACGCCGATGTGATTATGACTGATAAATTTGTAAGTCTAAATGATAAAGTTGATCAAAAAAAGAAAAAAAAAAGTTTCAAAGGATTTCAAGTAAACAGAGATCTTACAAAAAGTGCAAAAAAAAATTTTATTTTTCTTCATTGTCTTCCAGCGAATAGAGGTGAAGAAGTGTCTAGTGAAATTATTGATGGAACTAACTCAGTAGTTTGGAAACAAGCTGAGAACAGATTTCATGTTCAAAAATCAATACTACTCTATTGTTTTAAAAAATTAAGGTAAAGTAATGGGTTCATCTCCATTCGCATTTAGATAAAGAATTACTGACGCTCTATCTTCCTCTTTTTTCAATCCAGCAAATCCCATCTTATTTCCTTTTATCCATTTAGCTGGTTTTAAAAGAAAGCCATTTAACTCTTCAACACTCCACTGTTTTCCATATGCAACTAATGATTTGGAATATTTATAGCCTGTAACTCCTGCTACATCTCTACCAACCACTGAGTACAAAGCTGGACCAATATTATTTTTTCCACCCTTTTTAATACTATGGCAGGCTGCACATTTTTTAAAAACTGATTTTCCTTGCTCAACACTTGCTGATGCAAAAAAGGCTTGAAGATCTAGTTGAGAACCTCCATCTGTCACACTAGCCGTCATAGTAGTATCTAAATCTACCTTATAACCTGCTACAGTCGGCTGATCTACTTTGAAAAGCAAGTCTGAAATTCTATCAAGACCAAATACTACCACTACAGTAAGGATAATTGCTGCAACTATTTTATTAAATTCGAACGAATCCATTTTGTTTTATTTTCAAGATATAACATGATAATTGTAAAAAAATATAAGTTTAGTTAAATAATTTGCGTCTGTTGGACGCACGATATAATAAGAAAAAAATGTCCAAAACACTAATTCTAATACCTTCCAGATTGTCTGCCACAAGACTTCCTAGAAAACCATTGCTAGAAATAAATGGCATTCCAATGATTTTACATGTTGTAAACAAAGCTCTCTCAACAAAAATAGGGAGAGTAATAGTTGCAACTGAAGATAAAGAGATTTTTGATGTGGTTAAAGAAAGTGGAAACGAGGTACTCATGACAGGCTCACATCACAAAACAGGAACAGATAGAATATATGAAGCATTAACAAAACTTAAGTTAAATGAAACAGAATATATTATTAATTTACAAGGTGATGAGCCATTAGTTAATCCTGAAGATATAATAAATTTAAATCATTTAGTAGTTAAAAGTAATTGTGAACTTGGAACAATGGCAAGTAAACTAAAAAAAAAGGAGGATATTGAAAATCAGAATATTGTTAAGGTAACAACTGAAAAAGAATTAACTAAAAATAATTTAATTAAAGCAAATAATTTTGTTAGGAAGATAGATATTGCAAATCAAATTAATTTTTATCATCATATAGGCATATATCAATTTAAAGTTTCGACATTAAAACAATTTGTAATGTTGCCTCAAAGCATTAATGAAAAGAAAAATAATCTAGAGCAATTGAGAGCTTTAGATAATGAAATTAATATAAATGTAGCTTTAGCTGGGTCAAATTTTAAAGGCGTAGATACCGAAGAAGATTATCTAGATATGAAAAAAATAATGGAATATAATAAAATATGAAAATTTTATATCAAGGCTTTCCAGGCGCTTACTCTCATTTAGCAGCTCAAGAGGTTTTTCCAGAAATTGAAGTAATGCCTTGTAATACTTTTGAAGATTGTTTCAAATTATGTGTTGAGAACAGCGAGTATAATTGCATCATTCCCGTTGAAAATTCGATAGCAGGAAGAGTCGCTGATACACAATATTTAATGAATAAATATAAATTACAAATTTCTGCTGAACACTTCCAACAAGTTTCCCACAATCTTATTGCAAATAAGAATACAGTTTTAAGCAAAATAAAGAGTGTGCGTTCACATTCACAAGCTATTTCTCAGTGTCAAAAAATTATTAGTAAACACAAGTTTTCTACGATTATTGCCGCAGACACTGCTGGTAGTGCGAAATATTTAAGCGAAAATAAAAGTAGCAGTGAAGCGGCAATAGCATCATCTTTAGCAGCTAAAATATATAATCTTAAAATTTTAAAGAAAAATATAGAAGATGAAACTGGAAACGTAACTAGATTTCTGATTATGGGTAAAAAAAAATCTCAACCAACCTATAATAAGAAAAAATATATCACTAGTTGTATTTTTAAAGTTAAAAACAAGCCAGCGGCTCTTTATAAATGCTTAGGTGGCTTTGCAACTAATAATGTAAATTTAAGCAAATTAGAAAGTTTTTCTGATAAAAATTCATTCGAGCAATATTTGTTTATCTGCGATATTTATGGACATATAGAGGATCCAAAAGTTCAAAAATCTCTTGAAGAATTGGGATTTCATACAGTCAGTTTAGATATTCTAGGTGTTTACGAAGCAAGTAATTTTAGAAAAATTAAATAATTTACATTTTTCTTGTAGAATTAAAACTATTTCAGTTTAAAATATATATGGAGGCCAGTCAGGTGGTAGTAACATGAACTCCCCTAGAATCGAAAGATAGCAAGGGTAATGATTATTTTTCAGGTTGGTTGGTCTCCTTAAAAAAAAATGAACAAAGAAAAACAAGTATTAGCACTCAAATATAGACCTCAAAATTTTGAGGATCTAATTGGACAGGAAGTTGTCGCAGAAACTATATCTAAGGCAATTAAGCAAAGCAAAGTTTCAAACGCTTATTTGTTTACAGGAATTAGGGGAGTGGGTAAAACAACAATAGCCAGAATATTAGCTAAATCTCTTAATTGCACCGCGGGAATAGAAAATCAATGTAAATTAAAATGTGAAAATTGTGATGCTATAACTAATTCGAATCACATTGATGTTTTAGAAATTGATGCTGCAAGCAAAACTGGAATTGATGATGTAAGAGAGTTAATCGAGTTTTCAAGATACGGTCCCACTTCATCGAAATACAAAATCTTTATTATCGATGAAGTTCACATGTTAAGTAAACAAGCATTTAATGCTTTATTAAAAACTTTGGAAGAACCACCGGAATATCTTAAGTTTATATTTGCTACTACTGAGGTAAAAAAAATTCCAGTAACAGTTTTATCAAGATGTACTAGATTTGATCTTTCCAGAGTTAAGTCGGATGAATTATTTAATTTTATTAAAAGTGTTTCTAAAAAAGAAAATGGCAATATATCTGATGATGTAATAAAACTTATTGTAAGAATTTCAGAAGGGTCAGTGAGAGATGCGTTATCATTGTTAGATAGAGCATTAATATCTTCAGATGATAATAATAAATTAGATATTAAAGAAGCACAAAAAATATTTGGGTATTTTGATAAAACTAAATTAATAGAGTTATTTGAATATCTATTTTCTGGAAACGAAAATAAAGTAATTGATATCTATAGATCTATTTATAATCAAGGTGTAGATCCCAAGATTTTCCTTAACGACTTTTTAGAAATACTTTATTATTTAAAGAATATTTCTTTCATAGATAAAAATGGAAATAATTTTAATTTAAATGATGATGATCATGATAAAATTGTTAAGATTGCTGAGAGTTTAGAAAACTCAACATTGTTATTATTTTGGCAATTTACAATTAAAACCTTGAGCGAAATAGAGATTGTATCTGATCCTAATATATCCCTAGAAATGTTTTTAATAAGACTTCTTTACGTAAGAAAAAAAGTTGACTCAGATGATCTGTTAATCAGTAATGAAAAGGAAACTATGATTGAAACAGACAATAAAATTAATGCAGTTACAAAAAAAACATCACCTGAGACAAAGACTATTGAAAATATAAATACAACAGTAGGACAAATTAAAAATGTTGCCCAAGAAAAAAAGATTAATGAAAACTTAATAAAAATTGATACATTCGATAATTTAGTAAATACATGTATTGAAAAAAAAGAATTAAAGTTGAAATATGAATTAGAAAATAATGTGAGTCTAGTCAGTTTTGAAATTCCTAGAATTGAAATTTCGTTTAATGAAAATCTAGATAAAAATTTTGTAAAAGATATATCCTCAAAGCTTTATGAATGGACTAATCAAAGATGGATTATATCATTTTCCAAACTTCAAGGTGATATGCCTATTACAAAAAAAAAATTTTTTAAAAGAAATAAAATTTTAGAGGAGGCAAAAGATTCTAAAATTTATAAAAAATTTCTTGAAAGTTTTTCAGATGCAGATTTATTATCAAAAATAAATATAGATAAAGAAAATGACTGATTTTTCTAAAATAATAAATAAAGCAAAAGAAATGGAAAGCAAAATGAGAGAAAGTCAGGAAAAAATTAAAAACATTACTGCAACAGGGGTTTCTGGCTCTAATTCTATAAAAGTTACAATAAATGGTGAATGGGAAATGATACGATTAGAGATTTCTGATGAAACACTTAAAGAGGAAAAAACGATCATAGAAGATTTAATTGTAGCTGCTTACAATAATGCAAAAGTACAATTAAAATCAAAAACGAAGGAAGAAATAACAAAAGCAGCCGGTGGATTTGATTTATCAAGTATAAAGTGGCCATTGTAAAGCATGGATAACATTACTGAATTAGATAATTTAATAAAATTAATATCAAAACTTCCTGGTTTAGGTCCAAAAAGTGCTAAGAGAATTATTCTACGACTTATAAATAATCGTGAAGAGTTAATGCGACCTATGGCAAAAGCTTTAACAGATGTTTATAAAAATATTTCTAGATGTAAAATTTGTGGTACATTAAAACCCAATTCAATCGAATGTTCTTATACTAGCTGTAAAATTGTTGAAAAAAAATATGATAAAATCTGTGTTGTTGAAAATATAGCCGATCAATGGAGTATAGAAAATTCAAATATCTATAAAGGATATTTTCACATTTTAGGTGGCACCCTTACATCTTCAGCAGAAAATAGAAGTGAGGATTTATTAATTTCCTCTTTAATTAATAGAATTAAAAACGATTCAATTGAAGAAATAATTATTGCAACAAGTGCAACAATTGAGGGGCAAACAACTGCTTTTTATATTAAGGATAGTTTGAAGGATTTTAATATCAAAATCTCTAAATTAGCTCAAGGACTTCCAGTTGGTGGTGAAATAGAAAATCTTGACGACGGAACATTATTTTCAGCTTTCAAAAATAGAAATGAAATGTAGATTAAATATTAGGCTTTTTTAATTAATCTATTTAAGTGCAATATTGGTTCAGTGTATCCATTTGGACTCGTTTCAGCATGAAAAATTAAGTCACACGCAGCTTTAAAAGCAATAGACTTATCATAATTAGGAGACATACTTGTATAATTAGGATCACTTTTATTTTGCCTATCAACTACCTTGGCCATTTTTTTTAAAATTTCCAAAACTCTTTTCTTACTGCAAATTCCATGTTTTATCCAATTACCAATATGTTGTGACGATATTCTTAATGTTGCTCGATCCTCCATGAGCTCTATATCATTTATATCAGGAACTTTTGAACATCCAACTGATTGATCAATCCATCTTACAACATAACCCAAGATACTCTGTGCTGAATTAGAAATTTCTACATTAATTTCATCAATTGACCAATTAGGTCTATCAGCAATTGGAATAGTTAATAAATCTTTCCTGTTAGACAAATTATTTTTTTCAATAATTTTTTTGTGAACTTCAAAAACATCAACTTCGTGATAGTGTAAAGAATGAAGTGCGGCTGCAGTAGGACTTGGTACCCAAGCACAATTTGCACCCGATAATGGATGAGAAATCTTTTCCTTCATCATTTCAGCCATCAAATCTGGCATAGCAAACATACCTTTTCCTATTTGAGCAACTCCTGAAAAACCACATTTTAAACCAACTTCTACATTATTATTTTCATATGCCTGTATCCATTTTGTTTTTTTCATTTCCCCTTTTTTGATCATTGGACCAGCATTATTACTTGTGTGTATTTCATCACCTGTTCTGTCAAGAAAGCCAGTATTTTGAAATACTATTCTATCTTTCAAAACTCTAACACATTCTTTTAAATTTACAGAGGTACGTCTTTCTTCGTCCATTAATCCAATTTTAATTGTATTTTTTTCTAATTTAAGCAAATTCTCAACGTGGTCAAAAATCTCATTTGCGAAACTACATTCATCTGGGCCATGCATTTTAGGTTTTACAATATAAACAGATCCATTTTTTGAATTTCTTCTTTTCTTTAAATCATGAAGTGCACACGCAACTGTGATAAACGAGTCCATTATTCCTTCAGGTATTTCAGACCCATCTTTTAAAAGTATTGCAGAATTAGTCATTAGATGACCTACATTTCTGCACAATAACAATGATCTTCCATTTAGCCTAAATTCTTCTCCATTTGGTGATGTATATTTACGGTCTGGATTTAGCTTTCTTACATAAATTTTACCTGATTTAACAAAGCTAGTCTGTAAACTACCTTTCATAAGACCTAACCAATTTCTATATCCCAACACTTTATCTTCAGCATCAACTGCAGCAACTGAATCTTCATGATCACAAATTGTTGTAACTGCAGACTCAACTATGATGTCACTTATTCCAGCCGAGTCACTTTTTGCACTGAATGCGTTAGGATTAATTATGATTTCAATGTGTAGATTATTATTTTTTAAAATTATGGCTCCTGGGTTTTCGGGGTTTCCTCTGTAACCTACAAATTTTTCTTTATTTTTAAGTTTAGATTTATTTTTATATGTAAATAAATTTAAATCTTTTCCATTAATTTCAATCTTATTAACATTTTTCCAGCTATCAGGCTCTATAGAAAAATATTTATCTAGAAATTTTTTAGTATATTTTATTACCTCTAGACCTCTCTCTGGATCATATCTTTCACTTCCAGACTCTTCAGACTCTATTATGTTACTCCCATATAAGCTATCGTATAAACTTACCCATCTTGCGTTTGCAGCATTTAATATGAACCTAGCATTTGATATGGGACAGACAAGCTGTGGAGCACATATGCTAGAAATTTCTTTATCAACATTTTTTGTACTAATTGTAAAATCATTTCCCTCATTTTTTAGATAATCTATTTCATAAAGAAATTTTTCATATTCTGTTGAATTGAAAGTTTTTGATTTATTTTGTTTATGCCAATCATCAATTTTTTGTTGTAATTTTTCTCTCTTTTCTAAAAGTAGTTTATTTTTTGGAGCTAAAATATGAGCCGAAGAGTCGAATCCATCCCAGAATTCATTAATACCAACATCAGTTGATGGAAGTACCTCAGTATTTACGAAATCAAATAGTTTTTCTGATATTGTTAAATTTTTAATTTTTACGTATTCTTCTTTCATATATTAAAAAAATTATAACATTTTATTGCCTTTATTTTAAAATATTACAATATAAATATTATGAAAAATTATTTAGATTTTGAAAAAAATATAAAAAAACTTGAAGAGAATCTTCAAAATCTTAAGGATCCATTTCAAAATCAGGGTTTATCGAAAATAGAGACTGAAAAAATTTCAAATACACAAATTGAAATTGATCAGAAGCTCAAAGAAATCTATCAAAATCTGAATCCTTGGGAAAAAACACAGGTAGCGAGACATGAAAATAGACCTAAATCAAATTTTTTTATCAAAGAACTTTTTGAAGATTTTGTACCATTGGAAGGAGACAGATTTTATTCTGAGGATAAGTCCGTCACTACAGGCTTTGCGAGATTTAACAATACTTCAGTATTAATTATTGGACAGGAAAAAGGTGAAGATTTGAACTCAAGAATAGAAAAAAATTTCGGAATGATGAGGCCAGAGGGATATAGAAAATCAATTAGGCTTATGAAATTAGCTGATAAATTTAATATACCTATTATCATATTCATTGATACTCCAGGCGCATATCCTGGAGCTGGAGCTGAGGAGAGGGGTCAAGCAGAGGCAATTGCAAGAAGCATACAATGTAGTATGGAAATTAAAGTTCCAACCGTGTCAATTATAATTGGCGAAGGAGGGTCTGGTGGAGCTATTGCGCTAGCATCTTCCAATAGAGTTTTAATGCTTGAGAATGCAATTTATTCAGTTATTTCTCCAGAAGGGTGTGCAACCATTCTTTGGAGAGACCCAAGTAAGACGCTGCAGGCAGCTGAAGCAATGAAACTATCGGCAGATGATTTATTGAATTTAGGTGTTGTAGACGAAGTTATAAGTGAACCAGTTGGAGGTGCCCATAGAAATAGGGAAGAAATGGTTAAAAATGTTAAATTATCTCTGGAAAAAAATCTTTATGATTTACTTAAAATGGACAGAGAGCAAATTTTTCAAGATAGAAAAAATAAATTCCTTAACATCGGTAGACAAAAAGGTTTTCAAGGAAAAATAAAAAATTCTAATAATTTGGTAATGAAAAATAATTTATATTATGATTACTCAAGCTTGTTAAAAAAATATAGACTTCCAATAATTTTAGTTTTGATTTTTTTACTTGTAATTTTTTTATTATAAAGCTCCATGGCAAAATTTAAATTTTTTTCCTGACCCACAATAGCACTTTTCATTTCTTCTAATTTTTTTTGGAATATTATTATCATAATTCCCATTAGTTTTTTCTGCTTGGCTTTTTTCAATTACAGTTAAATTTATTAAGATAGTAATTAAATCTAATTTTAATTTTTCTAGAAGGTTAGTAAATAAATCAAATGCTTCTTTTTTATATTCTACTAACGGATCACGTTGACCATAAGATCTAAGACCTATTACTTGTCGTAATTGTTCAAGATATTGAATGTGTGATTTCCAATTATTATCTATGACTTGTAAGAAAATTCTTTTTTCGATTTCTTCAGCGTTATTTTCTCCTAATAATTTAATTCTTTCTTCTCTTCTTTCCTTAAATTTTTTATTAATTATATTAGAAAATTTAGAATTATCACTTTTAACTAGATCTTTTTGTTCTTTTTCATCAAAGCTTTTACCGAAAGTAGACTTTATTTTAGTTTCAAAATTATTTTCTTTACTACTGGACAACAGTTTTTGCTTATCATCTGATAAATCTTTTATTATTTCATCTAAAAATTTATCTGAATAATCATATATATTTTTATTTTTTATAATCTCAGATCTTTGTCCAAAAATTACCTGTCTTTGATCATTTAAAACATTGTCAAATTTCAGAAGTGATTTTCTTATATCAAAATTTCTTGCCTCAACTTTTTGTTGTGCTCTTTCTAAGGCCTTATTAATCCATGGATGGTCTATACTTTCACCGTCTTTAAGGCCAAGTTTCTCTAACATTTTGTTCATGGATTCTGAACCAAAAATTCTCATTAAATCATCTTCTAAACTTACATAAAAAATAGAACTTCCTTCATCACCTTGTCTTCCTGATCTTCCTCTTGCTTGATTATCAACTCTACGGGACTCCATTCTTTCGGTTCCTAAAACAAATAGGCCACCTAAAGATTTTATCTTGGTTTTTATTGTCTCTGCATCGGTATTATCATCTTTTTTTCCTCCTAGTTGAATATCCACTCCTCTTCCTGAGATACTAGTAGTTATGATCACCGATTTTTCCTTACCAGCATTTGCAATAATTTCAGCTTCTTTTTCATGATTTTTAGCATTTAATACTGTGTGAATAATTTTTTCCTCTTTAAGCAATTGAGAGTAGGTCTCTGATTTATTTATACTTGATGTAAAGATTAGTATTGGCTGACCCTTTTTGTTTAATTCTTTAATTTTTTCAACTATTGCATAATTTTTTTCTTCTTCTGTTCTAAAAATTTGATCATTCCAATCTTTTCTAATCATTGTTTTATTTGTTGGTATGCTCACAACATTTAAATTATAAATTTCAAAAAACTCTTCAGACTCTGTCTTTGCTGTTCCAGTGCATCCAGTTAATTTTTGATACATTTTAAAATAATTCTGGTAAGTAGTGGAAGCAAGTGTTTGATTTTCAATCTGAATAGATATATTTTCTTTTGCTTCAAGAGCTTGATGAAGTCCATCACCAAACCTTCGTCCTTCTAATATCCTACCTGTAAGCTCATCTATTATTTTTAATGTATCATCTTGGATTATGTAGTCTTTGCCTTTTTTGAACAAATGAGCAGCTCTTAATGATTGATTCACTAAATGAACTAATCCTAAATTTTCAGGGTCATAGAAATTATTATTTTTTAAAGATCCATTAACTGAAAGTAAGTTTTCTATTTTATCAATACCTTTATTGGTTAACAAAGTACTCTTCTCTTTTTCATCAACTTCATAATCCTCAGTTGAAAGACTTCTGACAATTTTTTCAACAGATTTATATTGTTCAGATCTATTCTCTGCAGCTCCAGATATTATTAGTGGAGTTCTAGCTTCATCAATTAGACATGAGTCTATTTCATCTACAATTGCATATTCATGTCCTCTTTGAACCATCTCAGATACTGAATGTTTCATATTATCTCTTAGATAATCAAAGCCTAACTCACTATTCGTTGCGTATGTAATATCGCAATCATAATTTACTTTTCTTTCAGAATCACTTTGATCATTGTTTATATAACCTGCACTTAAACCTAAGAAATTGTAAATTTTACTCATATTAAAGCAATCTCTTTTAGCAAGGTAGTCATTAACAGTTACAACATGAACACCCTTATTTCTAAGTGCATTTAAGTATGCAGCCAATGTAATTGTTAGTGTTTTACCTTCACCAGTTTTCATTTCGGCAATTTTTCCCTCATGAAGCACAACACCTCCCATTATCTGAACATCAAAATGCCTCTCACCTAAAATTCTTTTTGACGCTTCTCTTACTAATGCGAAAGCCTCTGGCAAAATTAAATCGATTTTTTCACCTTTTTTAAGCCTTTCTTTTAGCTGGTTGGTTTTTTGATGAAATTCATCATCTTTTAAAGTTTTAAAGTTTTGCTCTAGATTATTTACATTTAGGACAATTTTTTTCAGTCTCTCAATTTCCCTTTGGTTTGGAGATTTGATTATTTTAGATAATAGATTTAAGGGGTTCAACATTTTTATATTTCTTTTATAATATTAAAATATTAGATAGATATAAGTATAATTTTTTTTTTTTAAACACTATGGCAATTAACGTAAAAAATTTCCTTTTTTCACAATCTAAAAACTCTAAAAATAGAGATTTTCAAGATTTGGATCATATAGATGGTTTAGCTATATCTGCAATTTCAGCCAAATTGTATAAATATGAAAGGGATGATGTAGTAATCTTTTATTTTAGAGATGGTGCAAATTTTGGATCTGTTTACACTCAATCAAAAATTTTCTCTGAGAATATTAAATGGAATTTAAAGATAAAGGGAAAAGATATAAAAGTTCTATTTGTAAATACTAGAAATGCATGTGCATTTTTAGGAAAGCAAGGCTTTCAGGGTATAGAGACAATTGCAAAAGATTTATCTGAACAGTTGACAGACAAAATGAAATTAGATGATGAGAAACCTAAAAAAGTTAGAGCAAACGAAATTCTTTTTGGATGTACAGGAACAATAGGAGAAGAGTACCCCGTAGAAAAAATTAGAAAATCAATTCCAGATTTATTAAGCAAGATTAAGTATACTCAAAACAAATATCTTTGGATGAAAGCTGCATTAGGTATTATGACAACAGATACTGTTCCTAAAATGTCAATGACAGATTGTAAAATTGGAACTTCTGACATAAAAATATATGGTATAGCCAAAGGATCAGGTATGATTTGTCCAAATATGGCGACTACACTTGGTTATATTTTTACTGATGCTAATATTTCATCTTCAATATTAAAAAAATTATTAAAAAAAAATATTGAGACAACTTTTAACGCAATAAGCGTAGACTCTGACACAAGTACAAATGATATGGTATCAATTTTTGCAACAAAGAAGGCAAGCCACATTAAAATCAAAAATATAAATGATAAAAATTTAAAAAACTTTGATAAAGCTATTAATCTAGTTTTATTAGAACTAGCAAAAAAAGTTGCTTTTGATGGAGAGGGGGCATCTAAATTTGTTCAAATAGATGTTTTGAATACTAAAAATGTTCAGGACGCAAAAAAAATTGCCTTCTCAATAGCAAACTCACCACTAGTAAAAACAGCTATTGCAGGAGAAGATCCTAACTGGGGAAGAATTGTTATGGCTATTGGAAAAGCATATGTGAATTTTAATATTAGTAAATTAGAAATTAAATTTGGAAAATTGAAAGTAGTTGAAAAAGGTTTAATCTCAAAAAATTATAGAGAAGATTTATTAAAAGAATATATGAAAAATAAAGATATAAATATTGTTGTAGAAATAAATTCAGGAAAAAAAAATTTTACCACATATACAACTGATCTCACAAAGAGGTATATTGAAATTAATGCTGATTATAGAAGCTAGAATATTGATTTATTTAAAAGAATAATTAAATAAATACATATGATTAAATATAATCTTAAATGCAAATGTTGTAGCAAAAAGTTTGATAGTTGGTTCTCAACATCGAAAGAGTATGAAAAACTTAAAAAATTAAACGACTAAATTGTATGTATTGTAACTCTACAAAAGTTGAAAAGACACTTATGTCGCCTAATATTCATAGTTCAAAAAATAAAAATAATTTTTTGATAAACGATGACAAGTCAAAAAATATTAAGAAAAGAATAAGAGATTATCAAAAATTTATTAAACAAAACTTTGAATATGTTGGTGATAATTTTTCATATGAAGCTAGATCATTGCATTATAAAAATAAAAAAAATTCTAAAAGTATCTATGGTAAAGCTTCACAAAAGGAAATTACTGAATTAAAAGAAGAAGGAATAGATACTGACATTATTCCTTGGTTTGAGGATAAAGAAAATTAAGTTTTCTCGAACATTGAAATGTAATTCACGGATAAATCCTCTGTTAACATCCATTGGTTATTTAATATGTCAAACTTCATACCGTCTACTTTTTTTTCTTTAAGATTATTTTTTTTTGATAATTTATTCAAATATTTTGGTGTTACAAACTTTTCCCATTCATGTGTACCTATTGGTAACCATCTTAAAATATATTCAGCTCCTACTATTGCAAAAACATATGATTTTAGAGTTTTATTTAATGTGGCTATAAACATAATTCCATTTTTCTTTAAATGACTAGAGCTTTCTTTTAAAAATAGATCTAAATTATCTACATGCTCAACAATTTCCATATTTAAAACTACATCAAATTTCTCTTTGCCTTTCATATTATCTGGTGAAGTACATAGATAGTTTATTTTGAGATTTTGTTTTTTTGAATGGAACTTAGCAATTTTTATGTTTTTTTCAGATGCATCTATACCAGTAACTTTTGCACCTAGTCTAAACATTGGTTCAGATAACAAACCTCCTCCACATCCAATATCTAAAATACTAACTCCATTTAGTGGTTTATTATTTTTTTTATTTTTTATATCAAAATGTTTAATTATGTTCTTCTTTAGATAATCGATTCTTATAGGGTTAAATTTATGAAGAGGCTTAAATTTTCCCTCTGGATTCCACCATTCATTTGCAATTTTAGAGAATTTGTCTATTTCTTTTTTATTTATTGTATTCATTTTTGTGTTAATTATATTAATAATTTAAATTATTTTATCAAATTGAAATTAAAGATAATATAAGTATTTATCAATGAAAATTGTAGTATTAAAATTTGGTGGAACATCAGTTGGTTCTATAGAAAGAATTAAAAAAGTTTGTAAAATTATTGTTAGCTTTATAAAAAAAAAATATAAAGTGATCGTAGTTTCATCCGCGATGGGAGGAATAACAAATGATTTGATAAAAAAATCAAAACAAATTAGTAAAAATTTCAGTCAATCAGAGTATGATGTTTTAGTTTCATCAGGTGAACAAATGGCCTGTTCTCTAATTGCAGGCAGATTATGTGATTTAGGTTATAATTCGAAATCAATGATGGGATGGCAAGTACCTATTTTGACAGAGGGAAAATACAGTTCAGCAAGAATAGTTGGAGTTAATAAGAAAAAAATTAATAGTCTATTAAAGACAGGTATAATTCCTGTTGTGGCAGGTTTCCAAGGCATTAATATTGAAAATAGAATTAATACACTTGGTAGAGGAGGGTCAGATGCAACCGCTATTATGTTAGCAAAATTTTTTAAAGCAAAAAAGTGTATAATTTTTACTGATGTTGAGGGGGTATACACCACTGATCCAAATAATTATAAAAAAGCAAAAAAAATTAAAATTATATCTTATGAAGAAATGTTAGAAATGGCGTCACTTGGTGCAAAAGTTATGCAACCGATTTCAATACAAGACGCAAGACTTAATAGGGTTAATATTAATGTAAAATCATCGTTTAAAAATACACATGGTACTTTGATAACAAAAAAAAAAGGAATTCAAACCAACAAAGTTATTAGAGGAATTACATTTACTAAAAATGATGCCAAAATTACACTTATTGGAGTAAAAGATAAACCTGGAGTTGCAGCTTCAATTTTTAGACCATTATATCTTAATTCAATCAATGTTGATATGGTAGTTCAAAATATTTCCTCAAACAAAAAAGAAACCGATTTAACATTTACTATAAAATCTGATGACCTTTCTAAGACTGAAAAATTAATAAGGAAAAATTATAATATCAAATTTAGAAATTTGGTTTTTGATAAAAATGTCTCTAAAGTATCTATAATTGGGGTTGGAATGATTACAACTCCAGGTGTCACTTTTAGAATGTTTCAAGCACTAGCAAAGAGAAAAATTAATATTTTAGTAATATCTACTTCAGAAATTAAAATTTCAGTTTTAATAAATAAAAAAAATATTAAAAAAGCAATCGAAGCTTTACATAAAGAATTCAATTTAGGTAAATAAAATGAGCATAAGACCCTTTAGAGATATCAAAAGAAAAAAAACAAAAGAGATTAGTGTTGGAAAGGTTAAAGTAGGTGGCGATAATCCAATTTCTGTCCAATCAATGACTAATACACTAACTACCGATGTAAAAGCAACTATAAATCAAATTAATTTAATCGCAAATGAAGGGGCGGACATTGTGAGAGTATCATGTCCCGATGAAGGTTCAACTAAAGCCCTAAAGGAAATAATTAAGAATGTCTCAGTACCAATAGTTGCAGATATACATTTTCATTACAAAAGAGCCATGGAGGCTGCAAAAAATGGAGCACACTGTTTAAGAATAAAT
Organism: Candidatus Pelagibacter sp.; assembly: GCA_045567035.1. Taxonomy (GTDB): domain Bacteria; phylum Pseudomonadota; class Alphaproteobacteria; order Pelagibacterales; family Pelagibacteraceae; genus Pelagibacter. The sequence goes on along the minus strand of JBJLDS010000004.1, from coordinate 4,650 downwards.
CCTGGTAATATTGGAAATAAAATCAAAATTAAAGAGGTATTAAATGCAGCTAAAGATAACCATTGCTCAATTAGGATTGGGGTAAACGCAGGTTCATTAGAAAAAGATATTTTAGAAAAATATAAAGAACCATGCCCAGAGGCATTAGTTGAAAGTGCATTAAGAAATATTAAAATTCTTGAGGATGAGGATTTTTTCAATTTTAAAATAAGTGTAAAATCATCTGATGTTTTTCTATCAATAGAGGCGTATAAGCAATTATCTGAAGTAACAGATTATCCTTTGCATCTTGGTATTACAGAGGCAGGAAGTTATGTGCCTGGAAGTATTAAGTCATCAATAGGTATTGGAAATTTATTATTAAGAGGAATTGGAGACACAATTAGGATATCATTGTCTGATGATCCAGTTCAAGAAATAAAAATTGGCAACGAAATTTTAAAATCATTAGGTTTAAGACATCGAGGTGTAAAAATTATTTCATGTCCATCATGTGCTAGACAAGGTTTTCCAGTGATAGAAACAGTAAAAAAACTAGAGGAGAGACTTTCACATATAAAAACCCCACTAACATTGTCAATAATTGGATGTGTTGTAAATGGACCTGGAGAAGCTTCAATGACAGATATTGGTCTAACGGGGGGTGGAAAAGGGAATAATATGCTTTACTTATCTGGTGTTCAATCAAATATCATAACTAATGAAAATATTTTAACTGAAATAATTAAACAAGTTGAAAAAAAAGCTGAAGAAATTGAAACTTCTAAGTAATGCTTCCAAAAAATAAAATAGACGATTTAATAGAAAAACACTCTTTGTTAGAAAAACAACTTTCATCTGGTGATATAGATAAAAAAAAATTTGCTGAAAAATCTAAGGAGTACTCTGATTTAAATGAAGTAATTAATGAAGCAAAAAGATATCAAAAATATGATAAAGAAAAAGTTGAACTAGAAAAAATTATAAATGATTCGAGCTCAGAACAAGATTTTAAAGATATGGCCATAAAAGAATTAGAGGAATTAAATCAAATTCATAATGAAAATGAGAAGAAAATTAAACTTTTTTTGTTGCCAAAAGATGATGCAGATAAAAAAAATGCGATCATTGAAATACGTGCTGGAACTGGCGGTTTAGAGGCAAGTCTCTTTGCGTCAGACTTATTTAAAATGTATGAGAAAATAAGCAATAGAAAAAAATGGTTTATTGAAGTTATTAGTATATCCAAGTCCGATGCTGGAGGTCTTAAGGAGGTTATTGCATCAATAAAAGGTAAAAATATATATTCAACTTTAAAATATGAGAGTGGAGTTCATAGAGTTCAAAGAGTTCCAGATACTGAGACTCAAGGAAGGGTTCATACCTCAGCAGCAACAGTAGCTGTTTTACCCGAAGCTGAAGAAGTTGACGTTAAAATAGAAGAAAAGGATTTAAGAATAGATGTTTTTAGAAGTAGTGGGCCTGGTGGTCAAAGTGTAAATACTACTGACTCTGCCGTAAGAATTACTCATATTCCAACTGGTCTTGTTGTGAGTCAACAAGATGAAAAATCTCAAATAAGAAATAGAGAAAAAGGATTAAAAATTCTTAGATCTAGGATATATGAATTTGAAAGGCAGAAACAAGATGAAAAAAGATCAAAAGATAGAAAAAATAAGATAGGAACAGGAGATAGATCAGAACGAATAAGAACGTATAATTTTCCACAAGGCAGAGTTACAGATCATAGAATAAATTTAACGTTGCATAAATTAAATGAATTTATGGAAGGGGAAATCTTTGATGAAATGATCGAAAATTTAAATTTAAAAGCGCAAGATGAGAAATTACTTAATTTGTAACCATTATGAATATTAAAGATTTAGTTAATTCAGGCGTAAAAATACTGAAAGAAAATAATATAAAAAATCCTATTTTAGATGCTGAAATAATACTCTCATCAATAATTAAAAAAGAAAGAGATTACTTGATTTTAAACGAAACTGATCAAATTAGTCAATTCTTGATTAAGAAATTTTTCAATTCTGTAAACCGTAGAAAAATAGGAGAACCAATTTCCTATATTGTAAAAAGTAAATATTTTTGGAATAACTGTTTCTACGTTAATAAAGATGTTTTGATACCTAGGCCAGATACAGAACATATAGTAGAGGAAGTTTTAAAATTAGTAAGAATTAATTCTAGAAAATCAGTGCTTGATATCGGAACTGGCTCTGGATGTATTCTTCTTTCAATTCTTAAAGAGAGAAAATTATTAACAGGTTATGGCATTGATATTTCCAAAAAGTCAATAAATGTATGCAAAATTAACGCAAAAAGGCTTAAAATTAATAATAGGGCAAAGTTTTACGTTTCAGATATTGACAAATTTTTTTTAGGCAAATATGATATAATAGTTTCAAATCCTCCTTATATTGATACTTCGAAGATTAAATATTTGGAAAAAGATGTTTCTAAATTTGAGCCCAGATTGGCTTTAGATGGAGGAGTTGATGGTTTTTCTGAAATTACAAAAGTAGTAGGCAAAACTAAATATTTAATAAAAAAAAATGGATTATTTATTTTAGAAATGGGTTTTAAACAAAAGGAAAAAGTGATTGAAATTTTAAATAAAAAAGGTTTTTACATTAAAAAAATTATTAAGGATTATGCTGGTAAAGACAGATGTATAATTAGTTATAAAATTTAAATTATGAGACACTACAGAAATAATAATCCAAAAAGAAATAGATATAGATCAGCAGATAGGAACTTCAAAAGAAATGGAGAAGGAAAAAAATTTGACAATGGAGAGGTATCTTCAAATCTTAACTTTAAGAGAAAATCTCCAGGAAAAAACAACCATAATGCCTCTAAACTTGTTGAAAAATACAATGATCTTGCTAGAGAAGCACTTTCTTATGGTGATAAAATTTTATCAGAAAATTATTTTCAACATGCTGATCATTTTTTAAGAGTTCTTATAGAGCAAGAAAATCTAAAACCAAACAAACCTTCAGAAAAAAACAAAATTGAAATTATTGCTGAAGCAGGCCAAGATCAAGAAGAAAAAAACCCTATTAATAATTCCTAAAATTTTAATTTAATAATTCTGATATATAAATATCTATCTTAATTCTATTGACTTCAAAAAGTTTTCTCATTTTTCCTTTTAAAATTTTACCTGATGGAAGCTTTAATTTTTGCGAATTAATTTTTTTTCCATTTTCGATTACCTCATAATGAAGATGTGGTCCAGTTGATAGACCTGTTGACCCTACATATCCTATAATTCTTCCTTGTTTTACTCTTGTTCCTTTTTTTATCCCAGCTGCAAATTTACTTAAGTGAGCATATACTGTACTGTAAGTTTGATTGTGTTTAATTTTTACGCAGTTACCTCCCCCTCCACACCATGCAGCTTTAATAATTTGACCATCACCTGATGCCATTACTGGAGTACCTTTGGGTGCCGCAAAATCTGTACCTTTATGCATCTTATTATAACCTAAGATTGGATGCTTTCTCATTCCAAAACTAGAGGAGAGTCTCGCTCCATTTATTGGAGTCTTCATCAAAGCCTTAATGGCACTCTTACCTTGTATATCATAATGACCTTCATAATTTTTTTTATTAAAAAAATATAATTCATTATCTTGATTACTAAGATTAATATTTGCAAATAAAATATTTCCTGTTTCTATGACCTCACTATTTTCATCAACATAAACCTCATAAAGTATTTGAAAAGTATCATTTTTTCTAATGTCTCTTTGAAAATCAATTTGAAAACCATAAATTCTTGCAAAATCAATTATTATATTAGGTTTTATTTTTTTTAATATTGCTGCACTGTATAAACTTCTTTTAATTATACCATCTTTATATACTATTTTCTTCTCTAAGTTGGTGTTTACTTCATTATAAATAAAATCCCCACTTTCTAAATTTTTTGTTAAATTTATTTTTTTCTTCCTGTTTACTGGAAATTCGAAACTTACTATTTGAATTTTTTTGTTTTTTTCAATGGTAAATTTAATTATTTGATTAAGTTCAAGATTGTCGATATTATTTTTTTTGTTTTAAAATTTTTTTTAATTCTTTAATCTCATTTTGAGAAATTTCGTATCTTTTTAGGATTTTATCTAACGTATCACCTTTAGATATTTTGTGTTCAACATCTACATATTTTGGCTCTAGGTTATTTAAAATATTTTTTATTGTTTTCTCTAAATACACATTATCTAATAAATTTTGATATCTTTCGTTTTCAAGCTGTTTAAGATTATTGAACGAAATAAGAACCATTACGGTTAACAAAGATAAAGAAACTAAAAATATAGTGCTTAGATTCTTTTTAAAAAATCTATTAAAAAAAAGTAAACTAAATTTCATATATTAATTAATTAATAATTTAAGTTTAGGTTTAAATCAAAAAAAACCCTTATAAATCGTACCTTTTTTTTCATTTTTTTTAATCTTAATCGCTTGATTTACTTAAATTTTAGCATATAAGCGTCACACTCAACAAAAAAAAAGTTGTTTTTATTAGGTTAAAAACCTAATTAGCTATTTTATACGTGAAAATTTAAGAAGAGAAGTGTGGACGGTTAAGGTTACCAAAATTTGTCGTACACACTTCAACATTATATAAATTTTATTCTTAGAATT
>JBJLDS010000003.1:0-45061 GCA_045567035.1 Candidatus Pelagibacter sp. | reverse complement strand
GAACAGCCATTGGTTGATGGGGTGGTAGATTTTTTGAAAAAAAAAATATAAATATATTTGGTCCAAACATAATAGCATCTCAGTTAGAAGGTTCAAAAATTTTTACAAAAAAATTATGTGAAAAATATGAAATTCCATCCGCAAAATTTGGAATATTTGAAAATGCCATAAATGCTCAAAATTTTGTATCTGAGTCGAATTTTCCTTTGGTTGTAAAGGCTGATGGTCTTGCTGCTGGAAAAGGAGTTTATATTTGTAAAGATTTAGAAGCAGCAAAATTAGCAATTTCTGAAATATTTAATGGAAAATTTGGTAAGGCAAATAATGTTCTAATTGAAGAATTTTTAGAGGGAGAAGAAATGAGTTATTTTGTAATAAGTGATGGAAAAACATATAAAAAATTTGAAACTGCTCAGGATCACAAAAGAGTTGGGGAAGGTGATCAAGGAAAAAATACTGGAGGCATGGGGGCTTATTCTCCCTCAACTCTAATTAATGATGATAATTGGATAAAAAAATTATAAACAAAATAATCGAACCTACATTAAAAGGATTAAAAGATCTTGGAACAGATTTTAAAGGCTTTTTATATGCAGGCCTTATGATAGTTAAAAATGAACCCTACCTAATTGAATATAATGTAAGGATGGGAGATCCAGAATGTCAAACTATTTTACCAAGATTAAAAACTGATTTGTTAGACTTGTTATTGCACTGTTGTAATAAAAATCTTTCAAAAATTAAATTAGATTGGCATGAAGATAAAAGTTTATGCGTAGTTTTATGTTCAAAAGGTTACCCAGAAAATTATTATAACAATTTACAGATAGATGGATTAAATAAGATCAAAGTAAGTGATAAAGAATATATTTATCATGCTGGTACAAAAAAAAATAATAATATTATTTACTCTAATGGTGGTAGAGTTTTAAATTTTTCAGTCTTATCTAAAGATTTAAAAGACGCTAGAACAAAAGCAATTAAAATGATTCAGCAATTAGATTGGAATAATGGTTATTATAGAAAAGATATCGGCTTTAAGGCAATTAAAGATTAAATGAGAATAATTTCAGGTAATTTAAAAGGTAGGAAATTAATCGAACCTAAAAATAAAAATACACGTCCTTTAAAAGATCTTACAAAAGAATCAATATTTAATATTATAGAACATTCAAATCTAGTCAGAACCAAAATAAATAATTCTAAAGTTTTAGATTTATTTGCTGGTACAGGATCATTTGGTTTGGAGTGTATATCAAGAGGATCAAGCAACGTAACTTTTGTAGAAAATTACCCAGATGCATCGGATGTGCTAAAAAAAAATATAGAAAAATTTAATTGTGAAGATAAGTCAATAATTATTAATGAAGATATTATAAATGATGATATTGAGACAAAATTAGTAGATAAAAAATTTGATATAATATTTCTTGACCCACCATATAAAACTTGCAATTTTATTAATGTATTAAATAAAATTATTAATATAAAAATTTTAAATAAAAATGGAATTATGATTATTCATAGATCTAAAAAAACTTTAGAAAACTTACCTAAAAAATTTCAGATAATACAAATAAAAACTTATGGAATCTCTAAGATAATATTTGGCTACTAGCCTCTTAAAATTATTTTTTTTGTTTCTTTTTTTAACAATTCTACAGATGGTTGATCAAATGGATTAACATTTAACGCTCTTCCTAGTAAAATAGTTTCAAGCATAAAGAAAGTGAAAATTTCACCTAGTGATTGCTCATTTTTATTAATAATCTCAATACTTCTAAACGGAATTTTTTTTTAGAAAAAATATTCTCTGTAGCTATTCTTTGAGCTTCCTTGATTTGAGATAAGTTTTTATTTTTAATGAATGAAAAACTATCTAACAAAATATTAGTTTTTATATTTTGGCTTTTTTTATTTTTAACACTAAAAAAAGTGTAAAAATTATTTTTAGGTCCCTCAAGAAAATACTGCATTAATGAATGATTATCTTTTGGCATTGTAGAAACTAATGGAATAATACCTTTCGATTTTTTTCCTAAACTTTCAGATACTAGTTGTTGATACCACTCAAATAGTTTATTTGAACTTTCATCATAGTTTAAGATAACTGACAAATTTTTTTTTCTTTTTGTAAAAAGTAAAATGGCACTTACATTTTGTATAATATTTTGCATAAATTTTTATTATTTATCAAGTGATTTAATTTTTTAAATTTTTTGATATTAAGTCCCATTAATTCCGCAGGTACCATCCCTACCTCTGAAAGAACTGAATATCTCCCTCCTATATAATTTCTATGTTCAATAATTTCTGACTTAAGTTTATAAGCTAGTTTTGTTAAGTAATTTTGGCTATTCTCGGTAATAAAAAGGTTTTTAGAATTTTTTTCTAAAATTATATTTGAGTTTGAAATAGTTTCTAAAGTATTACCTGACTTTGAAACTATAATATTAAGATTATTTTTTTTTGATTTTTGAACACTAGAATTTAGATTATTAATAAAAGTAAATTTTTTATTTATTTTAAAATTTAAAAAATCATAAATTGCTTCGGCTCCAAGAATTGAACCTCCCATACCTATTAAAGTAAAATTTTTATATTTTTTATATTTTTTAAATTTTTTGATATTAAAACTGTATTTATAACTTTCAGTAAAACTTTCTAATAATTTATCATTTTTAATCAAAAAATTCTGCTTAATTTTTTGAAAAATTTTTTTAATTTTAATATTAGATTTATTTTTAAAATTATTAATTCTAATATTTTTAGTCAACATTAATTATTCTTTATTTTTTTTAATATAGAATTTTCTAATGTTTCATCTTCTTCATTTTCTTTAGAAGTTTTTGAGTCAGTATCGATTCCAAGCAACGATATTACTTTTTCTGAATTATTCCCATCTTTAACTTTTTCTGTAGAAGGAACTGGTAAATTATTATAGTCAGGAGGTAAAACTAATGGATTTTTTTTTTGAATTAAAAATTCCTCACCAGTGGCACCTTTTTTTGGGGCAAACTGTGATATACCAGAACATGAATTTATAATTAAGAGTAATAACAATTTAAAAAGTATTAAATTCTTCATAAATAAATAACTTATTATTTTTTATCTTTATTGAAAAGAAATTCAGCAATTATAAGGCATATTATGCCTAATGTTATAAATATATCAGAAACATTAAATACAAACCAATGAAAATTACCATAATGGATGTCTATAAAATCAGGAACTGCCTTATAAAATATTCTGTCATATAAATTACCAGCGGATCCACCAAGCACCAATGTCCATAGAATAGCTAAAGTTAAATTGCTTCTTAAAATAATTATTAAAATGACAATATTTATTAGAAGAATAAAAATTGTCATGAATGTGTAAAAATTACCGTCGTCAAAAGAAAACAATCCAAACCCAACGCCAGTGTTCCAAACTAGATAAAAATTGATAAATTGATTAATATAAATATCAACTATTCCATCATTTTCTAAGATATTCAAAATTTGTAATTTAGAAATCCTATCTAAAAAAAATATTACTAAAAAAATAAATAATAAAATTAAATATTTATGGGTTTTTTTAATACTCATTAAGATTTATTAACAGCACAGTTTTTTCTTGAACAACTTTCTTTAGTAATTTTCCAACATGATGGACATTTATTTCCTTCAGCTTTAGTGGTCTGAACTTTAATATCCTCTATATCTCCAAACTTAATTTCCGCACCAGATGTAATGCATATTTCAGAAAAATCAGTTCCCTTAACTATATTAGTGAAATTTTTATTTAAATTAATTTTAAGATTAGCTTCAAGACTAGATCCTATTTCTTTTGATGATCTTTTTTCCTCTATACTAATATTGCAAGCATTTCTTATTGTAATTAATTTTTCCCATTTTTTTTCTAGAGTATTATTAGACCAACCAGAAGGTATATCTGGGAATTGTTCTAAATGAATGCTTTTAGAATTATTTTTACTCACAAGAGTGTAAATTTCTTCTGTTGTAAACGAAAGAATTGGCGCAAACCATTTTAACAGGATTTCTAAAAGAATATTTAAAAATAAAATTGTAAATTTTCTTTTATCACTATCAATAGGATCACAATATAAAGTATCTTTTCTTATATCAAAATAAAATGCTGACAAGTCTACAGTACAAAAATTTAAAATTTCTTTGTAAAGATTATGAAAATTATACTTATCAAAATTATTTTTAAAAGAATTATTCAAATTAAAAATTTTATTTAACATAAATTGTTCTAGCTCAGGCATTTTGCTTATTTCTAAATTAGCAAAATCAACCTTCTCATAATTATCGTTAAGATTTCCCAATATATATCTAAATGTATTTCTGATCTTTCTGTAAGATTCTGCATGTTGGTCTAATATAGAATGATCTATTCTTAGATCCTCAGCATAGTCCGATGCTGCCACCCATATTCTTAAAATATCAGCACCATATTTTTTTAATATATCTTCTGGTAAAATTACATTTCCCAAGGATTTTGACATTTTCAATCCCTTACCATCAACAACAAAACCATGAGATAAAATTGATTCAAAAGGTGCGCGTCCTCTAGTTCCGCAAGACTCTAATAATGATGAATGAAACCATCCCCTATGCTGATCTGATCCCTCAAGATACATAGAAGCTGGCCATTTTAAATCATCTCTTTTCTCAAGAACAAATGAATGAGTTGATCCACTATCAAACCAAACCTCAACGATATCATTTGATTTTTCATAATCTTCAGCCTTATAATTCTTTCCAAGGAATCTTTGTACATCATCACCAAACCAACAATCAGAACCTTCTTTTTCATAAATATCGGCAATATTTTCAAAAACCTCATCATCAATTAAAACTTCTTTAGTTTTTTTAGAAACAAAAATTGGTAAAGGCACACCCCAAACTCTTTGTCTAGATACACACCAATCGGGTCTAGTCTCTATCATCGACTTTATTCTCTCTCTTCCTTTTGAGGGATAAAAGATTGTATTATCTAGAGCTTTTAAAGCAATTTTTCTCAGGTCATGAGATTCCATAGATATAAACCATTGTGGAGTAGCTCTATGAACTAGTGGAGCTTTTGAACGCCAAGAATGTGGATAAGAATGCAGAAGTTCACCACTAGACAATAAGTTTTTTTGCTCTTCTAACTTTTCTATAACTACTTTATTAGCTTTAAAAATATGTAAACCCTTAAACTCAGGAATATGATCAGTATATTTCCCATCATCATCAACTGTCTCTACTGCTTTAATATTGTTTTTAAGACAAAGATTAAAATCATCTGGTCCATGACTAGGTGCACAATGAACAATCCCTGATCCTTGCTCTGTTGTAACAAAATTAGCTTCCAACATTGGGATTTCATAATCAAATCCTATTTTATTAAATGGATGTTGACAAATAGTGCCTTCAAGCTCATTTCCTAAAAAATTGAAATTTTTTTTAAATTTTTTAATTTTATTTTCCGATATTACTGTTTCTAGAAGTGCTTCAGCAACTATTATATTTCGATTTTTGAAGTCACCATCATCTTCAATTTTTAGACTTAAATATTTTAATCCTGGATTGTATGCTAAAGCTTTATTAGCTGGTATTGTCCACGGAGTCGTAGTCCAGATAATTACATCAGAGGATATTAATTTTTCATTTTTCGACTTTATTACTTTGAAAGATGTATAGATAGTATCTGATTTATGATCTTGGTACTCAACTTCTGCATCTGCTAAAGCTGTCTTTTCAACTGTAGACCATAATACTGGTTTATAACCTTTGTATAAACTCCCTTGTTTAAGAAATTTTCCAAGTTCCCTGACTATTTGTGCTTCTGCAGGAAAACTCATTGTCGAGTAATAATTTTCCCAGTCTCCAATTACACCTAATCTTTGAAATTGATCTTTGTGAACATTAATCCATTTTGCAGCAAAATCTCTACATTCTTTTCTAAATTCGATAATTGGAACATCATTTTTATTTTTTTTATTTTTTTTATATTGTTCTTCAATTTTCCATTCAATTGGTAGACCATGACAGTCCCATCCTGGAACATACACGGCATCACTTCCACTCATTTGATGAAATTTAATAATTATATCTTTAAGAATTTTATTTAAAGCCGTCCCCATATGAATATTCCCATTTGCATATGGTGGTCCATCATGAAGCACAAACTTTTCTTTACCTTTGCTAATTTTTCTTATTTGATTGTATAAATCCATATTCTTCCAAAAATCTATTATTGAAGGTTCTTTGGTTGGAAGATTAGCCTTCATAGAAAATTTAGTTTTAGGTAGATTTATATCTGTTTTACTCATGTGAATTAATTAAGTTTATTTTTAGCTGTTTTTAAGTCAGAACTAATTTGTTTTTTTAATTGGTTTATACTTTTAAATTTTTTTTCTTTTCTTATAAAATAAACAAAATCAATGATTAATTCTTTATTATATAAATTTCCAGAAAAATTAAAAATATGTACTTCTAAAAGTATTTTTTTTTGGTTAAATGTAGGTCTTATACCTAAATTAGCTATACCTCTAAGTGTTTTATTGCTATTTAATCTTTTGATTTTCACAGCATAGACACCTGGTTTTGCAATTACATATGGTTCAATATTCATATTACATGTTGGAAAACCCATTTTCTTTCCGATTTGTCTTCCTTTTTTTACTACTGAAACAATTTGCCATTCTCGCGATAAATATTTATTAGCAAGAGTAAGTTTTCCCTGTCGTAATAAATTCCTAATTAAACTTGAAGAAATTATTCTCTTTTTAATTTTTAATGGTTTTGGCTCAATAACTTTATAATTAAAATTTTTTTGATTATTTTTCAGTAACTTAACATTTCCTTTTCTCTTATTTCCAAAACGAAAATTATTGCTAACAAATAAAAAACTAATTTTTAGTTTTTTACTAAGTACATTTCTAATAAAGTTATGAGCATTAGTTTTTGAAAATTTTAAATCAAATTTTTTATTAATAATAAAATCAACTCCTTGTTTTGATAAGAGTGAATTTTTTTGTTTTAGACTTGCAATTCTAAAATCGTTTTTTTGTTTTTTAAAAAACATCTTTGGCATAGGTTCAAAAGTTAAAACACCAATTTTTAACTTATATTTTTTTTTGAAAAGCTTCGCCATCTTAAACAATTTTTGATGGCCTAAATGTAAACCATCAAAATTACCAACTAACATAATAGAATTTTCATGATTTTTACTTATATTAAAATTCTCGTAAGTTTTAATTTTTCTTACCATTTTAGTTCTCTCTGAATAAAGTTAATTTTACTCTTATAACTTTTTATTACTTTTTTAATTCCTTTTTGATTAATTTCTTTTTTATGAATTCCGTTAGAGATCAATAAAGAGTCATATTTCAAATTATTTGCTCCTTTAATATCTGTATTCAAATTGTCCCCAATAACTAAAATTTTTTTATATTTTTTTATATTTGATTGATTGTATACTTCTGGATATGGCTTCCCAAAGTAAATAACTTTTCCTCCAATCTCAGTAAAAACCTTGGCGATAGAGCCTGCGCAATATTCTCTTTTATTTCCTCTATCAACTATCAAATCAGGATTGGTACAAATCATTCTTTTTTTTTTATAATTTTTAAGAATTTTTTTATAATAATTTAAATTTTTTTCATATTTTTCAAATAATCCTGTGCATAATATAAAATCGGCATCATTTAAATTTTTAGTATAGTTTTTTTTAAATTTTAAAAATAAATCGAAATCTCTAGGAGGCCCTATATGAAAAAATTTTTTGTTTTTGTATTTTTTATTTAGGAAAATTAAAGCAGCCTCTCCTGAAGTGTAAACTTTTTTTAACATTTTATTCTGCATACCAAGGTTTTTTAAGAATGTTTTTACAGTAGTATTTGGTCTTGGAGCATTTGTTAAAAGAACATACTGTTTATTCATTTCATGAAATTTCGATAATGTATTAATTGCATTTTTATGCAATTTAATCCCGTTATGAACCACCCCCCATAAATCTATATAAAAAAAATTATATTTCTTATAAATCGAACTTATTCCTTTATTATCTAAATTTATTACCATGTAATGAGATATAACTTAAAAAAGTATTAATTTCCCTGGTTTTTTGGGTACAAAATATTATTTAAATCTCTTGAAATAGATAAAGACCATATTTATATAAACCGCATAGAAATAGGAGAATATATGAAATTTAAACCCCTGCACGATAGAGTGCTTATAGAAGTTTTAGACAGTAGTGAAAAAACTGCTGGTGGAATAATTATCCCTGATACAGCTCAAGAAAAACCTCAAGAAGGTAAAGTAGTTGCTGTAGGTGGTGGAGCAAAAACAGAGGATGGAAAAGTTACACCTATGGATGTAAAGGTTGGTGACAAGGTATTGTTTGGCAAATGGTCAGGTACTGAAGTTAAGATTGATGGAAAAGAATACAGCATCATGAAAGAGTCAGACATAATGGGAATTTCAAATAGTAAATAATAATAAAGGAGAATAAATAAAATGGCAAAAATTGTTAAATTCGACTCAGATGCTAGATCATCAATGATCAGAGGGGTTGATGTACTTGCTAATACAGTAAAAGTTACACTTGGCCCTAAGGGTAGAAATGTTGTTATAGATAAATCTTATGGAGCACCAAGAACTACAAAAGATGGTGTTACAGTAGCTAAAGAAATTGAACTAGAAGATAAATTTGAGAATATGGGAGCTCAAATGGTCAAAGAAGTTGCTAGCAAAACTAATGACGAAGCAGGAGATGGAACAACGACTGCAACAATACTAGCCCAAGCTATAGTTAAAGAAGGTATTAAGTATGTTACAGCTGGAATGAACCCTATGGATGTTAAAAGAGGGATAGATCATGCAGTTGAAACTGTTAAATCAAAATTAATTTCATCTGCAAAAAAAGTTAAAGATAGTGATGAGATTTCTCAAGTTGGAACTATTTCTGCTAATGGAGACAAAGAGATTGGAAATATGATTGCAAAGGCTATGCAAAAAGTTGGTAATGAGGGAGTTATCACAGTTGAGGAAGCTAAAGGTATTGAAACTGAATTAGATGTAGTCGAAGGAATGCAATTTGATAGAGGTTACTTATCACCATACTTTATTACCAACGGTGATAAAATGATTACAGATCTTGAAAATCCTTTTATTTTACTTCACGAGAAAAAATTAACTAATCTTCAACCAATGGTGCCATTGCTTGAAGCGGTTGTTCAAGCAGGAAGACCGCTAATGATTATATCAGAGGATGTTGAAGGTGAAGCTTTAGCAACTTTAGTTGTAAATAAATTAAGAGGTGGCTTGAAAGTTGTTGCTGTAAAAGCACCAGGCTTTGGTGATAGAAGAAAATCAATGTTAGAAGATATAGCGATTTTAACTGGTGGCCAAGTAATTTCAGAGGACTTGGGTATTAAACTTGAAAACGTAAAACTTACTGACCTTGGATCATCAAAAAGAGTTAAGGTTGATAAAGATAACAGCACTATAATTAGCGGTACTGGAAAAAAAGCTGATATTGAATCTAGATGTGCTCAAATTAAACAACAAATAGAAGAAACAACTTCAGATTATGATAGAGAAAAACTTCAAGAAAGATTAGCTAAATTAGCTGGAGGTGTTGCAGTGATTAAAGTTGGTGGAGCAACAGAAGTTGAAGTTAAAGAGAGAAAAGATAGAGTTGAGGACGCACTGAATGCAACAAGAGCCGCTGTTGAAGAAGGAATTGTTGTTGGTGGTGGATGTGCTTTACTTTATGCTGCACAAGAGCTAAAGAATCTTAAAGCTAAAGGGGACGACCAAAAAGCAGGTGTGGAATTAGTTAGAACTGCTTTAGAAGCTCCGATTAGACAAATTACAAAAAATGCTGGTGTTGATGGCTCAGTAGTAGTTGGAAAATTACTTGAAAAAAATAAAACATCTCATGGATATGATGCTCAAGCAGAGGAATACTGCGATATGTTTGAAAAAGGTATCATAGACCCAGTTAAAGTTGTTAGAACTGCTCTTCAAGATGCAGCTTCGATCTCTGGATTGCTTGTAACAACAGAAGCAATGATTGCTGATAAACCAGAAGAAAAAGATAGTGGCGCAGCTGGTGGTATGCCTCCTGGTGGTATGGGCGGTATGGGCGGTATGGGAGGAATGGGCGGCATGGGAATGTAATCCCCATTGTTCTCAAACAAAAATTCAAAAAGGGCAGTTTTTACTGCCCTTTTTTTTTGATTATAATAAAAATTAATTGTTAAAAATTTTATCTACTAAAAATAATCCTAAGGCTACAGCTGGTCCAATTCCAAAAGCAAACAATAAAGTCCCAATCCCCACAATTCCTCCTAAATACCACCCAACAGTGACTACAGATATCTCTAGAAAAGCTCTAACTACAGCAATTGGTAAATTTGTTTTTTTTTGAAATCCAAGCATTAAACCATCTCTTGGTCCAGGTCCTAAATTTGAAATAAGATAAATTCCACCACCTAATCCAACCATTAGAACAGCAATAATAGCTAATAAAATTTTAAAAATATAATTTTCAGGTGTTGGAACAAAATAAATACAGACATCGATCATTAGAGCTATTATTAAAACATTAAGAATAGTTCCAATTCCAGGCTTTTGTTTAAGTGGTATCCATAATATTAAAACCGCAACACTCACAAATAAAGTAATTGTCCCTACTGAAAAACCTATGTTAAAAGAAATACCCTGGGCTAGAACACTCCATGGAGAGGCACCAGTGAAAGAAACAATTAATAAGCCTTCTCCTAAACCAAACAATGACAACCCAAGACACAAAAAAAATAATGTTGAAGATTTTGGCTTAAAATTAAACGGTTTGTTTGAGCTCCAGTAAGTCTTTGGAACTTTTTTTATTGATAAAAACATACTCTGCCGCTCTTCCTAAAAAAAAATTAAAAAAGTTGTTTTAAACGGCCTTTTTTATTTTTTTCATGGCGGTCTAAAAGTTAATCTAACAAATCTATGTAGTCTTTTTCTTACGAACCACATGTATTGAATATATTCTGATTAATAAGTTGTATCCATCACTTTATAATTGAGCATTTATTTGTTGGAATTAATTGATTATTTAGTCTTTCTAATTAATTTTTTTAATATATAACGACGCTCAAATGACAACTGATATTAGAAATATTACCATAATAGCTCACGTTGATCATGGTAAAACTACCCTAATTGATAATCTCATGAAACAAAGTGGTTCATTCAGAGATAATGAAATTATTGATGAACGTTTAATGGATAGTGGAGAGCTTGAAAAAGAAAGAGGAATTACCATTCTTGCTAAACCTGCGTCTATTAGCTGGAAAAATTCTAGAGTAAATATTATTGATACACCTGGACACAGAGATTTTGCTGCTGAAGTTGAAAGAGTATTGAGTATGGCTGACGGTGCATTATTATTAATTGATTCAGCAGAAGGTGTGATGCCTCAAACAAAATTTGTGCTTAGCAAAGCACTTAAGCAAGGTTTAAAACCAATTGTTATAATAAACAAACTTGATAAACCTGACCAAAGAGCTGATAAAGTATTGGATGAGACTTTTGATTTGTTTGTTAGCCTTGATGCAAATGAAGAGCAGCTAGATTTTCCAGTTTTATATGCAAGTGGAAGATCTGGATGGGCTTCAAAAGAAATTGATGGTCCTAGAGAAAACTTAAATCCTCTCTTAGATTTAATTATTGATCATGTTAAGCCAGCGAACTTAGATAAATCAAAACCTTTTGCAATGTTATCTACGCTTCTTTATGCGGACAGTTTTTTAGGGAGAAGTTTAGTTGGCAAAATATCTCAAGGAACAGCAAAAGCAAATCAGCAAATAAAAGCTATTAATCTTCAAGGAGAAAAAATTGACGAAGGAAGATTAACAAAAATATTTAGATATGAAGGAACTAAGAAGGTTCCAATTGAAGTTGGTGAAGCCGGTGACATAGTAGTTATTGCAGGACTAGAAAAAGCAAACGTCGCCGATACAATTTGTGATTTAGAGGTAACAACACCAATACCAGCAACGCCTATTGACCCACCAACAATGTCAATTACAATAACTGTTAACAGTTCTCCTTTGGCTGGAACAGAGGGAAAAAAATTAACAAGCACACAAATTAGAGACAGACTAATTTTAGAGGCTCAAAATAATGTTGGGATCAACTTTTCTGAGAATTCAGCAAATGATGCTTTTGAAATAAGTGGTCGTGGTGAGTTAATGCTAGAAATTTTGTTAACTCAAATGAGACGTGAGGGATTTGAAATGACAGTAAGCCCACCAAAAGTTTTATATCAAAAAGATGATAATGGTTACAAACTTGAACCGATGGAAGAAATTACAATGGATTTAGATGAAGAGTATTCATCTAAAGTAATCGACTCAATGAATAGAAGAAAAGGAAAACTCATTGAACTTAAAGATACAGGAAAAAATAAAAAAAGATTAATTTTTCAAGCTCCAACAAGAGGGCTAATGGGTTACACAAGTAGATTTCTAACATTAACAAAAGGTAATGGAGTAATTAACAGACTATTTCATTCTTACGGAAAATTTGAAGGAGATATGGAGGGAAGAAGGAATGGAGCTTTAATTTCAATGGAACAAGGTAAAGCTGTTGCATTTGCAATATTTAATCTTCAGGCAAGAGGAGAAATGTTCGTAACTCATAATGATCCTGTGTACGAAGGGATGATAGTTGGTTTAGCCCCAAAACCAGGAGATATGATAATTAATGTTATGAAAGGAAAAAAATTGACAAATATGAGAACGCAAGGCACTGATGAAAATGTGGTTCTAACTCCAGTAAGAAAAATGTCTATTGCTGAACAACTTAGTATGCTTAATAGTGATGAGTCTTTAGAAATCACGCCAAAATCATGTAGATTAAGAAAAGCAATACTTAATCCTCATGAAAGAAAAAAAAGTGAGAAGTCTGGAAGTGTTGCTTAATTATCTAAGATTTCTTTAAAACTTTTAAAATCTCCAATTTTAAAAATAATTGCATCTTCTTTTTTAAAACCATATTTTTCAGCATTATTTTTAAACCTTAATCTTGGCTCCATTATTGGTTCCAGTGACAATACAAAAGTACCCCAATGCATTCCTATAACTTTTTTGCTTTTTAAATCTTTTGCTATACTTAATGCTTCCTCTGGATTTGTATGATATGATGATTTGTCTTTAATTGGTGATAATGGATAAAAATTATATGCTCCAATATTAATCAATGTTAAATCTATAGGTCCATATTTGTTACCTAAATCTTTATAAATATCACCAACTCCAGTATCACAAGCAAAAATAATTTTTCTATTTTTATATTCAATTAAAAAATTACCCCAGAGTGTTTTATTAGTATCGGTCAAACTTCTTTTTGACCAATGGACTGCTGGCAAAAAAGTTACCTTTAAATTTTCGTTTATTTTAATTGTATCATACCAATCCATTTCGTTAACGTCATCATATCCATTTTTTGTAAAGTATTTTCCTAGTTTTAAAGGTAACATTACTTTGGCATCTTTAAATGGAAATCTTCTGATTGTTTTCATATCTTGATGATCATAATGATTATGTGTTAATAAAAATAAATTTGTCTTTGGGATCTCCTTTAAATTTAAAGCAGGCTTTGTAAATCGTTTAGGTCCAAAAATTAAAGGTCCAGCATTTTTTGAAAATACAGGATCTGTTATAATAGTGATGTCTCCCAACTTAATTAAAAAAGTTGCGTGGCCAATCCAGCCTATGTAATCCTCATTTTTAAGTTTATCTAAATCGGATAATATCTTTTCTTTTGGAACTACATGTTCATCTGGAATTGTCATATCTAATTTTTTCTTTTCCTTATTAAATATTTTAAATGACCATTTAAAATTAGAATTTCTCTCTGGGGAACCTTCAGGATTTCTAAAAGTTCCATCTGGTAAATGATGATATGGTTTTTTTTCAGCTAATGACATTGTTGTTAAAATATTGAATATTATTGTAAATGCAACGAGGTATTTATGTGTGGATTTAAAAGACTAGAGACTATTTTTTCTTTTCAAGCCCAAGCTTTTTACTATGTCTTAATCTTAATATCACAATGGCAACTGCAATAAATACTATTGCCAAAGCTTCATACATTAATTGTGTTGCATCCATCTCTTTTCCCTGAAGAATTATAAATCTAGCAAGTGCAGTAATGGCTATAAAAAGTGGAAGTGTAATATTAATTGACTGTTCTGCCCAAAAGACCCTTATCATCGCAAGTACCTCTAAGTACAGAAACATTAATAATAAATCCGCAAGACTAACACTACCATTTTCAATCATTGTCTTAACTTCCAAACCGATTGCAACGATTGTGCTAATTAAGATTAAAATTAATACTAGTAACTGTAAATTTTTTACGAATTTTTCCATTTTTCAAATATACTATAATCTATACTTATGAGAATACTTTTATCAATCATAATAAGCTCTATAATTACAATTAATTCTCACGCTGATATAAATAATTACAAAAATCTCAATTTTATTGAAATGGATGTTGTTCATAATGATAAGATTGTTGGTTTCAATAATTTTTATTTTCAAACTCAAGGTGAAACCTTCATTGTCAAAAATGAAGTATATTTTTCTATTTTAGTGCTAGGAGTTGAAGTTTTTAAAGTGAAAAGCAAGACAGAAGAAGAATATAAAAACAATCAGTTAATAAGTTTTAAATCTACAACTTTTCAAAATAAAAAAGAGAAATATGTAAGGATAAATTACAAAGAAGACGCTGGTAATTTTATTATAGAAGGGTCTTCTTATAGTGGAGAAGTCTCTGCAGATACTCCTTTGGGAAATTGGTGGAATGCAGATATTTTGAAAGCTGAAAAACAAATTAGTCCACTTTCAGGGAGCGTTAAAAAGCAGGTTGTAAGCTTGATTGGGGATGAACAAATCCTCTTAAACGGAAATCTTTTTTCCACAAGTAAATATACAATAAAATCTAAAGATGAAAATTTATCAGATGATAAGAAACTAAATTTTGAAATCTGGATTGATAAAACTAGCAAAATAATTGTTAAAGTTGCCTATAATCGACTAGGCAACTGGGAATATAGAATAAAAAAAGCTAATTAAAACTGCTCTGATTCAGTTGAGTCTTTCATTGCAGTCGTGGAGCTTTTCCCTCCACTTATAGTATTAGATACCGAGTCAAAATATGAAGTTCCTACTTCTCTCTGGTGTTTAACGCTAGTATAACCATCTTTTTCTCTAGCAAACTCTTTATCTTGAATTTTAGAATATGCTGACATACCTTCTGATTTATATTTTTCCGCTAATTCAAAAATTGCAATGTTCTGAGCATGAAAACCAGCAAGAGTTATGAATTGGAATTTATATCCCATATCGCTTATTTTTTGTTGGAAAGTTGCAATTTCACTGTCAGACAAATGTTTTTTCCAATTGAAAGATGGTGAACAGTTATAAGCTAATAATTTTCCTGGAAACTTTGCTCTTATAGCGTCTGCAAACTTTTTAGCTTCTTCAAGGTTTGGAGTTGCTGTCTCACACCATATTAGATCAGCATATTCGGCATAAGCTAGTCCTCTTGATATCGCTTGCTCTATTCCTGGTTTGACGTAATAAAAACCTTCAGGAGATCTTTCACCAGTTAAAAATGGTTTGTCATTTTCATCGTTATCATTTGTAATAAGTTTAGCAGCATTAGCATCTGTTCTTGCTAAGATTATAAGTGGTACATTAGCAATGTCTGCAGCCAATCTCGCAGATTTTAAATTTCTTACAGCTTGACCAGTTGGAACCAATACTTTTCCACCCATGTGGCCACATTTTTTTTCACTCGCTAATTGGTCTTCAAAGTGAACCCCTGCAGCACCTGCTTTTATAAACTTTTTTGTTAATTCAAAAACATTTAATGGTCCACCAAATCCGGCTTCACCATCTGCAATTATTGGTAACATATAATCAACTCTATTTTCAGATTTCATGTCACCATCCATAATTTCCATATGTTGAATTTGATCAGCTCTTATTAAAGCATTATTCATTGACTCAACTAATTTTGGAGCACTATCATAAGGATATAAGGACTGATCAGGATACATCTCCCCTGCACTGTTAGCGTCTGCTGCTACTTGCCATCCACTTAGATAAATAGCTTTTAAACCTGCCTTTGCGTGCTGAACTGCATGATTTCCTGATAAAGAACCTAAAGTATTTACATAGTTCTCAGTGTTTAGTAATTCCCAAAGTTTCTCAGATTGATTTTTACACATTGAGTATTCAATTTTAATTGAACCTCTTAATCTCTCTACCTCTTCAGGTGTATAATCTCTTTTAATTCCTGCAAATCTTTTTAAGTCGTAAGATACTTTTTTTTCTGAACTCATTATTCCTCCCTATAGAATATTCAAGATGTTTAAAGAAAAGAAAAGCGGATAGAAGTGATTAATTTGAGTTATTATACTCGTTTGTAAACTCGTTCATTCCACTTGATCCCCAATCACAATGGTCATCTCTTAAGTATATCCCTGATTGGTTTTGATCATTTTGGAACTCTTTAGAGGCAATTTGAGACTTATTTTCTTGGTTTTTTTTATAAATTTTGTTGTCCATAGATGATGATATAATTTACAATATTTACAAAATCTACTATTTTGTTTAAAATGCTTGTAAATCAATATAATTTATTGTAAATATTAATTTACAAAATTTACAGATAGTCAATATGAGTCAAATAGATCTTAAAATTGGACCCAAATTAAAGTCATTTAGAAGACAGATTGGAATTCAAGCTAATAGATTAGCGGAAAAACTTAATATTTCACCAAGTTATCTAACATTAATTGAAGGAGGAAAAAGAAAAATAGATGCAGATTTGCTGCTGAAATTTTGCCAAGAACTTAAAATTGAGCTTTCAGATATTACAAGTAAGTCAGATATAAATTTAGAGAATAATATATCTGAGTTATTAGGAGATGAGCTTTTTGAGGATTTAGACATTCTCGGTCCAGAAGTTAAAGATTTGGTAAATACTAATCCTAAAATTGCTAAAGCCTTAATTAAATTAGGTGATAATTATAAAAAAAAGGACCATGATATAATTAACAGAGTAGAGAATTTATCTGGAAAAATAATTGACAGCAGAAAAGCTGCTTTTCCTGGTGAGGTTGTGTCAGATTTCCTACAGGTAAATAAAAACTATTTTCCAAAATTAGAAGAATTTGCAAATTCAATTTTCGAAAAAGTTCAACAAAATAAAAGAACTAGATATATAGCTTTATGTGAATTTCTTAAATCAGAGTATAAAATTAATGTAGTAGATATTATTCCAGAGGAAGGAAAGCCTTTTTCAAAAATTTTTAACAAAAAAAGTAAAGAACTTTTGTTATCAGATTATTTATCACTTGAAACTAAAAAACTTCATGCGGCTGCTCAAATCGCACAGGAAGGAGCAAGTGAGGAAATTAATAACTATCTTTCATCATTTAAATTTCCATCTGAAGAATCAAGAAAATTAACAAAAGTATCTTTATTAAATTATTGTGGAGCAGCGATTTTGATGCCTTACAAACTTTTTCATTCTGAATGTAAACAATTAAAGTATGATCTAGAGCTATTACAAAATACATTTGCAACCTCTTTTGAACAAGTTGCACATAGAGTGACTTGTTTACAAGATCCTTCTTTACCAGGTATACCTTTTCATTTTTTAAGAGTTGATGTAGCCGGCAATATTTCAAAAAGATTCTCACTTTCAGGTATTGAAATACCAAGATATGGAGGTGCTTGTCCTAGATGGAATGTTTATTCAGCTTTTACAAGACCAGGTGTAATTCAGGCTGCAGTAAGTAAAATGACAAATGGTGAAAAATATGTTTGTATTGCAAGAACAGTTGAAAAAGGAGTAGGCAGATTTGGAAAATCTAAAAGCATATTATCAATTGGTCTTGGTTGTGAAGCTAAGTATGCGAAAGATTTTGTTTATACTGAAAATATAGATTTATCTGATAAAAAAACAGAAATCCCAATTGGTGTTTCTTGTAGAACATGTGATAGACTTGACTGCTCACAGAGAGCATTTCCACCACTACACAAAAAATTTGATGTAGATATAAATAATAGAGGTGTATCAGTTTACGTAAACGAATAAGAGTTTCAAGTTTTGTTCTTGGATCTCTCTTTAGCAAGTAAATTAGTTAAAGAATCCACCATAATATCTGATGCTTTAAATATTTCTGAACTCTTAAATTCGTGAGTAACATTTTTTTCTGAATTAGATTTATCTTCAATGATTATTCCTTCATCTGGGTTATTATTTTTTATGTAAATCAATAATAACCATTGATCATCATTTGACTCATCCCATTTAATAAAAATTTCACCTGTTTCAAACCTTCTATCAATACACCTGAAGATCGACATTTTTCTAGTGATATGCCGTTTATTAAGTTGAAAAACTAAACTATTGGCGCTTCTATAAAAACTTTCTAAACAAAACTCTACTTTTTGTCTTTCTATTCTATGCTCTCTCTCTTTTTGAAGGAGATCTTCTCTATCATCTCCTTCTTTAACTTTAATTCCTAATGCCTCTACCCTTTCCCTAATTTTCTGATCTCTTATCTCTCTATATTTATTTTTTAGTTTTTCTATTCTCTGTTGAAGACTTCCATAATCATCTCTTTTTTCTTTTAAAGAAATTTTTTCTAGTTTTTCGATTTCTTTAATTTCTCTTATTCTAAATTTTTCAATTTGCTTTTCTATTTTTAATTCTTCTAAAAATTTTTTCTGTTTTTCTGCTTGCTCTTTCCTAATTAAAGCTTGTTCTTTTTTTAAAAATATTTTTATATCTTTTGTTCTTTCTCTTTCTAATCTTTCTTCTTCTTTTAATTCTCTTTTTTTTACTTCTAATAATATCGATTGTTCTTTTTGTTTTTTTTCTCTTTCTATTTTTATACTTTCTTGTTTTAGTATAGCTTTTTCAATCTTAATTCTTCTCTTCTCTTCAAGTCGAGTATCTTTATATTCTTGTATTTTATTAGATATAGAGTCAAAAAATTTCTGGATAAACTTTTCTAAACTAAAATTAATATTTATCTTGAAACTAAGAGAAAAATTTTCTTGGGCTACCGCAAGCTTTGATATGAAACTTTTATTTTTAGAAATAATTTTTACTTTATTTTTTTTATTTTTGATTTTTACTTTCGAAGTATTCTTAATTTTTCTTTTCTTAAATTTGCGAGATAAGTTTTTTTTCCTAACTTTTTTATAATTGGATTTAGTATTTGATTTTAATTTTTTTTTCCTAAAATTTTGCTTATTTTTTTTTGTTTTTTTTTTCTTTTTTTTCATCACAAGAATCTATTTATTATTATCAATAATAATTTAATAAATATAGTCTCTTGTATTAGGCGTAGATGTTAATTTTTTGGATAATTGAAATTGATAAACAACTAGATCTCCCCATTTGAAACCATATTCACAGGAAGCTAAGTAAAATTCCCACATTCTCAAAAATCTTTCATCAAACATTTCTAATACTTTATCTTTGTTCGATAAAAATCTCTCTTTCCAATTTCTTAATGTATGCGAATAATGCAGTCTAAGAACTTCCATATCTGACACAATTAATCCAGACTGTTCAATCGGACCCATTACCTGACTTAAACTGGGCGTATACCCCCCAGGAAATATATACTTTGTAATCCATGGTTGTGGGTCTCTTGGTTTATTAACTGATCCAATAGTATGAATTAAAGCAACACCATCATCATTTAAAAGATTTGCAACCTGATTAAAAAATTGATTATAAAATTTTCTTCCCACGTGTTCAAACATGCCCACACTTACAACCCTATCAAATTTTTGGTTTAGCTCTCTATAGTCTGCTAATTTAAATTTTACCTGATTTTCTAAATTTAGTTCTTTTGCTTTTTTATTGCTAAATATGTGCTGATTTTCTGATAAAGTAATTCCTGTAACTTCACATTTAGATTGTTTTGCGATCTCCATGCCTAAATAACCCCATCCACTTCCGATATCTAATACTGTTTGATTTTCTTTTAAGTTCAATTTTTTTATTAAATGATTAATTTTATTATTTTGTGCAGTTTCTAAAGTATCATTATCATTTTTAAAGTAACCACATGAGTATTGTTTTTTTGGATCTAAAAATAATTCGTAAAGATCATCAGAGATATCATAATGATGCGCAACATTTTCTTTAGACTTTTTTGCTAAGTTAAAGCTTGTTAAATATCTAAATGTACCTTGAATTTTCTTAATAATGCTATTTGCTAAATTTAAATTACCTCTACCCATGTTAAAAAGTATAATATCCAAAACATCTGTAAGGTTTCCGTTTTCAATCTTAATTGTCCCATCTGTATAAGCTTCTCCAAAGTAAAGATCTGGATAATATAAGAGTTTGTAATGCAATTTTTTGTCTAACAATTTTATGCTCAATGATTTTTCGCTAAGATTCTCGTTACCAATTTTGTGAACTTTACCCGTAGCATCTATAAGATTAAAACCTCTTTTTTTAATCAGCTTATTTAAAAAATCTACTAATAACATTTATGCAGCCTCTTTTGTATCCATGCTAAAATTTAAATTTTTTAATTCATCCAATAACTTGACTTCATCTTTTTGATCTAAAAGATCTAATGGTGGAGTCAAATTTTTGTATATTTTTTCTTTTTTTGAAAAAAAAGAGTGTAAACCAGATATTAAATTAAATTGATCAAAAACTTTTCTTACTCTACATAGCTTATCATTTTGTGTCTGCTGTTTTTTCTCAACAAAGTCATCAAAAACTTTTCTTGAAAGTGTTGCTGTTACATTACATGTGGCTGTTATAATGCCAGAACAACCTATCTCCAGACCTTTTAAAAGTTTAAGCTCTGATCCTGGTAAAACTGAAAAATTATTTATTTTTAACTTTTCAAATAAATTATAACTACTATCTTTTACTCCAATAATTTGACTCGGAAACTTTCTAGCTAATTGTTCAACACATTCAATTGTAAATTTATATCCAGACAATTTCTCAAAATTGTAAAGTATAATTTCACAATCAGGAACATTATTTATTATTTCAGAATAATATCTTAATACATCTTTATCTGTATATTTATAATAAGCTGGTGGCATAATTAAAAATCTTTTAAACCCTAAAGTGATTGATATTTTCATTAAATTTATTGTTTCGTTAAGAGAATTTAGACCAGTACCAAGAATAAATTGATTTTTGAAATTACTTTTTGAAAGTTCATTAATGCAGTTTAGCTTTTCTGAAATTTGGATTAATTGTGATTGTCCTGTGCTACCAAAAAATACCACTCCATGACAACCTTGTTTTATTAAATTTTCCCCGTGTTCAATAGTTTTTTTAACATTTAGACTAAGATCATCGCCTAAAATTGACATAGTAGCTGCATATATTCCATTAACTTTGCTCATCTTAATTTTTAATCCCTTAAAAATAATATAATAATGATAAAAATGAAACTCAAAAAAATAGGTTATAAATAAATACTTAATCTTATATGAAAGTAGGGATATTTTTAAGTTATATTGGCTTAGGATCTAACATTATGCATCTTGCATATTGTCATGAAATTGCAAAAAAATACGGGCCGGTAACGGTTATTACAATCTGCAAAAACTTTAAAGAAGCAGTTAGTAATGATCCGAATATTAAAGAAGTTATATACCTGGATCAATATTATAAAAAACTGACTGATATATTTAGACTTAGTAAAGAATTGTATAAGTTTGATTTGGATGCAATATACATCTTTTATCCAAGTTTAAGATTTTACTTAGCTAGTAAACTTGCAAAAATAAATAAAATAAATTCCTATCCTTTTTTCGTAAAAAAAAATTTACATTTAGTAAATGCAGCAAAAAAATTTGTAGAAAAAAAATTAAATATTAAAGACTGTCCAACTGAAACAATTTTTTATGTAAATCCAGAAGATAAAAAAAATGCTAGGAATAAAATGGATAAATCAGTAAAAAATATTGTCGTAGGGGCAGGTTCTTCAGGTCCAACAACAAAATGGGGAGAGAGAAATTATATTGATTTATTAAAAAGATTAAATAATCATGGTAAATTTTATTTTTATATTCAGTGTGGTCCAGAGGAAAAAGTCATAGGTGACACTATAATTAAAGAGATAGGAGAAAATAAATGTGAAACATTAAGCAACAAAAAAATTAAAGATTTAATTCCAATTGTTTCAAATTGTGATTTATATATTGGAAATGATTCTTTTGGGCATCATATTACAAGTCAATGTGGAATACCCAGTTTAATTTTGCTTCTTGATACACCTAGAGCTTACACAGACTATAGTGTTAATCAGTACCAAATTTTACCCAATGAAATTAATATAAATAAAATTACCCATGATGTTGCAATATCACCAAATCGTATAAAAGTTGATGATGTTTTTAAAAAAATAATTTCTATAATAAATTAATTATCAAGCATCTTTTGTTAAAACTTCCTTTGCTTCATTCACAATTGATGCTAATCTTGTTAATTCAGGGCTAATATCTGGATGAACTTTTTTCATAATTTTTTTGTAAGCATTAACAATCTCTGTTTTAGAATATTTTTTATTAGGATTTAAATTTAATATTTTATAAGCCTCAGATTTTGACATACTTGATAAATTAGATGAGTTATTGGCTCCATTAAAATTAAACCTACCGGAAGCTTTTAGTATTTGTAGCAAGTTCCATATTCTAAATATTTGAAACAAAGTTAATCCTGCCTTAGTTTTTATCAAAGGCAAAATCATCATCAGAAAGGGCAATGAAAAGATATATCTTCCTCCAAATGCCATTAAAAGTGCTAAAACTCCAAATATTACAATCCAAAATTTTCTCAATACTGTCGTTATTTTTTTACTTGATGCGCTACGAAACCAATTGATAAAAAATATAAATGCTATTAATAAAATAATAATTAATAATATTGCTGAATTCATAATTATAATGAAAATACCACAACTGAAAAAAAAAAGTGATACTAAATCATGTCACAACATTTCCTGGGAAGATAACTATAGCTGGGTTCACCAGACAGATATATTGGAAGTTTTAAAAGATAATTCAAAACTTAACCCAGAAGTGAGGAAATACCTAGAGGATGAGAATAATTATACTGAGGAATATTTCAAAGACACTAAGCAAATTCAAAAAAAGATATTTAATGAGATCAAAGGAAGGATAAAATTAGATGATGAATCTCTTCCAGTGAAAGATAGGAATTATGAGTATTGGAGTAAAACAACTTCAAAAGGAAATTATTCTATTAGATTAAGAAAGAAAATTGGGACTAATGATGTTGAGGAATATTGGAATGGTGACAAAGAAAAAGAAAAATTAAATACTGAATATTTTGGTATTGGAGACCTTGAAGTAAGTTATAACGATAAAATACTTGGTTATTCATTAGATCTCAAAGGATCAGAATATTTTACTATTCATTTAAGGGATATAAACACTAATAATTTAATATCAGAAAAAATACATGATACTTCTGGCTCAATTACTTTTAGCCTAGATGATAAATATATTTTTTATTCAAAACTCGATGAAAATCATAGACCGAGAAAAATTTTTAGACACAAAATTGGAACACCTGTGTCAGAAGATGAATTAATTTTTGAGGAAAAAACTGAAGCTTTTACGGTAAGTATGTATTTAAGCTCTGATGAAAAGTACTATTTTATTAGTTCTTCAGATCATAATACATCAGAACAATATTTTTTTGATGTTAAAGAGAAAAATCCAAAACCAAAATTAATAATTAAAAGAGAAAAAGGTATTATATATTCAATAAATTCATGGGATAAAAATTTCTACAATCATACAAATAAAAATGCTGAAGATTTTAAAATTGATAAGTGTGAAAACTTAAATGAACAAAGATGGGAAACTTATATCGCTGCAAAAGATGAGGTGCTTATTGGAGATTTAGTTTTTTTAAAAGATTGGATACTTAGAAGCGAACAATCAAATGCTTTAAATAAAATATTTGTTAAAAACGTTAAAGATAATAAAGAAGAAGAAATAAAATTTGAAAATGAAAAAGTTATTTCTCCTGGCTTATCACTCATACAAAGAGATAGGGATACTAATTTAATTTACTTGAGTTATTCTTCACCAAAAACCCAAGGCAGGACCTATCTATATAATTTAAAGAATAAAGATAGAAAGTTATTAAAAGAACAAGAAATACCATCTGGTCACAATCCGGATGATTATATTGTGGAACGGTTAGAATGTATTGCTCATGATGGAATAAAAATACCAATAACAATAACTAGAAATAAAAATACTAAGATTGATGGATCTGCAAATTTATTATTATATGGTTACGGATCATACGGACATTCAATTCCACCAACTTTTTCATCCTCAAGGTTTAGTTTAATAGATAGAGATATTATTTGGGTTACCGCACATATAAGAGGTGGAATGGAAAGAGGTATGAAGTGGTGGAAAGACGGAAAATTATTAAATAAGAAAAATACATTTAAAGATTATATTTCAGTAGCAAAATACTTAATTGAAAAAAAATATACATCTGAAAAGCAAATTATTGGAATGGGCGGCTCTGCTGGAGGATTATTAATGGGAGCTGTTGTCAATGAAGAACCAAATCTATTCCTTGGAATGATTATGGCAGTACCTTTTGTAGATTCATTAACTACTAACCTAGATCACTCTTTGCCTTTAACAATTGGAGAATTTGATGAATTTGGCAATGCAAAAGATAATAAAGATCATTTTGATTATATTTATTCCTATTCTCCATACCACAATATAAAAAAAATGGATTATCCCAATATACTTATTACAACTAGTTTAAGTGATAATAGAGTTTTATTTGATGAACCTACAAAGTTTACAGCTAAGTTAAGAGAATTCAAAACTGATAAAAATTTGTTGTTTTTAAAAACAGAAATGAATGCTGGCCATGGTGGTAAGTCTGGAAGAGATGGAGCTATTGAAGAACTGGCATTTGATTACACTTTTATTTTAAAAATTACAGAAAAGCTTATTTAATTTTATCTATTGAAAATTAATAAAGAATTACCATATGCATAATGAAGTCGCCTAAAGGGGCTTCAAAAATAACCTTGCTAACAAAGGAGGAAATATGACAAGTAGGGATCTATCTATATTTAATTCACTAAGACCATTTTCAATTGGTTTCGATGATATGTTCGATCAGTTTGAAAATATGCTTGGAAATGGTGGATTAACTATGCAATCAAACTACCCACCTTATAACATTAGAAAGACAAGCAAAGACAACTATTCAATAGAAGTTGCTCTTGCTGGATTTAATAAAAATGATGTTGAGGTAGAGTTTGAAGACAATTTACTAACAGTAAGAACAAAACAGATTAGTAAATCAGAAAATAATAGCGATGGTGAAATTCTTCATAAAGGAATTTCTCAAAGACAATTTGCGAGATCATTTACAATTGCTGACGATGTTAAAGTTAATGGCGCTCAGTTAAAGGATGGCCTTTTAACAATTGCATGTGAGAGAATAGTACCAGAGCATAAAAAAAAGA
Source organism: Candidatus Pelagibacter sp. (assembly GCA_045567035.1). Taxonomy (GTDB): domain Bacteria; phylum Pseudomonadota; class Alphaproteobacteria; order Pelagibacterales; family Pelagibacteraceae; genus Pelagibacter. The sequence continues at coordinate 19,435 of JBJLDS010000003.1, read as the reverse complement.
AGCTTATAGAAATTAAGTAATTCTTAACCTTGCTTGTGGGGAGTTTTCCCCACAAGTTTAAATACATCCATTTGAAGAATATTTTATAATAGTATTTGCATTACTTACTTCAAATTTTCTTTCACATAAAACTGTGTACTTTGTAGTTTTGTAAACTAAAACTTTATTACCATTGTCTGAGTAATTTGTTTCTGATGGTTGTCCCATATCGTTTTTTAATTCTTCTATACTTTTCCCAAGAAATTTAGATAGCATATCATCTTCTTTTTTAATTATTTTCTCTGATTTTTTTTTTACCACCTGGCAACCAGATAAAATAACTATTGAAAAAAAAGATATTAAAAAGATTGAAAATATTTTTTTCATAATGAAACTCCTGAATATTTAATTGATTCTAACTTTATAGTTGAAATATGTTGATAATTTGTTCAATTTTAAAGCATTGTTTGAAAGAATCGCATAAACAAGAATTTCTAGGAGGAAATAAATGTTAGATAAATATTTTAATTATAAAAAGTACAAAACAGATTTTAGGACAGAAGTTGTGGCAGGGGTATCTACTTTCCTGACTATGGCCTATATCATGTTTTTAAATCCTGTTATCTTAGCGGATGGAGGATTTGATTTTGGTGGAGTTTTTACAGCAACTGCATTGGCAACTGCTTTAGCATGTTTTATTGCAGCTTTTTATGCTAAAACTTGGCCAGTTGGTTTAGCTCCAGGAATGGGGATAAATGCTTTTATTGCTTATGGAGTATGTTTAGGGATGGAATATACGCCAGCGGAAGCTTTAGGAGCTGTTTTGGTAGCTGGGGTTGTTTTCTTAATAATTTCATTAACACCTATAAGAGCTTGGTTGATTAACTCGATACCAAAAAGTTTAAAACTTGGGATTGGTGCCGGTATTGGTCTTTTCCTCGCAATAATTGGTTTTGAAATTATGGGATTAACTGCAGATAACCCTGTAACTCTTGTTCAGCTAGGCGACTTGTCTAATCCATTATTATTACTAGGTGCAGGAGCATTCATTTCAATGATTGTCATGGAAAAATTTAATATCAAAGGAAATATTATAATTGGTATTGTTGCCTTTAGTGCAATAGCTTGGATAACTGGCTTTGCAAACTTCAATGGAGTTGTTTCGGCTCCACCACCAATGACTCATTTAATGACTTTTGATTTGGGAGCTGCTTTAAGCGCATCGATGGTAACAGTAATCTTTACTTTATTTTTCATAGATTTTTTTGATACTGCTGGGACACTAACCAGTGTTGCTAATGTTGCAGGAAAAATTGGGAGTGATGGAAAAATAAAAGACATAGATAAAGCAATGTTATCAGACAGTGTGTCTACAGTAGCAGGATCAATGCTTGGAACTTCGACAGTAACTACTTATGTTGAAAGTGCAGCTGGAGTGAAAGCAGGTGGACGAACAGGGATGACATCACTAGTAATAGGTGTGTTATTTTTGTTGTGCCTATTTTTTAGTCCTTTAGCAACATCCTTGCCCAAAGAAATTGATGGAGCGGCCTTGATTTACATTGCTACTTTATTTGTTAGAAATATTACAGATATTGATTGGGATGATATAGCTGAATCTGGTCCTGCTGTTCTTGCAATGATTGCAATGCCTTTTACTTATTCGATTTCTAATGGAATAGCTTTGGCATTTGTTTCTTATGCATTGATAAAAATATTTACTGGGAAATTTAATACTACAAGTCCTGCAATATGGGTAATTGCTGCACTTAGTGTTATAAGTTTTGCGGTAGCTTAACTTTAAATATTTACAGGGTTAGTTTTTACTAACCCTGTTTATTTCTTTTAATAATTTCTTCAATACTTAATTCTTCGTAATGTTCAGTGGGCTGAACTATCCATGGATCGTCATCCAATTTTACAGGACAAAAATCAGGAGAAAATTTTGAAGATTTTTTTTTCCACAAACATGCTGTTTTAATTTGTTTTATATTTTCTTTTACTGGCTCATATTTCAATAACCATTCCACACTTTTATTTAATGTTAATCCAGTATCAGATAGGTCATCTACTAATAATATTCTTTCAAAGTCTTTCTGTGAGGCTATTGAGCTTATCTCTCTTGAAAAAACTAGTTCTCCTTGTTTATCTTCCATTCCTTTTCCAGAATAACTTTGAATAACTATATAAGCGGTCGGAAGCTTAAATATTCTTGATAAAATATCTATGATCGGAGCAGCTCCTCTCATTATACCAACAAGAACTGTTGGTTTATAGCTTTTACTCACATCTATGGCTAATTTTTCTACTGTTTGTAAATACTCTTTGAAATTTATAACTAACTTATCTGCCATAAAAATTGTTATCATAATTAAAAAAAATAAAAAAGGAGATTTTATGAAAGGTTACTGGGTTTGTACGTACGAAAAAATTGATAATGAGGAAAAATTAAAAGAATACGCTCTCAAAGCTAAACCTGCAGTGGAGATGCACTCAGGTAAATTTTTAGTAAGAGGAGGTCAAAATAGAACTACCGAAGGAATTAATTCACCTAGAGTGGTTGTAGTTGAATTTAAAGATTATGATACAGCAATTAAGTGTTATGAATCAAATGAGTATCAAGAAGCGCATGATATATTGAATGATCATGTAATTAGACATCACCAAATAGTTGAGGGTAGCTAATATTGTATAGGATCATCATCAATCGATCGCCAAAGATACCACGTTGCCACAGAACAATACGGTGTAAAATTTTTTTGCAATTTTTTTACAAATGAGTTTGGTGGAAAATATTTTTTACCATAATTATTTGATATAGCTCTCAACAAACCTATATCCTGAACAGGCCAAATATTAGATCTATTGTAAGTAAATAAAAGTATCATCTCTGCAGACCATCTACCAATTTGTCTTAATTCAGACAAATATTCAATTGCTCGCTCATCTGACATATCCTTTATTAAATGTGGTTTAAATTCCTTCTTTATCATTTTCTTTGCTAAAGATTTGATCCCTTTAACTTTTTGTCTACTTAGACCACAACTTTTCAACTGTGAAAAAGTTAAGCTGTTAATGGTAGTAGGAGAGATTTTGTTTTTACATTTTTTTTTAAATTTTAAGAATACTGAATTTGCAGCAGCTACACTTATTTGTTGACCTATAATACTGTTACACAAAGATAAAAATATATTTTTTCGAGTTGTTAGGCTTGCATCAGAGTATTTTTCAATTAATTTTTTCATTACCTTATCTTTTTTAGATAAATATTTCTTTGCTTTGTTCCAATATAAAGGTGTTTTACTCATGTCGCGCTACACTAACTTGATTTTTATGATGTATTTCACGTCTAAAAATTATTATTGATGAAATAATTACTAAGGCTGCACCTAGAAGAGTTTTAATTGTAGGAACTTCTCCCCATATAAAATATCCAAATATTATTGCAAACACTAAGGCTAAATATTTCAAAGGTGTAACCAACGAAACTTCAGAATATTTATAGGATTGACTTAACCATAAATTTGCAACACCTCCAAAAATACCTACTAAAGACAAGATCGCTAGATCATTTAAGTTCGGCATTACCCATCCATAAGGTATTGTTAAAAAACTTAGTAAAGTTATTGCAACTGAAAAATAAAGTGAAATCAACCAAACTGGTTCTGATGTGGATAGTTGTCTTATAGCAATTGCAACATAAGATAAGCCTAAACAAAAAATTATTGGGTAAAGGTAATAAATATTCAAGGAGCTAAATCCAGGTTCAGCAATTACTATTATTCCGATAAAACCTACTATTACTGCCAACCATCTATAAAAACCAACTTTTTCATTTAATAAAAAAATCGAAAAAATTGTAGTAAATATTGGTGCAGCAAATGAAATACTCACAACTGTTGCCAAAGGTAAATTTCTTAATGCAGTAAAAATTGCAACTAATGCAATTAACCCAAATATACATCTTAAAAAATGTAAACCAGCTCTTTTTGTATAATAAAAATTTTTACGTCTTTCAGGTGGAATAACAAAAAAATAAAAAACAATTCCAAAAAAACCTCTAAAAAATAACACTTGCCCTAATGGATAATCTTCAGACCACTTAACGATAATATCCATGACTGAAAATGCACATACAGATAGAAACATGTACAAAAAGCCCAATTGATTTTTAGACAGCATAAGAATAGTTTTATTTAAAAACAAATTATTTAGCAATGGAAATAGCAATTTTAGGACTTGGATGTTTTTGGGGACCTGAATTAGAATTCAGTAAACTTAAAGGGATTTATAAAACTGAAGTAGGTTACTGTGGTGGGGATAGCAACAAAACATCATACGAACAGGTTTGTACAGGGAATACAAATCATGCGGAAGTTGTAAAATTAGATTTTGATCCAAATGTAATCTCTTATGAGGAAATAATTAATTATTTTTTTGATTTTCATGATCCAACGACTTTAAATTCACAAGGACCTGATTTTGGAACGCAATATAGAAGTGAAATTTTTTACTTAAATAATTCTCAAAAAGAAATTGCTGAAAAATTGATAAAAAAAAATAATGAACAAATGAATGGTAGGGTCGTTACAAAATTATCACTAGCAAAAAATTATTGTACCGCAGAAGAGTATCATCAAAAGTTTATGGAAAAACGGAGATAGTTCATGTCTCTTGTTAGCACTGATTGGCTTTATAATAATATTAATAAAGTAAAAATTTTTGATAGTTCGTGGCATTTACCAAATGAAAATAGAAACGCTTTTGAAGAATATAAAAAAGGACATATAAAAGGATCGATTTTTTTTGATATAGATAAATATTCAGATAAAAAAAGTGACCTTCCACATATGCTTCCTTCAAAAGAAGAATGGGAACTATTTATGTCATCACTAGGAGTATCTAATGATGATATAATTGTAATTTACGATGATTCTCATTTAATTAGTTCATGCAGATGTTGGTATACATTTTTATATTTTGGGCATAATCAAAATTCATTATTTATTTTAGATGGAGGATTAAAAAAATGGAAAGAGGAAAATAGAGAAACTGTAAAATCTATAATAAATATTTCAAAATCTAAATACTTCGCAACAGAAAATAAAAAATTAGTAAAAAGTAAAATTGAAATTGATCAAAATATATTAGAAAAAAAATTCAAAGTTGTAGACGCTAGAAGTAAAAAAAGATTTGAAGGCAAAGAAGCTGAACAAAGAAAAGGGTTAAGAAGCGGCTCAATACCAGGGTCTTATTGCTTGCCCTTTAGACAGCTTATTAATGATGATAACACTTTCAAAAAAAAAGATGAAATTAGGTTGGAATTTATGAATATTATTAATTTAAAGGAAAATGATATTGTATTTTCTTGTGGATCTGGGATAACAGCTTCTGTACTGGCTCTTGCATATTCATTAATTAATAATAAGTATAGTCCTAAATTGTACGATGGATCATGGAGCGAGTTTGGTAAAGAATAAATATTATGAAAAGGTCAACTAAAATTTTTACAGTAATAATTGTATTTTTCTTAATTATTGCATCAGTAATAATTGCCAGAACAATGATTGGCAATCATTTTAAGAAAAAATTTAGTAAAAGACCTCCTCCAGGAATAATTGTAACTCAAGTAATAGAAAAAAAATTTGAAGATATTATAGAAACATTCGGTACTGCCATTCCATCTCAGATTAAATCATATAAAATTGAAAAATATGAGATACTAACGCCAATAAATTTTAATTCAAAAGTTAACAAAGGTGAAATAATTGCAAACTTAAAAACAAGAAAAATAATTGCACCATTTGATGGTATAATTGGTAAAAGAGATTTTTCTGATGATATTTTAGTTTCAAAAAGCTCAATTTTACTTAATTTAGAGGATACAACGATAATATTTTCAGATGTAGAAATTCCAGAAGTATATGCTCCTTTTATAAGAAATGGGTTGCCTGTAGATGTAATTTTCTCTGGATACAAAAATAAAATATATTCAGGAATGGTAGACTCAACATCAAGTAGGATAAATAGTAAAACAAGATCATTATCAACTAGAATAAAAATAAATAATGAAAAATTCGAATTATTACCAGGGGCTCTTTTAGAGATAACAATAAAATATAATGAAAGAAACACTTTAAGTGTACCTGATACAAGTATTGTTACTGAGGGCTCTAGAAGTTATGTTTTTATTGTTGATGAAAATAATAAAGCAATAAAAACTGAGGTCAAAACTGGAAAAAGATACCTTGGAAATTTAGAAATTTTAGGTGGTTTATCATTAGATGATAAAATTGTAGCTGAGGGTTTAAAAAAAGTAAGACCTAATAGTAAAATAAAACCAATCATTAATTAAATAATGTATTTAACTGAAGTTAGTATAAGAAGACCGGTCATTTCGTGGGTAATGTCACTGATATTAATTTTATTTGGTATATTTGTTTTTTGGAAATTACCTGTAAGAGAGCTTCCTTCAGGATTGCAACCACCAATCGTTCAAATTCAAATAGATTATAAATCAGCTGCTGCACCAATAGTTGATCAGGAAGTAACTCAAGTAGTTGAAGATGTAATTGGAGGAGCAGAAGGAATAAAAAATATAGAATCTAAGTCTGAAAACGGAAGAAGTACGATTAATGTTATATTTGATACTGAAATAGATCTCGATAATGCTGCAAATGACATTCGAGAAAGAGTTGCAAGAATAATTGATAATTTACCAACAGAGTCAGATCCTCCACAAATTTTAAAACAAGCTGCTGGATTTACAACAACAATGTGGTTAAGTTTATCATCCTCTACTTGGAGTGACCTAGAACTTGGAGACTATGCAGAAAGATATCTAGTAGATACTTTTTCAAGTGTAAAAAACGTTGGAAGAATAAGAGTTGGGGGACTAAGAGAATTAAGCATTAGAGTTTGGATTGATCCTATTAAACTAGCAGCAAACGATCTAACTGTTCAAGACGTTGAATTGGCACTAAGAAGGGAGAATATAAGGCTGCCAGCGGGAACATTAGAAGCAAATAATATAGATTTAAATCTTAGTCTCGACAAATCATATAGCGATATAGATAAAATAAAACAATTACCAATCAAAAAAAACGAAAAAAAAGTACTTTTATTGTCTGATGTTGCAAATATTGAATTTGGACCTGTCTCAGAAAAGACTTTGTTCAAAGCTCAAACAAAAAATAAAATAAATTTAAAAACTGTTGGGATAGGAATATATGCTAAAAGTGGAGCATCTACAGTTGAGCTTTCAAAAACTATTAGAACGAAAGTTGCTCAGGTCAGCAAAACATTACCAGAAGGTTTAACTTTAGAAGTTGCATTTGACAGAGCGAATTATGTAAGTGCAGCTATTGAGGAAGTCTATAAAACTTTAATAATCGCATTTATATTGGTAGTGATAATTATCTACTTATTTCTTGGAAATTTAAAGGCAGTAATTGTCCCTGCTATTGCTTTGCCTGTAAGTTTAATTGCATCGTTCCTTGGTTTATATTTATTTGGTTTATCAATAAATATTTTTGTACTTTTAAGTTTTATTTTAGCTATTGGCATTATTACTGATGACTCTGTTATAATGACTGATGCAATTTATAGAAGAATTGAAAAAGGAGAAACTCCTCTAGTTGCTGCATATAAAGGATCAAAGCAAATTACTTTTGCAATTATAGCAACAACACTAATTCTAATAGCTGTTTTTTTGCCGTTAATTTTTATTGAAGGTATATCAGGTACTTTATTTAAAGAAACAGCTATAGCACTTTCATTTTCTATAATAATTTCTTCTTTTGTGGCATTAACATTATCTCCAATGTTAGCAAGTAAATTTTTAATTAAAAAAACTAATAAAAATTTTATAATTAAAAAATTTGAAAAACATTTTCAGTCTTTTTCTAAATTTTATAAAGAAACACTTAATGTTTTAATAGACAAATCAAAAATGGTATCAATATTTATCATTTTTATAATCATCACTTCTATTTTGCTTTTTAATTTTTCAAAAAAAGAATTATTACCTATGGAGGACAGAGGAGCTTATTTAGTTATTGGTTTTACAGACGAAGGAAGCTCATTTGAATATACCCAAGAAAAAGCTCAAATCATTGAAAAAAGACTTACTCCATTACTACAAGCGGATGACAGTCCATATGCAAGATTTATTATGAGGGTTCCAGGCTTTGGTAGTTCTGCAAATTCTTATAATAGTTTTATCATTATTGCGTTACTAGATAATTGGAAAAATAGAGATAAAAATTCTCAAACTATAATGAGAGAAGCAATTGGAAAAATAGTAACTGTACCTCAAGCTGTAGCATTTCCTATTTCTCCTCAATCAATTAGAGTCTCAAGTTATAATAAACCAGTTCAAATGGTTATTTATGGAAGCACTTATGAAGAATTAGAAGAAATTCAAAAAAAAATAATTAATAATCTTAGAAAAAATCCAAATTTGTCCAGAATAGAGTCAGATTATTCAAGAAATAAGCCAGAAGTTAAGCTTATTATAAATAAGAACAAAGCTAAAGATCTTGGTATATCAACAGAATCTATTGGTAGAACATTAGAAATTCTTTACGGAGGAAAAAAAGTAACTACATTTAATAAGCTAGGCAAAGAATATCCAATTATTTTACAACAATATATATCGGACAGAAGAAATAAAGACGGAATTTCTAAAATTTTTGTTAGATCTAAGGATGGAGAGCTAATTTCTTTAGTAAATTTAGTTGAATTTGTCGAAGAGGGTAATGCTAAAGAGCTAAATAGATATAACAGACAGAGAGCAGTAACAATATCAGCAAATATAAATGAGAATTATACTTTATCTGAAGCGATTAGATTTTTAGAAGATACAGTATCTGAAGTTTCACCTGAAAATCAAATTGCATGGAAGGGAAAATCTGAAGAACTTAAAGAAACTACCAACGAACTTTTTATTATTTTTGCTTTAGCATTGCTGACTGCATATCTTGTGATGGCAGCTACATTTAATTCCTTTGTTCATCCTTTTATTATAATATTAACTGTGCCATTGGCAATTTTTGGTGGTTTGGTATTTATTTTATTTTTAAATAGCTCTGTAAATATTTTTTCTCAAATTGCTTTAATTATTTTAATTGGTATTTCTACTAAAAATAGTATCCTAATTGTTGATTTTGCAAATCAATTGAGAACTAAGGGAAAAAATATTCAAGACTCGATCAAAGAAGCATGTGATTTAAGATTTAGACCAATAATTATGACTTCTTTAAGCACAATGATTGCAATGTTACCTTTAGTTATTGGAAATATTGGACCGGGTGCAGGTGAGGCTTCAAGACTTGCAGTTGGTTCAACTATACTAGGTGGTATGATTATATCAACTTTTTTTACATTATATGTAACTCCATCTATGTATTTACTATTGGCAAAAAATACTAAAAGAATAGATGCTGTAGATATAGATTTAAAAAAACAACTAAATTAATAAATAATATATTTTTTTCTGTTTAAAGATTTACTGCATTTTGAAAGTTGTTTTTTATATAAGCCCGCTTGCTTTTCAACTTTATTTGCAAGTAAAATAACTTTTTGATTTTTTTTATAATTTTTATAATTTCCCCATCCTTCATGGTAAGCAACATATTGTCTAAAGGCGTCTTTTTTTGAAATTTTTAATATTTTTTCTGTTTTATTTGTATACCATCCTATAAAATCAACACTATCCTTAAACCTAGTTCTTGTAGCATATTTATTTCCAGTTTCTTTTTTGTATTGTCTCCATGTTCCCTTTACAGCCTGAGAATAACCAAATGAACTTGAAGGTCTTTTATAAGGTATTACTTTAAAAATTTTTTTTCTTGCAGGCTTAGCTAGCCAGTCAAAATCAGACTCCATTTTTATAATTGCTAATTGAATATAAATTGGAGTTCCCCATTTTTCTGCTGTTTTTTTTGCATGCTTATACCACAAATATCTTTCTGAGAATATTGAGCATCCATCAGCAGTATTTTTTGGAATTGAAGAACATCCAATTGAAAAAACAAAAATTAAAATTAAAAAAAAGTTACTTAAGTTTTTCAATTTTAGCATTTCTTTCCTTGAAAAATAAAATTAACTTAATAATCACTATACTTATCGTTACACCAAATAAATTGCCTAGTAAATCCTGATATTCAAATGATCTATTAGGTATTAAATAGTGCATCAATTCTAGAAATATTGATAAAAAAATTAAATAAAAAAACATAATTTTTTTACTTTTTTGATAAATCAACCCAATAAAAGCCAATAAACCAAAAGCATAAAAATGGTTAGATGAAATTATAAAATCTCGAGTTATTTGAGGTTGAATTTGGCAATCGTTGAAAAAAAAACAGCCAAGTATACTCCCAGGAAATAGATAGAATATTATAAGTACAATATTAAGAATATGAAATATTGTTTTTAAGTATTTCATTTATACTTTATATTAAAATAAAATTCATGAGTCATCTAATTTTAATAAGACATGGTCAAAGTGAGTGGAATTTACAAAATAGATTCACTGGATGGGTAGATGTAGAACTTGCTCCAAATGGTAAACTTGAGGCATGTAAAGCAGGTGAACTATTAAAAGAGAAAAACTTAGAATTTGATTATTTTTTTTCATCTTTCCAAAAAAGAGCAACAGATACATTAAAACTTATACTAAATACTTTGAGACTTAAAGATGATGTAATTTTAAATGCTTGGGAATTAAATGAAAGACATTATGGGAATTTAACCGGATTAAATAAAGATGAGATGAAAAAAAAATTTGGTGAAGAAGTAATTCATAAGTTTAGAAGATCTTGGGATAATCCACCTGAACCATTAAATAGAAATAACCCATACCATCCATTGAATATAAAAGCTTACGAAAAAGTTCCAAAAGAAAAAATACCTGACACAGAGTCATTAAAAGACACATATGAAAGGGTTATTCCTTTTTACAAATCTAATATAGAGGATAAATTACTTGATGGAAAAAATATAATTGTTTCTGCACATGGAAACTCTATTAGAGCGATATGTAAATATTTATTTAATTTAGATAATAAGAATATAACTAAATTAGAAATTCCTACTGGCAATCCACTAAATATAAAATTTGATAAAAGTTTAAAAATAATGAACTGCAGTTATTTAGATCCTCTAAGATCAAAAGACCTTATCAAGTTCTAGTAGTTTTTTATAAATACTTAAATCCGTAACGTGATAAAATTCTAGGTTACTCTCAAAACCTTTTAATTTTTTTTCAAATATCAACTGATTCCAAATTTCATTAATTGAAAATATTTTTTTAGTAATATTTTTAAATACAGATTTATTAATTATCTGACATCCGGTATAAATAAAATTATTATTTCCTCTAAGGATATACGAATTTTTTAATTGAAAATCACCAACAAGATTTTTATCAAAACTTTTTTCTTTGCTTACTAATAATAATATATTTAAATTTTTCTGTGAAAAATATAATTCTTCCATTTTATCTATTAAAGGCACATAATTTTTATTCCATAATGTATCTGGATTTAGTATTAAGAAATTTTCCTCACTTGAGTTCTTAATTAAATTGTTAATACCACCACCTGTGTTCAAAATTTCTTTTCCATCATCATAAACTTCAATTTTAAAATTATAATTATTATCACTAATAAAATTTTTTATTTTATCTCCTAAATGATAAGTATTTATTAGTACTTTTTTAATTCCTAATTCACTTAATAAATTTAGAGAATTTTCAAGTAAGCTAATTTTATTAACTTTAAGAAGGGGTTTTGGAGTACTCTCTGTAAGCGGCATGAGTCTTTTTCCAAAACCAGCGCACAGTATTAAAGCAGTCTTTAACTTCATAATTGATTTAATAATATTCTAAGTTTGCCGAATTTATTTTTATTTTTTAACCTGTTTTTAAGTAATTTCCATGCATGAGGGATTAATTTTAAATATTCATGCTTTTTATCCCTTATAGATAGCCTAGTGAATATCCCAATGATTTTCAAATTTCTAATAATACTATGAATTTCAAAATCATTCATAAAATCTTTTTTGGGAAAATTTATTTTTTTTTTGGATTGATAATAATTTATTAATTTATTTTTTAAGCTATTTGAAGTTTCATATCTTACATCGTCTACTAATGAACATAAATCATAAGCTGGATTTCCAAATACTGCATCTTGATTATCAATTAAATAAATATGTTCTTTGTATAAAATTAGATTTGAAATATGAAAGTCTCTGTGAACAAAAACTTTGTTCTTTAATTTTAAACTTTTTAAAAGTTTATAGATTAACGTTCGAATTTTTTTTGAATTCGTAGCATTCCAATCTTTTTTTGATTTATATTTTAAATACCAATCAAAAAATAAATTTACTTCACCTTTTAATATATCATAAGAATAATTAGGAATTTTGTAATTTTTATTTTTAAAATTTTTTATTTGTTTAGTTTTAATTTTCTGTAATTTAATTAATTCATCAATAACTTTTTTATAAAGCTCAATTTTTCTATTATTTTTACATTTTTGAAATATTTTAAATAAAGTTTTATCTCCTAAATCCTCTATCTCAATTAAATTTTTTTTATAATTTTCACTTATCAGCTTTGGTGCTCTGATTTTATTTTTAAGTAAAATTTTATTTACAGAGTCGTAATTTAATAAATTTTTTCTTTTATTAATACTAGAATGAATTATAATTTTGGATACTTTATTATTTTTTTTTCTAAAAAATTTTCTTTCAGATGCATCTCCTTTAATTAATTTCATATTCTTTGCACCTTCCATGTAAACTTATTCTTAGATTTCTCTCATTTATTTTTTTTGAATATTTAAAACTAATTTTAATATAATTTTTTGGTTTTTTTTTAATTAATTCTGGCCATTCTACAATTGTTATAGTGTTATCCATCTCTTCAAATAACCCAATATTATTTATTTCAAATCTTTTTTTAATTCTGTAGAGATCAAAATGTCTTACAACAAAATTTTTTATATTGTACTCCAAAGCGATATTAAAAGTAGGGCTAGGTATTTCTGTTTGCCTTTTTTTATATTTCTTCTGAATATTATTAATTATATATCTTGTAAGTGTTGTTTTTCCAGTTCCTATATCTCCATGAAGAAGTAAAAAATCTCCATTTTTAAGATTTAAGGAAAGTTTAATTGCTAGAATTTTTATTTGACTTATAGATGAGTTTCTCATCTTGCCGCTAGGCTAGTATCTATAGGCGTCAGGTTTATAAGGTCCTTCTTGTTTAACACTTATATAATCTGCTTGATCTTTTGAAAGTTTTGTAAGTTTTGCGCCTACTTTTTCTAAATGAAGCATTGCAACTTTTTCATCTAAATGTTTAGGAAGCACATAAACCTTTTTTTCATAATTTGCTGAGTTATTCCAAAGTTCAATTTGGGCGGTAACTTGGTTTGTAAACGATGCACTCATAACAAAGCTAGGATGTCCTGTTGCACATCCTAAATTCACTAGTCTTCCTTCAGCTAAAAGTATAATTCTTTTATCGTCTGGAAAAGTAATCTCATGTACCTGAGGTTTAATTTCGTCCCATTTATAATTTTTTAATGCTTCAACTTGTATCTCGTTATCAAAGTGTCCAATGTTACAAAGAATTGCTCTGTCCTTCATTGCTCTCATATGATCTGCAGTCACGATATCTTTATTTCCAGTAGCAGTACAAATTATATCTGCTTCCCCTATCATATCATCCATTCTAACAACTTCGTAACCTTCCATGGCTGCTTGTAGCGCACATATAGGATCTGTTTCAGTTACCATTACTCTTGCTCCACTCATTCTTAAAGATGCAGCACTTCCTTTACCCACGTCACCGAAACCTGCTACTATAGCAACTTTACCTGACATCATTACGTCAGTTGCTCTTTTAATTCCATCAACTAAGCTTTCTCTACATCCATACAAGTTGTCAAATTTTGATTTTGTTACTGAATCATTCACATTTATTGCTGGAACAAGTAAGGTACCTTCTTTTTCCATTTTCTTAAGAGCTAAAACTCCAGTTGTAGTTTCTTCAGAAAGACCTTTAATATCTTTCATTAAATCTTTATAATCTTTGTGCATCAAAGCAGTAAGGTCTCCACCATCATCTAATATCATATTTGGCTTCCAGCCTTCTTTTCCTTCGATAGTTTGTTTTACACACCACCAATATTCTTCTTCTGTCTCACCCTTCCAAGCAAATACAGGTATACCAGCTTTTGCAATTGCAGCTGCTGCATGATCTTGTGTAGAAAAAATGTTACAAGATGACCATCTTACATCAGCACCTAAATCTACCAAAGTCTCAATTAATACTGCCGTCTGAATTGTCATATGAAGGCATCCAACGATTCTAGCGCCTTTTAAAGGGTTCTTACCTTTATATTCTTTTCTTAATGCCATTAAGCCAGGCATTTCAGTTTCAGCTAATGAAATTTCTTTTCTACCAAACTCTGCTTCTGAAATATTTTTTACTTTGTAATCTTGCATGCCAGCTTGTAACAATATAATTTCTAATAATCAAATATAATTTAATTTTATTAACAGCCAAGATTATACCTGAGTGAATGATATTTCTATTTTTGCGCCCTTGTTTTTGTGATTATTCGACGCATTCACGCTTCCACCGTGCAAATCGACTAAATTTTTCACTATATTTAGGCCTAACCCAGAATGTTCTCCAAAATTATCTGGTCTGTTACTATAAAACCTATCAAAAATTCTTTCAATTTTTTGCTCTTTAAATCCTCTTCCTTGGTCTTTAACTTTCAATATAATTTTATTATCTTTTTTTAATTCAAGTATTACATCAATGTCAGCATTGTCCTGACTAAAAGAAATAGCGTTGTCCAATAAATTTGCTAAGATCTGTTCTATTCTGTTTTCAATTCCAAGAATAATATAATTCTCATTTTTATCTTTGATATTAAGATTTATATTAATTCCTCTCTTAGACACATATATTCCATTGTAATCGTCAACAACAGATTCAATTATAGGTTTAAGGTCTATTTTTTTCATTTTTTCATTACTTAGCACAACTTCATCTTTAAGCATTTGAGAATAATCAGTTATAAGTCTTTCTATTCTTTCCACATCATGTGAAAGAATATTGACTAATTTTTCTCTTTGATTCTTATCCTCCGTTTCTCTAATAATTTCAGCTGCACTTTTTAATGAGGCTAGTGGATTTCTTATCTCATGAACTAGATCAGTGGAAAAGTTTTCGGCTATATTAATTCTTTTATGGAGATCTAACGTCATATCATCCAAAGATTTAGATAATGTCCCTAATTCATCTTTTCTTTTTTTTAGAATTTCAATATTAGTTTTTCTTTTACTTTTTTCTTTAATAATTTTTGTATAATCAACAAGATTTTTTATAGGTTTTAAAAAATATTTATTAAGTATTATAGAAAATATCGCTATCACTAACACTACTATAATTGAAGTACGTGTTGTAAAATTTTTTCTTTCGTTAATAGCTGCTCTTATTTCGTTAGCATTTTCAGTAACTGCTAAAAAGCCTATATTGTTTTCATCAATTTTAATATTCTTAATTGTTATTAATAAAAACTGACTATAAGTTTCCTCAATAAATGTAAACGGTTTTCCTATATTTTTTGAATTTTTATATTCTTGTAAATTTTTGTTTATAGAATCACTAAACTTGATTTTATGTAATGTTTTTGAGATATTTTCATTTGAATCTTTTGATGCCGTTGACTCCTCAATTATTTCAAAGGTCTTTGAAAAAGCCTTTGGATCTAAATCAAATGTATCTGTATCTCCAATTAAATTTAGCTCATTATTAAAAAAAATTACTCTATCTAAATTCTGAAATAAAAAACGTGTTGATAATAAAAATTCTTTAATATCATCTTCCTGAAATTTAATATTAAGCCTTTTTATATGATCAGTAGTATTTTCTATTATTTGAGTATGTTTAATAGTTTTTTTTTTTATTAAATTTGGCTGTACAGAATTAATATATAAATATGTAAGAATGCCTATTATCACCATTAGTACAAAATTTATTAAAAGAAACTTTTTTAATATCGATGAGTTCTTGCTAGAATTAATTAACATTAGCTAACATTCCATCTATAGCCACTTCCATACCTAGTTTCAATTGCAGAAAAGTTTGCATCAACTTTTTTAAATTTTTTTCTAATTCTTTTGACATGACTATCGATAGTTCTATCTTCTATTTCGGTATCTTCGCGATAAGCAATGTCCATTAATTGAGATCTTTCTTTGATTATCCCGGGTCTTTTTGCTAATTCTTTTACAATTAAAAATTCTGTTGTAGTAAGTTTGTCAGGCAATTGTATTCCGCTCCACTCACATTCTAATTGTGCAGAATCTAATCTAAGTTTTCCATGAGAAATTATATTTTTTGCATCTTCAATATTGTTATTTTTTTTTCTCAATTGAACTCTAATTCTCTCGATTAATACTTTTATCGAGAAACCTCCAGATTTTTTAACAAAATCGTCTGCTCCTAATTTTAATCCTAGCAATTCATCAATTTCCTCATCTTTCGAAGTTAAGAAGATAACTGGAAGTGTTGTTTTTTTTCTTAATTTTTTTAATAATTCTTCACCATCCATTTTAGGCATCTTAATATCAATAACCGCTAAATCAGGTGGTGTTCTCATAAGTCCTACTAAAGCACTTTCTCCATCCAGGTATGTTTGTACAATATAACCTTCTTTCTCTAATGCTATACTTATGCTAGTCAAAATATTTCTATCATCATCTACTAATGCAATAGTTTCTTTCATATTAGATATTAAAAATACTAAATTGTTCTAAATTGGGCAAGTTAAAGTAACTAATGAAGTATTCCCCAGTTTTCTCCTGAATTTATATCTACAGTTAAAGGTATTGAAAAAGCATGTAAATCACTTTTTCTTACACCAGACATTTCATTTTCTATCATTTCGCATGTTTTTTTGATTTCATCTTTTGGTACTTCAAATATTAATTCGTCATGAATCTGTAGCAACATTTTAGATTTTAAATTTTTTGAATTTTCTAAAAGTTTATGAATTCTAATCATTGCAAGTCTCATTATTTCCGATGCAGATCCTTGAATTGGTGCATTAATTGCAGCACGTTCCTGAAAATTTCTTACATTAAAATTTTTATCGTTTATGCCAGTAATATGTGTTCTTCTTCCAAAGATATTATTTACATATCCACTTTTTCTGCAAAACTTAATGGTGCTATCCATATAATCTTTTATTTCAGGAAATTTTTTAAAATATGAATTAAGAAACTCTTGTGCTTCAACATTTGAAACCATAATTTGTTTAGCAAGCCCATATTGTGAAATACCATATATAATTCCAAAATTTATCGCTTTAGCCTTCCTTCGAGTATCACTATCAACCTTTTTGATATCAATATTAAATACTTGGCTTGCAGTTAGGGTATGAATATCTTCATTATTTTTAAAAGCTTTTTTAAGTTCTTTCACATCCGCTAAATCTGCGAGTATTCTCATTTCAATTTGATTATAATCAGCAGAAACTAAAAGATTATTCTTTTCTGCTATAAAAGATTTTCGAATATTTTTACCATCATCAGTTTTAATAGGAATATTCTGCAAGTTAGGATCACTTGAAGCTAATCTTCCAGTTGAGGTAGCTGCAAGTAAAAAGGAAGTATGAACTCTTCTGGTTTGATTATTTACAAAAGTAGGTAACGAATCTGAATATGTATTTTTAAGTTTAGATATTTGCCTCCATTCTAAAATCAATTTCGGTAGCTCATGTCCCTTGTAGGCTAAATCTTCCATCACACTTGCACTTGTTGCAAAGCTACCTTTTTTAGTTTTTTTTAATGCTGATATTTTTAATTCATTATACATTATCTCGCCAAGTTGCTTAGTAGAGCCTATATTAAATTCTTTTTTAGAAATTTTGAAAATTTTTTTTTCTAGATTTGCTATTTTTTGCTCAAATTTTTTTGATAAGTTATTAAGAAACGTACTATCTATTTTCACTCCATTGATCTCCATCAAAGCTAGGATTTTAATGAATGGTTTTTCAAAAATTTCATAAATTTCTTTCAGTTTTTCAGACTTAAGACTTTTTTCGAAATTTTTAAAAAGACGATAGGTCACATCAGCATCTTCCGCCGCATAATCTTTAGCCTTTGAAATTTCTACTTCATTGAAATTTATCTGCTTTTTTCCAGATCCTACAATATCTTTGTAAGATATTGTTTTGTGACTTAAATGAATTTCAGCAAGTGTATCCATATTGTGCCTATTTTTGCCTGCATCTAAAGTGTATGACATAAGCATAGTATCTTCCATTGATGTCATTTTGATTCCGTGATGATAAAGCACAATATAATCAAATTTTATATTTTGACCAATTTTCTTAATACTCGAATCCTCCAAAAAACTTTTAATTTTTTTGATCACTTTTTCTAAATCTAAGCTTACATTTTTTTCATGCCCAATTGGTATGTAACAAGCTTCTCCAGCTTCAATACAAAGTGAAATACCTAAAAGATTTGCAGTCTGTGGATCCAAAGAAGAGGTTTCGGTGTCAATTGCAATCTCTCCTTTTTCCTCAGCTTTTTTGATCCAATAATCTATTTCATCTATTTTTTTTATTAGCTTATAGTTTTTAAAATATTCTATTTCTAGTTTTGGTTGCTGATTTTCTTTTATCTTTTTTTTAGTTTTTTCGGCTTCTCCATAAAAAGAAATTACTTGACTTAAAAGTCTATTAAATTCCATTTCTCTTAAAAAATTATACAATCTATTTTTATTAATCTCTTTTAATTCAAAATCTTGAATTTTATCTTTAATTGGAACGTCTTTTTTTAATGTAACTAGTTTTTTACTAATTAATGCTTTTTGTTTATTTTCTAAAATAGTTTCTCTTCTTTTGTTTTGTTTGATTTCGTGAGCATTTGCTAGTAATTTTTCTACTGTGCCATATTTATTTATTAGGTCAGCTGCAGTCTTGACCCCAATACCTGGAACACCTGGTACATTATCACTGCTATCGCCAGCTAATGCTTGTACTTCAATCACTTTATTAGCATCAACACCAAATTTATTCTCGACATCCTCATTTGAAATAAATTTATTTTTCATAGGATCATAAATGCGGACATTTTTTTTATATAGTTGCATGAGATCTTTATCAGATGAGACAATAGTCACCTTTGCTCCTTCCTTTAAGATTTGCTCAGAATATGTTGCAATTAAATCATCAGCTTCATAATTAAGCATTTCAATTGATGGGAGATTAAAAGCCTCTACAGATTTTCTTATATAATCAAATTGAGGAACCAAGTCATCAGGAGCATCACTTCTGTTAGCCTTATAATCTTTATATATTTCATTTCTAAAATTTTTTCTAGCAGAGTCAAAAATAACGGCAAAATGGGTTGT
>JBJLDS010000002.1:0-59749 GCA_045567035.1 Candidatus Pelagibacter sp. | reverse complement strand
CTGGTTGTGTAGCCCAAGCTGAAAATAGTGAAATACAGAAAAGAGAACCATATATTGATATTGTAATAGGGCCACAATCATATCATAAAATTAACGAAACAATTTTAGAGCAACTTAGTAAAGATAAAAAAACTGAGGAAACTGAATTTGATAGTTTAGAAAAGTTCAATTATTTAGACAAAATTAAAAATCAAGATAATAAAATTTCCTCTTTTTTAACTATTCAGGAAGGATGTGATAAATTTTGTAGCTTTTGTGTTGTGCCTTTCACTAGAGGTCCAGAATATTCAAGACCAATAGATAAAATTTTAAATGAAGCTGAACAATTAGTAAAAAACGGAGTTAGGGAAATAACATTGCTTGGTCAGAATGTTAATGCTTATAATTATCAAGAAAATAATAGAACTTTTAAGCTTTCTGACTTAATTCTAAAATTAGAAAAAATAAGTGAGCTAAAAAGGATAAGATACACCACCTCTCATCCTAGAGATATGAGTGATGATTTAATAGAATGTTATTCTTTAAGTAAAAAATTAATGCCTTTAGTTCATTTACCAGTTCAAAGTGGTTCAAATAAAATTTTAAAACTAATGAATAGAAAACATACGGTCGAAGATTATCTTGAGATATATAAAAAGATTAAAAAAATAAATCCAAAAACAGTTTTTGCTAGCGATTTTATTGTGGCTCATCCAGAAGAAACGGATTTAGATTTTAAAAAGACAATGAATCTAGTAAATGAGATAAAGTTTACTAATTCATTTTCATTTATATTCAGCGCAAGACCAGGAACTGTAGCTTCAAATTTGGAGCCAGTAAAAAAAGATATAGCTAAAAAAAGATTACAAATAATTCAAGAAAAATTATTTTATTTTCAGCATGAAAAAAATAAAAAACACATTGACAAAACTATAAATGTTTTAATTGAGAATAAAACAAAACATAAAAACCAATATTTTGGAAGAGCAGAAGATATCACACCTGTGTTTGTAGAATGTAGTAAAAACATAACAGGAGAAACTGTAAAAGTTAATATAACTAAATCAAATAAAGCAAACTTATTTGGTAATATGGTGTCTTAAATTTGAAAAATTCCTCTTTTAAAAAAAATATTCAAAATCTTAGATTTGTTTATTCAGAAACAGATACTTTAAGTATAGTTTTTCCTGACAATCAGATACTGATGGGAGTAATAGGAGAATTTAACTCAAATCTAAATGAACTTGAAAGGCTTACAGAAACAAATCTTTATTTTAGAGGCAACTCTATAATAATTAAAAATAGCAATGGAAAGAACGAAATTATCAAAAATGCAATAATTTTTTTAGTTGAACAGTATAATAATAATGGAACAATTGAAAAAAAGGATATAATTTCCTCTTTAAATAAATTTATGGTTAGTGAAAATTCAAAAAACGAAAATCAAAAAATTGAATATATAGTTAAAACACCCAAAACATCTGTTATACCAAGATCTGAGAGACAAAAACAGTATGTCAGAGCACTAAAGGAGAGTGATATCATAATTTCTGCTGGACCAGCAGGAACAGGCAAAACATTTTTAGCTGTTGCTGTTGCACTAACTATGTTGTTAGAAAAAAAAATTGAAAGAATAATATTATCAAGACCTGCAGTTGAAGCTGGCGAAAGACTTGGTTTTTTACCTGGCGACATGAAGGAAAAAGTAGATCCATACCTCAGACCATTATATGACTCCCTTTATGATTTGTATGACTATGAAAAAATTCAAAAAAGAATTGAGGTTGGAGATATAGAAATAGCACCACTTGCATTCATGAGGGGGAGAACACTAAAAAATTCATTTGCAATTTTGGATGAAGCACAAAATGCGACTGATACACAAATTAAAATGTTTCTAACAAGAATTGGTGAAAATTCAAAAATAGTAATAAATGGAGACCCTTCTCAGATTGATTTACCAAATAAATCTATGTCAGGTTTAAATAGATCAAAAAAAATTTTAGGAAACTTTAAAGAAATATCTGTAGTAGATTTTGATCACAAAGATGTTGTTAGACATCCCCTAGTATCTAAAATTGTCAAAGCATATTCTGATCAAAATAATAATGAATGATCAAGGCAAATATACTTCTTAGCTCATCAAGATGGCTGAATAATATCAAAAAGCCTAAGCAATATTTTAGAAAAAAAATAAATACACTCAATAAAATTTCAAATAAAAAGAGTAAAAATGAAATTTCTATCTTATTAACTGATAATAAAAATATGAAAAAATTAAATTTTAAGTTTAGAAGAAAAAATAAACCTACAGATGTTCTTTCTTTCCCACTAGATAAAAAAGGATATATTGGTGATATTGCCATTAGTTATGAATTTGTAAAAAAAAAATCAAATCTGACTAGTTTTGACTACGAATTAGATAGGCTATGGATACATGGGTATCTTCATTTAATTGGATATGATCATAAAAATAATAAAGATTATTTAAAAATGATAAAAAAAGAAAATCAATTAATTAAGAAGTTAAATTGTAGTGAAAAAAACTAAATTTTTAATTATCTTTTTAGTATTAATTTTAGGAATTTTAAGCTCTTTTGGTCTGCCACCTTATAATTTTTATTATATAAATTTTATAACCCTTCCAGTGTTTTTTTTAATAATTTTAAACAGCAATTATAAGTTAAATTTTTTTATTGGCTGGTCTTTTGGCTTTGGATATTTTGCTTCAAATCTTTATTGGCTAACAAATTCTTTAACTTTTGATGATACTTTTAAGCCATTAATTCCATTAGCTCTTATACTCATGCCTTTGTTTCTTGGTTTATTTTATGGATTATCAGCTTTTTTATTTTCTTTTTTTAATTCCAAAAAAAATTTCTCCTCAATATTATTGTTTGCAGTAATTTTATCCTTTGCTGATTTTTTAAGAGGTAGTTTCTTAATTAGTTTTCCATGGAATATGATAGTTTATAGTTTATCTGATAATTATCAATCGATTCAAATTTTATCAATAATTGGCACATATTCACTAAACCTTATTCTAATAACAATATTTTTAATTCCTTCTATATTTTTCTTAAAAATATCATTTAATGAAAAATTTTTGGTTACAAGTTTATTTATTATAGTCTGCTTCTTTAATTATTTATATGGCTCTTCAATAATCAATAGCTATAACAAAACTGAGGTAAATAAATTATCTTCAAAAATTAAAATTATTTCACCTAGTATTTCATTAGAAAGATTTTTTAATGGTGAGAATCCAGAATTGATACTCAAAGAAATTTTTAAAATAAGTAAACCAGAAAATGAAATTAATACAATATTTATATTTCCTGAGGGTTTATTAAATTTTTATTTAAAAGAAATAAGTTATTATAAAAATATATTTAATGAAACTTTTTCCAACAAACATAAAATTATTATAGGTGTAAGCTCCATTAATGAAAATAATATTTACAACTCTTTGGTAGCGCTTGATAATAATGTAAATTTAATAAGAAAATATGATAAAAATAAGCTTGTGCCATTTGGAGAATATTTGCCATTTGAATTTATTCTAAAAAAAATTGGTTTAAAGAAAATTACACAAGGATATCAATCATTTAGTAAATCATATACTAGAGAAATAATTATACTGGATGATATAAAATTTTTACCTCTTATATGTTATGAGATTATTGATACCGGAAAGCTTAACCCTAAAAACTATAAATTTGATCTTATTTTAAATATATCTGAGGATGGTTGGTTTGGTAATTCAATAGGTATCCATCAACATGTTGCCCATGCAAAATTTAGAGCTATTGAAGAAGGAAAAAATGTTATTCGTTCAACAAATAATGGTATTACAGTCTTTATTGAACCAACTGGTAATTATTCTAATGAAATTAAATCAACTGAAAAGGGATTTATTGAAATAAAAGAGTATAGAAATGTAAAAAAAACAATCTTTTCTTCTGTGGGTAATAAAATTTTCTTTTATTTGATGGTAATTTATATTAGTTTTTTTCTTTTTTTAACAAAATTCAAAAGGGGATAATAATGAAAAAAGACTATTTATTTACAAGTGAATCTGTATCTGAA
This sequence comes from Candidatus Pelagibacter sp., assembly GCA_045567035.1. Taxonomy (GTDB): domain Bacteria; phylum Pseudomonadota; class Alphaproteobacteria; order Pelagibacterales; family Pelagibacteraceae; genus Pelagibacter. The sequence goes on along the minus strand of JBJLDS010000002.1, from coordinate 55,681 downwards.
GGACACCCAGATAAAGTCTGCGATAGAATATCAGATATGGTTGTTGATACATACTTAGGCATGGAGCCACAAGCTAGAGTGGCATGCGAAACTTTAACAACTACAAACAAAGTTGTACTTGCTGGAGAAACAAGAGGACCAGATATTAATAAAGATGAATTAATTTCTAAAGTTAGAGATTGCATTAAAGATATTGGTTATGATCAAGATGGTTTTACTTGGAGAGATGCAACCAAAATTGAAAGTCATTTACACTCACAATCAGCTGATATTGCAATGGGTGTAGATTCAGCGGGCAATAAAGATGAAGGTGCTGGTGACCAAGGAATTATGTTTGGATACGCTTGTAATGAGACAGATGTTTTGATGCCTGCTCCAATTCACTACTCTCATAAGATTCTTAGATTAATGGCAGAGGATAGAAAATCTGGAAATCTTAATGGAATTGAACCAGATTCAAAAAGTCAAATTACTATTGAATATAAAGATGGCAAGCCATCAGCTGTAAAATCAGTAGTTATTTCTACACAACATTCTAAAGATGTTAACTTAGCAAAAGTAAAAGAGCTTTGTATGCCATATATCGAAAAATCTATTCCAAAAAATTTATTAGGAAATCTTGATGAAAATGAGATTTATATAAATCCTACTGGTAATTTTGTTATTGGTGGTCCAGATGGAGATAGTGGTTTAACAGGAAGAAAAATTATTGTTGACACATACGGTGGAGCTGCACCACATGGAGGGGGAGCTTTTTCTGGAAAAGATCCAACTAAAGTAGACAGATCGGCTGCATATGCCTCAAGGTATCTTGCAAAAAATGTTGTTGCCTCAGGAATTGCAGATAAGTGTTTAATTCAATTAGCATATGCTATAGGTGTTTCAAAACCTTTATCAATATATGTAGACTTATTCGATAATGATGATGAAAAAAGTATGCATGTTGAAAAATTAATAAATGAAAATTTTGATTTAAGCCCTAGAGGAATTAGAGAGATGTTAGGTTTAAATAAAGCCATATATCAAAAAACAGCAGCTTATGGCCATTTCGGCAGAGATCACGAGAATGACGGTTCTTTTTCATGGGAAAAAACTGATAAATCAGGGGTTTTTAAAAAGTAAAAAAGTTGTAAATTTTAAAAAATTACCTATATTAGGTTCACATTATTGAAATTTCAAAAATGGGCTTCGGCCCATTTTTTTTTGGGGAAAAAATTATGCTTAATAAAAGAGCCGACAAACTTGAATTGCTCAGGATAGCTGAAGCTGTTGCTTTAGAAAAATCTATTGATAAAGAGCTAATCATTAGCTCAATGGAAAGTGGTATTGCTAAAGCTGCAAAATCGAAGTTTGGGCAAGAAAATGAAATTGAAGTAAAAATTGATAGAGATAGTGGAGATATTGGAGTTTTTAGAAAGCTCATTGTGGTTGATAAGCCAGAGAACACTAATACTGAAATAAGTTTAATTGATGCAAAAAAAATTGAAGATGGAAATTCTGAAAAAAAAATTGGAGATGAGGTTTTGCAAACTTTACCATCATTTGATTTTGGAAGAATAGCAGCACAAACTGCAAAACAAGTTATTAGTTTTAGTGTTAGAGAGGCTGAGAGAGAAAGACAATTTAACGACTTTATTGATAAGAAAGATTCTATTTTAAGCGGAATTGTAAAAAGGCTTGAATTTGGAAATATTATTGTTGATTTAGGAAAGACTGAAGCAATAATTCAAAAAAATGAAATCATACCTAGAGAAAATATTAAACCAGGGGACAGAATTAAAGCGTATTGTTATGATGTAAGAAGAGAAAGTAGAGGACAACAAATTTTTCTATCCAGAGCACACCCAAAATTTATGGAAAAGCTTTTTATACAAGAAGTTCCAGAAATTTACGATGGTTTGATTTCAATAAAATCTTCCGCCAGAGACCCAGGAAGTAGAGCCAAAATATGTGTACAAGCTATAGATAACTCATTAGATCCAGTGGGTGCTTGCGTTGGGATGCGGGGTAGCAGGGTACAAGCAGTGGTAAACGAATTACAAGGAGAAAAAATAGATATTGTAAACTGGTCTGAAGATCCAGCAATAGTTGTGTCAAATGCTTTATCTCCTGCTGAAGTTCAAAGAGTTAATGTAGATAATGAACAAAAAAAATTAGATGTAATATTAAGCGAAGATAATTTAAGCAAAGCTATTGGAAGACGTGGACAAAACGTAAGGTTAGCAACAAAATTACTGAATTATGAAATAAATATTATGACCGATCAAGAAGATTCAGAAAGAAGGCAGATTGAATTTAAAGAAAAAACAGAAAATTTAGTAAAAAATTTAGAATTAGATGAAACTTTAGGACAATTACTTGTAGCTGAGGGATTTTCGATGATAGAGGAGATAAAGGAGTCCAGTATAGAAAATTTGTCTAAAATTGAAGGTATAGAAGAAGATACGGCAAAAGAATTAATTGATAGAGCTTCTGAGTTTTATAAAAAAGATCAGGAGGAAATTTCAAAAAGAATAAAAGACTTAGGTTTAGAAAATAAATTAATTGAACATAAAGGCCTTACACCTGGAATGCTGGTTACTTTAGGAGAACAAAAAATCTTAAATCTTTCTGATTTTGCCGATTTATCTTCAGATGAATTAACAGGGGCAATTGATATAGTCAAAGGTGAAAAAGTTAAAATAAAAGGTTATTTAGAAGATTTTGCGTTAACAAAAAATGAGGCTGATGAACTAATTATGTCTGCCAGAGAAAAAATTTATAATTAGAGTAATGATTTATGGAAAACAAAAAAACAAAATTAACAATTTCTGGAAATATAAAAAAACCATTAAGTAATATTGAGATTGCGAAAACTAAAAGTAAAAATTCAGTTTTAATAGAAAAGAAAAAGAAATTTTCGTTTAAAGGAGTCTCAAATAAACCATTTAATTCTAAAAATTCAGGCTTAAATAACAGTTTTAGCAACCGAAACCTGAGCACAGGAAAGCCTCCTTTAAAAACCCCCACTGATTATGAAAAGCGTAAGTTGGCTGAGCAAAGAGCGACAAGAAGAATTAAGGGTGAAGTAGTCAATAAAGATACAAAAAACAAGCTTGGTTCAAAAAAAAGAGAATTGAAATTAACTATTTCAAGAGCATTAAATGACGAAGAGGGTTTTAGAGGAAGAAGTTTAGCATCCTTAAAAAGAGCAAGGCAAAAAGAAAATAGAGATTTAAATAAAGAAGATTTAAAGGACAACCTAAAACCGGTCAAAAGAGACGTTAATATACCTGAGGCTATTACAGTAAGAGAACTAGCGAATAGGATGGCAGAACAATCCTCTAGTGTTATAAAGCATCTTCTTGGAATGGGTGTTACAGTAACAATTAATCAGACCCTTGCAGCAGATACGGCTGAATATTTGGTAAAAGAATTTGGACATAATCCTATTCGTGAAACTAAAGCTGAGGAAATAATTCAGAAGATAAAAGATTCGAGAACGGAAAACTTAAAAAATAGACCACCAATAATTACTGTTATGGGGCATGTTGATCATGGAAAAACTTCCGTATTAGATGTACTAAGAAGTGCAGATGTAGTATCAGGAGAATTTGGAGGAATTACTCAACATGTTGGTGCATACCAGATTGAATACAAAAGTAATAAATTAACTTTTATTGATACACCTGGACATGCTGCTTTTACGGAGATGAGAGCAAGAGGATCAAAATTAACAGATGTAGTTGTTCTTGTAGTAGCAGCCGACGATGGTGTAAAACCTCAAACAATAGAATCCATAAAACATGCTAAGGCGGCTAATGTTCCAATAGTTGTTGCAATTAATAAATGTGATTTACCAGAAGCAGATCCTCAAAAAATAAAAAATCAGCTTTTAGAGTATGAGCTTATAGCTGAAGATTTGTCTGGTGATACTTTAATGGTTGAAATTTCAACTAAAACAAAACAAAACTTAGATAAATTAGTAGAGTCAATTGTTTTACAAGCGGAGATATTAGATCTTAAAACTGATTACGATTCAAAAGCGACTGCTGTTGTCTTAGAGTCGAAAATTGATTCTGGAAGAGGACCAGTTGCAAACATAATAATCACATCTGGTACACTAAGAAAAGGAGATTATTTTGTAAGTGGATTGCAATGGGGCAAGATTAGAGCCATTATAAATGATAAAGGAAAAAGCATAAATGAGGCAGACCCAGCTTCACCAGTTGAAATATTGGGAATTAACGGAGCTGCAAAATCTGGAGATGATTTTTTAGTTTTAGACTCTGAGAAAGAGGCAAAATCACTTTGCGATGTAAGACTTCAAGAAATCAAAGAAGGAAAAAACCCACTAAATTTTGTTACACAAGAATCAGCTTTTAAAGATAAGATTTCTGAAGAACTTAATATTATTATAAAATCAGATGTTCATGGTTCTTCAGAAGCTATTAAAGGAGCAATTTCTCAAATAAAACATGATGAAGTTAAGCCAAATATTATATTATCAGATATAGGCATGATAACAGAGACTGACGTAACTTTAGCAAAAGCTTCAAATGCTGTACTTATAGCATTTAATGTTAAACCTACCAAAGAAGCAAAACAATTAGCAGAAAAAGAGAAAATAATAATTAGCTCTTATAATATAATATATGAAGTTTTAGATTTTATTAAAAAAAGAATGTCTGGGTTGCTTTCTCCAGATGTTACTGAACAAATTTTGGGATCTGCTGAGATTTTAGAGATTTTTAAAGTATCTAATGCCGGGAAGGTTGCTGGATCTCGAATTACAGATGGCGAGGTAACAAACACATCGAATGCAAGATTAATAAGAGATGGTTCAATTATTTATACTGGAAAGATATTAACAATTTTTAGAGAAAAAAATCAGGTTAAACTTGTTGAAGCTGGGCAAGAATGTGGAATAACACTAAAAGATTTCAATGACTTTCAAAAGAAGGATATAATTGAGGCATTTAGCTCTACTTCTACGGATAGGATGATATAATAATGTCAAAAAAACTAGGTAAACCAGTAACACAAAGACAATTAAGAGTTGGAGAAATGATAAAGCAGTCTTTAGGTATAATTTTCATAAGAGATGAAGCTAAATTGCCAAATTTATCAACTAAAGAAATTACTGTAACAGAAGTTCGAATGAGTCCAGACTTAAAAACTGCAAAAGTATTTGTAATGCCATTAGGTGGTAAAAATGCAAAAGAAATTATTGAAAAATTAAAAGAATTTTCTTTTGTAATAAGAAAAACATTATCTAGTAAAATTATAATGAAGTTTTTACCAAAATTATTTTTCGTAAAGGATGAATCCTTTGAATATGCAGAAAAAATTGAAAATTTAATAAAAATAACAAACAAATAAGGAAAAAAATGACTAAGAGAGCAAAAGAACTTGCGATACACGACAAAGACACTGGGTCTTCAGAGTTTCAGGTTGCACAATTGACAGATAAAATTGAAAATTTATCAAAGCACATTAAACAATTTAAGAAAGATAAACATTCATCAGTTGGATTGTTAAGGGCGGTAAATAGAAGAAAGAAATTATTAGACTATCTAAAAAAAAATAAATTAGAGTCTTATAAAAACGTAATATCAAAACTAAATTTAAGGAAGTAAATGTTTAAAGAATATAAAAAAGAAATAGAAGTAGCTGGAAAAAAAATTAGTATAGAGACAGGAAAAATTGCAAGGCAAGCAGATGGAGCGATTATAGCTAGATGTGGAGAAACAGTTGTTTTGGCAACAGTTGTTGGAGCTAAGAAAGTAAATCCAGATATGGATTATTTTCCTCTATCTGTAAATTACCAAGAAAAATATTATGCAGCAGGCAAAATACCTGGTGGCTATTTTAAAAGAGAAGCAAGACCCACTGAATCTGAGACGTTAATTTCAAGATTAATAGATAGACCAATTAGACCATTATTCCCAGATGAATTTAAAAATGAAGTACAATTACTCCCAACTGTAATTTCATATGATAAAGAAAATGAAGCAGATATTTTATCAATCACAGCATCATCAGCAGCATTGGCAATTTCTGGTATGCCATTTATGGGCCCTGTTGGAGCTTCAAGAGTTGGATTTATTGAAGGTAAATATGTGCTTAACCCGTCAAAATCAGAAATGGAAAAATCAAAGTTAGACCTAGTCGTAGCTGGAACCAAGGACGCAGTTTTAATGGTAGAGTCTGAAGCTAATGGTTTGTCAGAGGAAGAAATGTTAAATGCTGTAAAATTTGGTCACGAGGGATTTGTACCTGTAATTAAGATGATTGAGGAATTAGCTAAAGAATGCAAAAAACCAGATTGGACTGTTGAGAAAAAAGATTTATCAGAGATTAAAAAAAAACTTGAAGATGAATTTACTGAAGATTTAAAAAAAGCTTTTGCTACAAGAGATAAACAAGATAGATCTAATCAAATATCAGAAATTACAGATAGAGCTAAAAAACTTTATGAAGAAAACGAAAACTATACTGATCTTGATGTAAATAGCCAACTTAAGAATCTTGAAAAAACAATTGTAAGAACAGATATTCTTAAAAACAAAAACAGAATTGATGGTAGAGGACTTGCAGATGTAAGACCAATAATGTGTGAAGTAGGAATTCTACCAAGAACTCATGGATCTGCACTCTTTACTAGAGGAGAGACACAAGCGATAGTTACTACGACTTTAGGAACATCAGATGATGAGCAAAGAATTGAGAGTTTAGAAGGGCTAAAAAGAGAAAGATTTATGCTTCATTATAATTTTCCACCATTTTCCGTTGGTGAGACTGGAAGAATTGGAACAGGAAGAAGAGAGATTGGTCATGGTAAGTTAGCATGGAGGGCATTACATTCATCGTTACCTTCTCAAGATACTTTTCCTTATACTTTTAGGATTGTATCGGAGATAACTGAATCTAATGGTTCGTCATCTATGGCAACAGTTTGTGGAACCTCTTTAGCATTAATGGATGCAGGCGTTCCAATAAAAGAACCTGTAGCAGGAATTGCTATGGGACTGATCAAAGAGGGTGAAGATTTTAGTGTGTTATCTGATATTCTAGGAGACGAAGATCATCTTGGTGATATGGACTTTAAAGTTGCAGGAACTAAGAAGGGAATTACCTCATTACAAATGGATATTAAAATCACAGGAATAACTTTCGAAATTATGGAACAAGCTTTAAAGCAAGCAAAAGATGGAAGAATACATATATTAGGAGAAATGAATAAAGCACTTGAAAAATCAAGAGATGGTGTTGGCAAACATACGCCTAAAATGGAAAAAATTACTGTGGATAAAAAAGATATTGCCGCTGTTATTGGAAAAGGTGGTGCAACAATTAGGGAAATTGTTGAAAAGTCAGGTGCAAAAGTTGATGTTAATGATGAGGGAGTGGTAACAGTAGCAGCCCCAGATGAAGAGTCGAGAAATAAAGCCATGCAGATGATTAAAGATATAACTGCAAAAGCTGAACTAAATAAAATTTATCACGGTAAAGTTATGAAAATAATGGAATTTGGAGCATTTGTTAATTTCTTGGGAAAACAAGATGGCTTAGTTCATATTTCAGAACTTGCTGATAAAAGAGTTGCAAAGGTAACGGATGTAGTCAAAGAAGGTGACGAGGTTAAAGTAAAAGTTATCGGATTTGATAGAGGAAAAGTTAAGCTATCTATAAAGCAAGCAGTGGTATAATAAGATTTGGGACACCTGGCAACAGAACGCCCCTATTCATTTGTTAATTTAGTTTGCAGTATCGACGTTATTTAAAAATTACAACTAAGTGAGTCGGGCTGTTGTCGGGATAATTTTACGTTATATTTTTTGGATCTGGCATTCCCATTTTATTGTATCCAGCATCCACATAGTGAATTTCACCTGTCACACCACTTGCCATATCGCTTAATAAATAAAGAGCTGAATTTCCAACGTCTAAATTATCAACATTTCGTTTTAGAAATGAGTGATCGGCATTCCATTTATATAGAAATTTAGCATCTCCTATAGCAGATGCAGCCAATGTTTTGATTGGTCCAGCACTTATAGCATTCACTCTAATACCTTTTGCACCTAAATCTCTAGCCAAGTATTTAACACTCGACTCTAGTGCAGCTTTACATACGCCCATTACATTATAATTTGGTATAGCTTTATTTGCTTCATAACTTAAAGTAATCATACTCCCACCTTCTTTCATTATTTTTGAGGACTCTTTAGCAACCTCAGTAAATGAAAAACAAGAAATTAACATACTTCTTAGGAAGTTTTCTCTAGTTGTATTTAAATATTCACCAGACAGTTCAGATTTATCTGAAAATGCAACTGCATGAACGACAAAATCAATTTGTCCCCATTCCTTTTTAACATCTTCAAATAATTTTATTACATCGTCTTTATTTTCTACATCACAATTAAAAGTTATTTTAGAGTTAAGTTTTTCAGCTAAAGGAATAACTCTTTTCTTTAATGCATCTCCTAGATAAGTAAACGCTAGTTCAGCGCCTGCTTCTGATAGTTTTTGTGCAATTCCCCAGGCAATAGATCTTTCATTGGCAACACCCATTATTAGACCTTTTTTGCCTTTCATTAGACTCATTTATTAAACTTTCTCAAAAATTAAAGTTGCATTTGTTCCACCGAAACCAAAGCTATTAGACATAACAGAATTTAATTCAGTATTTTTTTCGGTTTGTGTAATTATTGGAAATTTTTTAGCATCTTCATCCATATCATTTATATTTGCTGAAGCAGTAATGAAATTATTTTTCATCATAATTAAACTATAAATAGCTTCATGAACAGATGCTGCTCCTAATGGATGACCTGATAAAGATTTAGTTGAACTTATTTTTGGAATTTCATCTCTAAAGGTTTCGCCAACTGCATTTAGTTCTGTTATATCTCCTACAGGCGTTGAAGTTCCATGTGTATTTATATAATCAATTTTATTTTTTGAAGTTTCAAGTGCCATTTTCATACACCTAACAGCTCCTTCACCGGATGGAGCCACCATATCATATCCGTCTGATGTTGCTCCATAACCAGTTAATTCTGCATAAATATTTGCACCTCGTGCTTTTGCATGTTCATATTCTTCAAGCACCAGTACACCAGCACCACCAGCAATTACAAAACCGTCTCTAGTTTTATCATAAGCTCTTGATGCTTTTTCTGGGGTATCGTTATATTTTGAAGATAAAGCAGTCATAGCATCAAACATAGCTGTCATTGCCCAATGAATTTCTTCACTTCCACCAGCAAAAACAACATCTTGTTTACCCATTTGAATAAGCTCCATTGAATTACCTATACAATGACCACTTGTTGCACAAGCTGAGCTCATTGTATAATTTGTTCCTTTAATTTTAAATGGTACAGCAAGAGTTGCTGACGCTGTACTAGCCATTGTTCTTGGAACTATAAATGGACCCATTAATTTTGGGGTTTTAGCTCTTGTTTTATCTGCAGCCAAAATTACATTTTCAATGGAGGGTCCTCCTGAACCCATTACAATACCTGTTTTAAAATTACTTACATCTTTTTCTTCTAAACCCGAGTCTTCAATTGCCTCTTTCATTGCAATATAATTGTACGCAGATCCAGATCCCATAAATCTGATGGTTTTTCTGTCTATGTGATCCTCAAGTTTTATTTTTGGTTTTCCATGCACATGACTTCTAAGATTATGCTCTTTATATTCCTCAGAAAACGAAATTCCTGATTTTGAATTAAGTAATGATTGTTTTACTTCATCTTGATTATTTCCAAGGCACGAAACTATACCTAAGCCGGTAATTACCACTCTTCTCATTGTTTAAATAATCCTACTTTTAAGTTTTCAGCTGAATAAATTTTTTTACCATCGGCCATCAAAGCCCCATTTGCGAGTCCAACAGTAGTACCTTCTTTAATTAATATTCTTTTCATATCAATTTCGTATGATGCCATTTTAACACTTTTGAGAACTTCTCCAGTAAATTTTACAGCATTGACTCCTAAAGCTCTACCCTTTCCAGGATTACCTAACCAACCTAAATAAAAACCAACTAGTTGCCACATAGCGTCTAATCCTAAGCAGCCTGGCATTACAGGATCCTCATTAAAATGACATTTAAAAAACCATAATTCATCTTTTATATCGAGCTCAGCTTTAATTAATCCCTTTTTAAAAGAGCCCTCATTTTCGTTTATTTTAGTTATTCTATCAAACATTAGCATTGGAGGAAGGGGAAGTTTAGCGTTTCCAGGCCCAAAAAGTTGGCCATTTCCGCAGCTTATTAGATCATCATATGAAAATGAGTTTTTTTTCATAGTTTCACCTTCATACTTGATTTATCGACATTATTATATACATTTTGTTTAGAATAATTATAATTAACACTAAAATGGATAGTAAATATACAAACAAATTAAGAAGTTCTGGGATGAGACCTACCAGACAAAGAATAAAAATATGTGAAATTCTATTTGATAGAGAGCATACTTTTCATTTTTCAATAAACGATTTGGCTGAAATTGTTAAAAATAATGCTAATGAAAAAATTGCTTTAGCGACTATTTATAATACTGTGCATTCACTTACTAAAAAAGGTTATTTAAAAGAAATATCTATAAATTCAGACAAAAGTTATTTTGACACAAATACCTCTTCTCATCACCATTTTTTTGACGAAGAGACATCTAAACTTATAGATTTAGACAACGAATATGTGGATCCAATAAATATTAGGAAAAATATACCTGGAAAAAAGATTAAATCGATTGAAGTATTGGTAAAAGTCGATAATGATAATCAAAATCAGAAATAATTTAACAAAATCAGTTATTTAGATAATATATTATAATAATTCTAAACTATTGAAATATAGATTAGAATGATTATAATATAAGAATGAATCAAACAGAAAATATTCCAGAAGTTCTTTTTAAGGCTCGTGAGGGAGATAATGAAAATTTAGGTGGCGGTTGTTCAATTGGTGGTAAATGGAAAGATTTAACCTCAAATGAGCTTTTTAAAGGAAAAAAAATAGTTCTTTTCTCTCTACCTGGAGCTTACACACCAACTTGTTCATCTCAGCAGTTACCTGGATACGAGGAGAAGTATGAGGAATTAAAGAAGTATGTTGATGAAGTTTATTGTTTATCAGTTAATGATGCATTTGTAATGAATGCATGGTTTAGAGATCAAAAAATTAATAAAGTTAAACCTATTGGTGATGGAGAAGGAAAATTCACCGAAGGAATGGGAATGTTAGTTGATAAGCCGAAGCAAGGTTTTGGAAAAAGATCTTGGAGATATTCGGCATTTATAGACAATGGCAAGATATTAAAAATGTTTATTGAAAATAATAAAAATAATGAAAGCAACGATAACGATCCTTTTGAGGTCAGCAATGTTGAAACAATGCTGTCTTATCTTCAATCAACTTTAGCAAAATAAAATTAAATTTATCTTTTAATTCCCCAATTTCCTTCATTCAAAATCCAACCTTTATAATCAGAAGTTTTTACATTACACCAATTTTTTTTACATTTCTCTACTATCAAAAGTCTTCCCTTTAATAATTTTGCTAATGGTTTAGAAAATTTGCTTGGACCATTAAACAAGACTTGATCATTTAATAATATTAATGAATTGGTTTTTTTAAGTTGTGATCTATGTATCCACCCACTATTCTTTTTAAAATCAATTATACGTCTAAAATTATCTTTTTTGTCGATAACTAAAATTGGCAGATTTTTTTTTTTATAAATATATTTTATTTTATAATCAAAACCAGGTCCATATCTAACATTTACTTTATTATTTTTTAAGGTTAAAAAATAATCGTTCTCTTTACTGAATGAGTTAGTATTAATAACAAAGAAAACCATACATAAAATTAGAAATTTTATTTTAAACATTTACAATTATTAAATTTTTTTAATTTTTGCTTTTCTGAAGTTCAAATTAAGAATATCTATTATCAAAACTTCATTATTAAGCCTATTTCCAATATTTAAAATTCTTTTTAAAGCTTCATTTGCTTGGATATTTCCAACTATAGCAGAAATTGTTCCAACAACACCATCTTCTTCACAATTAAAAAAATCTTCATCATAATCCAAATTTTGAAAAAAAGATCTTAAGCACGGAGAATTATTTTTTTTAAAATCAAAAGAGAAAACATGCCCATCAAATTTACTTATCGCGCCACTAATGAAAATTTTCTTTTTTTTTCGACAATAATCATTTAAGAAAATTTTGGTTTTGAAATTATCGGAACCATCAATTATATAATCAAAATCTTTTGCTATAGATAAAATATTTTTATTATTTGCTCTTTTTTTAAATATTTTTATTTTTATATTTGGATTTATTTTTTTAACTTTATTTTTAACTACTAGAACTTTACTTTTTCCTAAATCATTATTGTCAAAAAGTGTTTGTCTATGAATATTTGATAAATTTACAAAATCGTCGTCTACAATTCCAATATTACCAACCCCAGCTCTTGATAAGACGTCTACAACTGGACAACCTAGTCCCCCAACACCAATTACTAATATCTTTGATTTTGAGATTTTTTTTTGACCCAATACACCAATTTCTTTCAATAAAATTTGTTTTTCAAATCTTATAATTTGATTTTTGCTTAATAAGCTTTTCATTAATAAAAATTAATTTAGGTAGCTAATCACTTTATTTGTGATTTCATCTGCAATTTGAGTTTTTTTTCTCTTAGATATAAATTCTTTATTTTTTTTCTTATCTTTATAATAAATAGTTACCTCATTATAATCAGAGTCGAATCCAATAGTATCATTAGATACATCATTTGAGATTAACCAGTCACAATTTTTCTCAGATAATTTTTTTAATGAATTTTTTTCTAAATCATTTGTTTCTGCCGCAAAACCTATAACAATGTTTGGTCTATGCAAATTATTGTTTGATACAAAATTTAAAATATCGACATTTTTTTCTAAAGATAATATTAAGCTATCATTTTTTTTTATTTTATTATGTTCTGTATTTTTAGTTTTATAATCTGCAACAGCAGCCGAAAAAACAGCTACATCAACTGGTAAACTTTCTTGTGTTGCCTTTAGCATTTCCTCAGCGGTTTCAACTTTAATCAAATTAATACCAGGTTCAATGCTCATGTTAGTAGGTCCAGAAATTAAAGTTGTATCAAAACCTTTTTTATAAAATGATTTTGCAATTTCATAGCCTTGTTTGCCACTCGATTTATTTGTTATAAATCGTACTGGGTCGATATATTCTTTTGTTGGCCCAGCAGTAACCAATGCTTTTAGTTTTTTATTCTTTATTTTACTTAATTTATCAAAATAATTTAATATGTATTGCAAAATTACATTTGGCTCCGTCATCTTACCTTCACCGTATTCTCCACATGCCATATCTCCAATTTCGGGACCTATAATTTTATAACCAAATTGTTTTAGTTTTTCTAAATTATTTTTTGTAGATGGATGTTCCCACATACGAACATTCATTGCAGGGCAAATTAATATATCTTTATTAGAAGCCAAAATTACAGTTGATGCCAAATCTTCTGCATTACCATTGCTTAATTTTGATATTGTATTTGCTGTTATTGGTGCAACTAAAATAATATCACACCATCTAGATAGAGAAATATGGTCCATTTCTGTTTCGTTTTCTACACTAAACAAATCTTCATAAACTTTTTCTTGTGATAATGATGTTATCGATAAAGGTGTTACAAACTGTTTTCCACTTTCAGTTAAGATAGTTTTTACCTCTGCACCCCTTTTTTTCAATAACCTTATCAATTCTAAACTTTTGTATGCTGATATTCCCCCACAGATAATTAGTAATATTTTTTTATTATACAAATTTTTCATAAGTAAATTAAAATACTATTAAGCCAAAAATTACAAGTAATAATAAACCAATTACAGACTGGTTTCTAAAACTTATCATTTCATTTTTTTTTTCTTTAAGGGCACTATAAGAATTTGTATTTTCAGGAATATTGCCACTTGCTAAAAATGACAAAGCTTGATTTGCTTTGTCCATTATTTCTGGAAATTCAGGAATTCTTTTAAATACTTCTGAGGTGGTTTTAAGAGTTTCATTAATTGTAGTTATTGGATCTTTAGTTTTTTTTAACCAATCCTCTAAAACTGGTTTTGATGTTTCCCAAATATTGGTCTCTGGATTTAATTTTCTTGCAACACCCTCAACAACCACCATAGTCTTTTGCAACAAAAGAAGCTGAGGTTGAGTTTGCATATTAAATTTTTCTGTTATTTCAAATAATTGCTTTAATAATTTCCCACCAGAAATATCTTTTACTGACTGCCCGAAAATAGGTTCACCAATTGATCTTAAAGCTTGTGCAAGCTCATCTACCGGAACATTTTTTGGAACTAACCCAGCAATAATATGAACCTCAGCAACCTTTTTATAATCTCTCTTAACAAAACCATAAAGTATTTCTGCTAAAAATCTCTTATTAAGGTTATCTAATCTTCCCATTATACCAAAATCAATTGGTATAATTTCACCATTTTTATTTACAAAAATATTACCTTGATGCATATCAGCATGAAAGAAACCATCTCTCACCGCATGTCTTAAAAAATGTTGAATTATGTCGGTGGCTAAAAATTTTGTGTCAATTTTATTATTTTCTAATAATTTTTTTTCTCTAATTGAAATTCCATCTACCCAATCTAGAGTAAGCATATTTTCACTAGTAAAGTTCCAATAAATTTTTGGTACTGTAAAACCATTATCGTTCTTAGTATTTTCAGCATATTCATTAGCTGCAGCTGCCTCAAAACGTAAATCCATTTCATGATTAGTAATTTCTTTAAGTAAAAAAACAACTTCAACTAGTTTTAGTCTTTTTGTTTTTTTTAATAAACTTTCAATTAAATATGCAAATAACATTAGTGCATCTATTTCTTCATTAAAAACTTTTTTGATTTCAGGTCTTAATATTTTTACAGCAACATCTTTTATAATACCGTTATCATCTATTTGTGCCTTATGGACTTGAGCAATTGATGCAGCTGCAACTGGCTCACTTAAATTAATCAATAATTTGTAATTATTTTCTCCCAGTTCAGTTCTTAAAATTTCGTTAGCTTTAGTTGTTTCAAATGGAGGAACTTTATCTTGAAGTTTTTCTAAATTTTGTGAAAGTTTTTCACCAACTATATCTGGCCTTGTTGATAAAAATTGACCCAATTTAATAAATGTAGTCCCCATAGATTGTAAAGAATTACAAAGTTTTTCCTCTTCACTCAGATGACTTAAATTATCTATTTTTTTTTTATTTACAGTAAAAGAGATCAAATAAAAAAATATTTCTAAAATTTTTGGAGGTTTATGAAATCTTGAAATAATTTTTAAAGCATCAGATTTTGCTAACTTTCTAGCTATTTTAAATAAAATAAAAATTTTCTTAAACATTATATTTTCCAGCCATAATGAATTGCAACTATGCCCCCACTAATGTTTATAAAGTTTGCTTTCTTAAAATTACATTCTTCTAAAAGATTTAACAATTCATCCTGACTAGCAAAATTTTTTATACTTTTAACTAAATATTCATATGGCTCTCGATCACCTACAATTAGTTTACCAATTGATGGAATTATTTTGCTATAATTTTTATAAACTAAACTTAACTTTTCGTTTTCTACTTTTGAAAATTCAAGACAAAGAAATTTTCCACCAGGTTTTAAAACTCTGTAAGCTTCGTTTAGTGTTTTTTTTAAATCCCTTGTATTTCTTAAACCAAAACTAATTGTGTAAAAATCAAAAAAATTGTCTGGAGCAGGTAAATTTTCCGCACTTCCAACTTTCCACTCTAAATTATTGTATTTAGAAAGTTTTTTCTTAGCAATTTCTATCATACCTTTGTTAGGATCGATCGATAGAACATTATTATTTACATTCGATCTTTTTAAATAAAGTTGTGCAACATCACCTGTGCCACAGGCTACATCAATTAATTTTTTATTTGCTAAAGGTGATGTCATATTTATTAGGTTTTTTTTCCAGATTCTATGAGCACCTAATGACATCAAGTCATTCATTAAATCGTATTTATCATAAACTTTTTCAAATACATTTTTTACAAGGTTTTTTTTATTTTGTAGTTGTTGGCGCATGTTATTTATTTTTATAAGGTGTAATATAGTATTAAATGCCGGAATTACCAGAAGTTGAAATAGTTAAGCAATCACTAAATAAAATTGTTAAATTCAAAACAATTTCTAAAGTAATAGTGAATAATAGAAATTTGAGATTTAAAATACCAAAAAATTTTGAGAAAAGTTTAAAAAAAAAAAGAATAACAAAAATTTTTAGAAAATCAAAATATGTAATTTTTCAAATAAACTTTGAACAATATTTAATAATGCACTTAGGAATGTCAGGAACTATTCATATGTCAGATAAAGGAAATAAAAAAAATACTAATATAAGTTTTTATCATGGGAGAGATCTTCCAGAAAAGCATAATCATTTAATTTTTTTTTTTGATAAATTTAAAGTAGTTTATAATGATCCAAGAAGATTTGGTTTTGTAAAAATGATGAAATCTAAAGATGAATTAATTAATTATTTTAGTAAGCTTGGTCCGGAACCTTTAGGAAATAAGTTTAATACTAATTACTTAAAACAAAAATTTAATAAAAGTACTAAAAATATAAAAAATTCACTTCTTGATCAAAATTTAGTCTCGGGAATTGGCAATATATACGCTAGTGAAATTTTATTTAGAAGTAAAATAAACCCTTTAAAAAAAGTTAAAAATTTAACTTTATCAGAAATTAGGAAAATAATTTCTAAAACTAAATTTGTTTTAAGTCATGCTATAAAAAAAGGTGGATCATCAATTAGAGATTTTAAAAATGTTGCTGGTTTTAAAGGAAATTATCAAAAAGAATTTATGGCTTATTCAAGAGAAAACTATTTATGCTTAAATAGAGGATGTGAATCAAAAATAATTAAAATAAATATCAATAATAGAGCAACATATTATTGTAAAAACTGCCAAAAATAGCTAATTATTTTATTGACCAGCCAATATTCTAAAGTTATATAACTTTCCAAATGGCAAATACAAAATCAGCAATTAAAAGGATAAGAAGAATTTCAAAGCAAACTTTAGTCAATAAATCTAGAAAAAGTAAGTTTAAAAACTCAATAAAGAAAATGAATTTATTAATAGATAATAATAAAAAAAAAGAAGCACTTGAATTTTTACCCAGTTTAAATTCAGCTTTAATGAAGGTTGCTAAGACTGGAATTATAAAAAAACAAAATGCGTCAAGAAATATATCCAGAATTACAAAAAAAATTAACGCGCTTTAATTGAATCCCATTTTTATAAATTTCTCAATTCTACTTAAAGTTGACAATAAAAAAGTTACTCAACTTACAATATTTATACCAAATATAATTTTTTAATTCTAAAAAACACTACATGTAGTTCTTATTTTCATATTTTAAATTTTAAGTATTTTTAAAATATTTAATTTTTTAAAATAAAATAAATTCACTTTTTAATTTAGTAAGTTCACTTACAGATTTAATTTTTTTTTGAAATAAAATTTATTTTTATTGCATAATAAAAAATTTACCCGTAAGAAAATTTATTCTTCATGAAAAAAAATTATACAAAATCAAACCAAAATATTGGTGTTTTAGACGCTTTTAATTGGGAAAGTGTTCAAACAGAAATGAGGGATAAATTTGGTAATGATATATACGAAAGTTGGATTAAAAAAATAAAATTCCTTAACGAGTATAATGATTATATATTAATTGCTGTATCAACAAGATTTATTAGAGATTGGATTACTTCTAGATACTTAGATCAAATATTAAAAATAGCTAAATTACATAAAAAAAATTTAAATAGAATTGAATTTATTGTTCAGGACATTGATACCCAAACCTCAAAAGATAGAGATAACGAGCCAATCTCATCAAATAAATCTAATATATCATTTATCGAAGATTCATTTTTACAATACAATAGAATGGATCCTAATAAGAAATTTGATAATTTTATAATTGGAACAAGTAATAAAATAGCTTTTGAAGCATCAAAAAAAGTTTCAGAAGAACTTGCTCATTATAACCCACTATACATATACAGTGGTGTAGGGATGGGGAAAACTCATCTACTAAATTCTATTGGTCTGTCTTTAAAATCTAAGTTTAAAGTTATGTTCATTAGTGCAGAACGATTTATGTATCAATTTGTCAGATCTATTAAGCTTAATGAAATGGTAAAGTTTAAAGATTACTTTAGAAATACAGATGTATTTATAATTGATGATATTCAATTTATGAATGGAAAGGAGGCAATGCAAGAAGAATTTTTTCATACATTTAATGCACTGATTGATAAAGGTTCACAAGTAATTATTTCTGCTGATAGACCACCAAATAAATTGTCGAGAATTCAAGAGAGAATAAAATCTAGATTTGCTGGAGGTCTAGTTATTGATATTCAGAAAGCAGATTATGATTTAAGATTGAAAATCATAAATTCCAAATGTGCGGAACATGAAATACTTTATCCAAATGAATTAAAAATACCTGAAAACATAAAAAAGTTTATAAGTTCAGAAATTAAAACTAGTATAAGAGAATTAACAGGTGCTCTTAACCGAATAAATTCGTTTATTAAAGTTTACAATCAAATTCCAAATCTTTCTGAAGTTAAGATAATTTTAAAGGACCTTTTAAATGTTTCTGAAAATACTATTAGCATTGATCAAATCCAATCTGAAGTTTGCAAATTTTTTAAAATTAGTAAAAATGAGATGTTATCTGCTAGAAGGTCTAGATATCTTGTCAGACCGAGACAAGTAGCAATATTTCTATCAAAATTACTAACAACAAAATCTTTACCTGAAATAGGAAGGGAGTTTTCAAACAGGGACCATACTACAGTTATACATTCAGTAAAAATGATAGAAAAGTTAAAGTCAAACGATAATGAGCTAAATTCTAATATTGATATGCTTAAGAATAAAATCCTATATAATAAAGAAAATGAAATTTAGTGCTAATCAAATAGAATTACAAAAATCATTAAATTATTGTCAAGGTGTGATTGAAAAAAGAAGCACTCTTCCTATTTTATCAAATATTCTTTTGGATGTCAGCAACTCAAGACTTACAATTACTGCCACAGATTTAGATTTAATATTTATTCATAAAATTGATAACATAGAAATTCAAGAAGAAGGTAAAACAACTACAACATCATCCATAATGTATGATATTATAAGAAAATTATCTTCAGGCCAAAAAATCAATTTCTCAATGAATAATAGCAAGCTTCAATTAGAATGTGATAAGTCAAAATTTAATTTGAATGTTATTGACCCAAGTGAATTTCCAATTACTGATGGAGACTTTAATGAAAATAAATTTATAATTAAATCTAAAATCTTGCTAAAACTTTTAAATAAATGTAAATTTTCTGTTTCTAATGATGAAACAAGGCATTATTTAAGTGGAATATTTTTTCACCAAACACAAATTGATGATAAATTCTTTTTAACTGCTGCTGCAACCGATAGTCATAGAATGTCGATTTCAAAAGTTCAACTTGAAGGTAAGATTAATTTTGAACCTATAATATTACCCAAAAAAACTATTTTCCAATTGTGTTCACTTTTAGAAGATTATGATTCCGATGTAGTAGTATCAAATCTGAAATCTAAAATAAAATTTGAGTTAGATGATAGTATATTAATTTCAAAATTAATTGATGGTAAATTTCCAAATTATATTCAAGTTATTCCAAAAAATAATCAAAAAAAACTAGAAATAGATTTAAAGTTATTTTTAAATTCAGTCGATCGTGTGGCTTCCGTTTCTCTAGATAAAAAAGATGGAGTAAAATTTAATTTAATTAAAGATAAATTAAATCTATCGGTTATTAATGCTAATAGTGGAGACGGTACAGAAACATTAAATGTTAACTTTGATCACGAATTGGATATAAGTTTTAATTCAAGATATTTAATTGATGTAGCATCTCAAATTGATGGAGATAAAATTGAGATTTTTTTAAATGATATGGGTTCTCCCGCTTTAATTAAAGATCCAGGAGATTTTGATAGTATCTACGTCGTCATGCCAATGAAAGGCTAATTCAATTTATTAAGCTCGTTATAAATTTCTTTTTCCAAAAGATTTAAAAAAAATATCTTTTTCAAGACCTTCATTTATACCAGGAAGTATTGATACAGTGATTGTTTTATTTGCTTTTAGTTGACCATCTTTTGGCCAAACATTACCTGAATTTATAGCTATAGGTTGACATTTTATATTAAGTTCATTGTAAATTCTGCCTACACCTTTTTTAAATTGAACAAATTCTCCTGGCTTAGTTCTAGTCCCTTGTGGAAAAATTAATACAGGTCTATCCGTATCATTAGTAATTTTATATATTTTTTCAGTAAAACCTAAGTTTTCTTTTGTTGTCTTATTTCTTTCTATTGAGATAGCTCCAATTTTCTTTAAATAATTTCCAAATATTGGTATTTTTATTAGTTCCTTTTTAAGTATGAAAACTGGGCCGTTAAAAATTGTTTGCAAAAAAAAAGTTTCAAATATTGATTGATGGGAACACGCAATAAAAAATTTTTTTTGTACTATTATATTTTCTTCACCTAAAATCTTGATATCAGTTGAAAGAAAAAGTTTTAGGCAGAGAGCACACCAGTAACCCATTAGTTTACCACCAGAAATAACCACTTTCTCTTTCATAAACAATGAGGGCAAGTATATTATTGATATAATAATAATTCCTAAGAAAAAAAAAATTTTAAATAAAAAGCTTCTTATCATTAATATTTAAATTAAGTAATTTCATTTAGTTTTTGTCTTTTAAGAATTACTGAACTTTTTTTATTTTTTATAAGTATTTCTATTGGCATAGGTCTTACATTGTAGTTTGAACTTAGAGACATGCCATACGCTCCTGTATTAAGTATTGCAATATTATCACCTTCCTTAATTGACTGAAATTTGCTTAATTTTAAAAATGTATCTGTTGTTTCACATATAGGCCCAACAAACTCAGTAGTTTTTTTTATTTTTTTGTTATTTTTAACTGTTGGTAAAATTTCATGCTTTGCTCCATATAAGGCTGGTCTTAAAAAATCATTCATTGCACAGTCTAGGATTACAAAAATTTTATTTTTTGTTTTTTTAATGTAAGTGATTTTACTTATTAATGATCCCACGCTGCCAATTATTGACCTTCCTGGCTCAAAAATTATTTTTGAGTCATAGTTTTTCAAAAATTTCTTAATTAAATTATTATAAATCTTATAGTTTAGCTTTTTACTATTTTTTTCATATTGTATTCCCATTCCACCACCCAAATCAATAAACTCAAATTTATAATTACTTTTTTTTATTACTTTATTTATAACACCCAACATTTTTTTGTATGGTCTATAATCTAGAATCTGACTTCCTATATGTACACTTAAACATTTAACATTTAAATTTTTTGAAAGTTTTGAAAATTTGATTAATTTTAAGAATTCTTTTTCATTTACACCAAATTTATTTTCAATATTTCCAGTAGATATTTTCTTAATTGTTTTAGCATCAGTGTCTGGATTTAATCTAATTCCAACATTTACTACTTTTTTTTTTAATTTTGCAATTTTATTAATTAAAAAAAGTTCACTCTCAGATTCAACATTAATTAATAATATATTTTTCTCAATAGCATACTTAAGTTCTGCAAGTGTCTTGCCAACACCAGAAAAAACAATTTTACTTGGTTTAATTCCAGACTTTAATGCTTTCACTAATTCTCCTTTTGAGACCACATCAGCACCAATGTTAAATTTATTAATTTCGCTAAGAATCCTTTTGTTGGAATTAGACTTAACAGAAAAACAAATTAATGGATTTATTCCCTTAAAGTTATTTTTAAAATTAATTATATTTGTTCTCAATTCATTATGAGAATAGCAATATAATGGAGTTCCATACCTTTTAACAAGCGCATTTAGTGATATTCCATCAATTGTAAGCTTATTATTTATGTATTTCATTTTAATTTTTAATTACTTAACGTTTTGTCATCGCTTTCTGGCACATATTTGGGATCTCCTTTTTTTCCGCAGGATGCAAAAATAAATAAAATTGTCAACAAAATCATTATTTTTTTTATCATATATAAACCCTATAATATTTTTTTATCATTTGTTTTATATTATTAAACGAAGTTCCTCCAAAAGATTTCTTTGAATTAATAGAATTTTCAAGTGATAAAACCTTAAAAATTTTATTATCTATTTTTGAGTAAAATTTTTTTAATTCATCTAAATTTAGTTCATCCAACTTTTTATTATTTTTTTCAGCATAATTGACTATTTTTGCGGTGATTTTATAAGCAAGTCTAAAATTTATTTTATAATTTTTGACTAGATAATCAGCAAGATCAGTAGATGTAATAAAACCTTTTTTTGCTAGAGAAATCATTTTATCTTTTTTAGGTTTTATATTTTTTAACACTTCATCAAGGAGTAAAATGCAAGTACTCAAGCTATCATAAGATCTAAAGACTATTTCTTTATCATCTTGTAAATCTTTAAAATATGAGAGAGGAAGTCCTTTAAGAATAGTTAACATTGAGAAAAGGTTTCCATATGCATTGCCCGTTTTACCTCTTAAAAATTCTAATGGATCTGGATTTTTCTTTTGAGGCATTATCGAAGATCCAGTTACTATTTTATCTGACATTTCAATCATATTAAAGCCATCAGAATTCCAAATTATTAATTCTTCAGAAATTCTTGATATATGCAAAGAGCAGACAGAAGATGTATATAAAAAATCTAGCACAAAATCACGGTCAGATACTGTGTCTATAGAATTTCTTGTAGGTTTTTTAAATCCTAGTTTTTTTGATGTATAATTTCTATCTATATTAAAAGATGTACCTGTTAAAGCAGCAACTCCTAATGGATTTTCATTTAGGCTTTCAAGGTTTTTTTTATATCTTCCTTTATCTCTTTGGAACATTTCTACATATGCTAGAAGATAATGTGCTAGAGAAACTGGTTGAGCATTTTTTAGATGTGTAAAACCAGGCATGATTGTATATATATTTTTATTTGCCAATTTTAATATAGTTTTAATTAATTTTGATAATTTTAAATCTAAATCTTTACTTGATGACTTAATCCATAATTTAAAATCTGTGATTACTTGATCATTTCTAGATCTTCCAGTGTGTATGTAGCCTGCATCATCACCTATTAGTTGTTCAAGTCTATTTTCAATATTCATGTGTATATCTTCATATTTTTTATTGAATACAAATTTTTTTCTTAAAATTTCATTTTTGATTTTTTTTAGTCCATTAATAATATTTTTTTCAATTTTTTTTGATATGATTTTTTGTTTAGAAAGCATTTGTACATGAGCTTCAGAACCTTTAATATCCTCAATAAAAAGTCTTTTATCTATATCAATAGAATTTCCAATTTCTTGAAATAAAGATGAAGTTTTCTTTATTCTTGTTCCCCAAAATGCTTTATTGTTTTTATTTTTTACCATGATAAAAAAAGCTCAATTAATACTTTAAGAATTGTTTATAATAAAATAATCAAACTATGTCATTTAGTTTAAATACTACAATAATTGAACCTGAAGAAAATGAGAAAATTGAAAATATACTGATTTTACTGCATGGATATGGTGGAGATGGCAAAGACATCAGCTCTTTAGCTTTAAATATGAGGAGACATATTAAAAAAACTGTTTTTTTATGTCCAGACGCAAATCAAAATTGCTCTATAAATCCCTCAGGGTTTCAATGGTTTGATTTATCAACAGATGATAAAGATTATATATTAAATGAGTCTATTAAATCAGAAATATTAATTAAAAAATATATTTCTGAGATTTCATTGCACTATCGAGTGCCATTAACAAAAATATGTTTATCTGGTTTTAGTCAGGGTTGTATGATGTCTTTGAGTGTTGGATTGACTAGTGACGAAAAATTTAATTCTATTGTTGGATATTCAGGCAAGATACTAGATCCAGAAAATCTATCAAAAAGAATAAGCTCTAAAACAAAAGTTCTACTTTTTCACGGCGAATTAGATACAATTGTTCATCCAAGCAATTTACTAGCAGCAAAAGATTTTTTACAAAGGAAAAAAATTGAAGTTGAGACAAATTTGTTAGAGAATTGTGAACATTCAATACCAGCTGAAGCCATCAGTTCTACAATAAGATTCTTAAAAAAAAATTTAAACAATTCATAAAATTTAAATATAGTAAATGTTACATATTGATTATATGAATAATTTACGTTAAAATTTTTTATATGAATTTTGCTGAACAAAACTTATCATTGGAAAAATGCCCTGCACTAGTTTTAAATGCAGATTATAGACCATTAAGTTATTATCCATTGTCACTTTGGAGTTGGCAAGATTCGATAAAATCTGTTTTCTTGGATAGAGTAGTTATAATAAATAATTATGATCGAGTTATAAGAAGTCCATCATTTAGTATGAAGTTACCAAGTGTAATAGCTTTAAAGAATTATATTAGACCACAATCTGATCCAAATTTTACAAGATTTAACGTTTTCCTAAGAGATAAATTCTCATGCCAATATTGTGGTAGTAGTAAAGAATTAACATTTGATCATTTACTTCCAAGGTCAAAAGGTGGAAAAACAAATTGGGATAACGTTGTAACTGCTTGCTCAAGTTGTAATGTTAAAAAGGGAGGCAGACTTTTAAAAAATTCAGGCATGGAAATCTTTAATATGCCTTATCGTCCAACAACTGAGGATCTGCATAAAAATGGTAAAAATTTTCCTCCAAATTTTTTACACAAGAGTTGGATGGACTATTTGTATTGGGATGTAGAGTTAGAGGCTTAATTAAATTTTTTCTGAAATTTTAATTGCTATCCTGGAGCCTGTTTTAATTATTTTATCTAATAATAAGTATGGACCATTTTTAGTTGCACCTTCATCATAAGCAATATCTTTGTGCATAATTTCTTCTTCTCTAAATTTACTAATTTTTTTCTTTAAGTTAATTTCATCCTCCTCTAATTGAGTTAATTGATTAGCATAATGTTCTTGTATCACTTCTTCAACAGAAGCTGTGCAAAGCATAGCAGCTCTTTTGCCAAGCAAAGTAGTACCAAAACCTAATCCAACACCAAATAAATCCCAAAGAGGTAAAAGTTTTGTTGGTTTTATATTTCTTTTTTTTATTTCCTTATCAAAGAAATTACTATGTTCTATCTCGTGTGATTTCATCTCTTGAATAATTTTTTTTAAATTTTCGTCTTTTTTAATTGTATTTAATGCCAATAGTTGTCCTTCATATATTTTTATTGCACCTCTTTCACCTGCATGGTCCACTCTTATAAATTCTTCTATTTTTTTTTTATCTGTTTTTTTCATTTTTAAATATATAAATACTTAATAAGGTTATAACAAATGAAATAACAAAATTTATCGTCGCAAGAGAAAATCCAAGAATCCTAAAATTAACGTTTTTGCACCCATAATTTGTTTGTTGTAGTGAGTTTAAAATTTTATTTTTATCTAAACTTTTAATCTCTTCACTGACGCACCCAGAAAATTCTGCAAAAATATCTTTTTCAATTCCAAAATGATAACCAGATAAAATAGCACTTCCAATAAAAATCATTATTAAAAAAAATAGAAAAATTTTTTTATTTTTAAAATAATATCCACAAAAGCATACAAATATTGATAATAGATAGGGTATTCTTTCATATATACATAATTTACAGGGATCTGCACCATAGATATATTCAATTATTAGCGCTCCAATTAAAATTGATAATGAAAAAAAAAATATAAATAAAAAGTAAAATTTAATATCTAAATTTTTTAACATAATTAAAAGTTTTTGAGATAATTATAAAGCAATAAAGCAACAACAATTATAACTAAAGAAAAAATTAACGATGCTAAAAGCAGTCTCTTTTCAATTGCTTCTTTTATTGCTGGACCAAAATATCTTATTAGTAATGCGACTAAAAAAAATCTTGATCCTCTAGTTAGTGCCGAAACAATTATAAAATAAAATATATTAAAATGAACAAATCCACTAGTGATAGTTAATAGTTTAAATGGAACTGGTGTAAAACCAGCTATTGCTAATAAAGTTATCCATGTAATTGTTCCTCCATCTGATGAAACTTTATCCTTCAAAAAACTTACATTATCTACCCCATAAAGTTCGAAAATTTTTAGTCCTATTTCGTTAAAAAAAACATACCCTATTATATATCCTACAATTGCACCACAGACTGAACCTATTGTAGCAACTGTAGCAATTCTCAACCAATTTTTTTTCTTAGCTATTGTCATTGGAATAATCATTACATCAGGTGGAATTGGAAAAATAAAACTTTCAATAAAAGATATAAATCCTAAAAAAGAAATTGATTTTTTACTAGAAGCAATATCTAAGGATTTATCATAAAGCTTTCTAAGCATATTTTCTTTTATTATAATTATTCTTCTTATACTATATTAAAATTAAATGAATGTTTTTAAGGGCGAATGGCGGAACTGGTAGACGCGTTGGACTCAAAATCCAATGGTAGAAATGCTGTGAGAGTTCGAGTCTCTCTTTGCCCACCAATTAGATGAATTTTAATAATTTTGAAAATTTACTAGACTTATTTTTCTTTAAATATCAATCTCAAGAAAAGAGAGATATATTTTTACAGTCTTTATCTGATAGGAAAAGTTCTTTTTCTTGGGAAGAAACTTTTCTTTCGATAAAAAAATTTTCTGACTTGATAAAAAAAAATAGCAGCAAGGGCCAAAGATGTTTGTTAATTTCAGAAAACAGACCAGAATGGTTTATTGCAGATCTTTCAATAATGTTATCTGAATTGATAACTGTACCAACATACACCACTTATTCTGAAAAAGATTATGAATATATAATTGAAGATTGTGAGCCTTCAATCGTAGTTGTATCCAATCAAATACAGTATGATAAGATTAAAAATATTATTAAACAAAAGAGTCTTAATTTAACAATTTTTTCTTTTGAAAAATTAAATATAAATATCGATGAATACACAAACCTAAATCATCTTTTTTTTGATTTAGACAAAGTTGATAAATCAATACCAAAAATAAATATAAAAAGAAAAGATCCTGCATGTATTATTTATACTTCTGGAACACAAGGGAATCCAAAAGGAGTTATATTAAGTCACGGTGGTATATTAAATAATTGTGAAGGAGCATTTGACTTACTTAAACCAATAACTGCTAAACGTACAAGATTTTTAACATGGCTTCCATTATCTCATTCATATGAACATACAGTACAATTTGTTCAAGTAAGTATCGCTGCAAAGATTTTTTACTCTGAAAGTATTGATAAATTAATTAAAAACATGAATGAATGTAAGCCGCAGATTATGACTGCCGTACCAAGATTTTATCAAAATTTGTATCAAAAAATAAATGCAAGTTTTGCGAAAACACAGGGATTTAAAAAAATTTTAATTAATAAAATGTTAGATTTAGGAATTAAAAAAATAAGAGGAATTAAATTAAGTTTTATAGAAATAATTATAGATATTTTTCTTGAGTATTTAGTTAGGAATAAAATTAAAAATCAATTTGGTGGTAATCTAAAAACATTTGTCTCAGGAGGTGGTGCGCTAGATAAAGATGTAGGTGAATTTCTTAATGCAATTGGATTACCCACATTGCAAGGCTATGGTCTAACAGAAGCATCTCCTGTAATTAGCTGTAATCCTATTAATGCTATTAGGGTAGAAACTGTTGGAATTCCATTTAAAGGAGTAGAGGTAAAAATTGCTGAAGATGGAGAAATCTTAGTTAAGGGTGAAAATGTGATGCTTGGCTATTGGAAAAAAAAGGAGGAAACTGAAGAAGTTATAAAGAACAAATGGCTACACACAGGAGATATTGGTTACTTTTCAGACGGGTATCTAAAAATAACAGATAGAAAGAAAGATATAATAATTACCCCAGGTGGAGATAACATTTCTCCAGTCAAAATAGAAAATGAGATAATTAATTCGAATAAAATTGATCAAGCAATAGTATTTGGAGATAATAAACCTTACTTGTCTGCCTTACTGGTATTAAATGAAAATTATTCTTTATCAAAAGATGAAATTCAAAAAGAAATAGAAAATATTAATAAAAATCTTTCAAAAGTCGAAAATATTAAGAAATTTTTTGTTGTAAATGAAAAATTTACAATTGAAAATGGAATGTTGACACCAACATTAAAGTTAAAAAGATATAAAATAATTAAAAAATATATAAATAATTTTAAAAAACTTTACTAATTTAATTAAAAAAAGTTGTTTATTAATGGCATATTACTTAACTTTTTTTTAATTATATTTATTAACTAAACTTTTTTTAATTAGTTTTTTTTTCATTAAATTAAGTATTTGACACTAGTTGCTAAAAAAAATAATAATTAGTAAATAACGAATCAAATTGATTCGTAAACATAAAAGGGAGCTAAAGATGGCTAAAAGAAGAAAAAAAGCTAAAAAAGCTAAGAAAAAAGCTAAAAAGAAAAAGGCTAAAAAAAGAAGAAGATAGTAAGATTTCTTTTTTAAAAAACGCTTCTCATAAATTTATGGGGAGCGTTTTTTTTATTCAGCAATTTCGGCGACTTCCTCTCCAGGAGTATTATTAATTTTTTTTTCAACAATAGTGTTTTGAGTTTCAAGATTTCTCTTAAGCGCCTTATCAAGTTTTTTTTGAGTATCTTCTATTGATAAATTTAAAATTATTTGAAATTCATTAAGTACTCTTTCGTAAGCTTTTTCAAATAATTGTCTTTCACTATAAGACTGATCTACCATTATATCATCACCTTTATTTAGATCTCTCACCACTTCTGCAAGATCATATATTTTACCTGACGTTATTTTTTGTTCATATTCTTGTGCTCTTCTACTCCACATTGATCTTTTTATTTTTGGTTTACTTTTTAAAATTGATATAGACTTATTAACTTGATTTATTGTAGCTAATGGTCTTAAATTATTCTGTTTATTTATAGGTAGTAAACCAATTGCTTTATCCTTTTCAAATTTAATATCGTAACATTGAACCTCAATCCCACCTATTGTTTTGGAACTAATTGCAAAAATCTGTCCTACCCCATGTTTTGGATAAACCACATAATCTTTAACTTTATATTCTTTTTTCGCAGAGTCCTGTTTTTTTATTTTTTTTATTTCAGGCTTAATTTCGTTATTTTTTGGTATTCTTAAATTTTCAACTTTTTTTTCTTTTAGTGGCTTTGTAGAAACTTTGATTACTTTTTTATATTTCTTTAAAACTTTTTTGACAGCTTTTTTTTTTACAGTCTTTGTTTTAATTGTTTTTTTAACTTTTTTTTTTTTAAATGTTTTCTTCAAAATATTTTTCAAATTTATTTTCTTCATCTTTATAATCTAAATGATCTTTTGGAGGATCCTTTTTTTCACTAATATTTGGCCAAATTTCTGAATATTTTGTATTTAACTCCAACCATTTTTCATTTCCACTTTCTGTGTCAGGAACAATAGCATCAACTGGACACTCAGGTTCACAAACGCCACAATCTATACATTCATCTGGCTTAATTACAAGCATATTTTTACCTTCATAAAAGCAATCAACAGGACAAACTTCCACACAATCCATTAGTTTACATTTTATGCATTTTTCATTTACAAGATAAGTCATTGGTTTTATTTTTTTTTAATTTGTTCTTTGATTTCACCTACTGTTTTATTATCCAGATACAATAATCCTGCCAATCTTCTCATTAAACTTGACTCATACATATCTGCTTTATTGTCAGAAAAAATTATCTTCCATAAAGCCTCAATTAACTTTATTTTAAAATTATCATCAGTGTTTTTAATCTCTCTTGTAAAATCAAGTATTTGGTTTGAGTCAGACTCATTTTTTTCAGCTATCATTAGCATTTCGTCAATTGAATCATCCTCACAACCTAGTTCAATCATAGTTTTTCTAACAATTTCTTTTTCTTCATCTGAATATTTTTGATCCATTTTTGCTGCATGTATTAAAAGAGATGCTGTTTTAGATAGCAGTTCAGTATTTTTTTCTACTTCTTTATTTTTATTCTTATTTTTTTTTTTTAAAAAATTAAACATTTTATTTAAACTCTATTTTTTTTAAAACATTAAATGGGCTTTTTTCATTTATCATTGATTTATCTTTTATATATTTATTCTTCTTAGGTAAATATTTAAAATAAAATTTATCTTCTCTTTGATATGTTTTATAATTCATTTTTTCAATAAGTTTTGCAAAATTTTCTTTACTACATCCTAATAAGTTAAGCATTTCTGGAATTAATAATATCTCCTTACTATCATCATTTTTCGAATTTATTATTTTCATAAATAACCTCTCTAAAATATCAATTCTAACATACATATTATCAAATCTTTCAAAACCACATAATAACATAAAATGCTGATTTACACTATT
Organism: Candidatus Pelagibacter sp.; assembly: GCA_045567035.1. Classification (GTDB taxonomy): domain Bacteria; phylum Pseudomonadota; class Alphaproteobacteria; order Pelagibacterales; family Pelagibacteraceae; genus Pelagibacter. The sequence continues at coordinate 25,107 of JBJLDS010000002.1, read as the reverse complement.
TTCATAAATCTTAAAATTTAAACCAAAAGTTGGAGGCTTAAGATTAAAATATTTTTGATGGAAATTTTTCCATAGAATAATTCTTAATGATACTGCCTCAGGTTTTAAAAGTTTATGCAAAAAAATATGATACCTACCAAATTTAACACCCATATCTCTTAAAATTTTTCTATCAGATTGTTCAATATTTTTTACGAAAGACAATAATCTGTCTCTTTTTACAACACCATTATTTTCATACAATTGATATGCTAATGCACGTATAGATGATTTTTGATTTAATGAATTTTTTAAATTTATTAAACTTCCTAAAGTATTTTTTATTTTTTTTTCTATCCAATTTTTCAGGAATATTTTAAGTTTTTCTATTTCTTTAATTTCAATCATATCATCAATCATTAAATTAAAGTTAGGGCTAAGATAATCTCTACCAGGCATAAGCTGGGCTATTGGAAATTCTTTCCAATATATTTTAAAATCCTCTCTAATTTCTATTGATTCATTTTTAATAATTTCATCTATACGCTTATTTAATTCAGGTCCTATAGTCTGTCTTGCAGCTTTTTTAAGAGATTTAATATCGTTATCTAAGGCTCCTAGTTTTAAGTCTAATTCAAGTTTTAAACCTTTTAACTTTCCAATAAATTGACCATCAATTTCTATACTATTGTCAGTTATTTTAGTGTCAAACATAAGGTCTTGTTTTAATCCTCTTGCAAGTACACTTGCTCTTTTATCTATAAAAGTTTTTGTTAGTTCTTCATGAAGTCTATCAGAAAGTTTATCTTCAATTAATTTAGTTCTCTCAATCCAATAATCTTGGTTTTCAACCCAATTTACTTTATTTGCAACATAAGACCAGGTTCTAACATTTGCAATTCTGTTAGATATAGAGTCTACATTGCCATCAAGTTTGTAAAGGTGTGATAGTTGTTCTTTCATATATAAATTTGAAATTCTTCCGTTTTTGCTTTTTAAAAATTCGAATACTTTGCTCACTACTTGAAGATGATGACCATAAGTTTTTTTGACGAAATCAGGTATTTGACAGCACTCCCATAATAAATGTATTTCATTCTCGTTTTCTTTTATATTAAACTTTTTTGTTTCTTTTAAAAAATATTTTAATACTTTTTCATCCTCACACTCAAAACTTCTTCTAAGCCAATCTTTCTTTGGTTTAATATCTAAGGAATTAATTAGTGTATTAAAACTTTTAAAATTTAAATTTGAATTCCTCCAAAAAATGTTTGATAAATCCTCAAATTTATGAGTTTCTAAAATTTTTATCTCCTCAGGACTTATATCTTCACAATCACCCGTTAAACCAAAGGTCCCATCATTTAAATATCTTCCAGCTCGCCCTGCTATTTGACCTATTTCATGCATTTTCAATCTTCTTAATTTTTTTCCATCAAATTTCTTTACATTCGAAAAATAAACATTATCAAGATCCATATTAATACCCATTCCAATCGCATCTGTTGCTACTAAAAAATCAACATCTCCTGACTGGTATAAGCTTACTTGTGCGTTTCTAGTTTTAGGGCTTAAAGAACCCATGACTATTGCAGCACCTCCTTTTTGTCTTCTTAGTAGTTCTGCAATTGCATAAACTTCTTCCGTAGAAAATGCAATTATCACACTTTTCCTATTAATTCTTGAAATTTTTTTATATCCAGCGAATGATAGTTTTGAAAATCTTTCTCTTTTAATAAATTCTACATCTTCTTTTAGGTTTTCAATTATTTTCATCATTGTCATAGAACCTAAAAACATAGTTAGTTTTTCGCCTCTTAGATTTAAAAGTCTATCTGTAAAAATATGTCCTCTCTCTACGTCAGCACACATTTGTATTTCGTCTATAGCAACAAAATCCAAGTTTTTATCTATTGGCATTGATTCCACAGTACAAAGGTAATATTTTGCATTTGAAGGTATTATTTTTTCTTCTCCAGTTATCAGAGCAACTTTTGATGGATCAATTTTTTTAGTTATTTTGTCATATACTTCTCTTGCTAATAATCTTAATGGAAAGCCAATCATACCAGAGTCAAAAGAAAGCATTGTTTCTATAGCTAGAAATGTTTTTCCAGTATTTGTGGGCCCTAGTACAGCTGTGATCTTATTTTTTTCCATTTCTACTTTTAGTATCTAAAAATTCCTTACCACTATATATTGTTATGCGTTAAGAACAAAAATAGACTAAAACATGACCGAATCGTTCTAATAAAAGTTCTCATTTTGGTAATTTAATTTTAAAAGTAGCATAAATTAGAAATTTTTATATTACAATTAATATCATATGTCGAAAAAACTTTGGGAAGCTAGTGAATTTATAAAGAAAACATCAAATTTATCAAACTATGAAAAATTTATTAAAAAAAATTATAACTATAAATATTATCAAAATTATTCAAAACTACTTAGCTGGAGTTTAAAAAATAGCAAAAGATTTTGGAACTCAATTTGGGATTATGCAGGAGTTAATGGGATTAAAAATGAAAAATTTAAATTATCAAAAAATCTTATAGATAGTAAGTTTTTTATTAATTCAAAGTTAAATTTTTCAGAAAATTTACTATCTAAAAAAAATAATAATAGGGCAATAACTTTCATAAGTGAAAATGGATATAAAGAAGTTAGATCCTGGAGGGATTTAAATAAAAATACGATAAAAATTGTTAAATTTTTAAAATCTATAAATTTGAAAAAAGGGCAAAGAGTTGCCGCTTATATGCCTAATACTATTCAAACAGTTGAAAGCTTTTTAGCCACATCTGCTGTAGGTGCAATCTGGTCATCATGCTCACCTGATTTTGGAGTTAACGGCGTAATAGAAAGATTTATACAAATTAGGCCAAGTGTTTTGATAATCTGTGATAGATATTATTATAATGGAAAAGAAATCAATGTGTTAGAAAGATTGAATGAGATAGTAAAAAAAATTTCATCTATCAAAAAAGTAATAATTGTTAATTATCCAGGAAAAAAATACATAAATTTAAATCATATTAAATCAAACAAAATCCATTATTGGAAAGATATTCCCAATACCAAGGTAGATAAGATCTTCTTCGAAAAATTCGATTTTGATCATGAATTGGCAATATTATATTCTAGCGGAACTACAGGTAAACCAAAATGTATATGTCATAGATCAGGAGGTGTTTTATTACAACATTTAAAAGAACATCAATTGCATTGTGAAATTAAACCAAACGATAATGTTTTTTATTTTACGACATGTGGATGGATGATGTGGAATTGGCTTGTGACTGTTTTAGCATCTAAAGCATCAATACTTCTTTTTGATGGATTTCCAATGTATAAAAAACCTGATCTTCTTTTGAAAATTGCCAATCAAGAAAAAGTAAGTTTATTCGGTGTAAGTGCAAAATATATCGATGCATTGAGGAAGTCAGATGTAAATATAAAAAATAAATTTAAATTAAAATATTTAAAAACAATTTGTTCAACAGGATCTCCTTTGTCCAACGATAATTTTGAATTTGTTTATAAAAAGATAAAAAAAAATGTTCATCTTGCATCTGTATCTGGAGGTACTGATATTGTGTCTTGCTTTGTTTTAGGTAATATTTTTTCACCTGTTTATAAAGGAGAGATACAGAATAATGGTCTTGGAATGGATGTTGATATTTTTAATTCTAAAGGAAAATCATTATTAAATAAGAAAGGAGAGTTAGTTTGTAAAAATTCTTTCCCTTCTCAACCGAAGAAATTTTGGAATGATAAAAAAAATCAAAAATATAAAAAAGCATATTTTAATGAATTTAAAAATATTTGGCATCATGGTGATTACGCTGAAAAGAAAAAAACAGGTGGATATATTATTTATGGAAGGTCTGATGCAACATTAAATCCTGGAGGTGTAAGATTGGGAACAGCAGAAATATATTCTGTCGTAGAAGGATTTGAGAAAATTAAAGAGTCCATTTGTGTAGGCCAATCATGGAAAGATGATGTTAGAATAATTCTTTTTGTTGTGTTAAAAAAAAACTATCAACTCTCATCAAATTTAATTAAATCAATTAAAGTGGCCATTAGAAAAGATGCTTCTCCTAGGCACGTGCCTGCAAAAATTATACAAGTTGAGGATATTCCTAGGACAAAAAATGGTAAAATTGTAGAATTAGCAGTTAAAAATATAATCGAAGGTATTTCGATTAAAAACAAACAAGCACTTGCAAATCCAGAGGCATTAAACTTATTCAGAAGATTAGATGAATTAACGTATTAATTCTAATCTATGATGATTTATATTTTTTCATACAAACTTCTGCAACTAATAAGTTTGGATCTATAAAAATTTTTGATTTAATAGCCTTCTTGAATGATTTATATGCAAAAATAGCAATTGGAAGTTCTGTACAGCCTAAAATAATTTTTTTACATTTTTTTTTAATTAAATGATTTACTGCAGGCCTTAAAATTTTTTCAGCATCCTTTACTCTTCCTTTTTTTACTAAAGTAATTGCTTTATTAACTGAATTTTTTTGAAGATTTTTATTTGGACTTATTAAATCATAATCTTTTAAAAAAAACTTATGATAAATATTATTATTCAAAGTTGCTTCAGTTGCTAAGAGTCCAATTTTTGAGTTTTTAGAAGTATTTTTTTTTGTATTTTTATAAACTTCTTTTGGTATGCTTAATATTGGAACATCCATTTTTTTTTGAACATCATCATACCAGAAGTGAGCGGTGTTACAGGGCATAACAATAAACTTGCATTTATTTCTCTGTAACATTTTGCAGCCATCAACTAATGCATTTAGCACATTATAATATTTTTTTAAATTTTTTGGTCTTTCAGGAATATTTGACTTATTATAAAGAATAAACATTGGATACTTTTGGTCTAACTTTCCTCTATTTAATTTTGCTAATTTATTACAGAAATCAAGACCAGCCTGAGTCCCCATTCCCCCTAATATTCCAATCATGTTTTATTTTTTAAAGTTTTAAAAGATTTCCCAATTTTTTTCCATATACCTGATGCTGATGCAATAATTTTTCCTTTACACCTTAAGGTACAAATTAGAAATACCATTGTATTAGTAATTTTTTGTATTTTAGTATTTCCAATTAACTCGTCACCTAGCCTTGATGCTCCAATAAATTTTATATCGAGAGATATGGTTACACATGGAGCAACTTTTCCAGCTAACCTTGCTGCCGTACCACTTCCAGAGTCAATTATGGAAGCTATATAGCCACCATGCGTAATGCCAGCTTGATTTAAATGATTTTTTTTAACTTTGACCTTAAATTCATACTCATTTTTTGAAATTTTTCTCAAAAGTATTCCACCATTGAATTTCATAAATCCTGGTTTAGTACTGATTTGAATAAATTTTTTACTCATTAAATTAATATTGTCATTAATACTAATATTACAAAAACTATTATGAAGAAATATATAACAGATTTTTCTAAAGATATTTTCATATTTTCCTTTATTGGTGCGCCTGCTAGGAGTCGAACCCAGAACCTCCTGGTCCGTAGCCAAGCGCTCTATCCAGTTGAGCTACAGGCGCAACATGTCTTTTTTCATATACATTAAAATATATATATAAAATGATCAGTATTTAAAAGAATTTAAGTTTTTTTTTAGTATAATTCTTTGAATCCAAATCTTTGCATCAGGCTCTCTTTTTTGGCTCAAAAATTTTATTTTATTAAACAATTTATTTAACATGATATAATTTATTCATTAAAAAATGACAAAAAATAGATCTAATTGTGTTGAAAAAATAAAAATTTACGAAAAAAGCCTTTATATTTCATATCAAAATAAAATAGAAGATGAGTTTCCAAATATTTGGTTAAGAGATCATGCTAAGGACGATGAAAATTGGGATTCTAGAAGTCATCAAAGAAAAACTTTTACAGCAAAATTAGATAATAATTTGTATATTAAAGAGGCAAATATAATTGGCAAAGGGGAGTCGATTAATATTTTGTGGTCAGATTTGAAAAAACCTATCGAATATTCTTCTGAATTTTTATTTAGCAATTCTTCAAAGAGCGAAAAAATAGAAAAAAATATAAAGTTATGGAATTCAAAAGATATAAAAAAACAAATTTATATTAAATATGAAGATGTTATTTCTGAAAAAGGTTTTAAAAATTTTATTTCAAATTTATATCAGTACGGTTTTTCAGTTATAACTCATTGTCAAACTGAAATGAAAACAGTTGAAACAATTGCAAATAAAATTGGATATGTCAGACAATCAATCTTTGGTGGGTTATGGAGTTTTGAATCAAATAAAGATATGGCTGATAGTGCGTACACCCAGGAGGAACTTAGACCACACACTGACTCAACGTATAGCATTGACGCTCCTGGTTTACAATTACTACTATGCTGTGAATATGATGCTGTCGGTGGAGACTCAATTATGGTAGATGGATTTAAAATTGCTGAAACAATAAAAAAAGAAAGCAAAGATATTTATAATACTCTCTCAAAAATAGAGGTTCCTGGAAATTATATTGGAGATGGTGTTTATTTAGAGGCTAAAAGACCAATTTTTAGACACGATAAGAGCGAAGAAATTTTGCAAGTAAGTTTTAATAATTATGATAGAGCTGCTTTTAGAATAGATAATGAGTCAACATTAAAATTCTATGAGGGAATAAAAAAGTTTGATATTTTAGCTAATAGTGAAGATTATCAATGGAGATATATTTTAAAACCTGGAGACTTATTAATTTTCAATAATTGGAGAATTTTACACGGTAGAGGATCGTTCAATGGCACTAGAAAAATGAAGGGCTGTTATATTAATAAAGAAGATTTCGATAGTTGTTGTAAAATGAATGGTCTTTATTAATTCTAAATACAAATAAATTACTTTGACAAAAACTTTTTCAATGATTTGTGCTGTGATTACCACGTTCATCTGGGGTACAGCTTTTATAGCTCAGGATACAGGTATGGATAAAATTGGACCGTTAACATTTAATTTTTCTCGTTTTTTTGTAGGATTTATAAGCATACTTCCCGTAGCATTAATTTTTGAAAAAAATAAAATTAAATCAGAAATATCTAAAAATAAAAAAATGTTTTATAAATATTGGATATTAATGGGGTTAGCATTATTTTTTGGAACATTTTTACAACAAGCCTCTCTATTGTATACAAACATTGCAAATGCTGCCTTTTTTACGATATTTTATGTGCCAATAGTACCAATTTTGTTATTTATTATTTATAAACAAAAAGTTCATTGGAGTATATATCCATCTATTGGATTATGTGTTGGGGGTGTTTATCTTCTAAGTAATTTTTCAAATTCTGAAATAATGTTTGGAGACTCATTGGTAATCCTATGCTCTTTTTTTTGGGCATTACATATAATTTTTGCAGGAAAATTTATGAAAATGTTTAATATTCCTATTTTTTATGCAGCCCTTCAGGCTTTATTTGTTGGAACATTATCCTTTTTTTTTGCGATTATATTTGAGAATATTTCAATAGAAAATATTTTAAATGAAAGCTACTCAATAATATACGCTGGAGTTTTATCTGGTGGTTTAGCATTTACTTTACAAATGTTTGCTCAAAAAAATATTGATGAAGCTCCTGCTGCAATAATTTATTCTCTCGAGGGTGTATTTGCGACCATTGCTGGATGGATTATATTAAAACAAATATTGGATATTGATAATATTATTGGATGTTTTTTAATATTGATTGCGGTTTTATTATCTCAAATAGCTCCAGAGATTAAAAAAAAATTAGAATAAATAAAAATAATGATAAGAAAATTCTATAAATCACAAAAGGCGTCATTGAAAAGATACTTATAAATTTTAAAAAATATTTAATTGTTAAATAAGAAAATAAAAAAGAAAACAATACTGAAAATGAAAAAAAGATAATTTGTTCTTCCCTTAAATCAATTACATCATTTAAGTTAATTACACTGGCTCCTAAAAGTGCAGGTATAGATAATAAGAAAGATATCTTAGTTGCATCATATCTGTTAAAATTTAAAAATCTTGCAGCTGTGATTGTTATACCAGCTCTACTTACACCTGGAATTAAAGCCAAAACTTGAAATAAACCTATTATTATAATTGTTTTATAATTAATATTTTTATCAATGCTATTTGTAGATTTACTTCTATCTGCAAGGAAAAGTAAAAGACCAAAAATTAAAGTTGTCCAAGCTATTACTTTTATATCCCTCAACATATAAATTATTCCTGAGCTATAAAAATAAAAACCAAACAATACTAATGGCATGGATCCTAAAAATATTAATTTATAAAGACTTTTATTTTGAGAAAATTTTAGTAGATCTTTCCTAAAAAAAATTAAAATTGCAATTAAGGAGCCTAAGTGTGCCCCAATATCTATTGTTAAGGAGTCTGCTTGAAAATTTCCTAATTTTGAAAAAATAATTAAGTGAGCTGATGAGCTTACTGGCAGAAATTCTGTAATACCTTGAACAACTGATAAAATTATTGTTTCTATGAAAATTAAAAACATAAATTGTTTAATCTCGTAACTTATAATTAGCATGAATTAAAGATTTCATTACGATCATACCTGGTATGCATTAAATAAAATAATGTATAAAAATATGGTATTTATTAAAATATAGGTAATATATACTGACCTTGTTTTCATTTTAATTGTTAAATAAATGCTATAATAAATCGAAAATTATGAAAGAAAAAATGCTAAAATTTGTTGAAATAGGTCAACAATCTCCACCTAAAAGGAAAAAAGAAGAGAGAAGTGAAGATTTTAAAGAGATCTATAAAGAATTTATTAATGATAAAGCAAAAGAACAATCTAGCAGATGTTCACAATGTGGAGTACCATTTTGCCAAGTTCATTGCCCTTTAAGTAATAATATTCCAGATTGGCTTAAACTTACTGCAGAAAATAGATTAGAGGAAGCTTATCATTTATCTCAGAGCACAAACAATATGCCAGAAATATGTGGAAGAATATGCCCACAAGATAGATTGTGTGAGGGTAATTGTGTAATTGAGCAATCTGGACATGGAACAGTTACTATTGGATCTATTGAAAAATATATCACTGAAAACGCATGGGAAAAAGGATGGGTAAAGCCTATTGAAGTAAGTTATGAAAAAAAACAAAGTGTAGGAATTATAGGTGCTGGACCAGCAGGTCTAGCTTGTGCTGAGGATTTAAGAAAACTTGGATATCAGATAACAGTTTATGACAGATATGATAGAGCTGGTGGTTTATTAATTTATGGTATTCCAAACTTTAAACTTGAAAAATATGTTGTTACCAGAAGAACTCAATTATTAAAAGACTCAGGGATAAATTTTGTTCAAAATTTTGAAGTTGGTAGAGATGAAACTTTAGATCAGCTAAGAGAAAAACATGATGTAGTTTTAATAGCTACAGGAGTTTATAAACCTAGAGAAATTGAATTACCAGGTTCAGACTTACATAATATATTTCCAGCTATGGAATTTTTAACTGCATCTAATAAAAAAGGACTTGGTGACAGTGTCAAATTATTTGAAGATGGGACCTTAAATGCAGAAGGTAAAAATGTAGTTGTTATAGGTGGTGGAGATACAGCCATGGATTGCGTTAGAACATCTATCAGACAAAAAGCTAAATCAGTTAAATGTTTATACAGAAGGGATAAAAAAAATATGCCTGGATCAGCAAGAGAAGTTAACAATGCTGAAGAAGAGGGTGTAGAATTTGTATGGTTAAGTTCTCCTAAAGAATTTATTGGAAAAAATAAAGTTGAGAGTTTAAATGTAAATAAAATAGAATTAGGAGAACCAGATGAAACTGGAAGAAGAAAACCCGTCGTAAATGAAAATGAAATATTTAAAATTGAAGCTGATTTGGTTATTAAAGCATTGGGTTTTGATCCAGAAAATTTACCAAGACTTTTTGGTAAAGAAGATTTGCAAGTTTCTCAATGGGGAACTATCAAAGTAGATTTTAATACTCTTGAAACTTCCGTCCCAGGTGTATTTGCAGCAGGAGACATAGTTAGAGGAGCTTCCTTAGTGGTTTGGGCGATTAAAGATGGAAAAGATGCTGCTAAATCTATTGAAAATCACTTAGAGAAAAAAATAAATGAAAAAAAGGAAGTTGCATGATTAATTTGTATAAAAAAAACAGACTTAAATTAGAAAAAAATCATGCCTATCATAGAAGCATGGAACGTGATGCATGTGGAGTCGGCTTGGTAGCATCAACAGAAGGTAAAAAATCAAGAGAAGTTGTTGAATATGGAATTGAAGCACTAAAAGCTGTTTGGCACAGAGGAGCTGTAGATGCGGACGGTAAAACAGGTGATGGTGCAGGTATTCATATCGAGATTCCCTCAGATTTTTTTGCTGAAAAAATTGAACTAACTGGTCATAAGTTTGATAACTCAAAAATCTGTGTAGGCATGATCTTTTTGCCTCGTGATAATTATATTGCACAAGAGACGTGTAGAACTTTAGTAGAAAAAGAATTAACCAAGAGTAATTTTAGTATTTATGGATGGAGACAAGTGCCCGTAAATACAAAAGTTCTAGGGGAAAAAGCTAATTCAACAAGACCTGAGATTGCCCAAGTTATATTTAGACATAATGATAAAAATTTATCAGGAAAAAAATTAGAGGTAAAATTATATGAGTCTAGGAGGAAAATAGAAAAAGAAGCAAGAAATAATCTATTAGATAACTTTTATATATGTTCACTGAGCTCGAAATCAATAATTTATAAGGGAATGTTTTTAGCTGAAGCTCTTTCAGATTTTTATCCTGATTTAAAGGATGAAAGGTTTATTTCAAGATTTGCAATATTTCATCAGAGATTTTCAACTAATACTGCTCCAAGTTGGGATCTTGCTCAACCGTTTAGATCGTTAGCGCACAATGGAGAAATAAATACTCTAAAGGGAAATTATAATTGGATGAAAGTTCATGAACAAGAAATGCAAAGCCCTCTTTTTGAAGACATTGAGAATTTAAAACCAGTGATAACTCCTGGAGCATCTGACTCTGCTTCACTAGATAATGTTTTTGAATTATTGAATATGTCAGGTCATGCAGCACCATTAGCAAAATTAATGTTAGTCCCAGATGCTTGGTCAAAAAAAAGTAAAATTTTATCTAAAGATCATCAACAATTGTTTAACTTTCTTAACAGTACGATGGAACCATGGGATGGACCAGCGGCAATAGCCGCAACTGATAATCAGTGGGTGATTGGTGCTAATGATAGAAATGGTTTAAGACCCTTAAGATTTACGATTACAAAAGATAAACTTTTATTCGTTGGTTCTGAAACTGGCATGATTTCACTTAATGAAAAAAAAATAATAAAAAAAGGAAGACTAGGACCAGGTGAGATTATTGGAGTAAATTTAGATAAAGGAAAACTATATACCAACAGTGAAATAAAAAACTTTTTAGCTAAAGAATTTAAACATTTTAATGCTCAAATAATTGATTTAAACAAAAAAATTACTCATGGTAATGAGAAAAACTTTTTTTCAGGTGATGAGCTAAGGAAAAGACTTCATTCATTTGGAGTTACTATCGAAGATTTAGAAATGATACTTCACCCGATGGCTGAAGATGCTAAAGAGGCAACTGGATCAATGGGAGATGATACACCTCTTGCTGTTTTATCTGATAAATACAGACCTTTATATCATTACTTTCGACAAAATTTTAGCCAAGTTACCAATCCACCAATAGATTCTTTAAGGGAAAATAAAGTCATGAGTCTTAAAACTAGATTTGGAAATTTGGGAAATATATTAGATTTTAATAACCTTACTAAAGAAAATATTTATGTCTTGGATAGTCCAATTTTATCAAATGCTCAATTTGAAAAATTTTCAAATTTTTTTAATAAAAATTCAACTTTAATTGATTGTACTTTTAGTCAGGAAGCAGACCTTGAAAGCTCAATTTTAAGAATTCAAAAAGAGGCTGAAATAGCTGCTAGAAAAGGAATAATTCATTTAATTTTAAGTGATAAAAATATGTCTGATACTAGATTAGCTATTCCTATGCTTATTTGCGTGGGTTCTATTAATAGTCACTTGATCAAGCAAAAGTTGAGAGGTTATACATCAATAAATGTGCAAACTGGAGAGGCATTAGATACACATTCATTTGCAACTCTGCTAGGAGTAGGAGCTACAACTGTAAACCCTTATTTAGCTTTAGATAGTATTTATCAGAGATTTGAAAAAAAATTGTTTGGAAAATTTGATTATGGAGAATGTGTTGTTAGATATATTAAATCAATAAATTCTGGTTTATTGAAAATCATGTCGAAGATGGGAATATCAGTTTTGAGTTCTTATAGAGGAGGATGTAATTTTGAAACAGTAGGATTAAGCAGGACAATAGTTTCTGAATATTTTCCAGGCGTATTATCAAAGATATCTGGCATAGGATTTCAAGGAATTGAAAAAAAATTACGATTAATTCATAAAGAAGCATTCAAAAAAATCGGAGCTGTATTGCCAATTGGTGGAATTTATAAATATAGAAAAAATGGTGAGACACATCAATATCAAGGTAAACTTATTCATCTATTACAAAGCGCTGTAACCACTAATTCTTATCAGGCATATAAAAAATATGTTCAAGGCATTTATGACTTACCACCAATAAATTTAAGAGATTTAATAGATTTTAGAAAAAGATATTTGAATGAGTCAATTAATATCAATGATGTTGAGCCAATAGAAAATATACTAAAAAGATTTGGAAGTGGAAGCATGTCTCATGGTGCTTTATCGAAGGAAGCACATGAAACTTTAGCAATTGGAATGAATAGGATTAAAGGTGCCTCATGTAGTGGTGAAGGAGGTGAAGACGAAGAAAGATTTAAGTTAATGCAGAATGGAGATAGTGCTAATTCAAGAGTAAAACAAATTGCTTCTGCAAGATTTGGTGTAACTATAAATTATTTAAATAATTGTAATGAAATAGAAATTAAAATGGCACAAGGAGCAAAACCTGGTGAAGGTGGACAGTTACCGGGATTTAAAGTTTCAAAAGAAATAGCAAAATTAAGACACTCAACACCAGGGGTAACATTAATATCACCACCACCTCACCATGATATATATTCAATTGAAGATTTGGCTCAATTAATTTATGATCTTAAACAAATTAATCCTCATGCAAGAATTGGAGTTAAACTTGTGGCTTCATCTGGAATTGGAACAATTGCAGCAGGAGTAGCTAAAGCAAAAGCTGATATAATTTTAATTTCAGGACATAATGGAGGTACAGGAGCAACTCCACAAACTAGTGTGAAATATGTTGGAATACCCTGGGAAATGGGCCTTACAGAAGCAAATCAAGTTTTAACTTTAAATAATTTAAGATCAAAAGTTACTTTAAGAACAGATGGAGGAATTAAAACTGGAAGAGATGTTGTTATAGCTGCAATGATGGGAGCTGAAGAGTATGGAGTAGCAACAACAGCTTTAGTTGCTATGGGATGTATAATGGTAAGACAGTGTCATTCAAATACTTGCCCAGTAGGAGTCTGTACTCAAGATGATAAATTGAGAGAAAGATTCACAGGCACTCCAGACAAAGTAGTCAATTTATTTAAATTTATTGCTGAAGAAGTTAGAGAGATTTTAGCAGAACTTGGATTTAAAACTTTAAATGAAATTATTGGAAGAACAGATTTGTTGAGACAAGTTAGCAAAGCTTCACCAAATTTAGACGACCTTGATTTAAATCCTTTATTTGTGCAGGCAGACTCTGGAGAAAATAAGAGATATTGTGAAACTAAGGAGATCAATTCTGTTCCACCAACTTTAGACCAAGATATCTGGCCAGAAATTGAAAAGGCTATAGATAATTCACAAAGTATTCCAAAAAGTTTTAAAATTAAAAATACTAATCGAGCTGTTGGAACGAGAATATCTCACAATCTTTATAAAAAATTTGGCAATGAAAAAATTGAACCTGAAAAATATGTTTTAACTTTTGAAGGATCTGCTGGACAGTCTTTTGGAGCATTTGGAATTAAGGGATTAAAATTAGTTTTAGAAGGTGATGCAAATGACTATGTTGGAAAAGGATTATCTGGAGCAACAATTTCAATAAAGTTACAGGATGAAAGTAATTTAATATCAAACGAAAATACTATAATTGGAAATACAGTATTATATGGCGCAACATCAGGGAAATTATTTGCAGCTGGACAGGCTGGAGAAAGATTTGCTGTTAGAAATTCAGGAGCTAAAACTGTAATAGAGGGATGTGGAACAAATGGGTGTGAGTATATGACTGGTGGTACAGTAATAATTTTAGGATCAATAGGAGACAATTTTGCAGCAGGGATGACTGGTGGCATGGCTTTTGTTTATGATCCTTTAAATCAATTTGAAAAAAAAGTAAATGCAGAATCGGTAATTTGGCAAAGACCTGAAACAAATTATTGGATCGAAGAACTTAAAAGTATGATCAAAAATCATTTAGATGAGACAAATTCAAGTGTTGCAAAAGAAATCTTAGAAAATTTTGAAAATGAATTGAAAAACTTTTACCAAGTATGCCCTAAGGAAATGCTAGATAAACTTGAGAATCCAATTACTAAAAAAATCAGTGCTAGCAAAGCAAGCTAAGTAACAAATTTAACTATATTATCTAATTCTCTAAGAATTTTCTTTTGATGTCTTTTTTTAAATAAACTGTGGTCACCGTTTTTAATCACAAATAATTTTTTGTTTGCATTAACAAATGTTTTTAAAAGTCTTCTTGAGAAAATTGAAGGTATAGCTTCATCTTTGCTTCCATGGAATAAGCTAACAGGTATCTTCGTATAAATTTTTTTATTAAAAACTAAATTTTTTCTGCTATCTTTTATTAATTGATAAGTAATTGGATACTCAAAACCTCCATGTTTTAGATTATAAATACCTTTCTGAATTGTTTGGATTTTCATTTTTTTCGTAAATTTTTTCCACATTACCTTTTCAAGAAATTCTGGTGCAGAAC
Organism: Candidatus Pelagibacter sp.; assembly: GCA_045567035.1. Classification (GTDB taxonomy): domain Bacteria; phylum Pseudomonadota; class Alphaproteobacteria; order Pelagibacterales; family Pelagibacteraceae; genus Pelagibacter. Next base: position 10,083 of record JBJLDS010000002.1, on the reverse strand, counting down.
CTATGCCAATGAAACCTTTAATTTGTTTTGAAAAAAATTTAAATTGATTAAAGGATAGCCAAGATCCCATACTTGATCCAATTAAAATAAAATTTTTATCTTTGATAATTTTTTTTATGGCAGTTTTAACCTGCTTAGTCCACAAACTAATATTTCCATCAGTAAATTTTCCAGTAGATTTTCCATGTCCAGAGTATTCTATAGCTAGAAAACCTAGGTTATTTTTGTTGCAATATTTTATTAAAGTTTTTGGTTTTTCACCCTCAATATCAGACATAAATCCATGAAGAAATACGATATGAAATTTTTTGTTAGATTTGCCTTTTAAATATCTAATTTTAATAAGATTTGATATTTTCAAGTATTTAAATTTATTCATAAAAGTTTATTAGGTCTATTTCTTAATATATAACACTATTATATGTCATCAAAAATAAAAGTTTTACAAGTTATACCCAAACTCGGTTACGGAGGAGCAGAAACAGGTTGCTATGATCTTGCGCATTATTTAGCAGAAAATTCCTTTGGATCATATCTTGTTACTTATGGAGGAGAATTAACTAAATACATAGATAAGAAAAAAGTTAAACTTATAAGACTGCCTGTTCATAGTAAAAATCCTATTTTAATTTTAATTAATACAATAATTTTAATTTTTGTAATTTTGTTCGCTGATATTAAAATAGTTCATGCACGTAGTAGAGCTCCAGCATGGTCATGTTTTCTTGCTACAAAAATAACTGGAAGAAAGTTTGTAACTACATTTCATGGAACTTATAACTTCAAAAATAAGATTAAAAAATACTATAATTCAATTATGGTTAGATCAGACCTTATTATAGCTGGCTCTAATTTTATCTTCAATCACATAAAAGAAAATTATTCTGATTATTTAAATCCACATAAAAAATTTCTTGTAATATTTAGAGGAATAAATACTGAATATTTTAATAAAAATAAAATAACCGAAAGTGACCAAGAAAAATTAATTGCTGATTGGGGAATTGATAAATCAAAACCATTGATATTGTTGCCAGGAAGATTAACTTCTTGGAAAGGTCAAGAAGTTTTTATCGAAGCATTAAAATTAGTAAATGAAAAAATTGCTTCTCATAACTCAAACCATGTGGAAACTGACAATATTTTTTTTAATGCAGTAATTCTTGGGAGTGATCAAGGGCGTAAAGTTTATAAAAAGAAACTTACTAGATTAGTGCAACAGCACAGATTAAATCATCAAGTCAAATTAATTGACGAATGTAAATTAATGCCTTTAGCATATAAAATATCGGATTTAATTATTTCTGCATCGACTGAACCAGAAGCATTTGGAAGAGTCGCGGTCGAAGCACAGTCAATGGAAAAAGTAATAATCGCTAGTAATATTGGTGGATCAAATGAAACAATTATCAATGAAAAAACAGGCTTTTTATTTGAGTCTGGAAATGCTGAAGATTTAAGTAAAAAAATAATATATGCACTAAATTTAGAACCTAGTAGATTGAATTCTATGGGAATTGAGGGTAGAAAAAATATTGAAAAAAAATTTAATGTTGAAAAAATGTGTTTTTCTACATATTCAGAGTACAAAAAATTATTTAATTAATGCCAAATATAAAACTACCAGATGGTAAGGAAATAAACTTTGATAAGCCTATTACAGGGTTAGATATTGCTGAAAAGATAAGCAAGTCATTAGCGAAACAAGCTACTGTAATAAGTATAAATGATGAACTAAAAGACTTAGATCATTTAATCAAAAATGATAGCAAAGTTAAAATATTTACTTCAAAGGATGCAGAGGGATTAGATACAATTCGTCATGATACAGCACATATTACAGCTATGGCTGTACAGGAGTTGTTCCCTGGTACACAAGTTACTATTGGACCCGTCATAGAGAATGGTTTTTATTATGATTTTGCTAGAAAAGAACCCTTTACAGAAGATGATTTGAAAAGAATTGAAGATAGAATGAAAGAAATAGTTGATAGAGATGTTCCAACTAAAAGGGAAGTCTGGCCAAGAGATAAGGCAATATCTCATTTTAAAAAAATAGGAGAATTTTATAAAGCAGAGATTATAGAGAGCATCCCTAAAGATGAAGATGTTTCAATTTATTTTCATGGTGATTGGCACGATCTATGTAGAGGTCCACATCTTTCATCAACAGGTAAAATTGGAAAATTTTTTAAACTAAATAAAGTTTCAGGGGCTTATTGGAGAGGAGACTCAAATAATGAAATGCTTCAGAGAATTTATGGTACAAGTTGGGCCTCACAAAAAGAGTTAGATGATTATTTAAAAAGAATAGAGGAAGCAGAAAAAAGAGATCATAGAAAGCTAGGAAAAGAAATGGATTTGTTTCATTTTAGAGAAGAAAGTCCTGGTGCTGTATTTTGGCATGAAAAAGGCTGGTCTTTGTTCCAAAAGTTAGTCAATTACATGAGGGCAAAACAAAAAGTTGCAGGATACAAAGAAATTAATACTCCAGAAATACTAGATAGATCTTTGTGGGAAAAATCAGGACATTGGGATAAGTTTGGCGAACATATGTATACATCTGAAACGCCTGATGAAAAAGTATTTGCAATTAAACCAATGAATTGCCCTGGATGTGTTCAAGTATTTAATCAAGGTCTAAAAAGTTATAGAGACTTGCCCCTAAAAATGTCAGAATTTGGAAAAGTTCATAGATACGAACCGTCTGGTGCACTTCATGGTCTTTTAAGAGTAAGAGCATTTACTCAAGATGATGCACATATTTTTTGCACAGAAGATCAAATTACTCAAGAGTCTTTAACAGTTACAAATTTGATTTTAGAAATATATAAAGAGCTTGGATTTGAAAAGGTTTTATTAAAGTACTCAGATAGACCAGAGGTAAGAGTTGGAGATGATGCTGTTTGGGATAAAGCTGAAGATGCTCTTTTAAAGGCTATCAAAGAAACAAAATTAGAATACTCAATTAACAAAGGTGATGGAGCTTTTTATGGTCCTAAAATTGAATTTGTTTTAAGAGATGCAATTGGGAGAGACTGGCAATGTGGAACTTTGCAAGTAGATTTGAATTTACCTAATAGACTTGGAGCAACATTTGTTGACAAAGATGGAACCAAAAAAGTTCCTGTGATGCTTCACAGAGCTTTATTTGGATCTTTAGAGAGATTTATCGGAATTTTAATTGAACATTATGCAGGAAAATTACCTTTTTGGATTTCTCCACTGCAAGCAGTTATTATACCTATTTCAGATGAATTTGACGATTATGCAAAAAAAATTTTTAAATTGGTAAGTCAGTCTGGAATAAATTGTGAGATCGATTTGAAAAATCACAATTTAAATTATAAAATAAGAGAACATTCACTATCCAAAGTACCTTTATTGTTAATATGTGGAAAAAAAGAAGTTGACAGTGATACTATAACTATAAGACAATTAGATTCTAAGAAACAAGAAACTATGAAAATAAAAGACTTTATAAAAAATTATTCATCATTGAATAAAGCCCCAATATAATTAGTGCCAGAACTAAAAAAAAATTACTTTCAAAGAAGATCAAAACCTAAAGGACCAAGATCTAATAACAGAATTAACTCACCCGAAGTTCAAGTTATTTCTAGCGATGGAGAAAATCTTGGCGTGATTAATACCAACAAAGCCATTGCGATGGCTAAGGATGAGGGTTTAGACCTGATTGAAATTGCTCCAAATGCCAACCCTCCAGTTTGTAAAATAATTGACATGGGTAAATACAAATATGATGCACAAAAAAAAGCTAATAAAGCAAAAAAGAAACAAAAGAAAATAGAACTCAAGGAAATAAAGTTACGACCAGTTACCGAAACTCATGATTATAATTTTAAGTTAAAAAATGCATTAAAATTTTTATCTAAGGGAGACAAAGTTAAATTTACAATAAGATTTAAAGGAAGAGAATTACAACATTCTAATTTAGGTCATGAACTAATGAATAAAATTAAAGAAGATACTGTTTCATATGGCAAGATAGAGTTAAATCCTAAATTTGATGGCAAGCAAATAATAATGGTAATTCAACCTTTGTAAATATATTAGTTGTCAAATATAAACTTTGTTTGTATAACCCCTTCAAATTATGCCAAAATTAAAAACAAAAAGTTCTGCAAAAAAAAGATTTAAAATAACTGCAAAAGGAAAAGTTGTTATGGCACAAGCTGGCAAGAGACATGGGATGATTAAACGAACGAATAAACAAATAAGAAATCAAAGAGGTACAACTACAATGGCTAAACAAGATGGAAAAATTGTAAAATCATACATGCCTTATAATTTAAGAGGATAAAATGGCTAGAGTGAAAAGAGGTGTTACAAGCAGAGCAAAACATAAAAAAGTTTTAAAAGCTGTAAAAGGTCAATGGGGGAGAAGAAAAAATACAATTAGAGCTGCCAGACAAGCAATGGAAAAAGCCATGCAGTATGCTTACAGAGATAGAAGAAATAAAAAAAGAGAATTTAAATCGTTGTGGGTTCAAAGAATTAATGCTGGTGTTAGAGCTGAGGGCTTAACATATTCAAGATTCATTAATGGTCTAAATAAATCTGGAATAAAAATTGATAGAAAAATTCTAGCAGAAATAGCATACGAAAACCCAAATGCATTTAAAACAATAGTAAAAAAAGCACAAGCAGCTATAAATTAATCTTCACTATTGTTTTTCTACATTTAAGAAATAATCTAGAAGAATGTCCGATATAAAAAAAATTAAAAATGAATATTTAATTAAATTAGATATAGATTTAAACCTAGAGAGTCTTAATCAAATAAAAAGTGAATTATTTGGAAAAAATGGACTTGTGTCCAATCAATTCAAAAAGCTTGGCACTGTTGCTCCTGAAGAAAGAAAACAATTTGCATCAGAATTAAATTTTATTAAAGAAGAACTTCAAGAAAAAATATCAAAAAAATTTCAAGAACTTGAGTTTCATGAAATCAATGAGAAACTTAAAAATGAAAAAGTTGACATTACGTTACCTGAAAGGAGTTTTAATCAGGGGAAGATTCATCCAGTATCACAAGTGATAGATGAAATTTCTTCAATTTTTTCTGAAATTGGCTTTAGTGTTGAAGAAGGACCAGATGTAGAAAATCAATATAATAATTTTACAGCATTAAATACTCCTGATAATCATCCTGCAAGAGATATGCACGACACTTTTTATTTAGATGACAAAAAAAATTTCACCTATTAAGAACACACACCTCACCAGTCCAAGTGAGAACAATGTTAAAAGGAAAGCCTCCGTTCAAAATTATTGCGCCAGGAAGAACTTATAGATCAGACAGTGATCAAACACATGCTCCAATGTTTCACCAAGTCGAAGGCTTGCATATAGACAAAAATATTAATATGGGACATTTAAAAGGGTGTTTAAATTATTTTATAAAAGAGTTTTTTGAAGTTGATAAAATAAAAATGAGATTTAGACCAAGTCATTTCCCCTTTACAGAACCTTCTGCAGAAGTAGATATTGGATACGAAATTAAGGATGGAAAAATTATAATTGGAGAAGGAGATAAATGGCTAGAAATACTTGGATGTGGAATGGTACATCCTAATGTTCTTAAAAATGTTAAAGTTGATAACAATAAATACCAAGGTTATGCGTTTGGAATTGGAATTGATAGACTTGGTATGTTAAAATACGGTATTAACGATTTAAGGGCCTTTTTTGAAACAGACTATAGATGGATAAATCATTTTGGTTTCGATCCTCTTGATGTTCCCTCAAATTACAGAGGTCTAAGTAGATGAAATTCACAATTGATTGGTTAAAGGATCATTTAGATACAAAATATAAAGATACTCAGATAATCGAAAAATTAACTGATATTGGACTTGAGGTTGAAAGTTTTCAAAGCAGCAGTCTTGATACTGATAATTTTATAATTGCAAAAATTTTAAATGCAGAACAACATCCAAATGCAGATAGATTAAAGATTTGTGATGTCGACATTGGTAAAGAAAATACAGTTAAGGTAGTTTGTGGCGCCCCAAATGCCAGAAAAAATCTTTTAACAATCTATGCTGGTCCTGGTTCAGTAATTCCAAAAAATCAAATGAAACTCTCAGTTAGCAAGATTAGAGGTATAACTTCATATGGTATGTTATGCTCTGAGTCTGAACTAAATATATCAGAAGAAAGCGACGGTATTATTGAACTTCCAGATAAAAAATATTTGAATATTATTGGAAAAAAATTTTTTAAAAACAATAACCCAAAAGTAGTTGATTTATCGATAACCCCTAATAGACCAGATTGTCTAGGAGTTAGAGGTATAGCAAGAGACCTAGCAGCATCTGGATTAGGCAAACTTAAAGGAAAATTTAATTAAAGAATTTAAATTTAAAGATACCAAAAAATTTAAGGTAACTATTAAGAAACATAAAGCGCAAGGATGTACAATTTTTGGAAGTTGTTTAATTAAAGGGGTGACAAATAAGGAAAGTCCTAAATGGCTTAAAGATAAAATTTTATCTATAGGACAGAAACCAATATCAGCAATAGTTGACATAACCAATTATGTTATGTTTGACTTAAACAGACCTTTACATGCCTATGATTTAGACAAAATAGATAAAGAAATAATTGTAAGAAATTCATTAAATAGTGAAAGTTTTCAAGCACTCGATAATAAAGAGTATAAGTTAGAGAATGATATGTGTGTTATATCCGACCGATCTGGAATATTGGGTCTTGGGGGTATAATTGGCGGTATGCGTTCAGGAACTGAGTTAAATACAAAAAATATACTTTTAGAGTCTGCATATTTTGATCCAAGATCAATTAGAAAAACATCGAAGGAATTAAATATTGATACTGATGCTAAATTTCGATTCGAAAGAGGCATAGACCCTGAATCAATTGAAGAGGGATTAAAAAAAGCATCATATTTGATAAAAGAAATTTGCGGGGGAGAAGTTAGTAAATTAAATATTCAGAAAGTTAAAAGTAATAAAAAAAATCAAATCAATTTTAAAATTTCGTTATTTGAAAAAATTACAGGTTTTAAAGTAAGTGATAAGGATATAATTAAAATTTTAAATGAAATTGGTTTTGAAGTTAAGCCATTAAAAGGTTTATTAAAATTGTCAATTCCTACTTGGAGACCTGATATTACTCAACCCATAGATATTGTTGAGGAAATAGTAAGAATAAAAGGTTTTAAAAATATTAAGACGATAGAACCAGAAAAAAATAGGACAAAACCTACATTAAATAAACAACAAAAGCTCTTTCATTTTATACAAAGATCAGTAGCTTCTAAGGGATATTATGAAACTGTTACATGGTCATTTACCGATTCAAAAATAAACAAATTATTTAAAGAAGATAAAAAAGAAATTTCAATTATCAATCCTATAAGTTCAGATTTAGATGTTTTAAGAAATTCGATTTTTTCTAATTTAACTTTTTATACAAAAAAGAACCTAGATAGAGGATTTAAAGATATTTCTTTATTTGAAATAGGCCCCATATTCCTTGGAAATAAGCCCGGGGAACAACTGACAGTTATCGGAGGTTTAAAATCTGGAAAAATTTCAAGATTAAATTGGAACGAAAAAGATAGAGTAGTGGATGTATTTGATGCAAAAAAAGACGTAATACAAACTTTAATTGAAGTTGGATTTAATAGGAATAAAATTTTTATAGACGACAATACTCCTTCTTATTATCACCCAGGTAAATCTGGATCAGTTTATTTAAGTAAAGCAGAAGATAAGCCAGTTGCATTTTTTGGAGAGATACATCCAAATATTATTAAAAAATTGGACATAAAAACTGATTCTTTAGTTGGATTTGAAATTTATTTAGATTTTATTAAAGAAACTAAGAAAAAAATAAAAGACCAAAAGCCTGAGTACAAACAGTCTGACTTTCAAAAATCTGAAAGAGATTTTTCTTTTGTTATAGATAAAAATTTTAAAGTTCAGGAGTTAGTAGAAATTATTACTACAGTTGATGATCAATTAATTAAATCAGTAAAAGTTTTTGATGTCTATGAGGGTGAAAACATTCCTTCAGACAAAAAATCTATTGCATTAAATGTATCAATTCAATCATTCGATAAAACACTAAATGAAAGTGATCTCGATAATATAAATAATTTAATTATTTCAACAGTAGAGTCAAAAACTGGGGCTAAGATAAGATCTTAAATGAGTCATAGCATAGATAATATTAGAAATTTTGCAATTATTGCACATATTGATCATGGAAAATCTACAATTGCGGATCGAATAATCCATAGGTGTGGAGGATTAACAGATAGAGAGATGAAAGCTCAAGTTCTAGATTCAATGGATATTGAGAGAGAAAGGGGCATTACAATAAAAGCTCAAACTGTCAAATTAAATTATACAGCAAAAGATGGAAAAAAGTATTTACTAAACATAATTGATACGCCTGGTCACGTGGACTTTAGTTATGAAGTTAGTAGATCACTTTATGCTTGTGAGGGATCAATACTTATCGTTGACAGTACTCAAGGTGTTGAGGCGCAAACTCTAGCAAATGTATATCAGGCATTAGATATTAATCATGAGATTATACCTGTTTTAAATAAGATTGATCTTCCCGCGTCTGACTTAGACAAAACAAATAAGCAAATAGAAGATGTTATAGGAATTGATACTTCTGCTGCTGTACCTTGTTCAGGCAAAACAGGAGAAGGTATAGAAGAGATATTAGAACAAATTATTCAAGTACTTCCAGGCCCAAAAGGTATCAAAAATGAAAAATTAAAATGTTTGTTAGTTGATAGTTGGTACGATACTTATTTAGGTGTTGTAATTTTGGTTAGAGTAATTGACGGCAAAATATCTAAAAATATGAAAATTAAAATGATGTCTACCAATCAAAATTATATTATTGAAAAAGTTGGAGTTTTCACCCCTAAGCCAAAAGATATTGAAGAATTAAATGCAGGAGAAATAGGATTTATTACAACAGGAATAAAAATATTATCGGAAACCAAAGTAGGCGATACGATATGTGATGCATTAAATCCAATAGCAGATGCTTTACCAGGTTTTAAACCTAGTAAACCAGTTGTATTTTGTGGCTTATTTCCAGTTGATAGCTCAGAATACCAGAAATTAAAAGATGGATTAGCAAAGTTAAAGTTAAATGATGCAAGCTTTTCTTACGAAGCAGAATCATCATCTGCACTTGGTTTAGGTTTTAGATGTGGTTTTCTAGGATTATTACACCTCGAAATTGTTACAGAAAGATTAGAGAGAGAATTTGATATTAATTTATTAACAACAACCCCAGGAGTTGTTTACAAAATTCATTTGAATAGTGGAAAAATTATGGATCTGCAAAATCCATCAAGCTTACCAGACCCAACATTGATAAAAATGATAGAAGAGCCCTGGATAAAATCTACAATAATTACACCCGATGAATATCTTGGTTCCATAATTAAAATTTGTCAGGATAAGAGGGGAATACAAACTAATCTTAGTTATTCAGGTAATAGAGCAGTTTTAAATTATGAGTTACCATTAAATGAAGTAGTATTTGATTTTAATGATAGATTAAAATCTATGACAAGTGGTTACGCAAGTTTTGATTATGAAATTATACAACATAGAGAGGGAGATCTTGTTAAAATGAATATACTAGTCAATACAGAACCCGTTGATGCACTGGCTATGATGATACATAAAGATTTTGCCCAAAATACAGGAAGAGAAGTTTGTGAGAAACTTAAAGATTTGATACCAAGACATAATTTTATGATTCCTATTCAGGCAGCAATAGGAGGAAAAATCATCGCTAGAGAAACAATAAAAGGTTTTAAAAAAGATGTTTTAACAAAAATTCATGGAGGTGGGGCTGTAGATAGGAAAAGAAAATTGCTTGAAAAACAAAAAAAAGGTAAAGCAAGAGCAAAACAATTTGGAAAGGTTGAAATCCCACAGGAAGCTTTCATAGGAGTTTTAAAAATTAATAAAGACGGTTAATGATATCATTTGAAGATTTATCAATAATAATTCCAACGTTTTACCCAGGTAATATTATTAGCAAATGTTT
>JBJLDS010000001.1:0-63552 GCA_045567035.1 Candidatus Pelagibacter sp. | reverse complement strand
CAGTTCCAAGTCTTGTAATTGGATTTAATCAAACAGTTATAATGGCATTCGCTATGCAAATTGTAACACCATTAATTGGTGGTAAAGGTCTTGGCCTTGAAGTCTTTAATGGATTAGCCAGATCAGATACTGGAAGAGGTCTAGCTGCTGGAATTGGTATAGTTCTCTTAGCAATTATCATAGACCGAATTAGTCTAGCTTGGACTAAGAAACAAAGAGTAGCACTTGGTCTAGCCAAAAATTAATATGACCAAAGACAAAGGTCTTCCATTAACAAGTTCTCATTGGGGCACATATAGAGCAAAAGTACGTGATGGTCGTGTTAAAGAATTAGTAGGATGGGAGCATGATAATGATCCTTCACCTATTGGACCAGGAATTTTAGATGTTCAACATGGTCCTACTCGTATCGATGCTCCAATGGTTAGAAAGAGCTGGTTAGAAGAAGGTCCTGGAAGTAAAAATCATTTGCGTGGCAGAGAGTCATTTATTGCAATAAGTTGGGATAAAGCTGAAAAAATTATTGCAGACGAACTAAATAGAGTTAAGAGTAAATTCGGTAATTCAGCAATATATGGTGGATCATATGGTTGGGCAAGTGCTGGCAGATTTCATCATGCTCAAAGTCAGCTTCATAGATTTTTAAATTGTATAGGTGGATATACTCGCTCAAAATTTACTTATAGTTTTGCTGCGGCGGAAGCAATGGTACCTCATATACTTGGAAGTTATCGGGCATTTCTTGATACTTGTACTAGTTGGGATTTAATAAAAGATCATACAAAACTTTTTGTATGTTTTGGAGGTGTACCTCTTAAAAATGGGCAGATTTGCCAAGGTGGAACTGGCAACCATTATCAAAAAAAAAGTATTATTTCAGCAGCATCCTCTGGGATAAAATTTATAAACATAAGTCCACTTAAGTCAGATTTGATGGACGAGGCTGAAGGAGAATGGCTATCAATACGTCCAAATACAGATACTGCCTTAATACTTGGTATTGCTCATACAATTCATACAGAAGGACTCAGTGATAAAAATTTTATAAAAAAATATACAGAAGGTTTTGATGTTTTTTTAGAATATCTATTAGGCTCAAATGATGGAATTAAAAAAGACTCGGAGTGGGCAGCAGAGATATGTGATATTCCTTCAAAACAAATCAAAGACCTTGCTCGAAAAATGGTTTCTAATCGTACAATGATTTCAGTAAGTTGGTCATTAACTCGCCAAGATCATGGAGAACAACCTTTCTGGATGGCAATTATGTTAGCATCAATGATTGGGCAAATTGGATTACCAGGGGGAGGTTTTGGTTTTGGCTATAGCGCAACAAATCATATAGGTGGACAATTTACAATTTTACCAGGCGCTGCATTTCCACAGACTAAAAATGAAATTGAAAATTTTATCCCAGTTGCAAGAATTAGCGATCTCTTACTAAAACCAAATGAGAATTTTGATTTTGACGGTAAAAAGTATAAATACCCAGATACAAAAATTATCTATTGGGCTGGTGGAAATCCATTTCATCATCATCAGGATTTAAACAGATTAATTAAAGCATGGGAAAAGCCAGATACAATTATTTCAAATGAATGGTGTTGGAACACTCTAGCAAAACGTTCTGATATAGTTTTGCCTTGCACTACTCCACTCGAAAGAAGGGATATAATGATGACCCCTCGTGATCCTTATGTTGTTTCAATGTCAAAATTAGTTGAACCCCACGGTTTAGCAAGAAATGATTTTGAAATATTTTCAGGAATAGCAAAACAAATGGGAGTAGAAAAAAAGTTTACTGAGGGTCGAAATCAAGAGGAATGGCAAGAATGGATATATAATCAAACCTTGGAAAGAGCTAATGCAGCAAATATTAAAATACCTAGTTATAAAAAATTTAGGGAGGACGGATGGTTTAAAGTTGAAGATCCAAAAGAATCTACATTAATGTTAAAAGATTTTAGAAAAGATCCTTTAGAAAATCCACTCAGTACACCAAGTGGTAAAATTGAAATTTTTTTCAAAAACCGTATCAGATTTTGGTTATGATGATTGTCCAGGACATCCTATTTGGTTAGAGCCATGTGAATGGTTAGGAAAAAAAGATAAAAATTATCCAATTCATTTAATATCTAATCAACCAAAAGATAAATTACATAGTCAAATGGACCATGGCAGCTATAGCAAGTCTTTAAAAATTAATGGAAGAGAACCTTTAGAAATCAATCCACAAGACGCAAAGCAAAGAGGGTTAAAAGATGGTGATATAGTGAGATTATTTAACGATCGTGGAGCTTGTCTTGCAGGTATAAGAATAAATAATAAGATAAGAAGAAATGTAGTTCAAATGAGCACAGGAGCATGGCATGATCCTGAAGATTTATCAGTTCCAAATAGTATGTGTAAACACGGTAATCCCAATGTTTTAACTCTTGATAAAGGAACATCAAAGTTAGGACAAGGTCCGATTGCACATTCTTGTCTTATTGAGATAGAAAAGTACAATGATAAAATACCAAAAGTAACTGCTCATGAACCACCAACTATTTTAAGACCAAAAACAAATTTGAACTAAGGTAAATATAATGGGAAATTTTCAAGAACTATCTGATTTAAAAAAAACTATTAAAATTAGTGCTAGAAGATTTGAAGAGTCACCATACATTGATAGAACTAATTGTGCAGAAATGGTTCGTGGAGTATATGCTGGTAGATATTTTCCAATGTCGATAGGTGAAGACCCAATAAAAAAATATTGGTTATTAAGACAGAAAGCTTTAATTTTTGATGTACCAGAAAAGCCTATTGAAATATCAGGTCCAGATGCTTCAGCATTTTTGGACAAAGTTACAACAAGGAAATTATTAAATATTAAAACCGGTCGAGGATACTATTCTTTAGCATGCACGCCTCAGGGAGGAATTTTTATGGATGGTGTGATATTTAAATTTAATGAAGAAAAATTTTGGTATGTTCAAGCTGATGGTCCATTCGAAGATTGGTTATTAGCTCATAGTGCGAATTTTGATGTAAAAATCTCTGATCCAAAATCTAGAGTATTACAAATTCAAGGTCCAAAATCTTTTGAAATTATGAAGGCCGCATCTAAAGGAAAGATAGATGAGAAGATGACTTATTTTAGTTCAGACTTTTTTGATTTAGGTGGACAGAAAGTTTATGTTTCTAGATCAGGTTTTACAAATGAGCTAGGTTTTGAAATTTATTCAGATGGTTTTACAACTAATCATTTAGCACTTTGGGACCATCTGATGGAACATGGCAAGCCGCATGGAATGGAACTATCAGCCTCACGTGCAATGACAATTAGAAGAATTGAAGGTGGAATATTTGGAAATTTGACAGATATTGATACAACAATCACTCCCTTTGAAGCTGGATTGGGGTTTTTTGTAAATATGGATAAGGGTGATTTCATAGGTCGTGAAGCATTAATAAAAAAAGATAAAAGACCTTGTATGTTTGGAATAACTTGTAAAACTGAAACTCCAACTTCAGGAAGTAAAGTTTTAGATGGAAATGAGGAAGTAGGTTATATTACGGCTGGAGTTCCTTCTCCAACTCTACAGTTAGGAATTGGATATGTGCGTTTTTATAAACCAGATGATTGGCCAGGTCGAAAGGTAACACTGAAGTTACCTAATGGAGACAGCCATCAGGCAAATATTGTGAAACTTCCATTTTATGACCATGAAAAAAAAATTGTAAAAGGAATAGATAGAACAATCCCATCAATTCCTGAGTAGTAAACTAGGATTTTATACAAAAACCTTTAAATCACCTTAAGTTTTGTCCAATTTGATGATTATAAAGCAAATTTGTCCTAATTATTATAAAAACTTTACAACAGATCGATTTTACGCTTAAATTATAGAAATTAATTAATTAATAGGGGATAAAAACTATGAAATTATCTAAAACAATATCAGCAATGATTTTGTCATCTATCCTTGTTTTATCTAGTTTTGGTTCAGCTTACGCTAAAAGACTTACAGCAGCTGTAGCTGACTGGACAGGGGGAGAGATTTCATGTCAGGTTGCTGTAACAATGCTTGAAGAAGAGCTTGGATACAAAATAAAGAGAGTAGTATTTCCATCTGGAACTGGCTTATGGGAAGCCATCGCAGCTGGAGAAATTGACTTTGCTTGTGAAAGCTGGCCAAGTTATGCTGAAGCAGACTCTGTAATGATGAACGAAGATCTTATTTATGAAGGTAAGGTTGTAGGAACTTACAACGGTGATGGAAGTGTAGATTTACTTGGTACTGTTGGAGTAATTGGTATGTCAGATTACTATATACCTAGATATGCTGCAGAAGAGTTAGGCATTAAATCTTGGAAAGATTTAAATAAACATAAAGCTAAATTTGCAACTATTGAGTCAGGAAGCAAAGGAAGATTAATCGCTTGTCCAGTAGCAGGTTGGAACTGTCATGACCAAAAAAGACTTGATCTTTTAGGAATTGATTTCCAAGCTGATGAACTTGGAACAGAAGCAGCAGCAGTTGCTGAAGCAGTTGCGGCTTACGAAAGAAAAGAACCTTTCTTGTTATACCTATGGGAACCACATTGGTTCTTTGGTGCTTATGACATGGTTGGTGTAGGACTACCAGAACATAAAGTTTGTGATCCTGATACATTTACAGAAGCAGGAAACTGGAAAGATTGTGGAACTAAAGGTTGGCCAGCAACTGGTTGGGCTAAAGACTACACGATGAACTACGGTAACCCTGCAACTTTTGCTAAACCAGAACACGCTAAAGCAAAAGAATTTTTTGAAAGAATGTCATTTCAAAATGCAGACCAAGCTGTAATGTTAGTTGAAGTTAAACAAAAAAACAGAGATCTTAAAGAAGTAGTTAAGGAATGGAAAGACAACAATCCAGACAAATGGAAAAGTTGGATACCTAATTAATTATTCTTTAATATAATTAAAAATTAAGGCCTCGTTAAACGGGGCCTTTTTTTAATGCCCTGGAAATTCAATAAGATTTTCTACTTTAAATCCTTGTTTGATAAGATTATCACATCCACCTAAATCAAATAAATTTATAACAAAAATAAAACCAGAAACATTGCCTTTTGACTGTTTTATTAATTTACCAGCTGCCTCGGCAGTACCACCAGTAGCTATAAGATCATCAATAACTAATACAGAATCGTTTTCTTGAATTGAATCTTTGTGAACCTCAATTGTTGCTGTTCCATATTCTAATTCAAAATCAATTGAATGAACATCAGCAGGTAATTTATTTTTTTTTCTAAGCATTATAAAAGGTTTTTTAAGAACATAAGAAACTGCTGATGCAAAAACAAAACCTCTTGATTCAATTGCTGCAATTTTATCTACTTTAAATTTTTTAGATCTCTCAACAATTTGATCAATTGTTTCAGTAAATGCTTTTTCGTCTTTAATTAAAGTTGTTATATCTCTAAAAAGTATACCTTTTTTGGGATAGTCTGGAATAGATCTAATAAAGTCTTTTAAATTCATATAAAATATTATTAATATATAATTTTATTAAATATTCTACTCATATGGAAAAAAATAAATTAGCAATTATAGGCGGTAGTGGTCTTTATGATATTGAAGAGTTTAAAAAAAGAAAAGAAATCAAGGTTAAAACACCTTGGGGAAAGACTTCAGATAAAATATTAAAAGCCCAATATAATAATAAGGAAGTACTTTTTTTACCAAGGCATGGTAGGGGTCATGTAATATCTCCCTCAAAAATTAATTTTAGAGCTAATATAGATGCATTAAAACAGCTTGGAGTAACAGATATAGTATCAATCTCTGCAGTAGGTTCTTTAAAAGAAAAACTTTCACCTGGAACTTTTGTATTGGTTGATCAATTTATCGATAGAACATTTGCAAGAAACAAAACTTTTTTTGATGAAGAAATTGTTGCACATGTTTCTATGGCTCATCCAACATCAAATGGATTAATGAATGCATGTGAAGAGGCAATTAAAAAAGAAAAGATATCTTATCAAAGAGGTGGAACTTATTTAGTAATGGAAGGTCCTCAATTTTCAACATTAGCTGAGTCTGAACTTTATAGAACATGGAACGCGGATGTTATTGGAATGACAAATATGCCTGAAGCAAAATTGGCAAGAGAAGCTGAAATAAGATACGCCTCGGTTTCAATGGTCACAGATTATGATTGTTGGCATCCTGATCATGAAAATGTTGACGTCCAATCAGTGATTAAAGTTTTATTATCAAATGCACAAAATGCCAAAAACATGGTTAAAGCTATAATAGAAAATTTTGAAGATCATATTGATCCAAAAGACCCAGCTACCAATTGCTTAGACGTAGCTATAATTACAGATCCTAAAAAGAGATCTAAAAAAATAATTAAGAAATTAAAAACTATTGCTGGAAGAGTTTTAAACAAATGAAAAAAATAAACATAATATTATTATTTCTACTTTTCTCTACTAGTGTTTTAGCTGATAAAATTACTAAGGATGGTTTTTTAACTAGCAAGGCTGGATATTTAAAAGATCAAAATATCAATAACCCAGAAAATAAAATAATATTAATTTATAATCATGGTCAAAAATCACATGATGGACCGTCAAGTGATTGCGCATGGAAAAGTGGTATGCAAAACATTTCATCTCTAGTTGGAAAAAAAATTAACGATAAAGAAATTTTAGTTTATCTATTTTGTACTGGAAAGCTTAAAGGTGACGATTATAAAACATTATGGAATAAAAAAAAATTTAAAGCACCCTATAAAGGTAAACCAAAATTAGAAAAAAGATTAGATGCAAATCTAGATTTAATTGAAAAATTTGAAAGCCAAGGATTTAATAAAAAAAATATTTTTGTAACTGGAAGATCATGTGGAGGCTGGATGAGTATGATGTTGCTTGCTAGATATTCTGATGCAGCAGCTGGAGGTATATCATTTATGCCAGCTTGTTATGGTCATTTAACAAAAAACTACAAAGTAAAAAAAGTTGGAGTTGATGAGGCTTTAAAAAATTTAGAGAAAAAGATGGTGCTGGCCCAGCAGACATGAGACAAATGCAGATTGATGAAATCAAAAAAAGTCAGAATTTACCAGTTTTAGTTTTTTCTCATCCAAAGGACCGTTTTGATGGATTGCTTACAGATTGGGTTGAAGAAATATCAGGTGTAAAAAGAATAGTGATTTCTGAAGATAATAAAATAGATGGAAAAAAATGTAATGTTTGGGGCAAGGCTTTAAAAAATTATCATGATATGGATAGAGCTGATTGTTTTATCTATTATAACTCAACAATATTAGATTTTATTAGTTCAAAAATTAATTGATGAGAATAGAAGGAAAAGAATATCGTACAATATGGTTTGATAATCTAAGTCAAACAGTAAAGATTATTGATCAAACAAAATTACCTCATAAGTTTATAATTAAAGATCTTAAAACTGTTAAAGATGCAATTAATGCAATTAAAATAATGGAGGTTAGGGGAGCACCATTAATTGGAGCGACCGCTGCATATGGAATTGTATTGGCAGTTATGGAAAATAATGATCTTGAATTTATAAAGAAAAGTTCAAAGGAACTGATACAAGCAAGACCCACTGCTATAAACCTTGAGTGGGCAGTTCACAGAATGAACAATGCATTATCGTTAGTTAACAGCAATGAACTTTTAAATGTTGCTTTAAAAGAAGCTAATTCAATTTGTGAAGAAGATATTCAATTTAGTGAAAATATTGGTTTAAATGGTTTAAAGATTATTGAGGAAATTTATAATAAAAAAAAAGAAACTGTAAATATTTTAACCCATTGTAATGCGGGGTGGCTTGCAACCATTAATTGGGGAACAGCTACTTCACCAATTTATCATGCTCACAAAAAAGGAATTCCAGTTCATGTATGGGTCGATGAAACAAGACCAAGAAACCAAGGAGCCAATCTTACATCTTATGAATTGAACGAGGAGGAAATACCTAATACCATTATTGCTGATAATACCGGTGGTATCTTAATGCAAAGAGGAGAAGTTGACATGTGTATTGTTGGAACTGATAGAACTTTATCTACAGGAGACGTATGTAATAAAATTGGAACATATCTCAAAGCACTTGCTGCACATGATAACAATGTTCCATTTTATGTTGCATTACCTAGCTCAACAATTGATTGGAATACAAAAGATTATAGAAAAATTCCAATAGAGGAGCGTAATCCACAGGAATTATCACATATCGATGGACAAAATATAAATGGTGAAGTTAATAAGATATTGATTTATCCTAAAAAAAGTAAAGCAATTAATTTAGCTTTTGATGTTACGCCAGCTAAATATGTCACAGCTTTAATTACGGAAAAAGGAGTATGTGAAGCATCAGAAAAAGGATTAAAAGGACTTTTTAAATGATTAAAAATTATTATTGGATAGGATTTATTATTTTTGCATGTGTTTTACTTTATTTTGCAAGCAAACAGTATACTTCGTATGGTTTAAAAAAGACTATAAGTGCATGTATTATGGCAACTCAAAAATCGTATCCTTCAAAAAGTAAAGATGAAATTGTAAAATTGTGTGAAAAAGAAATTTTAGAAAAGATTAACCAATAGATCATGGATCATTTAAAAAATGAAGTAATCAAATTTGCAAAAAAACTAAATTCTGACAATTTATCCCCTTTAAGATCTGGAAATATTTCGCATAGAGCAGAGGGTGATAAAGATGGTTTTTTCATAACACCATCGGGTAAAAAATATTCCGATCTCAAGTCTGATGATATAGCTTTTGTTTCTTTAGATGGAAAATTCGATGAAAAAGGTTCAACTCCATCCTCTGAATGGAGATTTCATCAAGACATATATTTAAACAAGAATGATGCTAAAGCGGTAGTTCATGCACACTCTGTTCATGCAACAGCAGTGTCTGCTCACGGTTTAGATGTTCCAGCATTTCATTATATGGTTGCTTTAGCAGGAGGAGAAGATATTAGATGTGCAAAATACGCAACTTTTGGAACAAGAGAATTATCAGAAAATATAATTGAAGCCCTAGAGAACAGAAAAGGTTGTTTAATGGAAAACCATGGTCAAGTAACTTTTGGAAACAACTTAGAGGAAGCCTTTGAGTTAGCAAAAGAAATAGAAAACATTTGCCATCAATACATAAATACAATAAAAATTGGAGAACCTAAGATTTTATCATCATCAGAAATGGATAAAATTTTAGAAAAAGTTAAAAATTATAAAAAGGGGTAATTAATTTATGACTAAAGTGGGTGAGCATATTACTTTAGATATAATTGGTACCAAGAAAGAATATGATCCATCTTTCTTTGAAAAACTTGTTTATAAAATTTCAAAAAAAGCAAAAGTCACGGTTCTTAATATTTCAAAATATAAATTTGAACCACAAGGCTTCACATTGGTTGCTTTACTAGCCGAGAGCCATATAAGCTTTCATACATTTCCTGAAAAAGGAATTATAAGCTTCGATTTTTTTACATGTGGTAAAGTAAATCCTTCGGTTGCAATTGAAATTATTAAAAAAGAAATAGAACATACTAGAATAGTTAAAAAAGAATTTAATAGAGATACAATCTCTCTTTATCATGACATTTACAGTTCACCAGGTTTACAAAAATCCTATGTAGTAAAAAATGTGTTAGAAGATTTTACCTCAAAAGCAGGCCAGCACATTGAAATTTTAGATTTAGAACAATTTGGTAAATCTTTATTTATAGATAATGAGATACAAGTAGCCACAAGTGACGAGCATTTATATAGCTCTACTTTTGTAAATGCTGGATTAAAATTAAATAAAGATAAAGAAAAAGCAGCTATTATTGGTGGTGGAGATGGCGGTGTAGCTAGAGAGTGTATTTCCAAAGGATTTGGTTATATTGATTGGTTTGAATTAGATCCTGAAGTTGTTGATGTATGTGAAAAACATTTAGCTAAAGTTGGAAACAAAGCAACTCAAAAAAACTCTGTTAAATGTGTTTGGGGTGATGCTTTTGAAAGCATCAAAACTATTAAAGATGATACTTACGATAAAATTTTTGTAGATTTAAACGATGATCAATTTTGCATTGATCTAGCAGCTAAAAATATGGATCAACTTGTTAGAATTTTGAAACCTAAAGGAATTATAACTGCACAAGTTGGTAGCCAAGATAAAAAACCTAAACAAGTTGATAAATGGCTTAAAGTTTTTAACAAAAACTTTGGAAATGCCACCTTAGATAGAGTTTATATCCCTAGTTTTGACTGTTCTTGGAACTTTTCTTCATCAATAAATTACTAAGAAATTTCTTTTTTAAAGCTAAAATTTATGATTAATTAAGATCAAAATTGGAGGAAATAATGAATATGTTTAAAAAAACAATAGTAACAATTTTTGCCTTTTTATTGTTAACAGCAAATGTTTATGCTGACAAAATTAAAATAGGAACAGAGGGCGCTTACCCTCCTTGGAATTCTAAGGATGCTTCTGGAAATTTAAATGGATTTGAAGTTGATCTTGCAAATGAGCTTTGCAAAATCATGAAGCATGAGTGCACAATCGTTGAACAAGACTGGGATGGGATGATACCTGCATTAGTTATGAGAAAATTTGATGCGATCATGGCTGGTATGTCAATTACAGACGAAAGAATGAAAACAATCAACTTTTCACAAGGTTATGCTGATGAAGTTGCTTCTTTAGCTGTAATGAAAGGTTCTGATCTTGAAGGAATGTCTACACCAGAAGGAATAAACTTAAATCTTGGTGGTGGAGATGTAGACAAGGCTCTTAAAACAATTACAGGAGCTTTATCTGGAAAAACTGTTTGTACACAAATTGGTACAATTCACCAAAATTTTTTAGAGTCAGGTGATGTAGGTAAAGTTGATTTAAGAACTTACAAAACACAAGACGAAGTAAATTTAGATTTATCAAATGGTAGATGTGATGCTGCATTAGCAGCCGCTGTTGCTTTTACTGATTATGCTGATAAATCTGGTGAAGCTGTTGTTCTAGTTGGACCAACCTTTTCTGGTGGAGCTTTTGGAAATGGTGTTGGTGTAGGAATTAGAAAAGGTGGTGATGATGCAATCGGAAAAAGAGACGCAAAACTTTTAAAAGATTTTAACAAAGCCATAAATAAAGCTAGAAAAGACGGAACTATTAGCAAACTTGCTATCAAATGGTTCGGTTTCGACGCTTCTATGTAATCATTTAAGAATTGGCGACTATAATGTATAGTCGCCATTCTATATGGATCTCTTAGCATTTGGTAAAACGGGGTGGGGGGGACGAATTATTTGTTGCTGCATTAATGACAATAGCTGTTTCAATTACAGCAATGTTTATAGGTTTTATATTTGCATTAATATTTACACCCTTAAAATTATCTAAAAATAAATTCTTAAATTTAATAGCTAATTCATACACAACTGTTATCAGGGGCGTACCTGAGTTATTGGTAATTTATCTATTCTTTTTTGGTGGTAGTGGAGCTTTAATGTATGTGGCTTCTATCTTTGGTTATTATGAATATATTGAAATCAATGCCTTTATTACTGGTTCGGTTGCAATTGGGATTATTTCTGGTGCTTATTCAACAGAAGTATTTAGGGGTGCAATTCAATCTATAGATAAAGGTCAATTTGAAGCTTCGAAAGTTTTAGGCTTTAAAAAACATATACATTTTTTTAAAATTATAATGCCACAGATGTTAAGACTTTCTATTCCAAACTTAAGCAATGTCTGGCAAATTACTTTAAAGGATACATCCTTAATATCAGTAACAGGATTAGTTGAAATAATGAGACAATCTTATATAGCTGCCGGCTCAACTAGAGATCCACTATTCTTTTATTCGTTTGCAGCAGTATTATATTTAGCACTTACTTTTCTCAGCATGCAATTAATTAACAGATTAGAATTTAAATATAATAAAGGATATTGATGGATATAGATCTGATAATTGCCAGTTTTCCTAAATTACTTGGTGGAGCTTTAATAACATTAAAATTGTTATCTGCTTCAATGTTTTTTGGAATATTTATAGGTTTATTTTTTGCAATTTTAAGGATTAAAAATAATTTTTTATCGAAAATTGCATATGGTTATTCTTATGTCTTTAGAGGTACACCTTTATTGGTTCAAATTTTTATTATTTATTATGGTTTTGCAGAAATTGATTTAATTAGAGAGACATTTTTATGGGAAGCATTTAAAGAACCTTACTGGTGTGCAATTATAGCTTTTGCATTAAATACTGGAGCATATACTTCAGAGATCTTAAGGTCTGCATTTGAAACTATTAAAATAGGTTATATAGAGGCAGGAAAAAGCTTAGGCATTTCTAAAAAATTGATATTTTACAAAATACAAATTCCAATAGCGATTAAGCAATCTTTACCAGCTTATGGTAATGAAATTATTTTAATGCTTAAAGGAACATCTTTAGCAAGTACCGTCACCCTTATGGACATAACTGGTATTGCAAAATATATAATTTCAACAACATTTAAACCTATAGAAGTATTTATTGTAGCTGGAAGTATTTATCTATTTATGACTTTTATTATTCACAATGTAATTAAATTTTTAGAAAAAAAATATAGTTTTAATAATTAGTAACTCGTGTATTCTTTAATTTCTTTTATTTTTGATCCAGTATGATTATTAATTTCCAATTTTATTTTTGCTCTATCATCGTTTAAAAAATGAACATCTCTTGAAAGCTTGACAAATTTTTCTCCAAAATCACTCTCTTTCTCACATTGACGCTTATCATCCTCTATTACCCAAAGCTTCGCATTAATTTCTTTTAAAGATTGATACAATTTATTAATTTTTTCGTCAGTTTTAATATTTTTGTCTAATTGTTCTTTTAAAATTTCATATTCATTAATAATAAATTTTAGTTTTTCTTGATCTTTAATTTTGTCTTTTTTAATTTCTAAAATAGAAATTTTGTCTAAAAGCTCACCTACTGAAACTTCAACTAGAATTTTATTCATAAAATTTTATAGTATGTTAAGTTGTTTAAAATATGTCTAATATATTAATTATAAAACATGGCTCATTAGGAGATATAGCTCAAGCTTGTGGTGCAATTCAAGATATATCTGAAGCGCATAAGGGAAATCTAATATATTTACTGACTACTAAACCATACTCTGATTTATTTAAAAAAAATCCATATTTAACTGAAGTTATTATAGATAAACGTCAATCTAGATTTAATCTCATCTATTTATATTCATTAATGAAAAAAATTAAAAAATTTAAAATTTCGAAAGTCTATGATTTACAAAACTCTTCTAGAACAGCTTTTTATAAAAAAATTCTTTTTCCTAATTCAAATTCAAGCATATGGTCTTCTTCTGAAACAACACTCCCAGAAAACCAAACAAAAGAAGAATTTGATAAACTTCCAGTGCTAGATCGTTTTGATCATCAATTAAAAAAAACCGGCATAAATACAAAAAATACAATGGTTCCTAATTTTTCCTGGGCTTGTGATAACATTTCAAGTCTCAAATCTGAATATAAATTAAATAGATACATTATATTATTCCCTTTTTGTTCACCTCATCTACCTCAAAAAAAATGGCCTTACTTTGATAAATTAATAACCTTAATAAAAGATAAATATAATCACGAAATCAGTATTGTTATAGCTCCAGGTCCAAATGAATTAGAGGATGCAAAAAAGATAAATGCTAAATGTATATTAGATAACAATAAAGCTCTCAATATAAGTCAACTTGCTGCATTAATAAATGATAGTATTTTTGTTGTAGCTAATGACACAGGCCCCGCTCATATTGCAGCTCACTTAAATGTTAATGGAATATCTTTATTTGGATCTCATACAACAGCACACAAGGTAAGTATTGAAAGAGAAAATTTTAAGGCTATTCAAGTTTCAGATTTATCAAAATTATCTGCAGAAAAAGTTTTTGAAAAGTTATGTAATTTAATTTCTTAATTAAGTTATGTTAAATAGATTAAATCTGACAATCCATAACAAAGAACTGCACTCATTATAAATAAAACAAAAGGTACAAGGATGCCTTCACCAGTAAATTTATCTGTAACACCAAGCTTGCTTATGTTCTTAGAATAGTAATTAGTTATAGTAACAACGAAGTGAGTAATTACAATTAGGTTAAAAAATGTCCAGGTTCCTTCAACACCATTTGGTCTCACAAACATTATGTATAATGCCATTATTATCCATGCTAAGAAAAATGCTCCTAAAAATCTGATCATGAAGGCGGCTGTATGATCGATACCAAATTTATCCATGAATTTTCTAGTACCAAATAATAATTGAGAAGCATAAAATGCTAAAATTCCAAAGTGAACGATGTAAATTATTAAATAAATTATTCCATTAAATTTTTCGATCATGGTTATTTATATCACAGAATTTTCAAATATTGTTGCACAATATTATCCCATTCAAATTTTTTAGCGAATTCCTTAGCTTTATTACCCATTTCTTTAGATAGATTATTTTTTAATAGAGTTTCTATACTTGAATAAATATCATCTAGATTGTTACCATCACAAATGATTCCTGTTTCTTTGTCTTTAATCGCATCTGCAGCTCCTCCATCTTTTCCACCTATTGACGGAACACCATACTGAGCCGCTTCAACATAAGCTATACCAAAGCCTTCAACAGAATTTTTGTGAATAATGGAAGGCATCACAAATAGATCTGATTTGGATATCAAGGCATTTTTAAGCTCTTGAGAAATATTTTTTTGAAAAATAACATGGTTTTGTAAGCTTAATTCGTTTACCAATTTTCTAATATTTTCTTCCTCTTCTCCATAACCCACAGAGACATAGATAATATTTGGGTAGATTTGTTTAAGATTCCTAAGAGCCATAATAATTTTTTCGTGATTTTTTCTTTTATCATATCTAGACACTGTTATTAGTCTTGGGTTTTTTCCTTTTAATAAAATTTCAGCATCTTTTATTATTTTATTTTCAATAGGTGATGCAGGATACACGCCAGGGTTAATAACAATTATATTTTTATTACTTACACCATTCTCTACAGCAAGATTTTTTGTGTATTCTGAATTGGCAACAATAAAATGAGCATCATTAAGAACTTTAATTATTCTATTATATATCCTACTATTTTTTGGATGGTTAATTTCTTTAGAGTGAATTAAACAAATTTTTTTTTTGTTAGTTTTAATTAATTCAAGACTTTTCCAATGATCAGTTATAATACATTCAATTTTACTGTTCTCTTTAATAAATTCATTAACTAAATATGCTTTTCTATACTTTCTAATAAATTTAGGGCCTGAAACTCTTTCAATTGTGTAAGATAGTTTTTTATCAAACTCCAGACATCTGTCATAATTATCAGCAAAAACTTTTATTAATTTATGTTTAGAAAGCGAGTTGGCCAAACCCCACATTAAATTTTGCATTCCTCCAACTTCTGGAGGGAAAGATCTTGTTACAATCAAGTGCATTAATTTTTAAACCACTTAATATTACAACCCATACTAGGTATTTGTTCAGATGGACCATTACCAGTTTTAGCAATTAGGGTCATGGCATTTAGTAGATCACTAGGGCCTTCTTGAACAGGTTTTAGATCTTTAAGTTCTCTTATTCTACCTCTATATTGCAGTTCTAAATTTTTGTTATATCCAAAAAAATCTGGGGTACATACTGCTCCAAATTTTTTTGCAATTTCTTGACTTTCATCAAAAAGATATGGGAAATTAAATTTATTTTCATTTGAAAATATTTTCATTTTATCAAATGAGTCATCAGGATAATTGTCGGTATCATTAGACATGATTGCAACTGAATTAACACCAATTTTTTTTAAATCATTAGTATCATCAACAATATTTTGTATTACTCCCTTTACATAAGGACAATGATTACAAATAAACATAATAAGTGTACCGTTTTCACCTTTTACATCTTCAAGATTAATATTTGTATTATCAGTTGATAAAAGTTTAAAAGTTTCTACTTTTTTTCCAAAATCGCATATTGGTGTTTTTGTAAGTGACATGTTAAAATAGTGTATAAATTATGTTTTACGATTTGGAAAATAAAAAAGCAAATAACTATGGTGAAAATTGGGTTGCTCCAAATGCCCATGTAATTGGGGATGTTACATTAGAAAAAAATACAAGTATTTGGTTTAATGCCACTTTAAGAGGAGATATTGAGAATATTCACATTGGAGAGGGATCAAATATTCAAGATGGAAGTGTCCTTCACACTGATCCAGGTTATCCTTTAAAGATTGGCAAAAATGTTACTGTTGGTCATATGGTAATGTTACATGGGTGTTCGATTGATGATAATACTTTAATTGGCATAGGAGCTGTATTGCTTAACAATTCAAAAATTGGAAAAAATTGTATAATAGGTTCCAAATCTTTAATTACTGAAAATAAAAAAATTCCAGATAACTCTTTAGTTATGGGATCTCCAGGAAAAATTATAAGACAGGTTACAGAAGAAGAAATAAAAGCCGTATTTGATAATGCTGTACGATACCAAAATAATTGGAAAAAATATTTAAACTCATTGAGTCAAGGTAATCAAAAATAATATGTTATTTTTTTTTAAGCCATACAGTTTGAAAGGGACTCATTAATAATTGGTTGTCTTTGTAGTTTAGCTTGCTATCTAATAAATTTTGCCATCCTAAATAATTTTTACCAATTTTAGTAGTTTGATAAGTTGAGGTCATATTAGTAATAGAAAAGATTGTTTGTTTTTTATTAAGACTTATTCTTTTAAATGCAAAAAAATTTGATCCTAAATTTACACTATACCTTCTAGCATTTGGGTGAAAAGATTTTTGTTTTTTTCTAATATTAAGTAGTAGAATTATATTATTATATAATATTCTTTGTTTAGAATTTTTAATTTTTAATAACTTTTCGAGTCGAGTTTTATTCCATCTATATCTATTTAAATCACGTTTATTGCCAGAAATAATAAATTTACTTTCATCATTAGACGTTCCAAATATAGAATTAAAATATATTGCTGGAATACCTTCGAAGGCAATCATTATTGCATGAGCTGAAATAAATCTCTCATAAAAATATTTACCTTTTAAATCTAGGTCGGTAAATTTGAATGCATTTGCTAATGTTATATTTGCTTCGTATACCTTTTTTCCTTTTCCCTTAACTTTTCGATAAGAAACTTCTCCACCATTTTTTTTTAGTCGTTTAATTAATTTTTCTTGTGTTTTTTTATCAAGTATACCTTCAGCCGGCCTCATTCCTATGCCATCATGAGATGCTATAAAATTCAAATAACTATTACCCAAGTTAGCCATAGGAAGTTGTTTACTCCATTTATAAAGTTTACTTCCATCTTCAAATAGAAATCCATGAACTAGTAATGGTGGAAATGAAAAATTATAAATCCAATTCGACTCATTCAAATTTCCAAAATAACTTCTGTTTTCAGGCTCTGGAAGATTTGTTTCTGAAACTAAAAGTGTTTTTGTATTTAATTTTTCAGTCACATATCTGAAAAACTTAATTATATTATGTGTCTCAGGTAAATTTACACATTTTGTACCACTTTTCTTCCATAAATAGGCAACAGCATCCAATCGAAAAATATTTACTCCATGATTGATTAAATTAATCATGATTTTAAAAAATCGTAGTAGCACTTTGGGATTACGAAAATTTAAATCTATTTGATCAGGACTAAAGGTACGCCATAAATAATCATTTTTATTAAAAATTTTAATTTTTGTTAATAATTTATGCTCTCTGGGCCTTACAACATTTTTAGTGTTGAATTTATTATTAACAGTCAAAAAATAATTTTTACCAGGTGATTTATTTTTTAAATAGTTTTTAAACCATAGCCCTCTTGCTGAGGCATGATTAATAACCACATCACCCATAATAATATTTTTTTTTGAAAAATTATTAATATCTTTCCAGCTACCTAATCTTTTGTCAATTTTGTAATGATCTATAACTGAAAATCCGCTATCACTGCTTGATGGATAGAACGGAAGAAAATGGATAGCATTAAAATAATTTTCTAAATATTTTCTATGGAATTTTTTAAAAGTTTTTAAATGCTGAGATTTATTTTTTTCAATTATGCTGTCACCATAACAAATAACCATTGCTAGTTTTTCAGAGACTTTAATTTTTTTTCTATTTTTTCTTTTATTAAATTTATTTATTACAGTAATTATTTCATCGGTTTCGTTATGAACATTCTGTTCTTTATAAATTAATTTTAATTTTAGATAAATTTCTTTTTGGATCTTTTTAGATAACATTAACTGTATTTCTTGTTATCTTCTTCTACTGTATCTTTTAGTCTTGTAAGAATATCTGGTATTGCACTTTTAACCCTACTCCACGTTGGAATAAATGGGGTGTCCATTGGGTTTTTAAAAAAAGACTCACCCGCCTTCATAATATTTAATGCAAATAATTCTACTGCTTTTTCTTCTGAGTGTGAGTCAAATTTTAATCCATTGATATCAGCATCAGTTCGATAAATATCAATTAGATCAAGCGCTGATCTGTAGTAAGTAGCTTTAAGAGACCTGAAGGTTTCAAGACTAAATGAATTTCCTTGTGTTGCTAATTTTTTAATCATTGTTGCTATGATATCTATGGACATTCTCGACAAGCCTTTCGACATGTCATTTGCAGAAAGCTTTTGATGTTTGTGATCATAACTATCTGCTAAATCAACTTGACAGATATTATGAGGGGAAAAATTTCTTTGCATTTCAGATAGAATTCCAACTTCTATACCCCAATCAGATGAAATTCTTAATTCAGGTAATACATTCCTTCTAAAAGAAAATTCTCCAGCCAGTGGATATTTAAAGGACTTCATAAAATCTAAATAATTACTTCTGCCAATGGTTTTTTCAAAAGCTGTAATTAATGGAAAAACCAATAGTCTTGCAACCCTACCATTCATTTTATTATCAGCTACTCTTGGATAGTAACCTTTACAAAATTCAAAATTAAATAATGGATTCACAACAGGGTAAAATAATTTAGCCAACATTCTTCTGTCGTAAGTTTTTATATCACAATCATGAAGAGCTACTGATCTAGCATTATCTCTAGCAATACACATGCCAAGACAGTACCAAACATTTCTTCCTTTCCCTTGTTCGTTAGGCGCAAGATCTTTCTTTTTTAATTCTTGATCTAATTTTTTTAATTTAGGGCCATCATTCCATAGAATTGTAAATGGCGTCTTTAGTTTTTTAAAAAACTTCCAAGCATTTTTTGCTTGTTTTTCATTTGCTTTATCTAAACCAATTATTATATGGCTCAAATATTTTGTTTTACTGATTTCATTTACAATTTTTGGTAATGCAGTACCTTCTAATTCTGAATAAAGACTTGGCAGTATAAGTTCCATTTTTCTTTCTTTAGAAAATTTTAGTAAATCTTTTTCAATGTCATTTGTAGATTTCGTACCAAAATCGTGTAGATCTGAAACTATGCCATTTTGAGAGAAGTCACTCATAAGTATAATTTATCTCTCTAATTTATTTTTTCCATAGCTATTTTGATCACATCAGCCCAGCCTATAGGAGATGGCTTATTTGATATTATTAAGTTATTTATATTTACATTTTTGTGCTCAAAATTGTCATTTTTAACTAAACAAGGAAAATCTGATTTTTTTATCATTTCTAAATCATTAAAATTATCTCCAACACCAATTGTTTTTACTTCTTTGTTCAAATTTGACTTAATTAAACTTAAGGTTTTAGTCATAGCCGTTCCTTTGGTAATGTTATCACCTAAATTCATAATCCTACCACCTTCTTGAATCCTTAAACCTATTTTCGTCAAATTATTAATTATGTTTTCTTTATCTTCAATGTTTCCTAAAAATTTTAAAGGTATGCTATAGTTTCTATTCATAGATAAATCTAATTTACTTTTAGGTAATCCAAAAATTTCTAATTTTTCGTTTAAGCTTAAATTGGAAATTAATTGAAGTTTACTTTGATATTTCAGTGAAATTTTCTCTTTAAAGATTTTAAATATTTCATCTTTATTTCTACTAAGAATAATTTTTTTTGGTAAATTTTTATTGATTAAATCCAGGTTATGAATTGCTGATCCATTTTCTGATATAAACGATAAATTAATACCAAGTTCATCTATAAAGTCTAAAATCTCATCCTCAGTTTTACTTGAGTTAGGTATTATAATTACCCCAATTGATATTAGATGCTTTACATATTGTGAAATTTGATCAAATTTGAATGTTTTAGTATCTAGAAGAGTTCCATCTAGATCAGTAAAAATTATAATTTGCGTATTCATACTAAAGAGTTTTTTAAGGAATAAGCCAAGTATTAATATTTTTTTCTAAATCAAACCTTGCTCTTCTATGACCTTTTGCAGCTAAATAAAGCCATTCGATACTTTTAATATAGCATTGAACTACAGTAAAATTTTTATAACCTTCCTCGCTCTGTTCCATCGTAAATTCAAAATTATCTAACTCTGGTTTTAAACCCGAAGTAGGATTTTCTGATGGTGCTCCAGGACCTTCATCAACTAAATAACATTTTCTGCTAATATGTCCTGTTTTAGACCACGATTGTTTTGTAACATCATTTTCATGATTTATTTTAGTTTCAACTTTAATTCTTGCTTGAATTTTTTCTTCCTTATCGTAAAAAATAAACGTTGCTTTGTTATTATTTTTTAAAATATTTATTTTATCAGACCTGATATCACTATGAAATTGTAATAAATTATTAATCTTATCAGCTTTTCTCAGCACAACTATTCTTCCGTCGAAATTGTTTTCCTTACCACAAACAAAAACTGGAATTCTGAATTGAGAATTTCTGTTAGTAACAGCTTCTTCAAGCATTGACCAAATTTTTGTTTTTATTTCTTTTAAATCTTCATAGTATGCTGGTTGCATACAGAATTACTTTCTTAGTCTTTTAATTAGGCTAGATGTATCCCATCGATTTCCACCTAATTTTTGTACTTCCCCATAATACTGATCCACAATTTCAGTAACTGGAAGTAATGAATTATTCTTTTTTGCTTCTTCTAAAGCAATTTTTAAATCTTTTCTCATCCAATCAACTGCAAATCCAAATTCAAATTTATCATCAATCATAGTTTTATATCTATTTTCCATTTGCCAAGATTGAGCAGCACCTTTTGATATTACTTCAATTACATCTTCCATATTAAGACCTGCATTCATACCAAAATTAATTGCTTCAGATAAACCTTGAACTAAACCACCTATACATATTTGATTTACCATTTTTGCAAGTTGACCATTTCCAGCTTTACCAAGAAGTTTCATTTTTTTTGCGTAACAATCAATGACATCTTTAGCTTTATCATAATTTTCTTGGTCACCACCAATCATGACAGTTAAGGTTCCGTTTTCTGCACCTGCTTGACCACCTGATACAGGAGCATCTAGGAAACCAAATCCTTTTTCTTTTGAATAAGCATAAATCTCTCTTGCAATAGTTGCTGAAGCAGTTGTGTTATCAATATAAATCGCACCTTTTTTTATAGTTTTAAAAATACCTGTTTCACCGAATGTAACTTCTTTCAAATCATTATCATTTCCAACACAAGTGAAAATATAATCAGCACCTGCTGCCGCTTTTGCGGGTGTGTCCGCTTTTAATCCATTATATTCAGCAAGCCATTTATCAGCTTTGGATGCAGTACGATTAAAAACAGTTACATTGTGTCCTGCTTTTGATATATAACCAGCCATTGGATAACCCATTACACCAAGACCTATGAAAGCAACATTACAAGTCATAAAAAAAAATGTTTAAAAGTTTAAGTTTAAAAGTAATTTTATTTGGTTTTATATTTACATTTTTTTCGAGTTTTGGACAGAGTTTTTTTATAGGATTGTTTAACAATAGCATGAGAGCTGAACTTTCAATATCACATGGACAATTTGGCTCAATATATGCTTCTGCTACATTGCTTAGTAGCCTTGTACTGATTTGGGTTGGCAAAAAAATTGATGACATGTCTGCGTTTAAATTTTCATTATTTGTCATAGTATTATTTTCTTTTGCAAGTTATTTTTTTTCTACAATAAAAATTGTACCTTTACTATTTGTTGGAATTTTTTTGTTAAGATTGAGCGGTCAAGGATTAATGTCACATACTTCGTCAACTACCGTATCAAGATACTTTGAAAAAACACGTGGAAGAGCTTTGAGTATATCATGGTTTGGTTTATCTACAGCTGAATTTATTTTACCTGTTTTTATTGTGTTTTTACTTACAGTAACAAGCTGGCAGAATATATGGATAAGTATATCTTTAGTTTTAATTTTATTCTTACCAATTGTTTCTTTTGTATTAATTAAAAATGTTACATTAGAAACAAGAGAAAATTCGTCGGTTACAAAAAATGTACCGAACAAAATTAAGCAATGGAAAAGAGTAGAAGTTTTAAAAGATTATAGGTTTTACATTATTTCATTAAATATGTTAGCAATGCCTTCAATAGCAACTGGTGTATTTGTTTATCAATCATTTATACTATCTTCAAAAAATTGGGGCCCTTTCGTTATTGCCCAATCTTTTATGGTTTATTCTGTTATGTCTGTTATCACCTTAACTGTTGCTGGTTTCTTAATTGATAAATTTAGTAGTAGAAGATTATTAATTTTTATGAATATTCCACTTTTTTTATCAGCTGTCATTCTTGCTAAATTTAATAGTGAGTTTTCGTCTTTTGTGTTTTTTGCTTTTGTTGGAATAACAAATGGTTTAGCAAATGTTTTAGGATCCTCGACATGGGCTGAAATATATGGTGTGAAATTTATAGGAAGCATTAAGGCTTTATCAACATCTTTAATGGTTTTTGCCACTGCCAGTGGAACTGCTATATTTGGCATTCTGATTGATTATGGTCTTTCAATTAATCAAATTTCAGTTTACAGCGCGTTTTATATAGCATCTTGCTTTTTGATACTCTTTTTTGTTAGGAATAAACTAGAACCAACTTATTTATAAAAAGATCTTGATTTTTAGACAGTGTAACTGTAAACAATCGCCATGGCACGTGTAACAGTAGAAGATTGCATAGATAAAGTAGATAGCCCTTATGAGCTAGTTTTAGTGGCTAAAGAAAGAGCAACTCAATTAAATGCAGGTTTAGAACCAACTCTTGATAGAGATAATGATAAAAATACGGTTGTTTCTTTAAGAGAAATTGCTGATGAAAATATTAAGGTTCCAGATTTAATTGAAAGTGCCGTTTATAAACTTAGAAAACATGTAGAACAAGTTGAAGATAATTCTGAAGAGGAAGAGGAAATTGGAGATGATTTTGAAAATTTATATAAAGGGGAGATTTCAAAAAGTGGGGTACCAATTTTACCTTCTAAAAGAGCAAGAAAAATTCCAGAAAAACCCCAAAGTCTAGAAAAATCATCTGAGAGCGACGAAACATTACAAGCTGAAACTGCACAACCCGAAATTAATGATGCAGGTGATAATTCAGAAGACTTATCGTTAGAAGACTTGCAAGAGCAAGAAAATACCGAAAACGAAAATAGCCAAGAGTAATTAATTTCAATTACAAAATTCTTTTATAATTTTATCTCTGTGTTCATCCAAATCTGGTATATCTCCACGTGTAGCACTATCATTATAAGATGACATTTTAATAGGATTTCCTGCAGTTCTAAATTCTCCAACAACTTTATGAAATGATTTCACGATCATGTTTCGCTCTCTAATTTGTGGATTTTCTACAGCTTCTTTAATATTAAAAATTGGTCCACAAGGTATCTTTAATTCCTCCATGCCTTTTACCCATTCTGAAGTTGTTTTTTCTTTTAATTTATTTTCTAAAATAATTTTTAGTTCATCCATATTTTCTGATCTTTGAGAGTTTGTGATAAACTTAGTATCTTTTGATATTTCAGGAATTTTTAAAAAATTACATAGATTTTCAAATAACTTATCATTACCAGCAGCTATAATTATATAACTATCTTTTGTTTTAAAAGCTTCAAAAGGAGCAATTGATGGATGTCTAGATCCCATCGGTTTTGGAATTTCATTTTTAGATAAGTATCTTGCAATAGCATTTTCAAGTATTGCAATTTGACAATCAAGCATTGAAACATCTATATACATTCCTTTTCCAGTTTTTTCTCTATCGTATAAGGCTGCATTGATTCCAATTGTTGTAAATAATCCTGCAGTAATATCTCCAATAGAAGTTCCCACTCTTGTTGGCTCTGAATTTGGTTGTCCTGTCACACTCATAAGTCCACCCATACCTTGAACAACCATATCATAAGCTGGGAGTTCTTTTAAAGGACCAGTCTGTCCAAAACCTGAAGCAGAAGCGTAAATTAATTTTGGATATTTTTTAGACAACTCTTTCCATCCCAAGCCCCATTTTTCTAAAGTACCCGGTTTAAAATTTTCTACTAAAATATCTGCCTTTGATACAATGCTTTCAAATATTTTTTTATCCTCAGGTTTTTTTAAGTTAAGAGCAATGCTTTCTTTTCCTCTATTCAAAGACATGAAGTATGCTGAATAATCATTTATGAATGGACCAAATTTCCTTGAGTCATCTCCAATCTCTGGAGCTTCAATTTTTATTACTCTTGCCCCAAGATCTGATAGCATCATCGTACAGTATGGCCCTACCAGAACTCGAGTTAAATCAACAACAAGCAAATTCTTTAACGGTCCATTAATCATATTATTTTGTTATTTGGTTATATTGACTCTTTGAGCTAATTTAACTTTAATATAGCTTATACAAAAAACAAACAATAGGGGAAAATAATGTTAAAAAAAATAGGTATTTATTTTACTTCTGTAATTTTAGCGACAACATTAATTGGTTCAGCTTATGCTGTAACATTAAAAGCTAGCCATCAATGGCCTGGAACACAAAGAGCCGATGGTTCTTATGATCCACGTCATGAAATGGTTCAAATAATTGCAGATGAAGTAAAAAAAGCAAATGTAGATTTAGATATAAGAATTTATCCAGCTAAATCTTTATACAAACCAAAAGAGCAATGGAAGCCAATGACTACTGGTCAATTGGATATTTCTGCATTCCCATTAGCATACGCTTCAAAGTTTCATCCAGAATTTGATGCAACTCTAATGCCAGGAACTGTTAAAAATCATGAACATGCTTTAAGATTTAACAAGGGTCCTATGATGACTGAAATTAAAAAAATAATTAATGATGCAGGTGTTGTTGTACTATCTGATGCTTGGTTAGGCGGAGGTTTTGCTTCAAAAACTAAATGTATCAAAAATCCAAGTGATGCTAAAGGACAAGTCATGAGAGCTGCTGGAAAAGCATTTAACCAAATGTTAGAAGCTGCAGGAGCAGGAATTCAAAGTATGCCATCCTCTGAAATTTATACTGGATTACAAACAGGTGTATTAACTGGTGCTAACACAAGTTCAGGTAGTTTTGTTAGTTACAAAATTTATGAACAAGTTTCATGCGCTACACCTCCAGGAAAATTTGGTTTATGGTTTATGTATGAGCCAATTTTAATGTCAAAAATGAGTTTTGATAAATTAAATTCAAAACAACAGGATGCTTTAATGAAGGCAGGAAAAGTTGCAGAAAAATATATGACAGCGCAAGTCGAAAATTTAGATAAAAAATTTGAAGACGCGTATAAAGCAGCTGGTGTTAAATTAGTATATATGGATGCAAATGATCATGCAGCATGGGTTGAGATTGCTAAAAAATCTTCACATAAAGCGTTTGCTGAAAAAGTTCCAGGTGGTGATAAACTAATGGAAATGGCTTTAGCAGTTAAATAAAGTAGTATATAAAGAACCCCTGTTTATATTAAGCAGGGGTTTTTTTTATGAAAAAAAATTATTTAAAATTTTGCGATTACATTTCGAAAGCTTGTGGAGCATTTGCCGTAATATCGTTATTTCTTTCAATTTTAGTAATAGTAGAACTCGTTTTTGAAAGATACTTTTTTCAAAGACCAATAACTTGGCAAACTGAACTTGTGACAATGCTTTTAGT
Organism: Candidatus Pelagibacter sp.; assembly: GCA_045567035.1. Lineage (GTDB taxonomy): Bacteria > Pseudomonadota > Alphaproteobacteria > Pelagibacterales > Pelagibacteraceae > Pelagibacter. The sequence goes on along the minus strand of JBJLDS010000001.1, from coordinate 37,461 downwards.
TGCTTCTACTTTTATTGGAAGTGCTTATGTATTAAGTGAAAAAGCTCATGTTAGTATGGAATGGATATACGATTTTTTATCAACAAAAAATATAATTAGATTAAAGATATTTACTTCATTTTTAAGTTTGGTTTTTTTTCTGATACTTTTTTACTTTGGTTATCTAATGGTAGAAGAGGCATTTGTTAAAAATTATACAACTGGCACGGTATGGGACCCTCCTTTATGGATCCCGTATTCTTCAATGATGATAGGCGCAATTTTAATGATTTTACAATACGTTGCAGAGATCATTAAGTTATTTGAAGAAAAGGATATTAACTAATGGATCCTTTGATAATAGCCATAATTGTTGCTGTTTTTACACTGCTAGTTCTATTTTCTGGTATCCCTATAGCTTTTGGACTTAGTTTTGTATCCATAACTTTATTAGTTACATTTGAAGGATTTCAAATGCTGGATGTTTTTGCTGAAACATTTTATGCAGGATTAAATTCATTTGTTCTTTTATCTATACCAATGTTCATATTAATGGGAATGGCTGTTGCAAATTCTCCAGCAGGTAAAGATTTATATACAGGTCTTGATAGATGGTTATGGAGAGTGCCAGGTGGTTTAGTTATTTCAAATATTGGTGCATGTTCAATTTTTGCAGCACTTAGTGGATCAAGTCCTGCTACTTGTGCAGCAATAGGAACTATGGGAATTCCAGAAATGAGAAAAAGAGGTTATTCTGATCAAATAGCAACAGGAACAATAGCAGCTGGGGGTACACTTGGAGTTTTAATTCCACCAAGTATTGTTTTAATTGTTTATGGAATAGCAACAGGTACATCAATTGGAAGATTATTTTTATGTGGTTTGATACCTGGATTTATGTTGGCTGCTATGTTTGCAGTTTGGGCATTAATTCATAGTTATTATATTGATAAGAATGCTGCTAAGGCATTAAAAATAAAAAAACCTCCAACTTTAAAAGAAAAATTAGAAGTTCTTCCAAGAGTATTACCTTTTTTAGCAATTATTGCTGGTGTTTTATATGTATTATATGGAGGTGTTGCTACACCATCAGAAGCATCTGGAGTGGGAGCCTTTTTGGTCTTTGTAATGATAGCAGTGGTTTATAAAATTTATCAACCATCAAAAATTTGGAATATTGTGAAAGTTTCAATGAAAGAAAGTGTTATGATAATGTTTATCATTGCAGCTTCTTATCTTTTTGCTTTCACCCTTTCACAACTTTATGTAACTCAATCTTTAGCACAAAGTATGGTGGAATTAAGCTCAAATAAATGGGTAATATTTTTACTTATCAATATTTTTTTATTAATTGCAGGTTTCTTTTTACCACCTGTTGCAGTAATTGTTATGACTTCAGCAATTCTCTTGCCAGTGGTAACAACCCTTGGATTTGATCCATATTGGTTTGCTATTGTATTTACTATTAATATGGAAATAGGTCTTATTACACCACCTGTAGGTTTAAATCTTTATATTATTAAAGGTATTACTCCTGATGTTAGTTTAAAAGAAATTTTGAAAGGCTCAATTCCTTTTATGATAATTATGGCCTTAGCAATTTTAATTCTTTGTATTTTCCCTGAAATAGTCACCTGGCTGCCTGATAAAATAATGGGTAAACCTCTTGGATATTAAAAAAAAAATTAGTAGAAAAATATCAGTAGCACCAATGATGGATTGCACCGATAGACATGATCGTTATTTTTTACGATTAATGAGCACAAATGTAATGTTATATTCTGAAATGGTAGCAACCAAATCTGCGATACATGGAGATAGATCTAAAATTCTTTCCTATAGCCCAGAAGAGAAACCTCTGGCTTTACAAGTCGGAGGATCAGATAAAAAAGAGTTAGCAGAAGTGGCAAAAATTGCAGAAAATATGGGTTATGATGAGATTAATATTAATCTTGGTTGCCCAAGTAAAAAGGTTCAAAAAAATATGTTTGGAGCTTGCTTGATGAAAGAACCTGATCTTGTTTCTGATTGTATAAATGAAATGGTTAATTCTTGCAAAATTCCGGTAACCGCAAAAACTAGGATTGGAGTTGATGATATTGAAGATTTTGAATATTTGAATAATTTTATTGGTAAAATTAGAAAAGCAGGTTGTAAAACCTTTATATTACATGCTCGTAAAGCAATATTAAAAGGTTTGTCACCAAAACAAAATTTAAACATACCAAAACTTAATTATCAAATGGTTTATGAAATTAAAAAACATAATCCAGATTTAGAAATAATAATAAATGGTGGTATATCTAAAATAGATGAAATTAAAAATCATTTAAACATATGTGATGGAGTAATGATAGGAAGATCAATTTATCAAAATCCATATTCATTAGTAGAAATTGAAAAAGAAATATTTGGTAATTCGGATAATCCTAGCAGAGAAGATGTAACTAAGAAATTATTAGAGTATGTAGAAAAAGAGGTAAAACTTGGCACAAAAGTTAACCATATTATGAGGCATACAGTTGGTTTATACCATGGACAAATTGGGTCAAAGGAATGGAAAAGATATTTAAGTGACAATATGATGGCAAGAGATTCTGATTTCCAAAAAACAAAACATATTATGACTATTGCTCAAAATAATGAAAAAGCAAATAAGGTAAACTTATAATGGAAAATTTAAATTTTAATGAAATTATAAATCTATTAACTGTGTTATCTCTCGCTGCTGCTGTTGCAGGTTTTATGGCTGGCTTATTAGGTGTTGGTGGAGGAATTATAATGGTTCCTGCTTTATATTATGCTTTTACAGTTTTAGATTTTGATATTGTAACTAGAATGCATTTGTCAGTGGGAACATCTTTAGCGATTATTATACCTACTTCCGTAATATCAACCAAAACTCACATGGAATATGATGCCGTTGATTTTAAAATGGTAAAATCATTTGGTATATTTATTTTAATTGGAGTTATAGCAGGTACATTTTTAGCTGTTAACTTAAAAACCCCGTCTTTAGTTTTATTTTTTTCAATTTTTGCTTTTATAGTTGGTTTATTTTTTATTTTTTTAAGAGAAAAACTTGTAAACAATCCAAAAAAAATCTCTGATTTTATTAAAAATGTAACTGGGGTTATAATTGGATTTATTTCTGTTCCACTAGGTATTGGTGGTGGCTCATTAATGGTGCCATTTATGAGAACTTTTGGATATGATATAAGGAAATCGATTGGAACTGCTGCTGCAGTGGGTTTTCTTATAGCAACAACAGGTTCAATAACCATGATTGTAGGTGGAAAAATTATTAATAATATCAATACTCCTTTTAGCTTTGGTTATATTAATTTATTAGGATTTATAGTTTTTGTACCTATTACTATGATAATGGCACGTATTGGAGCTAAAGCAGTTTATAAAATTGATAAAAACATCCTTAGTAAAATATTTGGCACTTTTTTAATTTTAGTCTCAATAAGATCATTTATTGAGTATCTGAATATCAATTAAAAATCGCATAATTAAACGTTTTTTCAATTATTACGTGTTAAATAAATTTTAAAGAATCGGTTATAAAATTATTAAGAGGCAGTGGAGGGAGACTAAAGCTGCCTCGGTTTTAAAGTTTCTGATCATATTCCCCAATTTTTCCAGTGCTCTGTAGAATTTTATCTATAAAATAAAATATATTTTTCATTCTTTCTTTTGAAGTTGGGCTTTCAGTAACTATAACTAAAGACGGCTTGTTAGATGAAGCTCTAATTAGTCCCCATGAATTGTCTTCTAAAGTAAACCTAATTCCATTTACAGTTAAAATTTTCTCTATGTTCAAATTATCAATTTTTATATTTTTATTTTTCATTTTTTGAATTTTATCGGATAATTCATCAATCACTTTATATTTTTCATCATCTTCACAAAAAGGACCCATTGTAGGACTTTGAAAAGTTTCCGGCAAATTTTTAATCATTTCACTCATTTTAATATTCTGGTCTGTCAATAGTTTACATATTTGTATTGCTGAGTTAATACCATCATCAAAACCATATCCTAAAGGATTGTTAAAAAAGAAATGCCCACTTTTCTCAAATCCTGCGATAGCATTTTCTTCATTAACTTTTCTTTTAATATATGAATGTCCAGTTTTCCAATATATAGTTTTACATTTATTTTGAGATAGAATTTCGTCCTTTTCAAATAAACCTGTAGATTTAACATCTACTATAAATTTTGAATTTTTATATTTATTGGAAATATTTCTTGCAATTAATAGTCCTATTTTATCTGCAAAAATTTCATTTCCATTATTATCAATTACACCAACTCTATCTCCATCTCCATCAAACCCAAAACCAACATCTGCTTCATTTTCTTTAACGCATTTTGCAATTTCATGTAACATTTTCATATCTTCAGGATTTGGATTATATTTTGGAAATGAGTAATCTAAATTACAATCTAGTTCTATAACTTCACAACCTATTCCTCTTAAAATATCTGGTGCAAAAATTCCTGCAGTACCATTTCCACATGCTGCCACAACTTTAATTTTTTTATTAATTTTATTTTTTGAGAGTTCTTGAATATATATTTTATTAAATTCTCTTATTTCTTTGATTGATCCTGATCCATTAGTAAATTTTTTATTTAAAACAATATCTTTTAATTCTGACATTTCGTCTTTGCAATGCGTAAGACCTTTTTCAATTCCCATTTTAATACCTGTCCACCCATTTTCATTATGGCTAGCTGTGATCATTGCTACTGCATCTGTATTTAATTTAAATTGTGAGAAATAAACAGTGGGTGATAGGCACAGACCAATATCCTCAACATTGCACCCAGTTGAAATTAATCCCTCTATAAAGTTTTTTTTAACTTCTTCACTATACGATCTGTAATCATGACCAACAGTTACTCTTGCACCTTTTTTTTTTTTAATTACTTGGGTTCCAAATCCTTTTCCTACATTTTTGATTCCCTCAGCATTGATATCTTTGGGATATAGCCATCTTGCGTCATATTCTCTAAAACCGAATGGATTAATTTTTATTCCTTCTTTCATGCTATGATTTTATAGACTTTTTTGTTTGGGTTTAATTTTTTATTTGATTTATTTTTATAATGTTCTATAAATGTTCTATTGATTTCAGTATTTATATAGTATATTTACCATGATCATACACAACATATAGTTGTTTTTTAATAAATTAAGTAACAAAAGGTATTATGAACAAAATTCTTACTCAGGCAATTAGAAAAGCTGTCTCTGAATATAGCCCAAATGTAAGTGATTTAAAGCAAAATCAGGCAAAAGGCCCTGATCTGTTCACTTTAACAAATGAAACAGAGCTTTTTCAAAATGAAAGAGGGATTACAATTAAAATAGACAGAAGCAGAGATTCAAATTTAACTGATTTTGGCAAAGCTACATTGACTGATAGATATTTAGGAGCCAATGAATCTTTTCAAGATTTATTTGCTAGAGTGGCAAGTCATTATGCTGATGATAATTTGCATGCCCAAAGAATTTATAATTATATAAGTAATTTATGGTTCATGCCTGCAACTCCAGTTTTGTCAAACGGTGGAACAAAAAGAGGTTTGCCTATATCATGCTTCTTAAATGAGGCAGGTGACAGCCTTAATGGAATTTTAGATCTCTGGAGCGAAAACGTATGGTTAGCCGCTAGAGGTGGGGGCATAGGAAGTTATTGGGGCAACTTAAGATCAATTGGTGAAAAAATTGGTAGAGTTGGAAAAACATCTGGAATAATACCTTTTATAAAAGTTATGGACTCGTTAACAATGGCAATTAGCCAGGGTTCATTAAGAAGAGGTTCAGCAGCATGTTATTTACCAATAGATCATCCTGAAATTGAAGAGTTCATTGAAATGAGAAGACCAACTGGTGGTGATCCAAATAGAAAAGCATTAAATTTACATCATGGTGTACTTGTTTCAGATGCTTTTATGAGAGCTGTAGAGTTAGATGAACAGTGGGCATTAAAAAGTCCAAAAGATGGAGCTGTTCAATCAACTGTTTCTGCAAGAAATTTATGGATTAGACTTTTAACTGCAAGAATTGAGACAGGTGAACCTTATATTATTTTCATTGATACTGTTAACAGACAAATACCTCAGCATCATAAACTTGCTGGTCTTACTGTTAAGACATCAAATTTATGTAGTGAGATTACTCTACCTACAGGCATTGATAAAGAAGGAAAAGATAGAACGGCTGTTTGTTGTTTGTCTTCACTAAATGTAGAAAAATATGATGAGTGGAAAGATGATAAAAATTTTGTTGGTGATGTAATGAGGTTTTTAGATAATGTTTTATCTGACTTTATCAAAAATGCACCAGATCAATTTAGCGATGCTAAATACTCAGCAGAAAAAGAAAGAAGTGTAGGATTAGGGGTAATGGGTCTACATTCATACTTTCAGAAAAATTCAATTCCATTAGAGTCTGTTATGAGCAAAGTTTGGAATAAAAAAATATTTGAAAATATACAAACTAAAGTAGATGCAGCATCTAAACAACTTGCAGAAGAAAGAGGAGCTTGTCCTGACGCTGAAGAATATGGCTTCAAAGAGAGATTTTCGAATAAGACTGCTATAGCACCAACAGCGTCTATATCAATAATTTGTGGTGGAACTTCACCTGGAGTAGAACCTATAGCTGCTAACAGCTTTACGCATAAAACACTTTCAGGTTCATTTAATGTTAGAAATAAATATCTTACTGAACTATTAGATAAGCATAACAAAAATACTGATGAGATTTGGTCAAGTATTACAACTAATCAGGGCTCAGTATCACATTTAGATTTTTTAACACAGGAAGAAAAAGATGTATTTAAAACAGCTTTTGAATTGGATCAAAGATGGTTAGTTGATTTAAGTGCAGACAGAACTCCACATATATCACAAGCTCAATCTATTAATTTATTTTTACCAGCAGATGTTCATAAAAAAGATCTTCATCAAATACATTTTCAAGCATGGAAAAAAGGTTTGAAAAGTCTTTATTATTGCAGATCCAAATCAATTCAAAGAGCAGAAAATATAAATGACAAATCCAATACAGATGTTTTGCAAAACGTTTATAAAAATAAAAATCAACCACAAGAAAAAGAAAATGAATACGAGGAGTGTTTATCATGTCAGTAGCAGAAAAAATTAAACCAGAAATTATAGAAACAAAAAAAATGGGATTATTGGTCGGAAATCCAGTTTATAAACCTTTCAGATATCCATGGTGTTATGATGCGTGGCTTACTCAACAAAGAATTCATTGGTTACCTGAGGAAGTACCCTTAGGAGATGATGTTAGAGATTGGCAAAAAAACCTTACTCCTGCAGAAAAAAATCTTTTAACACAAATTTTTAGATTTTTCACTCAGGCTGATGTGGAGGTAAGTAACTGCTACATCAGACATTATATGAATGTATTTAAACCAACTGAGGTTTTAATGATGATGTCAGCTTTTGCAGCTATGGAAACAGTCCATATTGCAGCTTATTCTCATTTGTTAGACACTATTGGAATGCCAGAATCTGAATATTCAGCATTTATGAAATATAAAGAGATGAAAGACAAATATGATTATATGCAAGGTTTTGATGTTAAGTCAAAACATGATATTGCAAAAACTGTTGCTGTATTTAGCGCTTTCACAGAAGGATTACAACTCTTTGCAAGTTTTGCAATACTATTAAATTTCCCAAGATTTAATAAAATGAAAGGTATGGGCCAAATAGTTACTTGGTCAGTGAGAGATGAAACTTTACATTGCAATTCGATGATCAGGTTATTTAAAGATTTTATAAAAGAAAATCCTGAAGTTTGGACACCCAAACTTAAAAAAGAATTATATGAAGCGTGCAGAACAATTATCGACCATGAAGATGCTTTTATTGATTTAGCTTTTGAGATGGGGCCACTAGAAGGTTTAACTGCTCAAGAAGTAAAGGATTATATTAGATTTATTGCTAATAGAAGATTGAACCAATTAGGCTTAGACTCAATTTATAAAGTGGATAAAAATCCATTAACTTGGCTTGATACTATGTTGAATGCAGTTGAACATATGAACTTTTTTGAGGGTAGAGCTACTGAGTATTCTAAAGCCTCAACTCAAGGATCATGGACAGAAGCTTTTTCTTAATATTCATATTTGTTTTTTTAATTTTAACAGGCTTTAACACTGTTACAGGAACAGTCGAAGGAACTGTCAGGGGTATAGCAAAAGATGTTAAAACAACACACCATTATACAACTTGCGTGTTTACCAGCGTTCAATGTGGTGATTTAGACTTAGACTAAGTTATCTATTTTTCAAAGAGACTACTTTACGATATTTGCTTCCATTGTAGGCAGCTAAAGGTCTAATTAATTTATTTGTAGAATGTTGCTCCATTATATGAGCTGACCAACCAGTTATTCTAGAAATAACAAATATTGGTGTAAAGAAATCAGTATCAAATCCCATTAAGTGATATGTGGGGCCAGTTGGATAATCTACATTAGGATGTATATTTTTTCTCTCAATCATGACCTTTTCAACAATGTCATAAATTTTTTCATAAGTTTTATCTTTTTTAATTTTTGCAACTTTTCCAAAATATTCTCTCATAGTAGGAACTCTTGAATCACCACTTTTATAAACTCTATGACCAAAACCCATTACCACAGCTTTTTTATTTAATGCATTATTAATCCATTTATCTGCATTTTCAGGTTTTTTGATCTTTTTCATCATATGCATAACTTCTTCATTAGCACCACCATGAAGAGGACCTTTTAAACTTGCTATAGCCCCTGTTATTGCTCCATGGATATCTGATAAGCTACTAGTAATCGTTCTTGCGGTAAAAGTTGAAACATTAAAACTATGTTCAGCATATAAGATTAATGATACATCAAATGCTTTAACAATTTCTTTATTTGGGACCTTTCCAAAACACATGTAAAAAAAGTTTTCAGAAAATGTAAATTTTTTTTTGGGAGTAATAATTTTTTTTCCTTTTCTTAACCTATAAAATGCAGCTAATGCTGTTGGAGTTTTCGAAAAAATTCTCATTGCTTTTCTTAAATTTGCCTTAGGTGAATTATCTGTAACCTCTTTATCCTCTAAGCCCATAACGCTAACAGCAGTTCTAGCTACATCCATAGGATGAGACTTCTTAGGCATCTGTTTAATAATATTAATTAGACTTTTAGATAAAGTTCTTTCTTTACGTTCTTCTTTTTCAAATTTCTTTAGTTCTTTTTTATTAGGAAGATTTCCATTTAATATTAAGTACGCCACTTCCTCAAACTCACAATTAGCGCATAAATCTTGAGCTGCATAACCTCTGTACGTTAATGAATTTATTTCAGGCATTACTTTAGAAATGCCAGTCTCATCAACTGTGACACCCATTAAACCTTTTTTAATATCTACTGTCATTATTCGTGTCCCTCTGTGCTAAAATTATAAATTTTTTCATCTAAATCGTTATATTTTTCATATTCTACTAATTCGTATAATCTTTTTCTTGTTTGCATTTTATCTATTATGTTATTTTGATGTCCATTCTTATAAATGTCTCTCAATCCATCTTCAACATTTTTCATTGCTAATCTTTGAGTTGTCACAGGATAAATAACAATGTTATAGCCCAAATTTTCCAGTTCTTTATAGTTAAATAACTTAGATTTACCAAATTCAGTCATGTTAGCTAACAAGTAACAATTAAGCTCCTTTCTTACTTTTTCAAAATCTTTTTCGTTTTCAAGAGCCTCAGGAAATATTATCTCTGCTCCAGCATCAATATAAGCCTTACATCTATCAATCATTTTATCTATACCTTCAACACTTTTAGCGTCAGATCTTGCAATAATTTTGAAATTTTGATCTTTTTTTGAGTTTACGCACTCTTTAATTTTTTTTACCATTTCATTATTAGAAATAAGTTCCTTATTATCTAAGTGGCCACATCTTTTCCTCTCTATTTGATCTTCTAAATGAACTGCTGCAATCCCAAACTCCTCAAATGTTTGTATTGTAGTTTCACAAGATTTAAAGCCCGTATCAATATCAACGATGGTAGGTAGATTTGTTACTCTAGATATTAAATAAGATCTTGTACTTACATCTTCCAATGTAGTGAGACCAATATCTGGAAATCCAAGATCATTAGCCATAACTCCACCGGATACATAAACAGCATCATAGCCTATTTCTTCAATCAATTTCGCAGTTAATGGATTATAGGCTCCTGGAACTCTTAAAATTTTATTTGTTTTTAATTTATTTACAAAATCTAATCTTTTGTCTACTGGTTCTTTTTGAACAAAATGCATTAAAATATCCCTTTTTTAAAATTTTTTTTCAATTGATTTTTTTTGACAGTTATATTTAACTTATCTAATTGACCTGATTTCAAGCTTTTAAGTTTCTGCACAGTTTTGAGAAATCTTTCACTTTCTTTTTTATTTAGAATACCTTTTGTTAATGTTAAAAACTTATTTACATAATTAATTCTTTTAAACGGACGTGCGCCATAAGGATGAGCATCGGCTCTTTCTAGCGATTCAGTTATTTTTTTTCCATTGTTCATCGTTACAATTACTTTTGCCCCAAAAGCTTTTTTCTTTGGATCAGGATTATGGTATTTTTTAGTCCATTTTTTATCTTCATGAGTTTTGATAGATTTCCACAATTTGATTGTACTTTTTTTATTAGAACGCTTTTTGGTGTAAGATTTTACATGATGCCAATCTGCATCCTCTAATGCTACGGCAAAAATATACATTATTGAATGATCTAATGTTTCTCTGCTTGCATTAGGATCCATTTTCTGAGGATCACTTGCACCTGTTCCAATTACATAATGAGTATGATGACTAGTATATATATCTATTTTTTTAATATTATTAAGATTTGATATTTTTTTATTTAGTATTTTGGCAATATCTATTAGCGCTTGTGATTGATATTCGGCCGAGTATTCTTTTGTATATGTCTCTAGTATTGCTTTCTTTTGTTCATTAATTTTTGGTAGCGGAACTAGGTACCTAGCACTTTTTCCATCTAGTATTCTCGCAATTACACTATCCTCACCTTCATAAATTGGACTTGGGGCACCTTCACCACGCATTGCTCTGTCAACAGCTTCAATTGCTAACTTACTAGCATGAGCAGGCGCATAGGCTTTCCAACTAGATATTTCCCCTTTTCTAGACTGTCTTGTTGAGATGGTTGTATGCAGCGCTTGCTGCACTGATTGATAAATAGTTTCACTATTTAATTTTAACATTGATCCAATTCCAGCAGCAACACTAGGACCTAAATGAGCTATATGATCTATTTTATGCTTATGTAAACAGATTCCTTTAACCAAATTAACTTGCACTTCATAGGCAGTGATTATTCCTCTTAATAAATCTATACCATTTTTCTTATTTTGCTGAGCAACACTTAAAAGAGGTGGTATATTATCTCCAGGATGACTGTAATCTTGAGCAAGAAACGTATCATGAAAATCAAGTTCTCTTACAGCCGTTCCATTTGACCAAGCAGCCCACTCACAATCAAATTTTTTTTTGGTATCAACTCCAAATAAAGTGGCTCCATATTTTCTAGGATGTTTCAATGCCATTTCTCTAGAGGTAATCACAGGACCTCTGTTAAGAGAGGCAATAGCAACAGAAGCATTATCTATAATTCTATTAATAACCATTTCTATTGAGTGTTTATTTAATTTTGCATTATCGCTTGCAATTTCAGCAATTTTCCATGCCAAATGTTTTTTTTTATGAAATTTAGTTTTAGATGGATAGGTTTTTACTTTATGAATTTTCATAGGTATTTAATAAATAATTATATATACAGAAGTTAAGAACAATAGCAATGCCATGAAGTATTCGACAATTTTTTTTACATAATTATTCTTAATTATAGTTTTTATTGATGATCCAAAAAGAGCCCATACAGTTATTGAGGGCAAACAAACTATAAAACCCATTAAAGACATAAATAAAACAGCAAGAATTAGATTTTCATCTCTAGGAAAAAAACCCACAGCAGCAGAAGATGCTATAGTCCAAGCTTTAGGATTTACAATTTGAAATAATGAGGCCTCATATAGTTTAAGAGGTCTAGATTTTTCATTGTTAATATTTTTAAATGATCCAATAATTTTATAACCAAGATACAAAAGGTAAGCTGCACAAATATATTTCAAATATTCTTGGATTGAAGGATAAGTTTGAAATATTTTTCCAAGACCTAAGCACATTAAGGCAATCTGAAAGATATGCCCTGTTGGAATACCTATTAAATGTGGAATTGTTCTTTTAAAACCAAATTTAATTCCAGAAGCTGTTAGCATTGCATTATTAGGTCCAGGCGTAACAAACATGACAGTATAAAAGCTTACTAATGCCAAAATTAGTTCAAAATTAATCATTAAGATAATTTTTTACAATTTTTTCTAAACCAATAAAATTTTTAATTAAATGGTCATGATGAATTTCTGATACCTTCTTTTCTGTATATCCATCCTCTAATAAAATAAATTTCATACCACAATTTTTTGCTGAATCTGCATCTGTCTCACTGTCGCCTATCATTACACTTTTTTTAATACTGCCATCCATAATTTCTAGGACACTTGTTAAATGTCTTGGATCAGGTTTGCAATATTCAAAAGTGTTACTTCCAGCAACATATTCAAAGTAGTCATATATTTTAATTTTCTTTAACAAATCAATTGCAAGATGTTCTTGTTTATTTGTACATACACCCATTGAAATTTTTTCATTTTTGCACCAAGACAAAAAATCTGTAACACCATCTATTATCCTGCTTTCATTGTTAATATTTCTTCCATAATAATCAATAAACTCTTTTACCATTTCCTCTTTTGTACTTTCGTCAGTGAATTTTCTGAATTCTTTTTTTGCAGTGTTGTATATAGATCTATAAATTAAAGATTTAGCACCTCTTCCAACTAATTTTTTAATGTCGTCGGTAGCTTTAGTTTCAAAACCAAATTTTTTCATAACGTGTTTATGAGCATTAACAAGATCAGGTGCTGTATCAACCAATGTTCCATCTAAATCAAATAAAATTGTTAATTTTTGAGTCATAAGCAAAGTATTTTTAAGAAATATTTTGTGAATTAATTATATCATATACTTAATATAGAGATTTTAAAATGAAACAAACAAATTCACAAAAAATTCAAAAAAAATTAAGGATAAAATTTATAAAACAAGGTGTAAAAATGATTGATGCTGAAACTGTATATCTATCAAAAGATACCAAAATTGGAAAAAATGTAATTATTGAACCGTTTGTTGTTATAGGTTCAAAAGTAAAGATTGGATCTAATGTTAAAATAAATTCTTTTTCTCATCTTGAAGAGTGCATTATATCAAGCAATGTATCAATTGGTCCTTATGCCAGATTAAGACCCGGTTCATTCTTAGAGAAAGGTTCTAAAGTTGGAAATTTTGTTGAAATTAAGAAAAGCATAATTGGCAAAGACTCAAAGGTAAATCATTTGTCATATATTGGAGATACACAAATTGGAAAAAAAGTAAATGTAGGCGCTGGAACTATAACTTGTAATTATGATGGAATAAAAAAACATAAAACCAAAATAAAAGATAAAGTTTTTATTGGATCAAATTCATCATTAGTTGCACCATTAACTTTAAATCAAGGTAGTATTATTGGTGCAGGCTCTGTAATTACAAAAAATGTTAAAAAAAATTCTCTTGCTTTGACAAGAGGTTCTCAAACAGAAGTTATTAACTATAAAAGAAAAAAGTAATTTTATGTGTGGTATAGTAGGTATTATTGGAAAAAAGCAAGTTACGTCTGAAATTTTAAATTCTTTAAAAAAACTGGAGTATAGAGGATATGACTCAGCTGGTATAGCAACATTAAATAATGGAGAAATAAATGAAGTTAAATGTGAAGGTAGAGTAGATGTATTAGAAAAAAATCTTCTAAAACTAGATACGAGTGGAAACATTGGTATTGGTCACGTTAGATGGGCTACCCATGGTGCACCCAGTAATGTTAATGCTCATCCCCATTCTTCTAATGAGGTATCGGTTGTTCATAATGGCATAATTGAAAATTCAACTTTATTGAAAAAAAATCTTATTAAAAAAGGCTACAACTTTAAATCTCAAACTGACACAGAGGTTATAGTTTATTTAATGTCAGAATATTTAAAAAAATATAAAATTAAAGATGCTGTAATGAAAATGCTTAGTAATCTTCAAGGTAGTTATGCTTTAGGTATGATATTTAAAGATTATCCAAACTTAATTATTGGTGCTAGAAGAGGATCTCCTTTGGCGGTTGGTTATGGTCCGGGTGAAAATTATTTAGGTTCAGATTCATATGCGCTTAAATCAATGACAAATAAGATTTCGTATTTAAATGATGGTGAGTTTTGTATTTTAAATAGTGATCAAGTTGAATTTTTTGATGAACAGGGATCTAAAATCAATAAAGAGATTTTAACTTTATCTTCAGATGAAAAAAATTATGATAAAGGAGATTACAAGCATTTCATGGCAAAGGAAATTGATGAACAACCCAATGTAATAAACAATTGTGTTAATGAATATGTAGATAAAATAAATAATGATATTAATATATTTAACTTTCCTTGGAATGAAAAAGATATAAGAAATATTACGTTAATTGGCTGTGGTACAGCTTATCATTCATGTCTTGTAGCTAAGTATTGGCTTGAAGAATTAACAGATTTTGAGATTTCTGTAGATATAGCATCTGAATTTAGATACAGAAAAAATAAATTTAAGAACGAAACACTTTATATTTTTCTATCTCAGTCTGGTGAAACAGCAGATACGTTTGCAGCTTTAGATTTATGTAAAAAAAATAATATGAAAACATGTGCAATTGTCAATGTCATTGAGAGCTCAATTGCTAGAGAGGCAAACTTTGTATTGCCAACCCATTGTGGACCAGAAATTGGTGTCGCCTCTACAAAAGCTTTTTTAGGACAGATGCTGGTGTTGTACATATTAACTTTAAAACTTTCATTTCTAACAAAAAACATTGAACAAAAATTATATAAAGAAAAGATTAAAGATTTAAAAAATTTACACAACAAAGTCAAAAATACTCTTTTGCTAGAAAATAAAATAAATTCAGTTGCGAATGTATTTTCAGATGCAAAAGGATGTATGTTTCTTGGAAGAGGTACTTCATTTCCAATTGCTTTAGAGGGAGCTCTTAAACTAAAAGAATTGTCATATATCCATGCTGAGGGATATCCTGCGGGTGAGATGAAACATGGTCCTTTAGCTTTGATAGAAGATGGTATGCCGGTTATAGTTTTAGCGCCTAGAGATAATTATTACAAAAAAACTATTTCAAATATGCAAGAGGTTATTGCAAGAGGAGCTAAAGTTTTACTGATTACTAATAAGAGTGAAGACGATGTTTTTTCAGAAAATATATGGGAGACTATTGAAGTTGAGATTACTAACAATGATTTGCTTCCATTTTTATTAACTATACCATTACAAAAATTAGCGTATTTTTCAGCATTAAAAAAAGGTTACGATATAGATAAGCCTAGAAATCTAGCAAAATCTGTAACTGTTGAATAATTAAAAAACTCTGATACAACAATTACAGGTTGAATATGAAAAAATGGAATATAAATAGTTGGAGAAAATATCCAGTTAAACATATACCAGTTTATCCTGAAGCGGACGAACTTGATAATGTTCTAAACAAGATTAGAAGTTTTCCACCATTAGTTTTTGCCGGTGAAACAAGACATTTAAAACAACAGCTTGCGGAAGTAGTTGATGGTAAAGCGTTTTTATTACAAGGTGGAGATTGTGCAGAAAGTTTTGCAGAATTTAATCCTGATAATATCAGAGATTATTTTAAAGTAATACTTCAAATGTCTTTAGTTATGACTTATTCAGCGTCATTACCAGTTGTAAAGCTGGGTAGAATTGCTGGTCAATTTTCAAAACCTAGAAGCGCTCCAACTGAAAAGCAAGGAGATATAGAATTGCCTAGCTACTTGGGTGATAATATAAATGCAATGGAATTTACCAAAAAAGCTAGAGTGCCTGATCCTAAGAGATTGTTTAAAGCCTACTCACAATCTGCTTCTACTTTAAATCTTTTAAGAGCATTCTGTCATGGTGGTTTTGCTGATCTTAAAAAGGTTCATTTATGGAATTTAGGTTACATTAAAAAGAGTCCACAGGCCAAAAAATTTAAAGAACTTGAAGATAAAATTGCTGATGCATTAGCGTTTATGGATGCATGTGGGATTAACGCAGACTTTAATAGAAGACTGAAAACTGTTAATTTTTGGACCTCACATGAGGCACTTCATCTTCCTTTCGAAGAAAGTATGACAAGAGTTGATTCAACTACAGGTGAATATCATGATACTTCAGCGCACTTCGTATGGATTGGTGATAGAACGAGACAATTAGATGGTGGTCATGTTGAATTTTGTAGAGGTATTGAAAATCCAATTGGAATTAAATGTGGACCAACTTCTAAAGGTGAAGAAATTGTAAAAATTTGCAATTTACTTAACCCTACAAATGAAAAAGGTAAAATTACTCTAATTTCAAGATTTGGTCATAAGAATGTAGAAAAATTTTTACCAAAATTGATTAGATCAATAAAAAAAGAAGGAATAAATGTTATATGGTCATGTGATCCAATGCATGGAAATACAATTAAATCAACAACTGGTTTTAAAACAAGACCATTTAATGATGTAGTTAGTGAAGTAAAAAATGTTTTTGCGGTTCATCAAAGCGAAGGATCTTATGCTGGCGGTCTCCATATTGAAATGACTGGACAAAATGTTACAGAATGTACTGGTGGTGCAAAAAATATATCAGATCAAGATTTATCGAGCAGATATCATACTCAGTGTGATCCAAGATTAAATGCTGATCAAGCCTTAGAATTAGCCTTTTTAATTTCAGATGAGATTAAAAAGAATTCCACCTATGCAAAAAACTCAATAAGAGCGGCATCATAATCATTTAAAAAAATAAATTAATTCATATATTAGTCTTATGAAAGCTAGTGAAAAAGTATTATTTATAAAAAACTGGATCTCTAATTATATCGATTCAATGCCTTCAAAAGCTGAATCTTTAGTAATAGGTATCTCAGGTGGAATTGACTCGTCAGTTTCAAGCACATTGAGCGCTATGACGGGCTTAAGAACCATTGTTTTATCAATGCCTATAAAACAAAAATCTAATCAGCATGATCTTAGTCAAAAACACCTAGAATGGTTAAAAACAAATTTTAAAAACGTTGAAGGGTATACAATTAAATTAGATAATCTATTTAATGAATTCCAATCATCGTTATCAAATTTTGATAATGAGCATGGAATGGCAAATTCAAGAGCTAGATTAAGGATGACAACTCTTTATCAAGTTGCAGCAGCTAATAAAGGTATTGTTGTTGGAACAGGTAATAAAGTTGAAGATTTCGGTGTTGGGTTTTACACAAAATATGGTGATGGAGGAGTCGATATATCACCAATTGCAGATTGCAATAAGACAGAAGTTTGGGAGCTAGGAAAAGAATTAAAAATTCTTGATGAAATAATTGAAGCGCCACCAACAGATGGCTTATGGGATGATGGTAGAACTGACGAAGGTCAATTAGGTCTTTCATATAGAGAGTTAGAAGAGGCGATGATTAATGAAAATTCTATCAATAGAGACAAATATCTAAAAATTAGAAAAATAAATTTGCATAAAATGGAGCCAATTCCAGTATGCAAGATACCTAATTAATCAATTAGATTCACAAATCAATAATTAAGGTATATTTCTAAAGATATGAATAAAGATATTTATTTAACAAATAGCTTAGGTAATAAAAAAGAGAAATTTATACCAATGAATGAAAAAAATATTGGTATGTATGTTTGTGGACCCACTGTGTATGATGACCCACATATTGGAAATGCAAGACCATTAGTAGTTTTTGATATTTTATATAAAGTTTTAAAGTGCAAATATGGAAAAAAAAATGTTTCTTATGTAAGAAATATAACTGATATTGATGACAAAATCATTAAAGCTTCCAATGAAAAAAGTATTTCTATTAAAGAATTAACAGAGAATATTACAGAGAGATTTCATGATGATTGCAATTACCTGAGTTGTGATGTGCCAACAAATGAACCAAAGGCAACTGATAATGTTTCGTTGATGATTGAAATGATTAATGATTTAATAAATAAAAAATATGCTTACTTAAATAAAAAACATGTTTATTTTGAAATTAAAAAATTTAAAGATTATGGAAAATTATCAAATAGAAATATTGATGAATTAATTGCCGGTTCAAGGGTTGAGGTATCTGATAATAAAATAAGTAATGAAGATTTTGTTTTATGGAAACCATCAAATAATAACGAACCATCTTGGGATTCACCTTGGGGACCTGGTAGACCTGGTTGGCATTTAGAATGCTCAGTTATGTCCAAAAAATATTTAGGTGAAAAATTTGATATTCATGGAGGTGGAAGAGATTTAATTTTTCCACATCATGAAAACGAGATAGCACAATCAGTATGTGCTAATGATACAGATGGATTTGCTAATTATTGGGTTCATAACGGATTTATAACTATATCCAAAGAAAAAATGTCTAAGTCTCAAGGAAATATTCTTAAAATAAAGGATTTTAAAAAAAAAATTAGTGGACAAGTTCTAAGACTAGCTCTGTTATCAACACATTATAAACAACCCTTAGATTGGAGTAATAAGTTGTTGGATGAAAGTGAAAAGACATTAAATAAATGGTACCAATGTTATGTTGAGACTAATTCTAAAACTCTTATTTCTACGAATGATTTATTACCACTATATGATGATTTAAATACACCAGCTTATATAACCAATTTGCATAAACTTTTTGATAAAGCGGTTAATGGTGAGCATAGTGACAAAGAGATTTTTACAACAGCGTGTCAATTTATTGGTCTATTGAACACCAATGCTAAAGAATGGGAAAATTTTAAAAAATCTTTAGTAGGAATATCAGAAGAGGATATTTTATCCATGATTGAGGCTCGAGAAATAGCTAGAACCAATAAAGATTTTGGTAAAGCTGACAAAATTAGAGATGAACTTTCTGACAAAGGTATTTTAATTGAGGATAAAGATGGTAAAACGTCCTGGAAATTTAAATGACCAAAGAAAAAGTATATATATTTGACACAACATTAAGAGATGGAGCACAAACTCAAGGTGTTGATTTCTCAATTGATGATAAACTTAAAATTGCTTCAGCACTAGACAGTCTAGGAGTGGATTATATAGAAGGGGGATGGCCTGGAGCTAACCCAACTGATACTGAATTTTTTCAGAAAGATTTAAATCTAAAAAATTCTATTTTAACTGCTTTTGGAATGACAAAAAAAACTGGTAGAAGTGCTGAAAATGATCCAGGTATTGCAGCTATATCAAATTGCAATACTAGAGCAGTATGTCTAGTTGGTAAAGCATGGGATTTTCATGTTGATGTAGCATTAGAAATTACAAATGAAGAAAATTTAAAAAACATAGTTGATAGTACAAAACATTTTGTGAAAGAAAAAAAAGATTTTATGTTTGATGCTGAACATTTTTTTGATGGATATAAAAATAATCCAAAATATTCTTTAGAATGTATAAAGGCAGCATATGACAATGGAGCTAGATGGGTTGTTCTTTGTGACACTAATGGAGGAACATTACCAAACGAGATATCTGAAATAGTTTCTGAGGTCACAAATCATGTTCCAGGTAAAAATCTTGGTATTCATGCCCATAATGATACTGGAAATGCAGTTGCTAACTCATTAGCAGCAGTTCATTCTGGTGTAAGACAAATACAAGGAACAATAAATGGATTAGGTGAAAGATGTGGAAATGCAAATTTAATGTCAATAATTCCAACACTCCACCTAAAAGAAAATTTCTCAAAATTATTTGAAACCAATATTAAAAATAATAATATAAAAAATATAACACAATGTTCTAGACTTTTAGATGAAATTTTAAATAGAAAACCTAATAAGCATTTGCCTTATGTTGGAGCTGCTGCCTTTTCACACAAAGGAGGCCTACATGTATCAGCTGTTCAAAAGGATCCCAAAACATATGAGCATATAAAACCAGAAGAGGTAGGTAATCACAGAAATATTATTGTTTCTGATCAATCTGGTAAATCAAATATATTATCTAGGTTAAAAACTATTGGAATAGAAATTGAAGAAGACAATCCTAAAATTAAAAAACTTTTAGAAGAGGTTAAGGATAGAGAATTTATAGGCTATAGTTATGATGGTGCTGATGCATCATTTGAATTGTTAGCTAGAAGAATTATTGCAAAAATACCAAGATACATCTCTATTAACCAATATGATGTTACCGTTAAAAAAAATAATAAAAGTGAAATAATTTCTTCAGCAAAAGCTGAGCTAGAAGTTGATGGAGAAAAAATTATTTGTACTGGCGAAGGTAATGGCCCAGTTAATGCACTAGATAATGCAATTAGAAATAATGTTGATAGACTAGCTAAGTACTCATCATATTTAAAAGACTTAAAGTTAGTAGACTATAAAGTTCGAATTCTTAACACTGGAACAGAAGCGGTAACAAGAGTTTCAATAGAAAGCACAGATTCAAAAGGCAAAAATTGGTTTACTATTGGTGTATCAACAAATATTATTGAAGCTTCATTTAAGGCTTTAATTGATAGTTTGGATTATAAGCTATTTAAGGACAAAGCTCCTGCTAGCACTTCAAATTAATGAAAATCAATAAATTTTCAAAAAAACCACTCGATGCACTAGATAGAACAAATAAAGATCTAGTAATATCTTATCCGGTAGAAAAGAAAAAAAATAATAACTTGAAAATTTTACTAGAGGAAAGAAAAAAAATTGACTTGATTAATGAAATTATAATCCCACCAAGAGACGCAAAATGCTTTACAGTAAACGCGGGTCAATTTTTTAGAATCGAATGTTTTGAAGGAAGTCAAGTAGGTGATTTAAATTTATTTAATGCTGATAATTTAAATGAAAAGTTTTACTCAGGTAAAACTAGAGCTCTTTATGGAACTCATTTATCTGTTGGTGATAGAATGTATAGTAATTTTCCCTATTTAAGATCTATGGCAACAATTTCCTGGGATAGTTTAGATTGGTATGGTTATGATAATGATGGAGCATCTGTACATGATGTGATTGGCACTAGGTGTGATCCTTATACGCTAAAATTACTATCCGGAGATGATTATCATTATTGTTGTCATTCAAATTTATTAAGAGCGTTAATTAAAGAAAAAGGCATTGATATGAATAAAGCGGAAAACTTAATACATGATGTGCTAAATGTATTCATGTGCACAGGATTTACAAATGATACAAAGCAATATTTTATGAAAGCGAGTCCATCACGTAAAGGTGATTATTTAGAATTTTATGCTGAAACAAATATTTTAGGCATTCTATCTGCTTGTCCTGGAGGAGACTGTAGTGAAAGTCATTCCAGTGACCAGGCCAAATGTTTTCCACTAAAAGTATCTATCTGGCAAAATAAAAGTGGCATTAAAAAGCAATTCATTTCAGATGTTTCTAATTATAACAAAAATCATGGCTTAGATTGATGAAGAATAAAAATATTTCATTTATATTACATAAACCGCAATTATCAGAAAATATTGGTTCCACAGCAAGAGCTATCAAAAATTTTAATTTCCATAAATTAATTATTATTGATCCAAAACCTTTATATCCAAATGATAAAATATTAGCTACATCTGTAGGAGCAAAAGATATTATTAGGAAATCAAAAGTTTACAAAACTTTAGAACCAGTTGTAAAAAAACTTGATTATTTAATAGCTACAACTGCAAGATTTAGAAATAAAAATATTAAACATTTACAAATTTCAGATTTAAAAAAATTAAATTTTAATAAAAAAATAGGATTTGTATTTGGTTCGGAGGCATCTGGACTAACCAACAATGAGATTAGTTATGCAAATTATACACTTAATATTCCCACCAATGATAAATTTAGATCATTAAATTTATCCCATAGTGTAATAATTATTGCTCAGATTGTATCATCCATAATAAACTTAAATGTTCAAAATTTTTCAAAATCAAAAAAAATTGACGATGCAAGTAAAAAGAATATTCATCGATTAGCTTCATTTGTTATTGATAATCTTGAACAAATAAAGTTTTTTAAACCAGCTGAAAAAAAGCCAATTATGTTGGAAAACCTTAGGTCTATATTTTATAAAATGCAATTGTCTGAAAAGGAAATACGCATTTTATCAAGTGTATTTGCCCAATTTTTAAAAAAAAAGGTTAATTGACATAATCATCAAGATGTTTATAACCCCAACTACTAAATGACAAAGCGGTTAAACTCTAAACATAAAGTTGATAGAAGATTGAAAGTTAATCTTTGGGGACGTCCAAAGAGTCCATTTAATTCAAGAGCTTATCCTCCAGGACAACACGGTCAAACAAAAAGCTCTAAACCCTCTGATTTTGGAATACAGTTGCAAGCTAAGCAGAAGTTAAAATCATACTACGGCAATATAAATGAGAGACAATTTAGAAATATTTACAAAAAGGCCATCATGAAAAAGGGTGATACAGCTGAAAATCTAATTGGATTATTAGAAAGAAGATTAGATGCAGTTGTTTATAGATCTAAATTCACAACAACAATTTTTTCTGCAAGACAACTAATCAATCATGGCCATGTTAAAGTAAACGGTAAAAAAGTTAATATTTCTAGTTATCAACTTAAAGAAGATGAAATGATTGAAATTTCTGAAAAATCTAAAAAACTTGAATTTATTGAAGTAGCTATGGCAAACAAAGAAAGAGATGTTCCAGAATATCTTCAACTAGATGAAAAAAATAAAAAAGTTAAGTTTGTTAGAACTCCAAAATTTGAGGAAGTTCCGTACCCAGTTGTAATGGAACCAAATTTGGTTATTGAATATTATTCAAGATAATTAGTTTTTCTTTTCAAAAGCAATATTTTTACTCTCTAATACTTTTGCCAGCTCACCACTTTTGTACATTTCTTGTATAATATCACAGCCACCAATAAATTCTTTTTTAATGTATAGTTGAGGTATAGTTGGCCAGTCACTAAACTCTTTAATACCGTTTCTCATTTCAGGACTTTCAAGCACATTTATCCCTTTAAATTTTACGTTCAGAATTTTTAAAATATTTGCTGTAGTCATAGAAAAACCACATTGAGGAGCATCAGGTGTTCCTTTCATAAACAAACATACATCATTAACATCTATCTCATTAGTGATTGCGTCTTTAATTTTTTGATCCATTGTCTTCCTTTGTTGTAATTGCAAGTGCGTGTAACTCGTTTCCCATTTTACCCTTAAGAGAATTGTATACCATTTTATGTTGTTGAATTTTAGTTTTTCCTGAAAATTCAGACGATATAACTGTCGCAGAGTAGTGATTCCCATCACCAGCTAAGTCCCGAATTTCAACCTGTGCGCCAGGTAATGCCTCTTTAATTAAATTTTCTATTTCTTTAAGGTCCATAGACATATTAATTTACCATATATTGTTTTAACCATTTTTTATTACTCTTTTTTAATTCGTCAATAGAAATATTTGACTTTTCAGAAAATTCAATTTTTTCTTTAATAACATATCCTAATTGTTCATAATGTATTGAATTTTCATCTAACAATTCTTCTACTTTTTTCAATTTATTTTTACTGACTTCAATTAAATATCTACCTTGATCTTCACTGAATAAATATTCATATGTATTTATTAAATATTTTGGTTTATTCATTTTTACTCCTTTATTACCCTTTAGACACATCTTGCTAATTGCAATTAAAATACCTCCTAAAGAAATATCATGACAACTTTCTATTAATTTTTCATTGATTATTTTTATAATTGCTAAGCCATTATTTTTTTCATTAAATAAGTTAATTTCAGGTGGGGGACCTTTTTTTTCATTAAAAATTTCTCTTGCAAATACACTTTGATCTAAATGTCCTTCTGTTTTTCCAATGACAAGAATAATGTTTCCTTCTTTTTTTAAATCCATTGAAATCATATTTTCATAATTCTTAATTAAACCAACTCCACCGATTGATGGTGTGGGTTTTATACCCTTATCTTTTGTCTCGTTGTAGAATGATACATTTCCAGAAACTACTGGAAAGTTAAGAAATTTGCTTGCTTCATTTATTCCCTGAACACACTCAACAAACTCACCCATGTTTTTTTCTTTTTCAGGGTTTCCAAAATTTAAACAATTAGTTATAGCAATTGGTTCAGCGCCTACAGAGATCAAGTTTCTCCAGCTTTCACAGACAATTTGTTTACCACCTGTTAATGGATGTGCATAACAATATGTAGCAGACGAGTCCACCGATGCTGCAACTGCTTTTTTAGTACCATGTATTCTTACTACACCTGCGTCTCCACCTGGTTTTTGAATAGTATCTCCCATTACAGTATGATCATATTGATCCCATACCCATTCCTTGTCTGCGATATTTGCATTATTAAGAATTTTAATTAAACAATCTTTTAATTTTAAAGATTTAAAATCTTGGTTTTTAAAATTAATTTTTTGTGGAAGTTTAGTTTTTTTCCATTTTCTGTCATAAAGTGGTGCGTTTTCTGCTAAAAAGTCAAGAGGGATTTCTGCAACTTTTTCATTATTAAAATTTATTACAATATTTTTACTGTTTGTAGTTTTACCTATCACCGCAAAATCTAAGTTCCATTTATCAAAAATTTTTTTTGCTTTTTCTTCTTGTCCGTTCTCTAAGACCATAAGCATCCGCTCTTGGCTTTCCGATAACATTATTTCATAAGGAGTCATTTCCTGCTCTCTACAAGGAACCTTGTTAAGATTTAATTCAATTCCTAATTTTCCCTTAGAAGCCATTTCAACACTTGAGGATGTTAAGCCAGCAGCTCCCATATCTTGAATTGCTATTATTGAATCTTCAGCCATTAATTCAAGACATGCTTCCAAAAGAAGTTTTTCTGTAAAAGGATCTCCAACCTGAACTGTTGGTTTTTTTTCTTCAATTTGGTCATCAAATACTGCTGACGCCATGCTCGCTCCATGTATTCCATCTCTACCAGTTTTTGATCCAACATAAATTACAGGTTTATTAATTCCAGCAGCCTTGGAATAAAAAATTTTGTTTTTATTTACCAACCCTAATGTCATTGCGTTTACAAGGATATTTCCATTATAAGACTCATCAAAAGATGTTTGACCACCTATTGTAGGAACACCAATACAGTTTCCATAACCGCCAATCCCCTTAACTACACCTCTTAAAAGGTTTTTAGTTTTCTTATGCTGAGGAGATCCAAAATGTATCGAATTTAAATTTGCAATTGGCCTTGCGCCCATAGTAAATACATCTCTCATTATACCTCCCACACCAGTAGCAGCTCCTTGATAAGGCTCTATAAAGGATGGGTGATTGTGACTTTCAATTTTAAATACTATTGCGTCTTCATCTCCAATATCAATTACCCCAGCATTTTCACCAGGTCCTTGAATTACTTTCTCACCAGTCGTGTGTAAATTTTTCAAATGTTTTCTTGATGATTTATAAGAGCAATGCTCATTCCACATTGCTGAAAATATTGCAAGCTCGGTAATATTTGGAATCCGATTAAGAAGTTCACAAATTTTTTTATATTCATCAGCTTTAAGACCGTGATCTATTGCAATTTTCTCATTTACTTTTGTCATTTTAAATTATCTAGAAGATTTTCAAAAAAAATTGAACCATCCTCTCCTGATAAATATTTATCAATCATTCTTTCAGGATGAGGCATCATACCTAATATATTTTTTTTCTTATTAAAAATACCTGCAATATTATTCAAGGCACCATTGGGATTGCTAACTTCATTACTTTTACCATTTGCATCACAATATATTACTGCTATTTGTGAATTATCTTTAATTGATTTAAGTTCATCTGATGTACAAAAATAATTACCCTCATTATGAGCTATATGCAGCTCCAAAATTTCTTTTTTTATGTTTTTAAAGTATTTATTTTTTTGATCACCAATCTTCACAAATACGTTTTTACAAATAAATTCCAAATTTTTATTTTGTTGTAGAACACCAGACAGCAGTCCAGTTTCAGTTAATATTTGAAAACCATTACAAATTCCCAAAACTAATCCACCTGAATTAGCAAAGTCTATTACTGATTGAATTATTCTTGATTTACCAGCTATACTTCCACATCTTAGATAATCTCCATAAGAGAAACCTCCAGGTAATACAATTAAATCGCTTTTTGGTAAATCAATATCATCGTGCCAAACCATTTTATTTTTAAAACCAAATTTATTTAGCGCTACATCCATATCTCTATCACAGTTTGAACCTGGAAAAATAATTACTGAAGACTTCATAATTTATTAAATTATTTTGTAGTTTTCGATTACTAGATTGGCTAAAAGTTGTTTACACATATCTTCAACTTTTATTTTTGCTTTTTGTTCGTCTTTTTCATTAACTTCAATATCAAAATATTTACCTTGCCTTACTTCATTTACATCTGAAAAACCCATTCCATTTAATGTTTGTTGTATAGCTTTTCCCTGAGGATCAAGAACTCCATTTTTTAATGTTACTATTACTTTTATCTTCATTTATTCCTTTTGATTTTAACTGCTTTGGGTTTGGGAAATTTTAAAGGTCTAATGTTAGAATTTTCATGAAGTATTCCCAATCTTCTTGCAACGTCTTGATATGCATCAATTAAATTACCTAAATTTTGTCTAAACCTATCTTTATCAAGTTTTTTTTCAGATTTCATATCCCAAAGTCTACATGTGTCAGGACTAATTTCATCAGCTAGA
Source organism: Candidatus Pelagibacter sp. (assembly GCA_045567035.1). Classification (GTDB taxonomy): domain Bacteria; phylum Pseudomonadota; class Alphaproteobacteria; order Pelagibacterales; family Pelagibacteraceae; genus Pelagibacter. Next base: position 10,498 of record JBJLDS010000001.1, on the reverse strand, counting down.
ATTATCTCATTTCTTGAGCTATTTTTTAATCTTCCAAATTCAACTTTAAAATCAATTAACTTAATACCAACACCTCTGAACATACCAATCATAAAATCATTCATTCTATGTAAATTTCCCTCGATTTTATCTATTTCTTTTTTGCTAGCCCATTCAAAAGCAAATATATGTTCTTTTGAAATCAAGGGATCTCCCAATTCATCATTCTTTAAACAAAATTCAATTAAGGGCTTTCTTAGTTCTGTACCATCCTCAATACCCAATCTTTTTGTAAGAGATCCAGTGGCAACATTCCTAACAATAAATTCAATAGGAATAATTTCTACCAATTTTATTAATTGTTCTCGCATATTTAATCTTTTTACTAGATGATTTTTAATTCCAATCTCACTTAAATTACTCAATATATGCTCTGAAATTCTGTTATTTAAAATACCCTTTCCATCAATAGTTGCTTTTTTTTTTATTATTAAATGCAGTTGCACTATCTTTAAAGTGTTGGATGCCTAAACTTTTATCATTTGTAGCATATACAATTTTGGCTTTTCCTTCGTATAATTTTTTCCCTTTTTTCATTACTTAAATACTCTTCTAAAGATTAAATTTACATTTTTAAAATGTTTTGAATAACTAAAAATAGATTTTAATTTTTTCTGTGAAATATTGTTCATTATATATCTGTCAGACTGAATGACTTTAAATAAATCCAAATTTTCAGCAAAACATTTTTTTGCGTAACTTTGAACCATTTTATAAGATTTTTCTCTACTTAACCCAGTTTTTGTTAATTCAAGCATCAACTCTTGAGAGAAAATTAATCCTTTGGTGATGTTTAAATTTTCTAACATTCTTTTTGGATATACAATCATATTTTCTAAAAGGTTTGATAACCTAACTAAAGCAAAATCAATTGTGATATTTGCATCAGGTCCAATGTTTCTCTCAACACTAGAATGTGAAATATCTCTTTCATGCCATAAGGCTATGTTTTCAAGTGCAGGAATGACTGCACTTCTAACAATTCTTGCTAGGCCTGTGAGATTTTCACTTAATATTGGATTTTTCTTATGAGGCATAGCTGAAGAACCTTTTTGGTTTTTAGAGAAGTATTCTTGTAATTCGTAAACTTCTGTTCTTTGTAAATGTCTTATTTCTATTGCAATCCTTTCAATTGAACCTGCAATTATACCAAGTACTGAAAAATAAAAAGCATGACGATCTCTAGGAATAACTTGAGTAGAAATAGGTTCAACTTTTAAACCTAATTTTTTTGCGACATGTTTTTCTACATTAGGATTTATATTTGCAAAAGTTCCAACGGCGCCTGATATTGCACACGTAGATACTTCATTAATCGCATCTACTAATCTTTTTCTATTTCTTTTAAATTCCTCATAAAAAGATGCTAATTTTAAACCAAAAGTTATTGGTTCAGCATGAATACCATGACTTCTCCCCATACAAGGAGTAAATTTATATTTTCTAGCTTGTTTTTTAAGAACTTTAAGAATTTGATCTAAATTTTTTAGAATTATTTTTCCTGACTGTACTAATTGAATATTAAAGCTAGTATCCAAAACATCTGAAGAAGTCATCCCTTGATGGAGATATCTAGCTCTTATCCCGGCTTTTTCTGTGATTGAAGTTAAAAAAGCAATAATGTCATGTTTTACCTGACTTTCTATTTGATGGATTCTTTTTACATTAATTTTAGCTTTCTTTTTTACAACAAAAGAAACTCCTCTTGGTATATGTCCAAGTTTTTCCATAGCTTCAGCTGCAGCTATTTCAACATCAAGCCAAATTTTGTATTTATTTTCCTCTGACCAAATATTTGTTAGTTCTTTTCTTGAATATCTAGATATCATTAGTATGGAGGCTTAGAATAACCTTTAACAGATTCTGTGAATATTTCATAACCATTTTCTGTAATTCCTACAGTATGTTCAAACTGTGCTGACAATGATTTATCTTTAGTTACAGCTGTCCACCCGTCGTCTAACATTTTTACATCATATTTTCCTGCGTTTATCATAGGTTCAATTGTAAATGTCATTCCAGGCTCAAGTTCTGCACCTGTATTTTTTTTTCCATAATGGAGAATATTTGGATACTGATGGAAAACTGTGTTGATTCCATGGCCACAAAAATCTCTTACAACTGAAAAACCCTCTTTTTCAACATATGATTGGATCTCATAACCAATATCTCCAAGTTTTACTCCAGGTTTCAGAATTTTAATTGCTTTCATCATTGATTCATAAGTTACATTAATTAAGTTTTTTGCTTTGATAGGTGTGTTTCCTAAGCAAAACATTCTGCTAGTATCACCATGATGATCATCAATAATTGCAGTAACATCTATATTTAAAATATCATTTTCTTCAAGAATTCTATCTGACGGAATACCATGACAAACAACATGATTTAAAGAAGTACATAGAGATTTTTTAAAACCTCTATAAAATAATGGGGCAGAGTATCCATTATTATCCCTAATATATTCGTAGCAAGTCTTATCTAAGAAGTCAGTTGAAACACCAGGTTTAATAAAATCAGTTATCATATCCAATGTTCTAGCAGCTAAATTTCCTGCTATTTTCATTTTACTAAACAGCTCTTTATAAGTATCTTGCATAAATTTTTTAAAATAAAGTATTATATTTAATAATGAATAAAATTAACAAAGTAAATGCCTCAATCATTATAATTGGTAATGAAATATTGTCGGGTAGAACTCAAGATACTAATACTGGCACTATTTCTTTGTGGTTGAATTCTTTAGGAATTAAAGTTGAGGAGGTTAGAACAATTCCCGACATAGAAAAGACAATTATAGACACAGTTAATGAACTGAGAAATAAATTTTCGTATGTTTTTACATCAGGCGGTATTGGTCCAACTCATGATGATATAACAGCTGAATCTATTTCTAAAGCATTTAGCATGGAATATGGATCCCATAAAGAAGCATATAAAATTCTTGAAAAATATTACGATCCTGGAAAATTTACTGAAGGTAGACAAAAAATGGCATGCATGCCTATTGATGCTGAATTGATTTTAAATCCTTCAAGTGGAGCTCCAGGATTTAGTGTAGAAAATGTTTTTTGTTTACCAGGAGTGCCTTCAATTTTAAAATCCATGTTAGGTGGAATTAGTCATAAATTAACAGGAGGAAAACCTATATTAAGTCATACAATAAATTTGAACACTGTTGAAAGTGAAATAGCAAAATCTTTATCTGATGTTCAAAAAAACAATACTGAAGTTGATATAGGTAGTTATCCTTTTTTTAGAGCTGGTAAACTTGGGGTATCAATTGTTTTAAGATCAGATGATAAAACAAAATTAGATATATGTAATTCGCAGATATTAAATTTTGTTAAAGACAAAAAAATTGAAATTGTACAAAATTATTAATGCTATATTTTGCTTACGGAAGTAATTTAAATCATTTTCAAATGAAGAGAAGATGTAAAGATTCATTATTTATAAAAAAATTTATTCTTAAAAATTACAAGTTAACTTTTAGAAGTATCTACAGAGCTGCAGATATTGAAAAAAATCTTAAATTTGAAGTTCCTGGAGCAATTTTTGAAATATCAAAAAGTGATGAAAAAAAACTTGATTTATATGAAGACTATCCAATCTTGTATAAAAAATCATTTTTTATTCTAAATAATAAAAAAGTCATGTTTTATGAGATGGTAAATAAAACTTTATTTATGTACCCAACAGAAAGGTACTTTAATGTTATAAAAAAAGGATACAAAGATTGCAAACTTAACGAAAAATATTTAATTAAAGCTTTAAATCAAATCTAAAACATCTTTTTCAGTAATTTTTAAAATATCTTTAGACCCATACATTTCTTTACTATCTAAAATTTTTATATCATTAATCTTAGGTGCAAATTTTTTAGAATTTGTTGGCCCGAACAAAACTATCATTGGTATGTTGGCCAACCCAATCATGTGCATTATTCCATTATCAATTGATATAGCTTTTTCTAATCTTGTAGAAAGAGCTGTAACTAATGGTGGTCCAGATAGACTTGAATTATGCTCAGGAAACAAAACTCCTTTCACTTCATTTTTTACTTTATTAATTAATTCAGAATTTTCTTTTTCTATAAAATAAACTGACTTTTTATTTTTCTTATACAATTCATTAGATAAATTTATAAAATTTTCAATTGACCAACTTTTTTTTCTATATTCATTTCCTTGAGTTATTGAAAACCCAATATAGTTATTATCAGGTAAGAGATTTTTTGCTTCTTCAAAATATTTATTATCAATAGAATTAATATCATATTTACTAAATGTTATTTCTTCATCGAGCATTTTTTCTAAATTTGAAATTATATTTTTTTGGTCGTATTTAGGTGAAATATAATTTTTTTCAATATTACAAAATTTAAAATTGAAAGTTGATGAATAAAAAAATTTGTGAGGAAATTTTTTTAAGATTAATGTATTTCTTAATTTAGATTGTAAATCAATTATAAGATCAAATTCATCTATTGAATTTTCTTTAATAATCTTATTTATTGAAAAGAAATGATGTAACCTGAATCCAAAGTATTTTACATTTACTTTCAGGTTTTTTAAACTTATTCTAAAATCCTTAAGTTTATTATTAAAATGATTGTCATGAGCTGTTAAATAATAAATTTCCGAAGTGATAAATTTTTTTTTTATACTATTTAAAATATCAAATAATTGAATACTATCACCAATTCCACCACCTGAATTATAAATTAATATTTTCATTTAAATATTTAAATTAAATAATATATATAGAAATATTAAACTTTAAAGATAAGGATATAAAATGATAGGATATGTAATGGTTGGCACCAATAATTTAGATCAATCAATAAAATTTTATGATGAATTATTAGCAATAATAGGTTTAGCAAGAATTGAAAAAGATGAAGTTTGTGCTGGTTACTCACAGAAAGATGGTCCTGATAGAGTAGAGTTTTATGTTACAAAACCATTTAATAAAAAAGAAGCAAGCGTGGGCAATGGATCCCAAGTATCTTTCTTGGTTAATTCAAGATTAGATGTTGATAAATTTCATGAAATTGCATTAAAGTTAGGCGCAACAAGCGAAGGTTCGGGTGGAGAGAGACCTGAAGGATCTGGAGTTTACTATTCTTATATTCGTGACTTAGATGGAAATAAAATTTGCACTTATACAAATAATAAATAATTAATTTAATGTCTTATAAAGAAATAGAAGACCGTTTAAAGAATAATGGAATAATAATTTTAGATGGTGGAATAGGTGGTGAACTTCAAAAATTAGGTGCACCTATGGATAAAGGTTTATGGGCTGGTAAATGTACAATAGATAATCCAGAGTTGGTTAAAAAAGTTCATGAAAGTTATATTTCATCTGGAGCAGATATTATTACAGCTAATACATATGCAACACCCCCAATTTCTATGAGAGAACATGGATATAGTGAATTCATAGATGAATGGAATGCCAAAGGTGTAAGGTTAGCTAAGTCAGTTGCTGAAAACTCAAAGCAAAATATTTCTGTTGCAGGTTCAGTTTCAACTTATGGAAGTTGGGACAGGCTCAGTGAAGATGAATTAATACCAGGTTTTAAAGAACAGATAAAAATTTTATCAGATGCAGGGGCAGATTTTTTAATTTTAGAGGCTATGTCTTCAGCATTAAAGACAGTAGAAACTTTAGTGAAATGCTCACTAGATACAAATTTACCAGTTTGGTTATCTATTTCATGTGCGTTAGATAAAAAAACTGATAAATTAATGCTTGGTTATCAAGAGAGCATAGAAAAGAATACTAAATCATTTTTATATAATGATTTTACAGATTCAATTCAGACAATTAAAAAAATTCACAAAGGACCGATATTAATAGCTCATACAGATATGACAATTATGAAAAGAGCTTTAACTGAGTTAAAGTATAATTTTGATGGTATCATAGGAGCTTACCCAAACGTTGGATACTTTGAAAAACCAACTTGGAATTTTATGGAGGAAGAAATATCACCTAATCAATATTGTGCGGAGGCCAAATCTTGGATAGATGTAGGTGCACAAATTATAGGTGGTTGTTGTGGAGTAGGACCTAAAAGAATAGAGGCAATTTCTAATTTAAAAAATTACTAGTAGACAAGCTATAAATCTATATGGTTTAATCATTTAAAATTAAACTATATGAATTTGTTACATATATCAATTTATGCCTGTTTGTTAATTTTATTGATATTATCACTAGTATTATTTTTCAAGTTTTATTTAAAAATAAAAAGTTCAGATAAAAATAGTATTAATCTTATCGAATTTCCAAAAGAAACAAGTTCAAAAATTGAAAATTTTATAAAAGAAAATAAAAAAAACAATGAAGAACTGATAAATTACCTTAATAATCAATATAAAGATGCAAAATCAATTATCCAAGAAGTAGATGAAAAAATTAAACCATTTGAAAAAGTGGCTAGAGAAAAAAATGATGAACTTAAAGAATACAAAAAGGGGTATGATTACAATAGAAATAAATCAATTATTGATGGTGTTATTGAAACAATTGAATTTATTGAAAAAGCTGAAAAAAAAATTCATTTTACAGATGAAGTTTCAAAATCATATTTTTTGACAACAAAGGAAAAGTTATTAATAGTTTTAAATAATTCAGGAATAGAAAGTTTTGAACCCAAAGTAAATACTTCTAGTTTAGATGATCATAGTTGTGAGGTCGATGTTGTTACTGAAGTTACCAATGATCAAAATAAAAATAATTTTATCGCTTCTATTTTAAGAAAAGGATATAGAATAAAAACTACTGAAAATAACGTTATTTATATCAAAAAGGCTTTAGTTAGAGTCTATGAATTTCAAAATAAAGACGATAGGATTGATAAATAAGAAACATGACTAAGGTTGTTGGAATAGATTTGGGAACTACATTCTCAGCGATAGCTGAATTAGACGATTTGGGAAATCCAGAAGTATTATCGGATCCAGAAAGTGGAAATAGAATAACACGATCTGCAGTTTATTTTGGCAAGGATAAAGTGATTGTTGGAGAAAAAGCTAGAGACGCTTCAGTGACTAGCCCTAAAAAAGTTGTTTTTGAAGTTAAAAGAGAAATGGAAAATGAGGTAATTTACTCTTTATCAAATGGTGAATTTAAAGAAGATGATGGAAAAATAAAAGGATATACTCCATCTCAAATATCTTCTTTAATATTGTCAAAACTCAAAGATTATACTTCAGGCGTTAAAAAAGCTGTGATTACGGTGCCAGCTCTTTTTGCAGAAAGAGCTAGATCAGCAACTTTAGAGGCGGCAAAATTGTCAAAGTTAGATGTTGAATTGATAAATGAACCTACAGCAGCTGTCTTACACTACTCAAACCTTCCAGGAATATCTCTCAATGGTAGAGTGCTTATATTTGATTTAGGTGGGGGAACTTTTGACATAACCATAGCTGCCGTTAAAGGTAAAAAAGTTGACGTTATAACCTCTGTTGGTGATAAGGAATTAGGGGGCCAAGATTTTGATAGAGAAATTTTAAATTTAATTGACAAAAAATATAAAAAATCAAAAGGTAAAGGAATAGATACCAAAGATAGATCTTTTTTTGGAGTAGCAGAAAAAATTAAAAAACTTCTTTCAACAAAAGACAAGGTATCAGAAATTATTGAAGGACCTAAAGGACCAGTAAAAATTGATATATCTAGAAATGAATTTGAAAATTCAGTAGATACTTATTTGGAAAAAATAAAAATGCTTATGGAGGAAGCTCTAGATAGAGCTGAATTAAAAGCATCAAATATTCATCAAACCTTATTAGTTGGTGGCAGTACAAGAATACCAATTGTAACTGAAATAATAAAAAAAATTATGAAAAAAGCTCCCATAAAAGGAGTAAATGTTGATGAGGCTGTTGCCTGTGGCGCAGCTATATACGCAGGTATACAAAATAAAGATAAATTAAATTCTGCTCAAAAAAAAGCTGTTTCAAAAGTCGAGTTGAATGATGTTTGTAATTTTTATATGGGCACTTTAATAATAACCAAACATACTGAAAAGGACAGATATGTAGAAATTAATGATGTTGTTATTCCAAGGGATACTAAGTTACCATGTTCAATAACCAAAAATTACCAGGTATTAGTTGACGATCAAAAAAAAATTGATTGTTCCGTAACTCAAAGTGAAGGTGAAGAAGAAGATGTTGAGTTTATTAATGTTATAGCAAATGAACCTCTTGAATTAAGAAAAGGCGCAAAGCAGGGAGATCCATTTAAAGTAACTTATTCCTACGATTTAAATGGAAGCATGCATTGCATTTTTGAAGAAGTTAAATCAAAAAAAAAGCAAGAGCTTAATCTTAAACCTGGTACATCAAAAGATTTCAAAGAATTAAAAGATAATTTAGATTTTGATATAGAATAGGAGTAATTATGGATGGTGGATTAATATGGGTATTTATTGTTATTGGATGGGTATTATTTAGCATTTTTAGTAAATCTGATGAAGAACAAACATATGAAGCTAGAAAAGAAATTTTTGATAAAATAAAACTTCAGCTAAAAGTTTCTGAAGAAATTCCTCCAAAAGATAGAGGTTTACCCAATGTAAAATGTTTAGCTGTTAAAGTTAAAGGACTATTTGGAAATCCTAATGAAAACAAAACAAAAATATTTCTAACAATACATGATAACACTGATTTAAGTGATGATGAATTTGGTCTTCCAGTTTTGTCAGCTCATCCATCATTTTCAGAACCAGGGAATAGAGTCTTTAGTCTCAGCACTACATATGAAACTAGTTCAGATACTTATTTTCCTGATTGGTTTAATTTTATTTATATTCCAAAAGAATTAATATTACCTCCTAAAAAAGGAAAACGAAAATTAAAATTCAATTTTACAGCTTGCGATACTGACGCAACAGTAACTCATGGAGGACATGATAATTTAGATAAAATTCATTATAATGCATTTGATTTTTATAATTTTACAACAAAAGAAATTGGCTACATGGAAGAAATAGCCAATAAATCTAAAGTTGAGGACTTAACAATCAAGCTAGCAATGTGTATGGCTGCAGCAGATAGCCATCTGGATCAAAAAGAACTAAATGTAATAAAAAACTGGGCTAAAAGTTTAACACTAGAGCTTGAAGAAGATAAAGCGGAAGAAAAAAAGAAACATTTTTCAAAATTTATTAAAGAAACATATAAAGAGGCTAAAAGTAAAAAAATTTCTATTTCAAAACTTGTCTCTGAATTTAATGACAAAGCTAGCAAAGGTCAGAAATATTTGGCTATAGAGCTTATGTTAAACGTTGCAAGTTCTGACGATAAGTTAGCTGCAGAAGAGGAAAAATTTATTAATAAAATTGCAAAAACAACAGGGATTGACCTTAAAACTTTTAAAGATATGAAAAATAAAATTGTTGCTAAAGTGGGTAAATTAGATTTATCAGAAAAACCATCTGAAGAAACATTTGGTATTACGGAAAATATGAATGATAAAGAAAAATGTAAAGTTTTAAGAAAAGAATATACAAAGTGGAATAGTCAAACGACTCAAAGAGATTTAAAAAGGAAAAAAAGAGCTAAAGAGATGGTAAAAATAATTGCTGATTTACGTAAACAATATAATTGTTGATGGATTTTTTTGATAAATATAAGTTTAGCAGTGATAACCCAGACGAATTTGGAATTGATATTAAAAAATTTAAAAAATCAGAGGTATTAGATGAAAGCCATTTATCCAATTTACTCTCTCATTCAATAAGAATTACTAAAGATATTTTACCTAATGTTACAAAATCGATAAACACTGTCTTTAAAAGACTGGAAATAGAAAATCAATTTAATTTTTTCGTAACAGCTGATAGCTATCAAGCGAACGCTGCATGTAGTTTAATGTCAGTTTCGTCAAAACCTGATATAATATTAACATCTAAGCTCATTGATTTATTAAGTGATAAAGAACTTGAGTTTGTGATAGGCCATGAGGTTGCGCATTATATATATCAACATGCTTTATATCCAAATCATCAAAATGAAGAAAATAGAAATTTAAAGTTAAATATTCTTAATTTAAGTCGTGCCGCAGAAATAAGTGCTGATAGAATAGGTTTTTTAGCTTGTGGTAATTTAGAAGCTTCTTTAAGAGCTAATTTAAAACTAGCTTCAGGTTTAAATGAAAAACATTTAAATTTCAAATTTTCTGCATACTTAGACCAATTAAGACAGCTTGAAACTTTAGGTAAAAGTGACTCACAATTATGGAGTACTCATCCAAGTTTTTTAATTAGAATGCAGGCATTAATTTGGTTTTCAATGACAAAAGAATACCATGAATTTTTTGAAACAAAAAAAAAAGGAAATTATAAAATTTCAGAAATTGATAAAAAAATTGAAAATTCAATAAAGAAAGTAATTGGTAATGAGATCGATGTTTCAAATAAAGAAATATTTGATAGAGC